>CANMVX010000014.1 GCA_947501115.1 Haliscomenobacteraceae bacterium
CTTTTTATTGGCTTCTACCCCTTCTATAAATCCGAGCCATTTTGTTCCGTCATAATCTACCATCACCCGCTCTCCGATTCTAGTATTGCTCTTGGCTTTCACTCCGCTACTCAAAGTCCAGTTTTTCATGCTCGCAGGCACAAAATAGGAGGCTTTTTGTCCTTCAACCACAGCCATTTCGGTATCAATATACTCAGATAGTTCGCCGAGCTGAATCATTCCATTATTATCTGTATCAACATAACTTTTACCATTGAGTGCATATAACAGGGCATTTGAAAAGGTCCAGTTTCCCGTCGAAACATCTGTCGGCACAACCGAATTTAGGGCGGCATAATTTCGGGTTTTGTATTTCTGGACTTCTTTTGCCAGGCCACCCGAATTACAGCAATCGGCGGTAAACAATGCTGTATTTCCAGCAAAATTTTCGTTTACGGTCTTAACAATTTCCTCGGCTGTCCAATCTGCCCCTTTATAATTAGCAAAACATACCTTTCCTGCAGTATTTTTATACCCATGCCCGCAATAATAAAAAAATAGCATATCGTCTTTCTTAGCTTTTTTCAGAAAAGTCATAAATGCCTCCCTGACTGCATTTGTGGTAGCACCTTCATCTTTTATATAAAGCATCTGGTTGGCGGGAACGCCTTGCTTTTCAAAGAAATTCATTATTTTAGCATCCACCCTACCTTCTTTTTCGAACGGAGCAAAGGTTTTACCATCTGCCCATTCTAAGACACCGACCATAAAAACCCAAGTTTTGGCATAATCAAGTTTTACCTGAGAGATTCCCTTCATGCTCAACATAGTAAGGGCGAATAGTATAAATACTTTTTTCATCATTGGTTATTTTTTGATAAAACGAATCTTTCTGCCTTTGTTTAATAAACCCTGGAAATAAATCCATTAGTAATAAAGGTATTTCCCTGAGTAAGTTTCCCAATAGTAAAAGTCTCAAAAACACCTGTAATTATTTCTATTTTTTTGAGTTTCTCGAAAATAATTTGTTGTTTGGATTCATCCCAAACGCCTAACTCAATCCTATTTATTAGATCTTCATAGTTATTTAATTTTTTAACTTCCATATATCTGTTGATGGATGAAAAACCAAAATCTTTTATATAAAGAGGATGGTTGTAGGTCAATTGAATTTCTTTTGTGCCGCAACTAATATTTAATAAACTTAAATGTCTTTGTTTAAATACATTTAAAACCTCAGCAATTGATAATTCACCTGTTTTTGTATTTATTGTGCTTATGGTAAATCCTTTTTTAATATTTGCTATTATTACCTGATCTGAGGAGGTTTTTATAGTTGATGATTCAGCCACACAGCAAAGTCCCAGGTCTATTTCAGATATGCCAACATCTTTCCACTTAGTTCCTTTGTAAACTTCTACAATCTCAAATTTATAAATACTCTCTTTTTTTCGATTAATTTCCATATAATCTGGTAATTCAAAAGACAATCTACCCATCTCGTCGGCTAATTCCAGGAAACATAATGCAATATTGTTCTTATAAACTTTAAATTTTTTAACTCGCGAATTTTCAATCCAAGCTTTGGGTGATGCCTGATATCCGTTACAAATGACATTGATTCCAGCCGCTTTAATTTCAAAATACTCGCCAATTCCATAATCTTGTTTTCCTTCTATCCAAGCGGTCATTGGATCAGCGTCGTTAATATTATTAATTTTGTAATTGTATTTGCCCTGGTTTGCCAAGGTAGAGGAGGCGCTTATAGGATTAACCCCCTGGTCGCAATCATAGTTATAGAAACCAGGTCCACCTCCTGCCGCTTTTTCTTCTTTTTCGGTATCAGCTTTTATTTTTGGCCAATCTACATTTTTCCCATCGCCACTAAAAGATTTGACGGTAGGAATTTGTGAAAAACCTAAATTAGGGATTAACCACAATGATAAAATGATGATGGAAATTATAATTTTTCTCATTTTTTTAACAATTCGTTTAGCTGCATTCAATTCACAAATGCAACTTTAGGTTTAAATAATTATTGACACATTACAAAAATAGGATTTTTCCAATTTAGTCTTTTCCCTAATCTAGTGTTTATAATATTTTTACTATGATTTTTAATTACCATGATAATGTTAATCAACTAGTACCGGAATAAACTGGAAACTATGATTTAATTTTTTTGAATTCATTTTCTTCGATAGTGGGCAAACTACTTTTTAATTCTTCAGGGAATATTACCGCTTCCTGATGCTACTAAGAATTTGGCAATGTTTTGAACCAAAGCATTTTCTATTTCGACTTTAAATTATTATCCGAAGTCAAAATTAAGCTATTTGATTGCATTGACATTTCAGAAAAATAAACAAGTTACAAAACCTTTACGTCATTCCCTTTTACCTGCATATTTCCATTTTCGCAATATTCTCTGCAAAATCCATCGCTTTTATTTGTTTCTACTTCAATTTTTCCAGTTCTTTTTGAATAAATGCTTCCAGTTGTTCTTTCTTGGGTAATTCCAGGAGATATTTTGATACGAATAGTTGTTGATCCATACCTGCTGTGGCGTATTCTACGAGTTTCTTGCCTTTTTCGGTACATAGTAAAATTCCAATCGCGGGATTGTCATCCTCTCGTTTCACTTCGGCATTGTAAAAAGCCACATAGGTATTGAGTTGTCCCATGTGCTCTTGCTTAAAAGCATCTATTTTCAATTCTACTATGACATGGCATTTCAAAATTCGGTGATAAAATACTAAATCAACAAAAAAGTACTCATCATCTATTAAGATACGTTTTTGGCGGTATTCAAAACAAAAGCCATGTCCCATTTCCAGCATAAACTCCTGAAGATGATCCAACAGAGCGGTTTCGAGGTCTTTTTCTTCAATCATGCTATTTGAATTTAAACCCAAGAAATCAAATGTATAAATAGATTTAATAGCATCAGAAGCATTTTCAGGTTCAATTTTGCCTTGCAATTGTTTTATTGAAGTTTCGGCATTTGAAGATAAGCCAACACGCTCGAAGGCCAAGGTATTAATTTGGTGTTTCAGTTCCTTTACCGAAGGTGTCGTTTTCAGGACGAGCAATTCATAAAAAGTTCGTTTTGTATTATCTTCAATTTTCAATAGTTCTGATAAATGTGTAAATGAAATTCGTTCCAAAATCTGCCGATAATAGTTATCTGTTTTTGAGCTATCAGAATTTTGTTTCAATAGGTCAGTTACTCTCTGACGAATTACAATAAATTCATTTTCAGCACCTTGTAATTGTGCAGTTGCCAACTGCACAATTTTAAAAATTCCTTGATTGGGAAAATCTAAAAATTGATCAAATGCAAGTCCTAATTTTGTGTAGGCAAAGTAAAACTGTCTAAAAAGTTTTAGGTTTCTATTTCCTAATCCTCTTATGTTAATGGATTCAGCCAGCGAATCAACCAATCTTGTTCCATAAGCAGCCCTATCTTCGCCTTTTTGCTCAAACTCTGCAATATAAAGACCAATTAAATAATTCCGTTTGGTCAAGGACACATTTACCGCATTAACAGCTTGTTGCTGAAAATGCTGATGCGTTTGTTCGATCACTGAAACCAGAGATCCAAAATTTAATTTATTATTACTCATGTCAACATCGCTTTTAATTTGTTATTACTTCCTTTTCTTTATCAATGAATGCTTCCAATTGTTATTTCTTGGGCCATTTCAAGAGATATTTTGATAGAAATAGTCGTTGATTTATATGGGAAGATTAATATTTAATCGGTGCTTTCGTTTCGAAGCCTTTCGCCGATGCGTAACGCATCGGCGAAAAGAAGGCTAAAAAGTACCCAATCTACGAATAATCCAATCACCCAGACAGAAGACGTCCTCTATAATCATTGAAATCATGTAAATCCTGATTCAAGACAAGATGCCATCAACATCGTTAAATGGTTCACGTAGAGGCGAATTGAATTCGCCCTTTTTTAACCATTATCTATTTTTTTTTCCATTTACCATGCACCCAACAGACCATCCATCCATTTAATTAACTTGCGAATACGCCTGTAACACAAAGGAAAAACGCCATTGTTCCGCAAATAGGGAAATGCATCTGTATCATGGAAGGGCGAATGCAATTCGCACCTACGAACGTGATACGATGCACTAAAACCTCTCTAATCATGTAAATCCTGATTCAAAACCAGGTAAAAGCGAGTGAATATATCATTAATACTTGTCGGGGAGAATACGCGAGGCATCGCGTCTCTACAGGGTATTCAGAAACCTGATGAGATGGATAACCTGATAGTGGGGTTCCATTGTTTCGTAAATAGGGTAATCCATCTGTATAATGATAGAGGTTTTCACTAAAGGCAGCCTCTATTTTTTATGCTACTTTATGAATTCGGCTGAAATAATTTTTCCAATATTTAAATTTGGGTAAACCTTTATGATTTTTAAGAATGGATAGTCCAATATGGCCTTTGTGAAGGCGGATGAATAAAAACTGCTAGCCTTGTTGCTATTCTTTACGATTTCCTTTAATGCTTTTTTAATTTTAGGGCATAATATATATTGTTTTTACAGCCATAAAACAATATTTTTATCATCATTAGGGGATGATAACTTATAGTACCTCCTCCTTTAGGTCGATTCTGTAGAAAAGAAAAAATTAAAAGCTAAAAAAAATGACTATTTTTATAGAAGTGGAACTAAATTACCAGAATATTTACCAAAAGGAGCCGTACTTTCTCATTATACTAAGGAATAAAATTGGCCAGGGGGTAGAAGAGTTTTTTAAAAGTACTTTTTTGTTTTATTATTTCACTAACATTGTTTAAAACTGTCCGCCCTTTTTTGGCGCATTTAGCTTTAGCGCCTCGCTCCTTCATAGCCGAAGATTGCTCTGTTACCACTCAAAATTTTCAATTCGTTCCGTTATTTCCATTTTGGACAGAGTTGGAAGGGGTCTTATTTATCCAATAAGTAATTTCTTTTGGTTTGGTACATCATTAAATAGCCTCTCTTGTTCGCATCTGTTAAGAATGAACGGCCAATGAATACTTCCACAAATGGTTGCTTTTCCAGGTATGGAGCCATTAATTTTTCAATTCTATTTTCTGAAACACCTATGCGTCTCCCAAATTCCTCAAAGTCATTTTTATTGGGATGATTGCTTTTTTTGTATGGTTCGCTTTTAAAATCATCTGCAAATAATCCTTTGTTTAATGCAAAATCTGAGTCATCAACATGCATTGTAGTATTCAATAAATCATATATAGGGCTTAGAAGATAATCTCCTTTGGATGATTCCAGCAATGAGAAATTTTTCAAGTGAGCATCACCATTTGAAAACAGAAAATTGAACAGTACGAGGGAGAAATATTTTTCAATTTCAATGCGCCAGGCTGAAACATATTTTTGGATCAACAAGCCAGCTTCCTCATAACTGTATTCATATTTAAAGTTTGGACCAGCATTGTCATTCGTTTTTCCTGCTAAAGTGGCAAAATCTTCTTTGCCCCATTTTGTGCCATCTTCTTTTACATCAAATCGTTTGGTGATGTATGCAGGAGAACCATTTTGGAAAAATATCATGGCGTTTTCTGCGGTGTTTAAGCCATAAACCTGCTTAGCAATTTGCATGGTCAAATGTTCATTAGCAGGTACTTGATCAACTTTTTTCAATTCCCCCGGTATAGGTTTTAGAATGTAGGTTCCTTGCTCTCCTTCTTTAGTCAAACGCAATACATTTTTTTCCAGCACGAAACTTAACTTTTCCTGTACCCCCGAAATAGAGATGCGTTTTCGATTTTCTATAAAGAGTTCCGCTACTTCTTCATTCATTTGTGGCTGATCATACGATAAAACATGGTTGACCTTTTTACCATTGAATAAGTGTCGAAGACAGCCTGGACTGTATGTTGAGAAACCTTCAGCCAATGTTCCAGGACAATATTTTAATTCTTTCAAGTTCATGTTGTCACAATTGGTTTTACAGTAATTGCCCCGATGGTATCGCATTGTGCAGTGGCGGCCAGTATTCCAAAATTATCTTCCTCGTCAATTTTCAATTGTTTACTTTGTAATTTTCTATTTACACCTTCACTCAACATATTGAAGAAAAGCGGAAATAAAAATTCACTGTTATACTCTATTTGTGTTTTTGGCAGTGTTAAGCTGATTGCTGGTTTGTTGTCATCTATAAAATACTTTTCATCGTATCTGAAAATATAATACTTTCGATTTTCTTCGATGAGCAGTCCTGCGAAAATGCCATTGCGGTATATTTCTACTGTTCGCATTTAGTTACGGTTTCTTTTTTACTTGAAAAATGCATTCCATTCCCAGCACCTCTGACAATTTATGTATTACTTCTAAAGAAGGATTACCTCGTCCCTTCTCTAATTTGTACAAGGTGTTAATGCTTATTTGCGCCAATTCAGCCAGGTGAGGTTGGGTAACATCCAATTCCTTGCGTCTATTTTTTATTGCTTCGCCAAGATCCTTAACTAACATTATAATGTAATTTACGCGTCAAAACTACAAATTCCAATGATAATAAAGAATAAAATCACATTATAATGTGATTTTGCAAACTCAGATATACCTGATAGGATGAAAATTGAATGGGTATAAGACGTGAAATCACTACGGCTTTGGCTACTAGTTTTGCAGATCACCTCATTTGATTTCAATACATTGGCCATGTTGATCCAATTCCGTATCGAAAAAGTCTTTGTTTCGTTGGTCTATTATTAGGATTCGTATTATCTGGCATTATTTTTCCAGCGAATCAAATATCTTTTGCAGGACAATTTTTGTGCATAAATAAGTGGGTTTCACCCCTTCAAGACCTAAACTGCCTGATGCAAGGGTACTTCCCGTTTCCAGCGGATTGTCAGAAGCGTAATAAACATATCGAATGGGAATATCCTGTGGTATATTATTTCTAATTTTCGATGCAGATTGTATGGCCTTTTGATAATGAGCACCTTCCATTTCCAAACCGATGGCATGCCAGGAGGAATACAGGAAATAGTTTAGAATATCCTTATTTTGCAAAGAAGTTCCGAGGACGGTAACCATAGGACCGTAATAAACGCCCAGATCATTCCCCTCAAAATCGGCTGGAGAAAGGTCATTGTCCACCGGATAATTATCGGCAGTACCTTCAAAAACGTGCGCGGTAGGAATCATAATATCCCCTTTTTCCCCTTTCAAAATCCCCGCTTTCCCAATCACCGAGACAGAGGCAAACGATAAATTTCTATGGGTAACGTCTTCGCCCCAAGGCCTGAAAAGCTCATCGAAAGTTTCATAGGCTTGCTCACCAAAAGCATAATCCATGACCAAAAGGAGAGGTTTTTCTTTATTTATCGCCTTATTGGACCTGATTTTTTGTAAATCTATAATCTGAACCGGAATATTTGTTCCCGAGATATCTTCTATTGGATGCAGGCCATTTTCTACGGCGTAATCATGGACAGCCCTTCTCAAATGACCATTTTCTTCCATGCTCAATATTTTTGCCATTTCCTCCATAGAGGTTTCTTCTGAAAAGGTACCTGCCAGAGCCTTTTCAGCATATAGGCTATTCATAACGCTATGCATATTGGCGCTAATCAGGTGAATAGGACGATCGATTAAATTATTTTTCTGCAAAAAGAGTTTAATATTTTGCGCCCAGGATTCCCCATGTAAGTGATGGCCCAGATGCTCTCTTAATGCTACAGAAAAACTAATTTCCCTATCTATTTTCAACGCAGATTCATTCATGGAAAGAGCTCCCATCCAATAAACAATTTCAAATAATGAATTCAAATGAGGATCGGATTCAAATTTATGACAGGCAGATACAGTCTCTTGATAGGTTCTTCTTAAAATAGTACTAAGATGAGTAAATGCCACAGGCAGGTCAGCATGATTTTCATCTTTTTTCTCCAACACCCATTTTTCTAAAAACAACCATTCCTTCGATTTCTCCCCTTTAAAATCTATACTATTTTTTCTAATTTTTTCCGATTCAATATAAAGAAAAGTAAGGTGTGTCATGATATCATAAATATCACTTCGTCCCCTGGTCATTTCAATAAACATCTGCTCCTCATCTATTCTATAAGCATTTCTTTTACGCTTTGGTGCAATCAGAGAGGGAAAACCTGCCTCAGAATACCCTTCTCGACTTACCATGCGAATCAAACGACAAGATTCTATCCCTTTGGGAAGACGTTGAAAAACGTATAATAAACCATCTAACTCGATTCTTTCGGGATGAAACAGCGTACCATAAATTTCAGGTCTTAGTACCATGAGCGCTTCAATCATTGCTTCGCCCGACATGCCTAAAGGTTTATAACTTCCCCTGATAAACAAGTGTCTCATGGCAATATAGAGCCGTTCCACGGCAGCGCGTGATTCCTGGGCTCTTTCTTTTGAATAATGCATATCAATGAAGGATTTGGTAGGCCACAAAGCTACTAATATAAGCGATGAAAGTCATACCAAAAAATTGTATTACCGGCCATTTCCACGATTTGGTTTCTCTTTTGACTACGGCTAATGTACTCATACATTGCATAGCAAAAACATAAAATAGCAATAAAGAAATGCCCGTTGCCAAATCATATCTGGGTTTTCCAGTTTCCGGATTTTTTTCAACGGCCAGACGCTCTCTCAAGGTCAATTCATCATCGCTTTGTCCGAGGCTATAAATAGTTGCCATAGTACCGACAAAAACTTCCCGTGCGGCGAAGGAGGTAAGCAGTGCAATACCTATTTTCCAATCGAAGCCAAGAGGACGAATAGCAGGTTCTATCGTTTTTCCCAATATTCCCGCATAGGAAGCTTCCAGCAAATAAGCCTTTGAAAGGTTTTCTGCCTCAATGGGTGAGAGTTTCATTTCAACAGCCTCCCTTTTAGCTTCCCTGTTGGCAGCTTCAATACCCGTTTTTGGCCCATTATTTGCTAAAAACCAAAGAATTATAGAAATAATCAGTATGATTTTTCCCGCTTCCAGCGTAAAGGTTTTTACCTTTTCCCAAACGGTCAGCCCTACATTTCTCCATACAGGCAGCTTATAATCTGGCAATTCTAATAAAAGGAAAGAAGGCTCGTCGCTTTTAATCCACCATTTTAATATCAAACTTGACAACAGCGCGGCAAAAATCCCTAATAAATATAAACCCAGGAAAGCTAATCCTTGTAAATTAAAAATATAACCCACTGTTTTAGAAGGTATTACTAATCCAATAAGCACCGTATAAACGGGAATTCGCGCGGAACAACTGATAAAAGGGGTCACCAAAATGGTAATCAATCTTTCTTTCCAGGACGAGATGGTTCTGGTACTCATTATAGCAGGAATAGCGCAGGCACCACCCGAAATAAGAGCGACCATACTCCGACCGTTCATACCAAATAACTGCATTATTCTATCGAAAAGAAAGGCAGCACGAGACATATAACCAATCTCTTCTAAGATAGAAATCAGAAAAAATAGTAAGGCAATCTGGGGTATAAAAACAAGAACGCCTCCTAATCCGGCGAGTAATCCTTCCGTCAAAAATTGGGTAAACCAACCGGCTGGTAAATGGGTGGTCAGATAAACACCCAAGGTCGAAAATCCCTCTTCTATGAGGGTCATTGGCCATTCGGCCCATATATAAAGCGATTGAAAAAGGAAGGTTAAAACACCTAGAAACACAAATAATCCGAAAATTCTGTTGGTTAATAATCCATCCAGCTTTTCCGAAAAGGTAAATCCGTCGCTTTCTCCTTTCTTTAACACGGAGGACAACAGCGGTGTAAAAAAGTTATACCGTTGAGTCACTTCCCTTACTTGAAAAGGCAAACTTTTAAACTCATTTTCCCCAAGAATACTCAGTAATTGAATTCGTTCACTGGCTGAAATGAAGGGAAGCCATTGAGCATGATGGGCAATTAATAAACGCTTGTATGGTGAATATGCAGGAAAAACAGCATTTAGCTGTTGTGTCATATTTTCTTCTGTTTCTGAAAACTTATACGCTGAATTCTTTGAGCTATTCCTGACATTTTTTAATTCTATCCGTTCCTTTACCCTATTCAGCAGGTCAGAAATACCCTCTCCACTTCTGCCACTCACAGAAACCACTGGAACATCTAGTTTTTTAGACAGGCGTTCCACATCAATATCCACCTTTTCCTTTTGGGCTAAATCAATCATATTCAGCACCAAAATCAAAGGGACATCCATGTCTCTTAACTGGTCTAAAAGTAGTAAATGCTTATCCAGTTTCGTAATATCTGCCACATAACAAATTACATCGGGGTGATATACATCTTTTGTGTCCAAAAGACTTTGAACCACCAGTTTTTCATCTCTCGAGGTGGGATATAAATTGTAAAGACCGGGAAAATCGACCCAGGAAACCCGCGTTCCGTCCGATAATTTAGTATCTGCAGATTTTATATCAACGGTAACTCCGGGAAAATTTCCTACCTTTTGTTGTAACCCTGTAATAAAATTAAATAGCGATGATTTTCCACAATTAGGATTACCTATAAGTGCAACACGCGTTGGCTTCCGTTCTGATTCCACAATAATGATCTAATAAATTTACATCAACACAATACAACAAGCCTCCTCACTTCGCATGGCAATATGTAAACCATCGGATTTTACATACCAACCGCCACCAAATGGCGCCTTACGTAAAATTTCAATGGTACAACCAGGTACCAGTCCCATCGATATTAACCGACAAGCTACCTGTTCATCTTTGAAATAGGAAACTACTCCTTTAACGCCAACGCGTGCACAGGAAAGGATTTTCTCACTTGTATGAAGCTTTACCACTTGATTGCTTATTTTGATTTAATCTAATTAACACAAATCTAACCCAAAAATAAATGCAATGCTTAAAAATTAAGATGTCAAAAGTCATCAAGTAAAAAAATACCTAATATTAGGTATAGTTAAAAAATTATCTCCATGGGAAATCTTTATAAGATTAAATATTTATCTTTAACTAAAACACTTAAAATCATTGTTAAAAATGCAAAATCGACGCCATTTCCTTCAAATTATTCCTTTATCGCTGGGTATGATGAGCCTTTGGCCCAAATTAATTGAAAATACTGAGTCAAACACGCCTCGTTCTGCGCCCGATGGTCCACCATTACGCGTAGCTTTTCTCGGACTAGGTAGTTACGCCAACAGAGTGGCTGAAGCTATTAAAGACAGTGAAAGGGTTAAAATTACAGGGCTAATCAGTGGAACGCCCGCCAAATTGGAAACCTGGAAAAATAAATATCAGGTGCCCGATAGTAGCTGTTATCATTATGGAAATTTTGATGATATTAAAAATAATCCTAATATAGATGCAGTCTATATTTGCACGCCCAATGCACTGCATAAGGATCAAACGCTGCGAGTGGCCGCAGCAGGTAAACACGTTATTTGCGAAAAACCTATGGCCATAAACGTGAAAGAAGCAAAAGAAATGATCAGCGCCTGCGAAAAAGCGGGGGTAAAACTTTTGGTTGGTTACCGTATGCATTTCGAAGCTAAAACACAGGAAATTGTAAAAATGAGAATGGCAGGGGATTTCGGTAAACTAGTGTTTTTTCAAGGTCTTTGTGGATTTAAAATCGGCGATCCAAACCAATGGCGTCTAAATAAAGATTTGGCGGGCGGCGGTGCTATGATGGATATTGGTATTTATGCCATCAATGGGGCACGTTACATGATTGGTGAAGATCCAATTTGGATAACTGCTCAGGAAACTAAAACGGATCCTGTGAAATTTAAGGAGGGGGTAGATGAAACCATACAATTTCAAATGGGTTTCCCGAATGGCGCCGTAGCATCTTGCTTGTCAACCTATAATACCAGCTTTCTGGACCGATTTTTACTCACCGGACACAATGGTTTTGCTGAACTTCAACCCGCAACAGGTTATGGTCCGATAAAAGGTAAAACAAACAAAGGAGAACTTACTCAACCCCATGTTACCCACCAATTGATGCAAATGGAGGAGATGGCGGAAATTATTTTGCGAAATAAAATCCCTTTCCTACCCGTAGATGGTAAAGAAGGGCTTAAGGATATGATTATCATAGAAGCCATTTTTAAGGCCGTCCAAACGGGAAATAAAATAAAATTGACATGGGATTAGATTTATCTAAATTTAATAGCTTTACTTTTATGTACTTATTTCACCATAAATGTTTCCTAATTTTTTTACTTATTTTTCTGCCTATGATCGTTGACGCTCAAAATAATATACCTGATGCCATGGCTAAAAGTCATACCGATGCTTATGTATCAGGTATTAAAACCTTGAGGGAATTTCTTACTTTACCCAATTTAGGTTCTAATAAAGAACATATAAAAGAAAATTTAGCCTGGTGTCAAAAAGTATTTACCGAACTCGATTTTAAGATTGAAGTATTGACAACCAAAGAGGTACCCGTTTTACTGGCTGAAAAAAAATCGCCTGATAAAGAAGCGAAAACGATTCTTTTCTATTTACAAATCGATGGGCAACCTTTTGATCCCACTGAATGGACCCAGGAAGATCCTTTTGTTCCCGTGCTGAAAATACCCGATGGAGAGCAATGGAAGACTATCCCCTGGGCTCATTTTGTCCCACCCTTTCCACCAGATGCGAGAATTTTTGGTCGTTCTACCTCTGATTCCAAAGGAAATGTTGTGGCCTTTATCACCGCCCTTAGAATGATGAAGGCGGCGGGAAAAACGAGCCAATATAACCTGAAAGTCATCATGGATTTTCAGGAAGAGCTGGGTTCCCCTACGCTTCCTCAGGCAGTTACTGACAATAAAGAAGCCTTTGCTGCCGATGGAATGATTATTTTGGATGGCACAAGACATGTTTCCAATCTGCCTACATTAACTTATGGTGCAAGGGGTATTTTATCGGTTACACTAAGGGTATTCGGCCCAACAAATCCTATGCATAGTGGTCAATATGGAAATTTTGTACCCAATCCGGTATTTGCCCTCTCCAGACTCATTGGTGGCATGAAAGACGAGGAAGGGCGCGTTTTGATCCCTGGTTTTTATGATGCGGTTCAGCTAGATAGTCAAACAAAGGCAATTCTTTCATCCGTGCCTGATAATACTGAAGAACTTATTACGCGTATTGGCATTGCAAAACCTGAAAAAATAGGCGAATCTTTTCAAGAATCTTTGCAATATCCTTCCTTAAATATCAAAGGTATTTCCGCAGCAAAAATTGGTCGCTTGGCTACAACGATTATTCCTGAAGATGCCATAGCTGAATTTGATATTCGATTAGTTCCTGAAACGCCCGCTGAAAAAATGATTGAGCTTTTCAAAAACTATGTTTTACAGGCAGGTTTTCATTTGGTGAAGGATGAGCCTAGTGCGGAAGAAAGAAAAAACTACCCTAAACTGGCCTTCTTGTCTTTCCGCATTGGTTCGAAAGCTTATCGGACAGACATGAATTCTTTTTTAGGAAAATGGGTAGAACAATCTATGCAAAAAACATTTGGAAATCAATATGTTAAAGTTAGATCTACGGGAGGTTCACAACCTATTTCCCCCTTTATTACTACCTTAAATATTCCGGCCCTCGCGGTTAATATTCCCAATCCGGATAATAACATTCATGCGGCTGACGAAAATCTTAAAATAAGTAATTTCATTGAAGGCATAAACATTTGTTTCGCCCTGCTAAATGAAGAAATTAAAAACTAATTTTTCTTTCATCTCCTAATCTATATCCTCATGTTCTTAAAATGGTTCTATCGTATTTCTGCCTTCCTGGTTTTCATTCTATTGCTCATTCTTGTAAGATTTGGCTGGGCGATCAGAGACAGGCACCCTGATGCTGATATGAATGTAAACATTGAGACGGAGGAAAAAAATTTACAAGCTGGATTCGCCTCCGTTGACATTACGCCACAAGTGCCGGACACATGGATTGACAAAAATGAGGATGCACAATATGACCCCAAAGATGGCGATACTTTTACCGACGGAAATGGAAATGGAAAATTTGATCCAGTGTGGATGGCTGGTTTTCAGAACAATAGACCTGCCATGGGCGTGCATGATCCTCTTTGGGCCCGAACGATGATTATTGCCAATGGTAAGCATAAAATAGCATTAACCGTTATTGATGCCATCGGATTTGGCGCCGATGATATTCTCACGGTTAAAAAAATGGTGCCAACGAAGTTAAATATTGATTATGTGGTCATTATGAGTACGCATAGCCACGAAACCCCTGATTTGGTTGGACTTTGGGGTAAATCTCCGTTTTCCAGTGGTGTCGATAATACCTATAAAAAACAAGTACAGGAGGGTATATTACAATCCATTACCCAAGCTCATCTTCATTTGAGACCCGCCATTTTTCGGGTAGGTCACGATCTAACAGGTGCAGCTAATCTGGTCGAAGATTCCAGGGAACCTATAGTGATGGATCCCCGAATAAACATATTACAAGCCATTGATGCAGAAATGGATACAACGCTTGGCGTATTTTTCAACTGGTCTAACCACCCGGAAACACTTTGGAACAAAAACTTGTATTTAACGTCTGATTTTCCATATTATGTAAGGGAAGCCCTTGAAAAAGGGCTAAAAAAAGGGGATTCTACGCTGATAAAGGGATTAGGGGGAACGGCTATTTTTTCTATCGGAGCCATTGGCGGATTAATGACCACCCGCCCTGATTTCCCTATTCCTGGATTTAAAGAAGATACCGTTTATCTGGAAGCAAGCTTTGATAAAGCTGCAGCGCAAGGGTATCAATTGGCTGCGCTGGGCATACAATGTCTTGAAAAAGGGACTGATAATGTGACCTTTAGTAAAGCTAAACTGAAAATTAATTCGAAAACCTTAGAACTTCCGCTGAAAAATCCATTGTATCGGTTGGCCGCTTTTATGGGCGTTGTACAGCGTGGAACAAGTAGCTGGATTAATATCAGGACTGAAATAGCTGCCTGGCAGCTCGGAGACGTACATTTTTTACACTATCCCGGCGAATTATATCCTGAAATATTAAACGGTGGGGTTGAACAGCCCAAAGGACAAGATTATAATATGGCACCCTTTGAAACGCCCCCATTGAGAAGTTATATTTCGTCAAAATATTCCTTCACAATGGGACTCTCAAATGACATGATTGGGTACCTTGTTCCAAAGAGTCAATGGGACGAGAAACCACCCTTCACATATACCTTTAAAGATGCACCTTATGGAGAAATTAACTCTTTGGGACCTGAAACAGCGCCTATTTTATATCGGGCGATGAAGGAATTGTTAAAGAAATAAAGGCCAATATCACTAAGGAATTATCTGAAGTTTAGCAAATTTCAACATTAATCTTCTCTCAGGTTCATCAATGTCCTTGAAAAGAATGGTGGCTACCCTATTATCTCTTCCACCGTCGATTTTTGTGATTTTTCCCACGCCAAATTTTTGATGCACTACCGTCATACCAGGCGATAGTGTATCGGGAGGACTCGCTTTAAAATCTTCTGCATTAAACTTATCGGGCATTTTAATCAATGGCTTTCGCGTATTCGGAGCAAATCCTGTTACCGTCGAAGTAGTTTGAACAGACCTGTTATTTGATCTCATGGGGGAAGTAGATTCTAAATATTCCCCAGGTAATTCCTCTAAAAATCTGGACATTTCACTATACTTCATTTGACCGAACTTATATCTGCTTAGAGAATAAGAGAGCGTCAGGAAAGTTTCTGCCCGGGTAATGGCCACATAAAAAAGGCGCCTTTCTTCATCTAAACCCTCTGTGGTATCCATGGACATGTGAGAGGGGAATAGATTTTCTTCCAAACCTGTTACAAAAACGGCTTTAAATTCCAGGCCTTTAGCAGAATGCACCGACATCAATGTGACGGTTTCATCACCTGCTTCCTTATCGTCCATATCTGTATAAAGAGCAATAGATTGCAAGAAAGAGACCAATGATTTGTCCATCTGCCCATCTAACTGATCCGATTCATCTTCATCGACAAAATTCTTCACAGCATCTAACAGCGCATTTACGTTTTCCACTTTTGACACACCTTCGGGCGTACCATCAGCCTTCAGCAAGTCAATCAAACCAGATTGTTTAGCGGCCAGGGTAGCTAAATCAAAGGCATTTTCCGTATCCTTTCTTTCATTGAAAGAGAGGATCATTTCCACAAATTGTTTCAACAATTTTGGTGCCTTCTGATTACTCATCCCTTCCACTTTAACCACTTCCCAAAGGGGAACTTCCTTTTCAGCGGACATTTGAAGCATTTTTTGAATGCTCGTATCTCCAATACCCCTTCTCGGATAATTAATAATTCTTTTTAGGGCTTCATCATCGGAGGGATTGATAATCACCCTCAGATAGGCGATTAAATCTTTGACCTCCTTGCGCTGATAAAAAGAGAGTCCACCATAGACTTTATATGGTATATTTTCCCGTCTGCAATACTCTTCAAAAACCCTAGACTGGGCATTGGTTCTATACAAAATAGCGATATCACTGAAAGAAAGATGGTATCTGTTTCTCAGTTCCGTTAGCGTATTGATAACTTGTTTCCCCTCTTCACTATCGCTTACGGACCTAATCACTTTAATTTTATGTCCCGCGCCCTTATGCGACCAAATTTTCTTCTGTATTTGTTTCGTATTATGCTGAATAAGCACGTTTGCCGCCTGCACAATTTCCTCACTACTCCGGTAATTTTGTTCTAACTTAAAAACCTGGATACCGAAAGGCTTAAAATCGTTTTCAAAATCAAGGATATTCTGAATGGTTGCCCCACGGAAAGAGTAAATACTTTGAGCATCATCGCCCACTACACAAATATTTCTGGTACTACCATCAAAATGGACTAATTTCCTGATAATAGCATATTGCAGGTGGTTAGTATCCTGAAACTCATCTACCATTACGTATTTGAATTTTTTTCTATACTTATCTAAGATATTGTCCGGGTTACGTTGCAGCAATTCATAAAGACGATAAAGAAGATCATCAAAATCCATGGCACCTGCTCTTTTGCAACGCTCCGTATATTTTCTGTACAGCATGGCAATCATGGGTCTGCCGGCAGCCTTATCTTGCTTTAAAAACTCAGCATTGGTTTCATACATTGTTGGAGTAACCAAGGCACTTTTAGCGGCGGAGATACGATTTCTCAAATTATTTACCTGATAAGTTTCCTTATCGAGATTTAATTCTTTGATCAGGGCAGAAAGCACATTTTTCGAATCCTCCGTGTCATAGATTGTAAAACTGGTAGGATAACCGATATGGTGAGCCTCCATCCTCAGAATTCTTGAAAAAAGGGAATGGAAAGTTCCCGCCCAGATACCATTGGCGCTGGCACCTACGACCGAATGAATCCTTTCCTGCATTTCCTTTGCTGCCTTGTTGGTAAAGGTAAGGCTTAAAATATGGTCTGCTGAAATACCTGATTGAAGGATATGAGCAATTCGATAAGTTAACACCCTCGTTTTCCCGGAACCAGGTCCTGCAATCACTAAAACGGGTCCATTGAGGGTCGTAACCGCATCTTTCTGCACCGTATTTAATGAATTTAAATAATTTTGATTTGACATTTACTTTTTATACTTCTTTTTGCAGCTGATTATTTTCAAGGGCTTCCCAATATTCTACGGCTCTTCTTGTATGGGGAATGCAGATGGATCCACCTACCAGATTGGCGATGGAAAAAACTTCGAAGAGTTCCTCTTTAGTTACGCCCAGTTCATAACAAGTACCCAAGTGATACTTAATACAATCGTCACAACGAAGAACCATCGAGGAAATTAATCCCAGTAATTCCTTTGTTTTGACGTCTAAAGCACCCGCCTGATACGCTTGATTATCGAGGCTCCAAAAACGTTTAATAACCTTATTATCAACCGATAATATTTTATCGTTCATTAACGACCTATAATCGTTAAAATCATCAACTACAGACATTTTTTATTTATTTAGGGTGTAAATATAAATGAATAAGGGTTCAATTATCGGGTAATTCTTCCAACTAAATAATTATTTGCTTGTTAAAAAAATCAAAACAAGATGAAAATAAAGAAAAAGCAATGGGAATTAATTCTGCCCGTAAAATTAGAGGAACTTTGGGATTTCTTCTCTGTTCCGGATAATTTAAATAAAATGACGCCTGAAAATGCGGGTTTCAGAATGATTTCGTCATTGAATGGACAAAAAATATTTCCGGGGATGTTGATTGAACACGAGGTTCGCCCCATTTTAGGCATTCCTTTGTATTGGGTAACAGAAATAATTCATGTTGAGAAACCTCACACTTTTATTGACATACAATTAATAGGTCCCTACGCCCTTTGGCACCATCAACATACATTTATAGCCCATGAAAAGGGTGTTTTAATGACTGATACGCTCCATTATCGGGTTGGACTAGGTTTATTGGGCACTCTGGCAAATAGTCTTTTTGTGGAGAAAAAGATAGAAGAAATATTCGATTTCCGGCGGGATGCTGCAGTGAAGCTATTTGGAAAAGCCTGAAAAGGACAAATATTATAGCAGAACATTAATTTATTGTATTTTAGATGAAAATTCTACCAAAATGATGCGACCATTTCTTTTTTTCCTACTGTATGTAGGTTTGTTACATCCTGTTTCAGGACAGAAAAAACAATTAGAACACAGCGATTTTGCTCATTGGAAAACATTGGGTAATACAGTTATTTCTGCCGACGGAAAATGGGTTTCCTATAATTTAACGCCAGGAGAAGGAGATGAAACCTTGATCATTCACAAAACGGAGAGTGGTGAAAATTTCGTTTTCCCCAGAGGTTCCCGCGCTTCTTTTACGGCGAACAATTCTCATGCTGCTTTCTTAGTCAAAGTACCAAAGTTAACCCTTGATTCTTTGCGACGTAAGAAAGTTAAGTCCGAGGATTTGCCTAAAGATACGCTCTTCCTTTTTCAAACAGCCACTGGAAACGTAACAAAAATACCTAAAGTCAAAAGATTTGCTGTGCCAGAAAAATGGAGTGGATGGATTGTCTATCATAAGGAAATTGAAAAATCAGAGGGGAAGAAAAAGAAGGAAAGTATTCAAACAGGTACGCAATTTGTCATTCAATCTACCACTGATACTTTTTCTTTTACCATGCCATTTACCAAAGCTTTTCAGGTAGCTGAAGAAGTGCCTGGTTTGGTTTTACATGCAACGGGGGATGATGAAAATAACCTTCCCGGCATTTATTTCTTCGACGGACTCACCAGGAAATTAAGGCCTGTGTATAGAGGAAAAGGAGAATTTGATAATTTAGCTATTGATCGCAAAGCAAAACAAATTGCCTTTGTTTTAGATACGGGAAATGTTAAGATAGATCCAAGACCTATGTCTTTGTATTTTGCTTCCTTACAAATGAGTGATTCGGCCAAAGCTATTTGCAAGCCAAATGATGGCTTTTTACCACAGAATTATGCGGTAAGTGTCCATGAAAAATTAAGATTCTCCCGTGATGGATCCAAATTATTCTTTGGCATGGCGCCGCCACTTCCTCAAAAAGATACGAATTTACTGGAAGAGGAGATTGTTCAAGTAGAAGTTTGGGGAACGGAAGACCCTTACATTTATCCGATGCAGAAAGTGCGTTTGGATCAGGAAAGAAAAAATGCGCTTACCGCGGTATTTATTCCATCCCTTGGCAAAAAAAATATACTTGCTACTTCTGACATCCCGGAAGTAAAAACCAATATTACCGCCAATTCCGATGTGGTGATTGGCTATACAGAAGACCCGTATTTGAAGAAATTTACCTGGGAAGGAGGGCCTATCGGAAAAGATTTGTATGCCATTTCGACCCTCACTGGAAAAGCTACCCTCATTGAAAAAGAGGTCCGCACAACGCCTCAACTTTCTCCCGCCGGTAAATATATTTACTGGTTCGATAGTCCCGATTCTACCTGGCGTGCCTACGAAACCGCTACAGGAAAAAAATATGACCTGTCAGGAAAAAATAAAAATTTATACTTTGATGAACTCAATGATTCTCCCGATTTTCCTTCTCCTTACGGTATAGCCGGATGGACAACTAATGACGATTATGTCCTTCTTTACGATCGTTACGATTGCTGGAAGGTAGATCCGAAAGGAGGTATTTCACCAAATAATCTAACCTCGGGCAGGAAATCAGGTACCACGCACAGATTAATCCGTGTAGATGCTGACGAAATTGCCATAGACGAAATTAAACCCTTTCTTTTTCATTTTCATAAAGACGGAAGTCATGAAGAAGGCTATTTATGGTTCAATTTGCACACAGGAAGTAAAAATATAGTTCAGGAAGGGCCATTTAAATATACGCAGCAAGTTAAAAAAGCTGCTAAAGCGGAAAAATGGCTTTTCACAAAAGAAGATTTCAATACTTTTCCAAATCTGATACTTAGCCCAGACTTTAAAACTACAAAGGTTATTTCTAATGCCAATCCTCAACAAGCTGACTATAAGTGGGGAAGCATGGAGTTGGTTCAATGGACTTCCCTCGATGGAACTGTTTTAAACGGATTGTTAGCAAAAC
The DNA here is from genome assembly GCA_947501115.1 of Haliscomenobacteraceae bacterium. Taxonomy (GTDB): domain Bacteria; phylum Bacteroidota; class Bacteroidia; order Chitinophagales; family Saprospiraceae; genus BJGN01. The sequence continues at coordinate 20,527 of CANMVX010000014.1, forward strand.
CCGACAACTTCGATCCTACTAAAAAGTATCCGATGATTGTTAATTTTTATGAGCGCAGCTCCGATGCATTATACGAACACAAATTGCCTGTTGCTGGCAGAAGCCAGATTAATTACACATTTTACACAAGCAGAGGTTACCTCGTTTTCAATCCTGATATACCTTATAAGATAGGCTATCCCGGGGAGAGTGCGCTACAAGCTGTAGTATCCGGAACCACTTCATTGATAGATAAAGGATTTGTCGATAAAAATAATATCGGCATACAGGGACACAGCTGGGGAGGTTACCAAATAGCCTATATTTTAACCCGTACGAATCTTTTTAAATGTGCCGAATCGGGTGCACCGGTGGTTAATATGTTTTCTGCTTACGGGGGAATCCGTTGGGAATCGGGAATGAGTAGAATGTTCCAATACGAGCATACTCAATCGAGAATTGGCGGAACATTATGGGAAAAACCGATGCAATTTTTTGAAAATTCACCGCTGTTCTTCTTAGATAGAATAAATACGCCTGTTCTTATACTTCACAATGACGCAGATGGTGCCGTTCCATGGTATCAAGGCATTGAATTTTATATGGGCATGCGTCGCCTCGGTAAGCCTGCCTGGATGTTGAACTATAACGGTGAACCTCACTGGCCGGTAAAACTGGAAAATCGTAAAGATTTTCAAATAAGGATGCAACAGTTTTTTGATCATTATCTACTCGATAAACCACTGCCTCAATGGATGGCAAAAGGCGTTCCTGCCATAGAAAAAGGAATAAATAAAGGATATTAAATTCTATGCTTAAAAAAACACCAGCACAAGTCTGCAAAACCAACCTTGTGCTGGTATTTTTATTGTTATAAATAATAATATCGATTAACATACGTTAAAAACATTATATCGATGCATTTCATTAGGTAAGTATTTAGCATCAGAAAATCAGGATAGCATTTTTTTTTAAATACCTGATTTTACGAATATTCAAAATACATTTTTATTATATATCAATAATTCAACATACATATAATATTATTTACCAGCAGTGTAAAATTAAAACTAAATTTATAAAGGAAACAATACATTAAAAATACTTTGAATATATTTCCTTAAATCTTATGATTTTTCGCATCTAATGTTTTACTTTGTCACGGGAAGATAAATGAAATATATTGTTAAATCTTAAAGGTTTGATAATCAGTATTTTGTTCTATTTCTTGTTTGATTACCTCTATTATGACACTTGGAGAACACTATGGAAAACACACTAAACAAACGTTCGTTGTCAAATGCGACGAAACTGCTTGAGGTATTATACCTCCCTGAGAGCAGAAAACTTATTAAAATAATGGAATCTCACGAATCCATTGAAAGTATTGATTTATTAATTCAAACGGGATGGCAAGAAGAAAAGCTATCTAAACACTTGAATTTACTACGGCAAGTAGAAGCAATTAACATGACTTTCCTTAGCGAAGGAAAGGCCAGCTATGAGCTGAATCATGAGAAAATATTAATTGTTTGCAAAACAGCTAAAGTACTCAGCAAATCTGTTGTGCGCAATGTAGTACTCTAATCTTTTTTATTCCCGCAGCTTGCCATCCATAGGAATATCATATTTCCTGAAAGCAAGCTGCGGTTATATCGGGTGTACAACCGATACCTATCTCCTCCCCTACGACGACCTGTTTTTCTGCCGTATAATAAATACCACCGTTTATTGGGTCTTCACTTAACATAAACGGACTATCCATATCGAAGTTGACCACTGCTTCATGAGCCAGGGCAAAATGCGCCAACGCGGTGATGCCCAATCTACTCTCCGAAAAACAACCTACCTGACATTTCATTCCTGCTGTTTGGGCAAAAAGGGCGGACAGTTGTGCTGAACGTATGCCCCCTGCCTTTGATATTTTTATGTTAAAGCCGCTGCAAGCATTTTCACGAATAAGCGTCAGCGCGTCAAAAGGATCAAACAAACTTTCATCTGCCATTATGGGTATTGGACTGTGTTTATGCAGAAAAGCCATAGCTTCAAAATCTCTTGCCTGGACTGGTTGTTCACAATATTCAACATTATAAGGAATAATGTCAGACAATACTTTCAAAGCGGTAGAAGTATCCCAACCTTGATTTGCATCTATGCGAAGAGGAATAGCCTCACCTACAGCTTCTCTGACCAATTTAACCCTTTGTACATCATCTTTAAGCTGCGTTCCCAGTTTTATTTTTATGGCTGGAAAAGCATCATCAACATATTTTCTTGCCTCCAAAGCCATATTCTCTGGACTATCAATGCCCACAGTCATGTCAGTAAACATCTTTTTTGTATTGTTACCGCCCAGATAGGCATAGAGAGGCAATCCTGCTATTTGTGCTGACAAATCATAAAACGCCATATCAAAGGCACTTTTAATACCATTTTGCCCGACTACCGTATTACTTAAAGCCTTTTGCCAGGTTAAAACATCCCACGGATTAATGCCAAGAAGTGCCGGCGCTATTTGTTGAGCATAATGTAAACAGGACGCCTGCGTTTCATTATGTATTTTCTCATAAGGACTAATTTCACCATAGCCCAAAAAGCCAGAGTGTGTTTCCATGACAATAAGCACATTTTTAGCCACCGTTATCGTTTCAAGGGAAATAACGAATGGATATTTTAAAGGAATATCCATTTTAAAAATGCGGATATTCTTAATACTATGGTTCATAAAAGGAACTTTGAAGATTATTTTGAAAATTTAGTTCAAGGTATGTTAAAACCTACAATAAATCCATTTCAAATTTTGTTAAATTTACATTCTCAAAATTAAAAAAAAATCTATGTCAGTTAGGGTGGAAGGTCTCACCAAAATATATGGGGAACAAAAAGCCATCGACAAGCTCAGTTTTCAAGTTGAAAAAGGTCAGATTCTTGGCTTTTTGGGTCCAAATGGTGCTGGAAAAAGTACTACCATGAAAATACTGACGGGCTACTTACCGCCAACCGAAGGCTCAGTAGAAATTGGTGGTTTTGATGTGCAGGCGAATCCTAAAGAAATAAGAAGATTGATTGGGTACCTGCCAGAAAATAATCCCTTGTATGGCGATTTGTATATTAAGGAATATCTTCACTTTGTTGCTGGCTTTTATCCAATAAAAAATCCCTCCGCCAGAGTGTCCGAGGTCATTGATCTTATTGGACTTACTCCTGAAAAACATAAAAAAATAGGCGCCTTGTCCAAAGGTTATAAACAAAGGGTTGGACTGGCTCAAGCCATTATTCACGATCCTCAGGTATTGATACTGGATGAACCCACGACAGGCCTGGACCCCAATCAATTAGTGGAGATCCGATCTCTGATAAAAGCATTGGGCAAGGAAAAAACATTGATTTTTTCTACCCACATCATGCAGGAGGTTACTGCCTTATGCGACCGTGTTCTCATTATAAAGGACGGTAAAATGCAGGCAAATGATACCTTGCAAAATTTACAGTCCACTTTCCAAGGCGAATGGGTTACTACGATAACGTTCCAGGGTCCCTTTACCTTAGAGCATTTTAAAAAAATAAAGGACGTTCAGCGTATTCGTCAAATACATCCTGATGTTATTCAGGTGATTACCGCGCCAGGCATTGATGTAAGACCCTTAATATTTAAGCAAGCTGTTAAAGACGACAATATTATCATTGGTATGCAACAAGACCGACGCAGTGTAGAGGAAATATTTCAAAAACTAACAGGATCTGACATTCAATGAAAAAAATAATCCTTTTTCTGACTCTTTGTTTTGCTTATACTTTTTCTTTTGGCCAACACGCGCTAAATCAGGAGTTAAAGTTAGTGGACGGTCTATACCTGAATATTAATGAATTTAAAAAAGATGCCCCATCCCGTTTATGGAAAGAGTATGAGGTTATCTGGACGTATAACACGAAGCTTAAATGTTACCAGGTTGAAAATATATATAAAAAAGGTAATCCTGGGTCAGGCATTCAAGACTCTGTCTGGGGATTTACCCTAAAAGGCATTCCATACATTAGAATTGCTCCAGACAGTTCTGGTAGGCCTCTAACCTTGTTTGCGGAACTCACGGTAAGGGGAATGATAAATATTTTTTCTTATGAAAAAGAGCATCAGGAATTGTTTCCCATGAAAGCATATAATCCGTTAACTGGGACGGTTTTTAGAAAAGGCGTGGTAAAAAGAAATATCACAACCATGGAAAAGCGGATTTTCCATTTGAATGACGACCTCATTATACCTTACGACAAGGATATTCTGGAGCAATGGATGGAAAAAGATAAAGAGATTTTACGTGCGCTCCGCTTCGCTTCGGAGGAAGAATATGAAGAAAAATTGACTCGTGCACTTATTGTTTTCAATGGACGTTACCCTTTTATCATTCAAAAATAATATGCAAATTCATGTGGGTAATTTATAAGAAGGAATTAACAACATTTTTCAATAATCTGACAGGCTATTTGGTTTTAGGCGTGTTTTTAACCGTTATGGGATTATTTTTATTTGTATTCCCGGAAACCAGTTTACTGGAATCAAATTTTGCCTCTTTAGAGCCATTTTTCGAGATGGCCCCCTCCTTATTTTTATTTTTGGTACCAGCCATAACCATGAGATTATTGGCCGAAGAAAGACAACTGGGAACGCTTGCCCTTTTACTAACTAAACCGATAGATGAAATGGGCTTAGTTATCGGGAAGTTTCTAGCTGCGGTATCGCTCCTTTTCCTCGCATTGGTGCCTACCCTATTTTATTATATAACGCTGTATTTTCTGGGTTCACCCGTTGGTAATCTGGACACCGGGGCTATTATGGGTTCTTATTTAGGCCTTTTGCTCCTCGGCAGTGCGTTTGCCTCCATTGGCATGTTAGCCTCTTCGCTTACTGAAAGTCAAATAGTTGCTTTTGTGTTAGCGGTAACGGGTTGTTTTTTATTCTTTTACGGCTTTTATTTCCTATCAGGGCTACCTGTTTTTTTTGGAAAATGGGACGCGTTAGTGCAACAATTTGGAATGGACTACCATTATCATGCCCTTAGCAAAGGAGCGCCTGATACCCGCGACCTTATTTATTTTCTGTCAGTGATTGCTATATTTTTATTAATCACCCGATTTGTTTTGCAATACCGCATTCGTTCTTAAGTCAACTCCATCATGCGTTATAAACAAGCTTTAATCAATCTTTCCCTCGCTATAGGCATTATTATATTGTTAAATGTCTTAATGCACTCCCGCATTGGGAATTTTCCTCTTTACACCCGCTTTGATCTTACTGAAGACCAGCGGTTTACCTTAACGCCGGCTACAACATCGTTGCTTCGCAATCTGGACGAGGTTGTTTTTGTCAAAGTATTGTTACAGGGTGACTTTCCCGCAGGTTATAAGCGTTTACAAGAATCTGTGGAAGACATGCTACTTGACTTTCAGAGTGAAAATGCCCTTATTTCTTATCAGTATGAAGATCCATTAGCGGGAAATACAGAGCAGGTAAATACAAGAAAAAAGCAACTCGCTGAACTCGGCGTACTCCCTGTGAGCCTAAATGTCAGGGAAAATGGGGAGAGAAGTCAAAAACTTACCTACCCTTATGCTATTTTTTATTACAAAGGGCGAAGTATTCCTGTTAATTTTCTGGAAAATCAAATTCCAGGCGTTCCCCCTGATGTTATTCTAAATAAAGCAGTTACGCTGTTGGAATATAAGTTTATTCATGCCATTCAACAGCTAAAGCAAAGTACGAAACCAACCTTGCTGTTTTTGGACGGCCATGGAGAAAGTTTACCTGCCGAAACCGCAGATATTGAAAATAGCCTGAGGGAAACTTTTAATACCGGACGTATTGTTCTCGATAGTGTCGTCGCCATTGACAGCACAGTAAAAACATTAATCATTTCTTCCCCCAAAACGGCATTTTCAGATAAGGATAATTTTAAAATTGACCAGTATGTCATGCAGGGTGGCCGATTATTATTTCTCGTTGATAAAATAGCTATTCATTTAGATAGCTTGCGCCGGGGAGAATATTTGCCCAATGAAAGGAATCTGAATATAGATGATTTACTATTCAAATATGGTGCGCGATTACAGCCTAATTTATTGCTTGATATGCAAAGTAGCGTGATACCTTTAGCTACAGGGCAGGTTGGAAATGCCCCTCAATTTGAATATTTCAGGTATCCTTATCATTTGGTGGTTATACCGAATAGTAATCATCCGGCCGTAAAAAACATAGGTCCCATCAATATGCAATTTGCCGGAGGCATTGACACGGTGGCAACCAAATATCCGGTAAAAAAGACGGTTTTACTTCAAACTTCTGCTGAAAGTAGGTATCAATTCCTTCCTTTACGCATGAATTTTGACTTTATGAGATATCCTTTAGATGAAAAGTTATTCAATAAAGGGCCTCAATCGGTGGCCTTATTATTGGAGGGGTCATTTTCATCTCTTTTTGAAAATAGATTGGCATCCAGTATGCTTTCTTCCCTTCAAAATCAAGGTAGGCCTTTTGTAGGAAAATCGCCTGAGACCAAAATAATGGTTATTTCTGACGCTGATTTAATTCGGAATAGGATAGATAAACAGACCGGGAAAATAATACCGGCCGGTTATAATGAATTCGAAAAATACACCTTTTCCAACAAAGATTTTTTACTGAATGCGTTGGAATATTTGTCTGACGATGAAGGTATTATAGCAGCAAGGGGTAAGGATATAAAACTCCGATTATTAAATACCACTAAAATTAAGGAGGAAAAGGTTAAGTGGCAAATCATTAATCTTTTGCTACCTTTAGTTCTTATAACGCTGGGTGGTTTACTCTTTCATTTTATCCGTCAACGCCGTTACCAATAACAAGAAAAACCAATGCGTCGAGAAACGTTTGTTTTAATGTCTGTTTTTGTCCTCTTAGGCGCTGGATTCATCTTCCTTCAGCTAAAAAATAAACCGTTGGTTGATCCCGACAGAACGTTCCATATTGAAGATAAGCGACGCGTTCATGAGGTATTTATAACCCACAGAGATGGGGAGCAGGTGAAACTAAGTAGAAATGGAACCTCCTGGTTGCTCAATGATCGTTTTCCTGTCAATCCTAATATTATGGAAAATGTATTGGATGCCATAGCCCGCATACAAATAAAATATGTTCCTCCACAAGCTGCCGTTCCGGCTATCATAAATGATTTAGCAAAAAATGGAATACGCGTCGAGATATTTGACCGGAATCATGAAAAGATAATGGGTTACTACGTCGGTGGTAGCACAGTTGATGAACGGGGAACACATATCATCAGAGAAAACAGCGATTTGCCTATGATTGGAGAATTAGCTGGTTGGGAAGGCAATTTACGCTTCCGGTTTAGGATGAAAGGTAATGAATGGCGAGATAAAACAATTTTTCAGTATAAAGTAAATGAATTGAAGAGTGTTCAAATGATTTACCCTAAACAACAGCTTGCTTCTTTTACCCTTACCCAGCATAACGGATCTTATCAATTGGAATCTTCATCTACCCCTAAAAAAGTAGTTGAAATACCAAGCTCGAAGGGCATAGCGTATTTATCAGGCTTTGAAAAATTAGGAGCAGAAGCTTTTGAAACAGGAAATCCTTACAGAGATTCAATTGAAAATTCCCTACCATTTGTAACTATTAAACTACAAGAAAAAAAGGGAACCCAAAGAACCTTGAAAGTTTGGCCCATTTATCCGCTACAATCGTCTGATGAAGGCGTCGTTTTCAGGAATGACAACGGCACTGTTGAACGCTACTTCGCGGGAGAGGAAAACGGGGAATTTTATTTAATTCAAGATCGCGTTTTCAGGAAAATATTTAGGGGATTTGATTTTTTTACTCAACAATGACAGCTAATTATTTTTTCACCTTTTTCTTAACTTTTTAATTCCAAAAAAGTTACTTATAACTTAATGATGCGTTTAAAAGAAAACAGAAAAAGAGAAAGATAATGATGCAAGCCAGTTCAGCAAAGGATAGATTGCAATTTATAGATGCCATCAGGGCTTATGCCATATTGATGATGCTGCAAGGACATTTTGTAGATACCATGCTTGCTTATCGTTTCAGAGATCTAGAAAACGCATTATATTCCACCTGGTTCTTCATGCGAGGTATGACGGCACCTATCTTTTTCACAGTTACTGGTCTTGTTTTTACTTTTTTGCTACTTCGCGATGGAAGACCAATAAAAGAAAATGAAAGAATTAGAAAGGGTATTCGCCGCGGATTTTTTCTGATATTCATGGGTTATCTCTTAAAAGTAAATTTCCCTGCTTTCTTAATAGGTTGGTTTTATAAAAGTTACCCAGCTTTAGACGTTTTACACAATATAGGATTTGCGTTATTAGCTCTTATTGGATTATATTGCCTCCACCTCATAACTAAAATTTCATTGCCTCTTCTCTATTTCGGAGGTGGTATTTTCATATTTTTAATAAATCCTACCTGGCTCGCCTATGAATGGGACTTTTTACCCATTGTATTAAGGAATTATTTTGATGCTGATAACGGGTCTATTTTCTTACCCGTACCCTGGCTTGGCTTTACTTTGTTAGGGGCAGGATTGGGTTGGCATTTATTCCACAAAACGTATTTATATAGAACCTGGTACTGGCCAGCTATTTTATTGATATCAGGTCTAACTATACATTTTTTCTCCACCAGGGGGTTATATTTACTACATCAGTGGACAGGGTGGGAAAATTTCCTACAATTAGCCTACGATAATGTATTATTCTGGCGATTTGGGCATGTGCTAATCATCATTTCCTTATTTATCTTCCTGGAGAAAATCATCACATTCCCTCCGTTGATGTTAAAAATAGGTTCAGAAACTTTGACTATATATGCCACCCATTACGTCGTACTTTATGGTACTTGGTTAGGTATTGGCATTAAAACATTTGGGCAGTTCACCTGGCACCCTGTACCTGTTATCATTGGAGCTATTCTTTTTGTATTGGCAGCCATTATATATATCAAATATATTGAAGAGATAAGAACAAAATTAGCGTTACATCTCCCGGGGAGATTGAGATATCTTAGACGCTATATACATATTATGGGTAAACGTCTATTTAAACAAGTGCTCGATCAGGTCAGGCAGTGGATTAATCTCTTATCGACCAATGTAGGCATTTGGTAAAATAGCAAAGTTTGTTTCGACGAAATCTTGTATTTTTAAATGAAAAGTTTCTATTTTTCATTTTAGATGGGTATATTAGTCGAAACAATACCCACACTAAATGAATCGCACCTTCCTCTTTATTATTATTTCCCTATTTTTTTCTACCCATTTTTTATTTTCGCAATCTGCCAACCTCACAAAGCCAAGTGCTCAACAGTTGCGTTGGCATGAGATGCAATATTATATGTTCATCCATTTTGGCGTTAACTCATTTACTAATCTGGAATGGGGTGAAGGAGCAGAAAATCCAAAAATATTTAACCCTCAAAATTTAGATTGCAGACAATGGGCCAGAATAGCGAAAAAGGCAGGCATGAAAGCTATCATTTTAACCGTTAAACACCACGATGGTTTTTGCCTATGGCCTTCTGCATACACGGAACATGATGTAGCTAACAGTAGCTGGAAAAATGGAAAAGGAGATGTTTTAAAGGAACTTTCAGAAGCATGCAAAGAATATGGTATTAAATTGGGCTTTTATATCTCACCCTGGGACAGAAATAATCCTATTTATGGAAAAGATGATCAGGCGTATAATACCTATTTTAATAACCAGTTAAAAGAGATTTTAACTCAATATGGCCCTATTTTCGAAGTTTGGTTTGATGGCGCCAACGGAGATCGTGAAAATCCTGAAAAATACCAGGCATATAATTGGACCTTATTTAACGAAACTATTCGTTCCCTGCAACCCGATGCACTGGTTTTTGGAGCGGGTTATGCAGATATAAGGTGGGTTGGTAACGAAAGAGGGGTAGCTTCAGAGACAAACTGGTGCACTTTCGACTCAAAACAAAGAAATCCAAGTGAGGATGCACCCATTCCACTCCTTCAGGCAGGCATTAAAAACGGGGATTTATGGTGGCCCGCTGAAACCGATGTGTCTATTAGACCAGGTTGGTTTTATCATCCGGAAGAAGACACAAAAGTCAAATCTGTAAATCAATTGGAAAAAATTTATTTTGAGTCCGTGGGCCGGAATACAAATTTGCTGCTGAATATCCCTATCGATAGAGAGGGTCTTGTCAATGCTGCCGATTCTATCGCGCTCATGCAATTAAGAGCTCGTTTAGATGCCACTTTTATTGATAACAAACTAGAAAAATTATCTAAAGGGACACCGGACAACAATGCTTTTGTCGTTGGATTAAAAGGTAAAAAAACCTTTGACGTCATATCCCTTAAGGAAAATATAAGCCAGGGACAAACGATTGACGGTTGGAAAGTAGAAGCCTGGGTGAACAAACAATGGGTTTTACTTGGTGAAGCGACCACCGTTGGCTACCAAAGATGGCTCATTTTACCCAAAACAACCTCTCCTAAAATACGGATTAGCTTTAAAAATCCCCTACCCTCCCGTCAATTACTGGACGTGAATTTGTATTTAAGAGCCTCCCCGAATCCTTTACTGGACAAAAAATGAAAAAATACATATTCACTATTTTCCTGACCATTGTAGGTTTACAGCTGATGCAAGCTCAGGATGACCCATTTATAGGTTATTTTGAAAATAAAGCTGAGGAATTCTCTTTGAAAATCGATAAAACGCCCAAGAATGATTACAGCTGCGTTTTACATCTTCAGGGGAATACCATTTCCTTCACAGGAACAAAAATATTGGGAATGATATCCGGAATGTTAACGTTTCAGGGACAAAGTCTATCCTATTCATTGTCAAAGTTATTGGGAATATATTACTTTACGTTGGATGGTACTTCTTTAGTAGTTGAAAAAGGGAATCCTCCAACATCTAAAGACTCTCCGTCGGTTAAAAAAGACGCTAATCAGCCAGATGCCCTTTGGGAAAAAAGAATTTCAGGAAAGAAACTTATTTATCTTTATAATAGTAGTGGATTTTCCGACAAAACCGTCATTAATTTGTATTCAAATAAAACTTTTGAAGGTAGTCTTGAAAGTGTGTCTGTTTCTCAATTAGGGTCAGGATCCACTCGAAATTCTTCTAATGGGACGTGGAAAATCAATAAATTATCTAATGGTACCTGGTTGGACCTAACCCATAAGGATGGATCTTCTGAAAGTTTTTTACTTGAGCAAAGGCAAGCAGGAAATGAAATAAATATGAATGGTAAAAGATTTTTTGTGACGGAATTAAACTAAATATTTTCTTATATTTAGTTTATTATAAACCCTAAATTTATTCGTTTTGGCTTCACCCATTTTGTCATCAAACCTTCTACGTTATAGCCTTATTTCAAGTATTCTTCTTGTATTAGGTTATTTTTATGTCAATAAAGAGGAGAAAGCCCCCATTTCAGACCCCAATGACCTTAATCAATTAAATGTTGAAGCAAGGACTATTTTTGCCCACCATTGTTATTCTTGTCATGGAGAGGTTAAAAGTAAGGGCGGCCTACAACTACATACTAAAGCAGCTGCGTTTGCCGGAGGTGATGATGGTCCTGTCATTATACCCGGAGACATAGACAAAAGTGAATTAATACGTCGTATTACACTTCCGCAAAGTCACAAAGACTACATGCCTTCAAAAGGAGAAAAACTAACGAAAGATCAGGTTCAAACGCTTATAAAATGGGTTGAAGCAGGGGCACCCTGGTCCGATAGTATGACTACATCGGTTTACAGATTGGCTCCTTTCGAACTTATGTTGCCCAAAGTGCCCACCCCCAAAAAAGGACTTTCAAATCCTATCGATTTATTTGTCGATGTTTATTTTGAAAAAAATAAGGTGCAGTGGAAAGATCCTGTGGCCGATCCTTTATTTATTCGCAGGGTTTACCTGGATGTTTTAGGATTACTTCCCACCCCAAATGAAATAAAAGCATTCAACGAGGATAAAAACCCTAAGAAAAGGGATAGATTGGTTAAAACATTGTTGTCTAAAGACACCGTTTATGCGCAACACTGGTTAACCTTCTGGAATGATTTGTTGAGAAATGATTATTCTGGAACGGGTTATATAACGGGAGGACGAAGTTCTATAACCCCTTGGTTATATGAATCGTTAACAAAAAATAAATCGTACGACTCTATTGTTCACCAGCTTATCAGCCCTTCAGAACCTTCTGCTGGTTTCATCAAAGGCATTCAATGGCGTGGAACAATCAATGCCAGTCAGCGAGTGGAGATGCAGGCGGCACAGAATGTAGCGCAGGTATTTTTAGGCTTAAATTTAAAATGTGCCTCTTGTCATAACAGTTTTATCAGTGACTGGAAACTCGAGGATGCTTATGGTTTTGCTAATATTTTTGCTGAGGAGCCCCTCGAAATTTACCGATGCGACCAGCCTACCGGTAAAATTGCCTCAAATAATCTTCTTTTTCCTTCCTTAGGGACATTAAAAGAAACCACTGACCGAATGGAGCGATTAAAAGATTTGGCAGGACTGTTGGTTCAGGAAAAAAATGGACGTTTGTCCCGCACTTTTGTTAATCGGATCTGGGCACAGTTTATGGGCAGAGGTTTTATTGAACCCCTTGATTTTATGGATAATCTACCCTGGGACCAGGATTTACTTGACTGGATGGCCTTTGATTTTGTGCGGAACGATTATGATATTAAAAAGGTAATGTATCAGATTTTAACCTCTAAAACCTATCAGCAACCCTCTGTCGCTTTTGAAGAACCTGAAAAATTAATATCAAAAGACTATGTTTTTCAGGGAATGGTACGCAGGAGGCTTTCTGCCGAACAATTTGCCGATGCTATAAGTAAGGCATTTTACCCTGTTTACACCGACTCAAATTTCGTTAAAAAGCACTTTCCGCAAATAAATGATATAAAATCTCCCTTTGTGAGGGCTTCCATGGTAAAGAATGATATTTTCATGACCGCCCTGGGTAGGCCTAACAGGGAAAATGTTGGGGCAAGTAGAAATAGCCAATCCAATTTAATTCAGGCGCTTGAGGTGACAAATGGTCAGATATTAAATACCAGACTACAGTTGGGGTCAGAAAAATGGTTATCAGCCAACTTAAGGAAAGACCAGTTAACAGATTCTCTTTTCCTGAATTTTTTAGGACGAACGCCCACAACGAGAGAGCGAAGAGCAACAAATTCCTTATTGTCTGAAAAGCCTAATGGCTCAGAGATTCAGGATTTGGTATGGGCCTTAACACTGCTCCCTGAATTTCAATTAATTTATTAAAAGATTCAAATTTAGTGAAATGATAAATGCATGGAATAGGCGTGAATTTTTAAAAACTGCCTCACAAGCTACCTTGGCCGCTTTGGCTGCTGGTGCACCAATGTCCTCACTACTAACTAGTTGTGCCGGGTCTAAACCAATAGACACCAGTACGGCCGACACAGTTATATTACTATGGATGGCGGGAGGAATGGCACATACGGAAACGTTTGACCCTAAGAAATATACCCCTTTTGAAAAAGGGATGGAAGGAAATCGCGTTCTTTCCACTTTTCCAAGTGTTCCGACGGTTCTTGACGGTATTTCATTTTCAGAAGGATTACAGGAAATTGGCAAAGTAATGGATAAAGGGACCGTTATTCGCTCTTATGTGGCTGCCGACTTAGGACATATTTTACATTCCCGGCATCAATTTAATTGGCACACCTGTTATGAACCTCCACAAACCGTGGCAGCTCCTCACATAGGTGCATGGATAGCAAAAGAATTGGGACCTAAAAACCCCGTAATTCCAGCATTTATAGATATTGGCCAGCGATTCACCGTAGGAGAGGCTGAAGAATTAAAAGCATTTCACACCGCTGGATTTCTGGGAAATGAATATGGCCCATTCTTTATTCCCGATCCAAGTCAGGGTTTAGATAGCGTTCGTCCCCCGATTGGCATGAATTTGAAAAGATTTGAAGCCAGAAATAAACTGTATAAGGAACTGACTTCTACCTCACCCATTGGAGAATATGGAAGTGATTATCAGAAAGAATCCTTACAACGTTCAATGGAACAGGCATATAGCTTGCTTCACTCCCCCGAATCAGCCGCTTTTAATTTATTGGACGAGCCAAAAGAATCTTATGATGCATATAACACCGGTCGCTTTGGACTGGGTTGTTTACTGGCAAAAAGATTAACCAAACAAGGCGCCCGTTTTATAAGTGTTACCACGGAATACGAACCATTTTTTGGCTGGGATACTCATGACAATGGTCATACCAGACTGACGGCAATGAAAAAACAAATAGATAGGCCCATTGCCCAACTCATCAGAGATTTAGATGAATCAGGGCACTTGGACAGAACGCTAATCATTTTAGCCAGTGAATTTAGCCGCGATATGATGGTAGAGGGACGTCCAGACCTGAAAGTAAAGGAGCAAGTCGATCAACCAGATATTCTGCACGAACTGAAATATTATGGTATGCACAGGCATTTTACGGACGGTTGTTCAGTATTAATGTTTGGCGGCGGTATAAAAAAAGGATTTGCGTATGGAAAAACAGCGGATGAAAGGCCATGTAAAACCATTGAAAATCCAATAAAAATTGATGGGCTGCACCAAACTATTTATCATGCCCTGGGCATTTCTCCGGACACAAATTATGACGTTGAAAAAAGACCATTTTATACCACACCCGATGGAAAAGGGAAAGCCGTTATGGATCTTTTCGCATAAAGTGTCGTTGGCATGGTTCTTAGCGAACTATTTTTTTAAATGGAAACCCCATTTTCTCTTAGTTAGCCAGATAAGTATTTAGCTTTATTTCGCCTTGTACTAACCTAATTTTGAACAAGTTTCCATTTTTGACTGAATCAGAAACATACTTTCGGTTTCTGCAAAATCGGTATTTAACGGGTAAGAATAAAGTGCTTTATGCATCTTTCATCGGTTAAGATTATAAGCAACATAACTTATTAAGGCATACTCATTTATTTTTTCACACCAGGCGAATAAATACATTCTGCCTGCGCCATTACCTTTTGCTTATCAAGCGTCATCGGTTTAGTTTTCTGCGCTAAAAAGAGAGGAATCTGGTCGGCGAAATGAGGATTATCGGGATGAGAAGAAGCGCCGTAGGTATTTACCGTTTCGATGACAGGAAGTTCATTTTTTGGAAATTTAACCATCATTACGTAGGCATCTCCCCCAACAATTTTTCTTTTCCCCCCTTCGTATGGGCGACTCCATTGCGGGGCAAGCAAGTCAGGTAATCCGCCCACTGGAAATTCCTGATTCCCTCTTACTAATTTTTGGATATCACCTAAGGCGAGATCTACTTTTCCAAAATTATCCAGCAGGTATTTTTTTGCGTATGCTAAAGCCTTTATTCCCTCCTCTTTAGTAATCGCCCTAGCCTCTTGGCCTCTTAGTGCTTTAGCCAAATATTCATAAACAAGCATAAAAACTGCGGCACCTTTACTTTCGGCGGTTCCCTGGAAATCCCACGTTTTCAAGGTATTCAAGATAATATTATCTTGCTCATCTCCTGTATTTTCCAAAAGAAAAAGGGAATCGAGCTGATACATAAAAGTGAGTTTTTCAGGATATTGCCTATCGAATTTAATATCTCTGAAGGTTTGAAAATCAATTTTAGGGGTAGATTCAAATCTTTGTCTGAAACGAACACTTCTATTATTTTCCATGGTTTCCCACCCATCGGCAGACGAAAACTGGGACACTTTTAAATTATCGGCACTTGCAGTAGCTGAAAAAGAAGAGTGATTGGTATTGAACAGAAAGCCGGAGGACGGATTAACATATTGGGGAAGATCCTTCAGGGGCCTAAACGATGTCCACAAGGTAGTTGAGGTATTTCCGGGTAGTGTTTCGAGCCAATTTAGCTTGGGATCCTCCTTCCTAATCGGCATAAGGGCATTATTTACATAGAAAATGGTATCATACCGATCGGCATATACGATATTAAACATAGATAATCCTTGCACGTTTAATGCGTTATAAAAATCAGTGAAATTCTTTCCCTTATTCATTTGGTACCATTGATCGAGCGCTCTAATTTCCTGATTGGCTCCTAATCTTACAGAAAAAGCACCTTGTTCATTGATTAAAGTTGGACCATATTTGCTGGAAAAAGCTTTTTTGGAAATAGGAAAAGGTACTCCCTTTACACGTAAGCTGACTTTTTTAATCTGTAATTTTTCCCATTGACCGTCATATTTATAGTAATACTTCTTTTTAGGATGCCTTTCGAGTTGAAAAATGTCCATTCTATCGCATAAATTTACAGTATGCGCCCAACCGTAATGTTCATTTACACCGTGTAATATGCATGGACCTCCGGCGAGCAATCCCCCCAAAGCATTCCAACCTTCTTCACTTTGAACATGCGCTTCATAAAATGCTTCAGGCCCTTCATTGGGCTGATGAGCATTTATGGCCAGATAAGCGACCCCTTCGGTTGTCCTGTCAGGATGCACCGCAATGCCATTTGACCCCATTTTGTCATAATCAATGAGCCATTTCACCTGATTATTAAAAATTTGCTGTAACGCCTGGTCACCCCCATTGAATTTGGTCAGTGCCAGAACAGATGAAGCAATATATTCTTTAACTGTGATGGGAAAAACCTTTTTAACGAGCACCTCTTCTGGATGCGCCGCTGCGTAATCATTTACCCCCTGTACATAACCGGCAATAAGTTTTAAAAATTCGGGAGAAAGGGAATTCCATTTTTCTTCTGTCACCTCCCTGCATTGAAACCAATCAAAAGCATAATCTGCTGCCACCGCATTTTTACCAAAAGCACGTCCCATGGCTTTTTTTGCTGGCAATGCAACCATTTGTAAACTAGCAAACTGATCTTCACAATAGGCCCAAGCCAAACCATAAGAAACTTCAGGATCCGTTTTAGCAAAAATATGGGGGATGCCAAAACTATCGCGAACGATGGTTATTTTACTCGGATCTATCTGTCCGTTTACAATATTTAAAAATAAAATTAGCCCAATAACAAAAGGAAACCGCTTCATAAATAAAGATATTTATTACAATATAGGAAAGTTATCACAAGTGTATGATTTATATCAGCTATTTTAATATTTTAAAATTGCATCATTTACAAATCAACTAATTGTATATAGTAAATGTTTACAAATAAATTCTAAAAAACCACATTGGAAAAGCATTACTTATGAAACCCAAAAAAGAAAGTACCGTCAGTTTGAAATTTGTTTATCAAACCTTTATTCACCCGCGTTTAAATAAATTATCTGTTGGTCTTCTTCTCATCATTATCAGTAGATTAGCTAGTCTGATATTACCCGGAGCGAGCAAATATCTCATTGATGATGTCATTCCCAATAAAAATTTACAAGGTTTGGGCTGGTTATTGGCCGCAGTGGTCATTGCATTGATCATACAGTCAGTTACCTCTTATTTTTTGACTCAACTACTCAGCGTTGAAGGACAATATTTAATCTCTCAATTGAGAGTAAAGGTTCAAAAACACATCATACAACTCCCTGTCAGATACTTTGACAACGTTAAAACAGGAGAACTCGTTTCCCGCATCATGAACGATGTGGAAGGGGTAAGAAATATTGTAGGTACCGGTTTAGCCCAGATGATTGGTGGTGTTATTACCGCAGTCATTTGTTTGTTTTTACTCGTCGCCATTAGCCCACTTCTGACCCTATATGTCTTAGTACCCGTCATTATATTTGGACTTATTTCTCTAAAAGCTTTTGGGAAAATCAGACCTATTTTCAGGGCAAGAGGCGTCATTAATGCCGAAGTTACCGGTCGATTGACTGAAACATTAGGCGGTGTAAGGGTCATCAAAGGATTTAATGCCGAGCAACAGGAAATCGATACTTTTGCCAGAGGGGTCGAAAAATTATATCAAAATGTTAAATCCAGCCTTACGGCTACTAGTTTTGTAACCAGTGCTGCTACGCTACTGCTCGGATTGGCATCAGCGGGAATCATGGGATTAGGTGGTTATCTGATTATGACCAATAAACTGACTTTTGGCGATTTCCTTGCTTTTACCCTATATCTGGGATTTTTAATTGCCCCTATTGTGCAAATGAGCAATATTGGGAGTCAATTGACAGAAGCTATTGCTGGCCTGGACAGAACAGAAGAAATCATGCGTTTGCCACTGGAAGCCAATGAGGAAGTGCGCAACGTTACTTTAGACAGGATAAACGGCGATATTCATTTCAACGATGTCAGTTTTGCGTATGATCAAGGAAAGGAAGTGGTGAAAAATATCACTTTTCATGCTCCTCCAGGATCGGTTACCGCATTGGTAGGAACGTCAGGTTCCGGAAAATCAACAATAGCTGGATTAGCAGCCACTTTTTTAAATCCCGATGCTGGAAATATTACGGTGGACGGTATTGATTTGAGCACCATTAGCCTGAAAAGTTTTAGAAGCCAATTGGGCGTTGTATTACAAGACGATTTTCTTTTTGAAGGCAGTATAAAAGACAATATTCTTTTCTCAAGACCTAATGCCTCAGCTGAAGAATTGAATAATGCCGTTCATGCTGCTCACGTTCACGAATTTACAGACCGATTTGAAGATGGATTAGATACGTTGATTGGAGAAAGAGGCGTGAAATTATCAGGCGGACAAAGGCAAAGAATTGCCATAGCCAGAGCTATTTTGGCCAATCCACGGGTCTTGATTTTAGATGAGGCAACTTCAAATCTGGA
Organism: Haliscomenobacteraceae bacterium; assembly: GCA_947501115.1. GTDB lineage: Bacteria > Bacteroidota > Bacteroidia > Chitinophagales > Saprospiraceae > BJGN01. Next base: position 39,305 of record CANMVX010000014.1, read on the forward strand.
TACAGAAAGCGAATCACTCATTCAGGAAAGTTTGAAAAGACTTATGGAAGGCAGAACCACCTTTGTTATTGCCCACCGATTGAGTACTATCAGACAAGCCACTCAAATATTGGTGGTGGAACAGGGTAATATTGTTGAAAGAGGTACGCACGATGATTTGATCAAGCTGGAAGGCCGTTATTATTCTTTATATACTTATCAGGCCAGAATTTAAACGTCTTTTTTGTACTGTTTCGGACTTATTCCTTTTTTTTTCTTAAAAATACGATTGAAGTAAGGAATATCATAAAATCCACACTGAAAGGCTATTTCTCTAATGGCCATATCAGTGTTTAGCAGTAAATGGCAGGCTTGCTTAATCCTGAATTCGAGGAGAACTTCAACGAAGGATTGTTGCGTAATACTTTTGAAATACCGACAAAAGGAGGTTGGCGAAAGGTCTGCTATCCCTGCTATTTCTGCTAATGAAATATCTTCTTTATAGTGTGTTATGAGGTAGGAAAACACCTTTTGAAACCGGTTCGTTTCTGATACCTTAAAGTCATTTTCTGCGAAAGAAAGATCTATCGGTTTAAGTTGCACGGCTCTACTTAACCTATCTAATATATCTAGTAAGATCAATATTTGTTGTGTTGGTGAGGCAAGTATCATTTCGAATAATCTGGCGGTAATCTTCTTTTTATCGTTTCCTTGAATATCAAAGCCTGCTTTTGATTTGTCAAGAAACATTTTGATAGCCACAAATTCATTAAGATTTAAAAAATCTTCTCCTAAAAAATGCTGGTTAAATTGAACAACAATGGCCTCAGATAACTCCGTTTGATTTTCCTTTTGGTGATTTATCCAACAATGAGGTAAATGGGAACCTAAGAAAACCAAGTCTCCATCTGAAAAATCATCTACTTGTTTACCAACAAAGCGCTGCCCCTCCCCTTTTACAATCAAGGTAAGTTCATATTCCGGATGAAAATGAAACGGGGCATCAAATTGTGGTATCCTAAAATGACGCACGAGCAAGACTTTGGAGGGATCTGATTTTACCTGTTCAAAAATAGCTTTCATAGGATTAAATTTTCTATTTCTAAGTAAAATAGCATAATAAATGATAAAATAAAACAATTATTTGCCAAAAAAGTCAAAGCCCGGGAAGAAAAACGAGTGTAATTTTGAGAGCAAACTAAAAGAATTCATCCAAATGAAAACAACAATTATAGACCAGCCCTTTCAGGTGAGTGAGGAAGCCATTGCATTTTTCCAAAAAAACAGATTTATCAAACTGAAAAATGTGTTGGACGCGGAATCATTAGCTTATTATGGAGAAGCAATTAGTAGAAAAGTGGCAGAAATAAATACGCAGGACAAGCCAATGGAACAAAGAGATACTTATGGAAAAGCATTTTTACAAATTTTTAATCTTTGGAGAGAGGACGAAACCTGTAAAGAATTTGTGTTAAGTAAAAGACTGGGGCACATTGCTACGCAATTACTTCAAACCAATGGTGTCCGTTTATATCACGATCAGGCGTTGTTTAAAGAGGCTCGGGGCGGAATCACCCCCTGGCATGCCGATCAATATTACTGGCCATTGGCTTCCGACAAAACCGTTACCGCCTGGATTCCACTACAGGAAGTACCGTTAGAAATGGGCCCCTTAGAATTCAGTGCTGGAAGTCAGGCGATTGTAGAGGGCAGAGAATTGGCTATCGGGGATGAAAGTGAACAAAAGATAGCGCAAAGACTGAGGGTAACCGACTTTGAACACGTTATTGAGCCCTTTGAACTAGGTGAAGTAAGCTTCCATTCTGGCTGGGTTTTTCATAGAGCAGGTGCAAATGATACCGATCAAACAAGAAAGGTAATGACCATGATATATATGGACAGCGAGATGAAATTGAAGGAACCGGAGAACGAGAATCAGGTGAATGACTGGAATACCTGGTGTCCTGGAGCTAGCATCGGGGAAATTATCGCCTCGCCTATTAACCCTCTCATTTATTCTAAATGATTCATTGTAAAGCTGCGGTTACCGATGGTAATGGACAATTTTCCATAAAAGAAATTTCGGTTGCTGATCCGACGGGAGATGAAATTCTGGTTAAAATAATGGCTGCAGGCATCTGCCATACCGATTGGGATGCCCAATTTTGGGGCAAACCACTTATTCTTGGGCATGAAGGAGCCGGAATCGTTGTAAAAAAAGGTGAAAAAGTGACGGCATTGGCCATAGGCGATAAAGTCATGCTTAATTGGGCTATACCTTGTTATCAATGTTTTCAATGTCAGTTAGGAAACCAGCATTTGTGTGAACCCAATTCAGCCGTTACCGCGGGAAACAAACGAAGTGGCGGCCATGCAACCTACGAAAGCACTACCTGTGAGGGAAAGCCGATAGAACGTGCATTTAGTTTGGGCACCATGGCTGAATACACCTTAGTCAGGGAGGCAGCTTGTGTAAAAATACACGTTGAAATGCCCTATCCTTCCGCGGCCATTGTAGGTTGTGGCGTTATGACCGGTTATGGTTCAGTAGTTCATGCCGCCCAGGTTAAAACGGGTAGTAGTGTGGTAGTATTGGGAACGGGTGGCGTAGGTCTAAATGTTATACAAGCAGCCCGAATTGCTGGTGCTCAGAAGATTATAGCCATTGATGTGAATCCTGGAAGATTGGAAATGGCGGCAACTTATGGAGCCACACATTTCCTTTTAGCCGATAAAAACGATACCGGATTGCTTCTTATGGCTCAAAAAGTAAGGGATTTAACTCAGGGAAGAGGGGCAGATTATGCCTTTGAATGCACTGCTATTCCAGCTTTAGGTGCAGCACCACTTTCTATGATACGTCATGGAGGCATGGCGGTGCAGGTAAGCGGTATTGAGCAGGAAATAACCATAGATATGAATCTTTTTGAATGGGATAAAGTGTATATCAATCCCTTGTATGGTAAAACAAAACCACAAATTGATTTTCCCATCCTTCAGGATTTATATGCATCTGGCACATTGAAATTGGATGAAATGATCACCTCAACTTATCCTTTGGAAAAACTTGGGGAGGCATTTCATGATATGCATACGGGGAAAAATGCGAAGGGAGTGATTGAATTTGCGGATTGACTACTACTAAAGAAAGGTAACAGACAGGCGGATTAAACATTTTATTAAAAAAACACTAATTAACGTACAAATTGTGGTACATTGACAAAAATTGATTTCATGAAAGCAGTAACAATTTCTACTTTAAGAAAAGAAATGAAAGAATATTTTGATTATGTTTCAAAATCGATGGGAGTAATCATTGTTCCCAGAAATAAAGAAAATGAAGCTATTGTAATCATATCAATTCAAGAATATAATTCTCTTTTGGAAACAGAACATCTTTTATCAGCGAATTTACAGCTCATGGCTGAGAAGATTTCAATTATTGGCTTGAAAATGATAAATAAGTTGTCAAGAAAATAAAAGAATTAATAAAAGTAATAATACGGGAGCCATTTAAAGGAATTGGTACCCCAGAACCATTAAAATTTGGTCTTAAAGGTTTTTGGTCCAAAAGAATTAATGGAGAACATCGTTTGGTATATTCAATGTAGATTTCATTATGATTAAAAATACCTAAACTTTTATGCGGCATAGGATTAATTTGTATTTCCCCAAAACATGAATGGGAATATTGGACCAAAAATATTGAGCAATCTTTGTTATTTTTAGATGGCTTGAACAAGTAACTCCCATGTAACCAGGAGTATATCCTCTGGGAAGTTTTAAAATGCAACATAATGTGGTATATTTGATATAAATAAATTCTCATGGCAAAAAACACATCTATTTTACTTGAAGATAATTTTGAAACTTTTATAAATGGTCAACTACAAACCGGGAAGTTCTCTTCTGCGTGTGAAGTAGTTCATGCCGCGTTGAGATTGTTTGAACAAGAAGAAACAAAAAAAGCTGAGCTTATCAATGAACTCATTAAGGGAGAAAAATCTGGGTTTGCCAAAGATTTTAATCGTGATACCTTTTTGCAAAATCTTAAGGAAAATCACTTGGTACATTGAGCAAGCTGAGAGCTATCTAAATTTGGATATTGGCGATCAAAAGTTAAATCACATCATATCTATTATAAAATCAACCTTAAGGAAAACGAATTAGAAATTATAAGGATTTTGCATGAAATGATGCATGTTGAAAATCAACTTGGTAGAAGCTAGCGGCTAAAATTTCCTTGCGTTATGAGAACGCTTACCATTGGTAGTACCCAACCGTTCGTTATGGAAAGATTCACCAGCTCCATTGAATTTTTTAATGGAGAACATCGTTTGGTATATTCAATGTAGATTTCATTATGATTAAAAATACCTAAACTTTTATGCGGCATAGGATTAATTTGCATTTCCCCTTTTTTTAATACGTACCTTTGGAAAAAATGGAAAATGATTTTTGTAGATATCAAAAATGACATAGCATTCCGCAAAATATTTGGTAATGATGAAAAAACAGCACCACTTATTTCCTTTTTAAATGCTGCATTACAATTAGAGGGTAATGATCAGGTTGAAAGCGTTACCCTAGTCAATCCATATCAATTTCCACGGATAAGGGGAGAAAAAGCATCTGTTTTGGACGTTAGGGCAACAGATCATTCAGGTCGAATATTTGTTGTTGAAATGCAGGTTGCCGAAAAGAATGGGTTTGATAAACGAGTACAATATTACATTTCCCGTGATTATTCCATGCAGATTAACATTGGAGATGATTATCCAGTGTTGAACCCCGCTTATTTTATTGGTATATTGGATTTCCCATTTGGAGAAGGAGATAAATATAATACCCATCATTTAATACTGGAAAAGGAGACTTACGAGCATCTGTTGACAGATATTCAGTTTGCATTTATACAATTACCCAAATTTAATCTCGGCATAGATGAATTAGTTACCCCCATTGACAAGTGGACTTATTTTATTAAAAACGCCACAAAATTAACCTTTATACCTGAATTTGCTCAAGCTGATGAGGGCTTAAAAACAGCATTTATAGAGGCGGATAAACATAATTGGACTAAAGAAGAATGGATAGCATATGATAATACAATGATCAAAGCAAGGGATGTAATCCAGGAAAAATTATTCGTAATAGAAAAAGCAGAAGCTGTAGGATTGGAAAAAGGTAGAATAAAAGGTAAACTGGAGGGTAAAATAGAGGGGAAAATTGAAGGCAAAATTGAAGGCAAAATTGAAGGCAAAATTGAAGGTAACTTGGAGGGAAAGATAGAAAAGGAGATAGAGTTAATTTTAGGGATGCATTACGAGGGTTTCAAGATTCCACAAATCGCAAGAATAACCCTTAAGAGTGAGGAAGAGATTATTAGAATTATTAAAGAGTCGGAGCTTTAGCTAAAAAACATAAGTTCTTGTCAGAAAATCTCAATCCAGATGCCTCAAAATCACAAGTTAACCTATTTAGATAGCCAATTTTTAAATATTTTTGTTAGGAATGGTAAAAATATATAGACCATCGAAGGTACTAATATCAAGGAGATGACCAGTGTTTTGATATATATTGGAAAATTTTCCAAAGTCTTCCCTAAGAGGAAAAACAGAATATTTATTGACGGATAGATAGCGATCCAAATCAAGATGGCCATCTTATACTTAGCTGGTGGTTTCATCATTTCTAATTGATTACTGCAATGGAGCCAATGGACCTTGGTGGAGACTTAGGTGATTGGTTCTGCAAGGTACAACATTTAGTCGGCGAACATGTGCCTTCTTCCTTTGACAACTTATAAAATACTTTTAAAAAAGGATCTTTTAGTTCCGGGAACATGGTTCTATCTAAAACCAAGTAATAGCAACTATAATACTCCCAAACCATGCCGAACCAACCCTACAGATTTTATTGTAACAAAACTTGTAGTACCTTTGACCAGGGTAAAATGGATAGCCCAAAAAAACTAACAAAACATGAAAAAAGTACTTTTAACCGGAGCAAGCGGCTATATCGGAAAGCATATTACCCTTCAACTACTCAATGAAGGTTATGAGGTACGTGCTTCGGTTCGAAATCTTTCAAAAGCAACAGAAGTCAAAAACGCAGTATTACCCCACCTTAAGGATCAGGCAAATATTAACTCCAGGCTTACTTTTGTTGAATTGGACCTTGAAAAAAATGCCGGCTGGAATGAGGCACTCAAGGATATCGATGTGCTTATGCACACTGCTTCACCTTTCCCCATTGCCTCGCCAAAAGATGAGAATGATTTAATTCAGCCCGCTGTCGAAGGAACATTGCGCGCGCTTCGTGCAGCTAAATCAGCAGGGGTCAAACGAGTAATTCTAACCTCCTCAGTGGCCGCTATTTACGGTTGTGATCTACCCGCTAATAAAAAAGAGTTTGATGAAACTATGTGGACTGATGTGAATCATCCGATCGGTAGAGTAGCCTATACAAAATCTAAAACCTTGGCAGAAAAAGCAGCCTGGGATTATGTGAAAAATGAAAATCCAGAGCTACAGCTAACTACAATCAATCCCGGACTGGTCCTGGGTGCTCCCCTGGATGACAATTTCGGATCATCCATTTCCCTTATTGAGAGAACTTTTAGAGGAAAAGACCCCCTACTTCCCGATTTACAATTTGGCATTGTCGATGTTAAAGATGTAGCTAGGATGCATGTTTTGGCAATAAAAACGGAAAAAAGTATTGGTGAGCGTATTTTGGCCGCTTCCAAGACACTTTCATTCGTAGATTTTGCAAAGATCCTTAAAAAGGCTTACCCAAAAAGCAACGTTAAAACAGGTAAGGCACCCACCCTATTAATTAAGTTCCTCTCAAACTTTGATGGAGAGATAAAAGCCATTTTACCATTATTGGGCAGAGACATGCATCTCAGTAATTCTAAAGCTAAATCTATTTTTGGCATTAACTTTATTCCAGCCGAGGATTCAGTAAAAGAATCAGCCAATTATCTACTTGAAACAGGCGTCATTAAATTATAAATAACAAAGTCATGGGTATGGCTAATTTGAAATTTCCCCCACACAACGAATATTATTTTATGCAATTCTATTCGAATTTAAAATAGAGGGAACAGGTGAAGAGGCCATTCAGTGCATAAGGAATAGAAACTATGCCGATAGTTTGCGACTTCGCAACAAACCCATCATAGGTGTGGGAGTTGTCTTTTCAGCCTCTAAAAAAGGTATTTCAGCGTGGGAAAGGGCAGAATTATAGGGTATTTATGGAAAATCTGGACTTAGGACAAAACAAGAAAGATAGGTGTTTTGGTGCGGTAAGGAGGAAATGCCGGCCCCAGATTTAACCATGTCAAATCCGGGTAATTTGGGCTATCTTTTGTTCAATGTCCTGAATCCAAGTAGTGAAATAAAAGATGATTACAAAACAGGTATTCCATTTTTAAAATATTGAAGGGAAAATTCTTATTTTTATAGAAATCAAACATTGATTTAACTCAAAGTGGTATTCTGAAAGTGAATAAAGCCAACCATATTTTAAAATGTACCTTAAAGCATTTGATCAAACAATTAAAAAAGAGGCGCGATCTGTTGGCGTCGCCACAAGATAACACAACCATGAAAAATCTATACAAAATGAAAATTTCTTTACCCTTGCACCGACTTTTCTTCGTACTTTTTTGTGTGCTTTATTTTTTATCTGGTCAGTCCTCTAAGAAACTCGATCCTGTTCCATTAAAATTTACTTTAAAACAAAATGGTGATCAGATTGAAGTTTGGCAATCGGGTGTTCTAAAACCTGTGGTGGTGCAAAACGCAAAGGCTGATTTTAGACCTTATATTCATCCTATTTTAGCTCCGAACACCGCCGTTTCTTTGACGCAGTATAGTCCTGAGCACCATAAACACCAGACCGGTTTATTTTGGGGCTTTACTCGAGTAAATGGGTCAGGCATAGAAAAAGATAGCTTAAATAAATGGTTTTATCGAAAAGATAAACCCGCTGATATACAATCTCAAATAGGTCGAGACTTTTTTCATAATCCTACAGGCGAATATTGGCAAAAAGTAGAGGCGACTATTCTTAAAGCCAGTGGTGATAAATTACAATGGCAAACCGTTTATAATCTGTTAGATGGTAATAAAAAACCCATTTTAAAGGAAACGCAGACCTGGACATTTTCTCATAAAGACAACAAACATCTATTGTCATTAGAATGGGAAGGTGAAGCTATTGAAGATATTACCATAAATGAATTTAATTATGGTGGTTTGTTTTTAAGAATGCCATGGAAAGCAGGTGTTCAGGGAGAAGCCGTGAATACAGCCCGTCAAATAAACCAAAAAGCAGATGCTCAACGTGCTCAGTGGGTTGATGTCGGTATGGCTATTGATGGCTTAAACGATTGGGGGCATATTGCCCTTTTTGATCATCCCGATAATGATGGATTTCCAACTACCTGGCGGGTAGATGGTCAACTGGGGATTGGGCCTGTCAAGGCAAAACAAGGAGATTGGCATATTAAAAAGGGTCAGATGGCTACTTTTCAGCATCAGGTTGTCGCCTATTCGGGTACCCTAAATAATATGGAAATGGATAATCTTTGGGGAGATTTTTCCGGAGATAAAGGCATGTACAATACCGCCTCTCTTTGGGGCATTGCTCAACAGGAGGGCAGAGATGCTAAATTTTTAAGCCCCGAAGAGGCCGTGGCAAATATGACCATGAAAGAAGGATTCAAAGTCAATGTTTGGGCTGCTGAACCCATGATTACCCAACCTATGGCCTTCTGTTGGGACGATAAAGGTCGTCTATGGATTGCAGAAAACCGGGATTATGAGTCGCGGGGTCACGGTTTTTCAAACGCAGGAAATAGCCGTATTTTAATCATTGAAGATACCAATCACGATGGTGTTGCGGATACTAAAAAAGTGTTTTTAGAAGGTATCGCCTTCCCCGCAGCGATGGCCGTTGGTTTTGATGGTTTGTATTTGGGCGCACCGCCTAATTTACTATTTGTACCCGATAAAAACCACGATGATAAAGCGGACGAAAATGATATTGAAGTCCGTCTGACTGGCTGGGGTATTCGCGACAGACATGAAACGTTAAACAGCCTGCATTGGGGACCCGATGGCTGGTTGTACGGCTGTCAAGGTTTTGCAACCCCTTCAAAAGTGCGCAAACCCGAAGGAAAAGGACGGCTTTACAGACATAAAGACCCTTTCCCGGAAGATATTTTAGAAGGAGATGGCGTAGATATCAATGGTGGTGTATGGCGGTATCATCCCTTAAAAGATAAATTTGAAGTAGTGGCTCATGGTTTTAGTAATCCCTGGGGCATTGATTTTGATGCCAAAGGACAATTATTTATCAGTGCTTGCGTCATTCCGCATTTATGGCACGTGATTCCGGGTGGTATTTATCACAGACAGGGAGGACAACATTTTAATCCTTATTTTTATAGTGATATTCGAACGATCGCAGACCATAGCCATCGGTCTGCACATGGAGGTGCCAGAGTATATCAATCGGACGCATTTCCCGCAGAACACAAAGGCCGTATTTTTATGGCAAATATCCACGAACATGCCGTCTTATCAGATATTTTACAGCCAAAGGGCTCTGGTTTTATTGCCAAACACGGCGATGAATTGCTTCTGGCGAATAATGCACAATGGGTAGGTTTTAGCATGGAAGTTGGTCCTGATGGCGGACTTTATGTATTAGACTGGCATGACGCTGATATTTGTGGAAAGGAGGTATTGAATGGTGAAACAGGCCGTATTTTTAGAATAATGCCTGAACAATCATTGGCACAAAATTTTGAAAACAGATTTGCCGATTTGAATACTTTTACGAATAAACAATTGGTGGAATTACAAAAAAGTCCGAGTGATTGGCATGCAAGGCGCGCCAGAGTTATCTTGCAACATAGAGCACACAAAGGCAAAGCAGATAAAAATGCCATTGATGCTTTACAGGCCATTTATAAGCAAAATACCAATGCAGATTACAGGCTTCGGGCGATGTGGACCTTGAATATTACCAATCAATTTACTTCAAATGAACTCCTCGCAGCCTTGTCCGATAAAGATGCACATATACGTGCCTGGGCCATTCAATTTCTATGTGAAGACAAAAACCCCTCTAATGAAGCAATTTTAGCCTTTATTCGCTTGGCAAAAGATGATCCTTCACCTGTTGTGCGCTTATATCTGGCTTCCGCAATGCAACGAATCAACAAAGAAGCTGCCTGGAATCTGGCAGAACAACTGGCTTTGCACAGCGAAGACGCAACGGATCATAACCTACCTAAAATGCTTTGGTTTGGCTTGGAACCATTGGTGAAAAATAATCCTGACAAAGCGATTACCCTGGCTAATAATGCAAATATTCCTTTAATATCACAATACATTTCACGACGACTGATAGATGCCAATATGCCTGAATTGGTGCTTGCCACCATCAGTAAAAAGTCTAAAAATCAAATCCTTATTTTGGAAGGAATGCGGGATGGTCTGGAGGGTCGTTTTGATTTGAAAGCACCCAAAAACTGGCCAGCTGTTTATGCGAAATTGAAACGCAATAAAGGAAAAACGGAACAATTAGCCAATCAGATTGCGCAAAGGTTCGGTGACACGGAAGTACTTGAAAAATCTATGGTAACGCTTAAAAATAAAAATGCGACGGTTGTTACCCGTATTCAAGCTATACGGGACATTTCAGTTCGAAAAGGAGATGCTTTACTGGATGAGATACCAAATTTAATCAATGAACCAGCTTTAAGAATGGAGGTTATTCAGGCTATCGCAAATTACGATGTTGAAATACCTGGAAAATTACTTTTGTCAAAATACAAAGATTTTAGTGAGGCAGAAAAGCAACAAACCATTCTAACTCTTTCCTCCAGGCCTAGATATGGCTGGCTTTTGACGCAAGCATTAAAGGAGCAAAAAGTGCCCAAAAAGGACATACCCGCTTATACTGCCAGGCAGTTATTGCGCGTAGTTGGTAGCGGTTTTATTGAAGTTTGGGGACCCATTGAGCAAGAACCTTCCCTCGCTAAAGCTTATTCCAAATACCAGAAAATGATAACTGCTAATGCCCTGGCAACAGCTAATGCGAAAAGGGGGGAAGTGCTTTTTCAGGTGGCTTGCGGCAGTTGTCATAAAATGTATGGCAAAGGTGGTGACATTGGTCCTGATTTGACAGGATCAAATCGGGGAAATCTCGATTATCTCTTGTTCAATGTCCTGAATCCCAGTGGTGAAATACAAGATGATTATAAATTAGTTGTCGTGACCACGCGCGACGGACGTACTTATTCTGGGAATGTAGTGGGTGAAAATGAGCGCCAACTCACTATGCGCATGGTGGGACAGGAAGCGGCAATCATTAATAAATCTGATATTCAATCGCGGGAAGTACAACCTACTTCGTTGATGCCTATTGGTTTATTTGACCCTTTGGATGAATCCGAGGTATTAGATTTGGTGAAATATATGCAAACCTTTAAGTCTAAATAAGGGAATTAATGGGGTAGTTAAGCCAAAAATATGGATTATATCATGAGAAAAACAAATATTTTAAAAGGGAAGTACTTATTGTTTGGGCTATTTCTTGTTTTATTCTTTAATGAAAATAGTTTAAATGCTCAAAAAGTATGTATTGAAAATAACAAAGATCAGATTGTTGGCTCGAAAGACGGTTTCCGCTATGAATTATGGAACCAATATGCTAAGGGTCATGCTTGTATGACTATTTCCGACGGCGCTTTGTTCAGCGGAGAATGGAGTGACATAGAGAATTATCTGGCTCGTCGTGGGTTGTCCTTTGACAAAAAAAGGGAGCATCAGGAGATTGGGGACTTTTACGCTACTTACGATTGTGATTATAATCCTTCTGAAGGCAAAAATGGTAATTCTTATTTGTCCGTCTATGGCTGGACAGTTGAGCCTTTAATTGAATATTATATTATTGAAGATTGGAGAAACTGGGTTTCCTACATGTCACCAGATGCTACTTTTAAAGGTTCTTTCGATATAAATGGTAGCATCTATGATATTTATACAAAAACCAGGGTTGAGAAACCCTCTATTGTTGGGATCACAACATTTGAACAATATTTTAGTATAAGAAGAGAAAAACGTAATAAGGGTAGCATCCATATTTCAGATCATTTTAATAAATGGGAATCTCTCGGCTTGAACATGGGGAAATTACATGAGGTATCTTTCGTTGTAGAGGGCTACAAAAGTAGCGGCAGATTTGAATTTAAGGAATTAGATGTCTTTGTAAAAAAGAATAAATGAAACTTTTCGTTGTACTAAAACTGTTTACTAAAAATGATTATATACAAACTTTTGAAAAAACCTTTTTTCGGGCAATTTATGGTCAATTGGAGAAATCCACTGACTGAAAATGAGAAAAAGAATTGGAAAGAAATTTCAGTACTAAGTAAATCTGGTGCAATATTATCCGGATTATATGCCATAACAAATAACCCTAAAGCGACCATTGTTTTAGGGCATCCCATGGGAAAAGAAGCAAAAGGTTACTTCTTAAAAAATGGTTATACCGACTTATTATTAAGTAATGGTTATAACGTTGTAATTTTTGATATAAATGGTTTTGGAGAAAGCAGCATGGGTAATTTTTCCTTTTATGAAGATATAGTTTCGATCAGTAAGAAAGCGAAGGAATTATTTCCAAACCTACAAATTGGATATCATGGAATCTCTTTGGGAGGACAATATGCCACTATATCGTTTGCGGATGATTCGCATTGTTATGATTTTGCAATCATAGAAAGTGCACCTACAACCTTAGATGAATTCTGGATTCATTTTCCATTTGCATACAAGGCGTTGAAACTATTCAATGTATTTATGCCAAAATATAAAACCAAAATAAATATGGTTGAAAGGATTAAAGAAGCTAAAAGATTAAAATCTATTTTATTTATTTATTCAGACACTGATAATTGGGCAACAACCGAAATGGGCAAAAGATTTTATGAAAATTCTGCCGTTTTATCTGAACTATGGACTGTTCCGGTGGCAAAGCACGCCATGATCATAAAATCAGATTTCAGCGACCAGTATAAGCAAAAAATAGTAGCCTATTTTGACCATTCAATCAATGCATAAAAATTGGATTAATTTGCAAGCTATCAGAAAAAAACATATTTCTAAAGCTTCTCAATTTCTTCCTTCGTCAAACCTGTTGAAGCAATAATAGTCGCTGTTAAGACGCCCATATCTTTTAGTGATTTTGCTATTTCCAATTTCCCTTCCAATTTCCCTTCGATTTTTCCTTCGATTTTTCCTTCCAATTTCCCATCACCAAAGGCCGTGTCAAAGGCACCATTCAAATCTCTGAATATTTTCAGACTTTTCTCATAGTTATCCATTTCTACAGAACCCAAATTGGCAAGTTCTGCCTTCTCAAACGCCTGATTAAACACTTCGTCTGCGATACTTAGCGGGATAGTCTGGAAATCCTCCAAATGTTTGATAAAATAGAGCCACTTATCCAATCTTGTTTCCAACTCAGTTTCCCCCTTATGGAAATTTGGCATCTCAAAATAAATAAAAGTCAATTTCTCGTAAAACGTCTTTCCATTTTGATTCTTAAGCTTTATCGTATGTTTAAATTCGTTGGTTTCAGGGTCTAATTTTTGGTTGTCAAAGGTAAAGTCTAAAATACCTATGCAATAAACCGCTTTCATATTAAAATCCCAAAATCCTTTTTCCGCTTGTTCCCTGATTGGAAAAGTAGCGTAATAAAGGGTTCTTTCTCTGAAATAATTTTGTTTTGCCTTTTGTATCTCCACTATGAATTTTTCCCCCTTTTCGTTCTCGCAATAAATGTCATAGACGGCTCTACGATTTGTGTCAGTCTCTCCCAACTGTTCATTATTCTTAAAGGTCAGGTCTACAATTTTGTCCGATTCAGGCAAAAGTGAGTTCAGGAAATCCAACAATAAGGGTTTACTGGCCTCTTCCCCGAAGATTTTCTTAAATCCAAAGTCTGTAAATGGATTTATAAATTTTGCTTTCATATTTTGTTTTTACCACCAATTTCCTAGCTATAGTAAACTTACAACTATTTGAGGAGGTATGGCTAAATAGTGTGGTAAAGGAAGATATGTGTCTTTTTATCTGACTTCAAATAATCAGGTATTTTGTCCCAAAAAAAGCTAAGTTAAATTTGTGTCCTGACGTGGAAAAGACGATGCGGCAACGCGTCGGCGAAAAGCATTAATAAAAGTACTCTAATTTAAATTCAATGCAGGACTTATCTAATTTCCACCCTCACCTTAGTATTTTTCGTGGTAATACGTATCTTTGACACCATGATGTGCGCGTGTTACCGTATTCATACATAAACCCTGTTCGTTCAACTTTTTATCCCTTCAAAGCCCATGGTTCCTATCGATAAAATCGAGGTGAGGAATTTAAATATCGAGGATTTTTCCGCGCTAATCTCTGACCTGAAATCTTTACCTAACGAGGAGCTGGCAATCCAATGGACAGAATCCCAAATCAAAAAATTACTTGGCGTTTTTCCTGAAGGCCAAATCGTAGTTCTGGTGAATGGTAAGGTCGTAGGATATTCATTATCCATCATTTTGTCGGCCGAGCAGTTGGAAAAAATGCCACATTTTAGAGAGATAACCGGGAATTTTTCCTTTGGTACTCATCAGTACGAAGGAGATTTATTGTATGGTCTCGATACGTTTGTCCTACCCAAATTTCGCGGATTACGTCTCGGCCGGAGACTTTCCGATGTTCGAAAGGAATGGTGTGAAGAAAGGAATCTAAGTGCTATTATCACCTATTCCCGAATGCCCAAACAGGTGGGTGAGTCCTTAAAAAATCCAAAGGATTATATACAGAAAGTAAAATACAAGGAGCTGCAAGACCCTATTCTGGGATTTCATCTGGCGAATGATTTTCATATTAAAACTATCCTTCCCGACTATTTTTTAGGCGATAAGGAACAGACATTGAGCACAGTTATCCTGGAATGGAATAATATTTTTTATCAGAAAAGAACCCGGGAAATCAGTTATCGGACCAGTGTGGTCAGGGTTGGACTTATCCAATGGCAAATGCGCTTATTCCCTTCCATGGATGCGCTTTGTGAACAAATTGAATATTTCGTCGATTCTGTCGCCAGCTACACCTGTGACTTCATGCTATTTCCAGAACTATTCAACGCGCCTCTTATGGCGGAATTCAATCATCTGAGTGAACCTGAAGCAATTAGGGAGTTATCCGCATTTACCATACCACTGAGAGATAAATTTTTGGAATATGCCGTTTCCTACAATGTCAATATTGTAACAGGAAGTATGCCTCTGATGGAAAACGGCCAATTGTTAAACGTTGGCTATCTCTGTCGAAGAGATGGAACGTTTGAACGCTATGAGAAAATTCATATCACGCCGGCAGAAGTCGATTCCTGGGGCATGGCCGGTGGAAGTAAAATGGAGGTTTTTGATACCGATTCCGGCAAAATTGCCGTAGCTATCTGTTATGATGTTGAATTTCCTGAAATGTGCCGGATTCTGGCCGACAAAGGGATGCAAATTTTATTCGTTCCCTTTTTGACCGATACTCAGAACGGATACATGAGGGTTCGTTATTGTGCCCAGGCGAGAGCCATTGAAAACGAATGCTATGTGGTCATGGCAGGTTGTGTAGGCAATTTACCGCAGGTTCATAATATGGATATACAATATGCTCAATCTGCTGTGCTAACACCGTCAGACTTCGCTTTTCCTTCCAATGCAGTGAAAGGAGAGGCTACGCCAAATACAGAAATGACCCTTATCGTTGATATTGACCTCGATCTATTGAGAGAATTGCATGAATATGGTAGTGTGCGAAATATGAAAGATCGCCGCTTAGAACTTTACGAAATAAAACCTCCTGCGTAATTATTTTTTCCTTATGTGATAAAGGTAACTGAAGTACCTTTTTTATTGGCTCATCTTTGTATTGTATTTAATTCATCACTTCAATACAAGTACAATGAAACTAAACATGGGATCCACCGACAAGATGATTAGACTCATTGTCGCTGCAGTTATTTCCGGCTTATTGATTGGAAATGTCATTTCTGGTATTTTCGGCTATGTTTTGCTCGCATTCGCCGCCGTCTTTGTACTCACTAGTTTTGTGAGTTTCTGCCCATTGTATCTTCCCTTTGGCATTTCAACGAGAAAAAAAGACCAGTAAATCCGACGACCATGCCTTTTTTACAAACACATAAACTAACTATTATAGGGGTATTGATAGGCGCTGTTGGTGGATACTTATACTATTATCATATTGGATGCGTATCCGGCACTTGTCTTATCACCTCAAAACCATTAAACAGCACCCTTTACGGTTCAGTTATGGGTGGCTTATTCTTAAACATGTTTCAAAAGGAAAATACTAAACAATCATAACATGACTTTGCAAAACATTTTAAAAGAGAAAAAAGGAACTATTGTAGATGTTCGTTCTCCAGAAGAATTTATGGGTGGAAATGTAGTGGGATCCATAAATATTCCCCTACAGGAAATTCCACAACGTTTGGAAGAATTAAAAACATTGAGCCAGCCACTTATTCTGTGTTGTGCCTCAGGTATGCGCAGTGGACAGGCTCATGGATTTCTGAATCAACAAGGTATTACTTGTTTGAATGGCGGAGGTTGGACCGATGTGAATTATTATCAAGCGCAAGCTAACTAAATCTATTTATCATGGATGCTCATTATTATCATGTAGATGTAAACTGGCAAGTTGATCGCAAAGGATCCTTGTGCTCCCCTGAATTATCAAAAGAAAATGGACCATGTATCGAGGTGGCAACACCTCCTGAATTTCCTAAAGGCATGCCAGGTATCTGGTCTCCTGAACATTTGTTTACAGCCGCTGTAAGCAGTTGCCTGATGACTACCTTTTTGGCCATCGCCGAAAATTCCAAACTTAATTATGGAAGTTTCAGCTGCCCGGCAAAGGGTAAATTGGAACAGGTAGATGGTAAATTCATGATGAGTGAAGTGACACTTTCTCCTACGGTTACCATTTTTGATGAAAAAGATGAGGTTAAAGCGTTAAGAATTTTAGAAAAATCGGAAGCTGCCTGTCTTATTTCAAATTCAGTGACATCGAAAATAATAATGATACCCACCGTTAAAACTATAATGCATGAAGGAGTTGTGGCTTAGAATATCCACTCAGTGGACAATTATCCGGGTATTTTATTTGTTAACCGGCTTATTTATCGCTTCTCAAGCGTTCATAGAAGGTCAATGGTTTGGCGCCATATTTGGCATCTACTTTACCTCCATGGGCTTATTTGCCTTCGGTTGTGCCTCCGGTGCCTGCTTTTCAGGCGCTTGTGAAAAGCCAACCGTTTACAAAGCAGATTAATTAAAGCGTCCGAAAGATAGTATTTCAAGTGATTATTTCGCCTGACATGCTGTCTTTTCGGACACTTTTCATTTATACAAGAAAAAAATAGAGAATATACTTATATTTAGAGAACGCAAATTTCTCATTAAGTATATTTCCAATGCTAAGAACCATTCCTACACCTATCTTCCTTCTCTTTTTTCTATGCTTTTTTGCAAAAAATGCAATGGCTCAAAATAGAGATATTAGTTACATGTCCTCAGGTGGCAAATTACACCCGCTTCAGGCAAATATGGACATCAGACATTATACCATCATTCTGGATGTGGATATTGATAAAAAAACGATTTTCGGTTCCACAGAAATAGATATGATTCTATCTAAACCCTCAGATACTATCTTATTGGATCTGGTGTACCTGCTGAAAATTGAAAAAGTTAAAGCCAATGACAAACCAGTCAATTTTCAACATGTAAAAGATAAAATTTATATCACATCCACCAGCCCATTTCAGGCTGGAAAACAGAAAATCACCATTTTTTATGGTGGAGAACCTCCCGTTGCCGTTAAACCTCCCTGGTTTGGCGGATTTACCTGGACAAAAGACAGAAGCGGAAATCCCTGGGTAGCCATTAATTGTCAAAAGGAAGGAGGCCGTCTTTATTTTCCTTGTAAAGATCATCCGAGTGACGAACCTAACGAAGGGGTAGATTTGTTCATTACCGTTCCCGCTTCCCTGGTGGTCGCTGGTCCTGGTCTTTTGATGGACGTGAAGACCAAAAAAGAAAAGAAAACATTCCACTGGAAAACAAATTATACCATCAGTAATTATTGCATTCTATTTAATATTGGCAAATACGAAGTGATTAGCAAAGATTATAAAACCATTGATGGAAATATAGTACCCATCCAATATTATGTTTTGCAAGAAGACACCGCTCAGGCGAAAAAAATCATTGAGCTGAAGGAGAGGGATTCCAGAGTATTAGAAAAATATTTCGGCGAATATCCATGGGTTAAGGAAAAAATTGGCATTGCCGCTGTCCCAAATCCTGGTATGGAACACCAAACCATGATTACTTTCCAAAACAAATTTGATTACACTGACATTGGAGGTCAGCCCTACTCCGCCAACTTGTTTCACGAATATGCCCATGAATGGTTTGCCAATAAAGTGACCAATAAAGACTGGGCGCACATGTGGATTCAGGAAGGTATTGCCACTTACGCAGAAGCATTAATACACTTTGAACTTGGCGGTCAGGCAGCTTATGATGACCTTATAAACAGACATCGACGATCCATAAGAGCTAAAAAACCTATGGTTGGCGCTGAGGAATTATCAGAAGACGAAACGTATAATGGAAATGATATTTATACGAAAGGATCCTTTTTCATGCACTCCCTGAGATATGTATTGGGCGATGAGATTTTTCTTCCAACGTTAAAAAAATTAGCCACTGATCCTAAATATACCTATGATCAATTTGTCACTACTCAAGATGTGGAACAACTGTTCAGCATGGAGGCAAAACAAGACCTGAAACCATTATTTGATTTTTATACCCGCACAAACGATGTCCTTGATATCGCCGTAAAAGAAGTGGGTGCGAGTAAATTTACCATCAAATTAAATAACTTTTTCATGGCCCTACCCATGGATATCACTACGGAAAAAGGAACGACAAAAATGCTTATTCCAAAGGAAGGTATCACCGTTCAAAGCGCTTTTCCCCCACAGGTGGATTTGAAAAATAATTATCTCAAAAAAATAAGCATTCAGTAATGAAGTTATATCATGCGCTTATTTATCTGTTTTTACTCAGTGGAAGCACCCTGGTTTATGCAGATAAATATCCTAAAAATCACAACATTGATATCATACATTATAAGTTTGAACTGAGCTTATCTGATCAGTCAGACGAAATAATGGGTAAAGCCTCGCTACACATTTTATTTAAAACAGACGATTCAAAGAAAATCAGGCTGGATTTAATTAACAAAACGGACGCGAGAAAAGGTAAAGGAATGGCTATTGACTCCATTTATAGCCCGCATCATAAAATAAAATACACCCATTCAAATGATGAGGTATTCTTGTTTTTTGATACCCCTCCCGAAAAAGATGAAAAGCTTGAAATAAGCATTGTATATCGGGGAATCCCTGCGGGAGGTTTGAAAATTGGCCCCACCAAATATGGACAGCGCAGTTTTTTCAATGAAAACTGGCCGAATCTGGCGCGCCACTGGCTACCTTCTATTGACCATCCTTATGATAAGGCAACCAGTGAATTTTTAGTAAAAGCCCCCTCAAAATACAAAGTGGTATCCAATGGATTATTGCAGGAAGAAACCCATTTGGACAAATCATTTACGCTGACCCATTGGAAACAATCTGTGCCAGTGTCTCCCTGGTTATTTGTTTTAGGCGTTGCCGAATTTGCCGTTCAAATGGTGGACGAATTCGAGGGAAAATCCATTCAAACCTGGGTATATCCTCAAGACAGAGAAAAAGGATTCATCGATTTCTCCTATCCAACCAAAGATGCTCTGTCCTTCTTTTCCTCTTATGTAGGTCCATTTGCTTATGAAAAGCTGGCAAATATTCAAGCAGCAAGCGTTGGAGGTGGTATGGAAACCTCCTCTGCTATCTTTTATGGAGAAAATTTGATAACAGGCAAACCAGATAATAAAAGACTACAGGATGTAGTCATACATGAATTGGCGCATCAATGGTTTGGCAATGCGGTGACGGAATCTACCTGGGACGATGCCTGGTTAAGTGAAGGTTTTGCCACTTATTTCACCTTGCTCTATCAGGAACATGCTTATGGTTACCAGGAGTATATCAATGGCTTAAAACTGGCAAAAAGACGTGTAGATAATTACACAAAAACGGATTCCACTTTTAGCATTATCAGTGACCGCACAGCAGAAAGTGGCATTGTGACAAATACACTGACTTATCAAAAAGGAGCCTGGATCTTACACATGTTACGACATAAAATAGGTCATGTTGCTTTTAAAAATGGCATTCAGGCGTATTACAAAAAATATTTTAACGGTACGGCTACCACCGATGATTTCAGGGCAGAGATGGAAAAATCTTCCCAAAAAGATTTAAAGACCTTTTTTCAGCAATGGCTTTATCAACCTGATCCATTAAAAATAAAAACATCTTATGTTTACGATGAAACCTTGAAAGAACTTCAATTAAAAATCGAACAGATACAGTCTTCCGGTATTATTTTTGAATTTCCTCTTGAGCTGGAAGTGTATAATCCACTGCTGAATGGTACCGCCTTCCATGAATTTGAGATAAAAGAAAAGACAACGCTTTTGAAAATTCCGATGAAACTTGCCCCTGGTGGATTGAAATTTGATCCGAGAAGCATTCTCCTGGCTGAATTTTTTTAAGTTTATTTTCTGACAAATCATTATGACTTCTATTTTGATAATACCCTAAATTTATCACTTGAAATTATTTACTTTACAAAAAAATCAACCTATGACCCGAATGATTGGCATGATAGCCACCCTCCTGTTTTTACATATCCATGTAAATTCAACTGCACAAAATGCAGATAACCGATATTTTGAAATGCGCACTTACACTTGCCATCCTGAAAAAAGACCTGACCTCATCAAACGATTTCAGGATCATACCCTCCGGCTTTTAAAAAAGCATGATATTGACAACGTGGCTTATTTTTTACCCACTAAGGAAGATGCTTATTCGCTCACTTTCATTTTAGGATATCCGACACAAGAAATGAGAGATAAACTATGGAACGAATTTGGCGCTGACCCAAAATGGAAAAAAGCAGCGGCGAAATCGGAGGCGAATGGTAAATTGGTAGCGAAAGTAGATCAGACTTTTTTAAAAATGGTTCCTGAATTAACTACGGCTATTTCTCCAAATACGGTAGCTTTAAATCAGGTTTTTGAGTTAAGGACTTACACCTGTTTGCCAAATCGTCTTCCGGCATTGAAAGCCAGATTCAGGGATCATACCCGTGCTTTATTCGAAAAGCATGGTATGAAAAATGTGGTATATTGGGAGAGCGTTGAAAAGGATGGAACTCAGCCTAAATTGATTTATTTATTATCCCATAGCAGTGAAGCTGCGGCAAAAGCGTCTTTTGATGCCTTCCGTATTGACCCTGAATGGATTAAAGCCAGTACTAACTCAGAATTAGATGGTAAAATTGTACAGAAAGTTGAATCTGTATTCCTAAAACCACTCCCCTTTTCCCCTTTAAAATAAATATCTAATATCAGCTATAGATTTTCTGCATGGCTATTCGGAATTGTTGCATTTCTTCCATAGTACCAGTAGAAATTCTGCTCCACTCGATAAGGGGAGGGAAAGGTCTTCCGGCCTGAACTCCCCACTTTTCTAACTCCTTATTAAATGCACCCAATTCTTTTTTGGGCTTGAAAAATACGAAATTAGTATGCGAGGGCATGTAAACCAGGCCTAAACTATCCAACGTTGCATATATATGGTCTTTTGCCTCCTTATTTTTCAATAAACTAAAAGCATAAAAGGCCTTATCGGCCAATGCCTCTTTAGCGGCAACCATACCTACGGTACCAACAAAAGCAACCCTATTGGCAATTAATTTCGAAGCCATTACGGGATTTGCCACCAAATAGCCCATTCTTAGTCCAGCGAGACCATAAACCTTTGAAAAAGTTCTGGACACAATAACATTTAGCCCTTGCTTGACCAATTCCACCATGCTCGGATAATCAGGGGTGGTAATAAAATCAAAATACGCTTCATCAACAAAAACCGTTGTTTTCTCCGCCGCTTGTTTACAAAAAGACCTCAGGTCATTTTCTGGAATCAAGGTACCTGTTGGATTATTCGGATTACAAACGAAGATGAGCTTTGTGTTTTCATTTATTTTAGCAGCCATACCCACTAAATCGTGATCTAAGGAAGGCGTAACGGGAATCTTATGAATTTTTGCGCCAAACTGTTCAGCATAAACCATTAAGGAATTAAAAGTAGGATCAGGTGCAATGATTTCACCCCCTTTCCAACCTAGGGTAAGACCGGCTATTTTTAACCCTTCTGTGGAACCCGCCGTAAGCACGATGTGGTCCTTACTTACACCTTCCCAATCGGCAATGGCTTGCAATAACTCATCCTGGTAAGAAAAAGGGTATCTACAAACCACATCCATTTTGTCAATGATCGCCTTTTTCACCCGTTCAGAAGGGCCGTAAGGATTTTCATTTGAACTCAATCGAGCCATTGGATTACCCGGCAATGGCATGAATGGCTGCTCAGCCAAACTTTCGGTGGCAGATAACTTTTGCTGCAGGGAAAGCGAGGCCAGCGCTAAACCACTTAATCGGAGCCAATCTCTTCTTGATACAGGTTGCATACACAGGATGATTTTGTTAACTAAAAGGTATTGTTGTTTTCAAATATAAGAAGAACAAACGTAGAA
Organism: Haliscomenobacteraceae bacterium; assembly: GCA_947501115.1. Classification (GTDB taxonomy): domain Bacteria; phylum Bacteroidota; class Bacteroidia; order Chitinophagales; family Saprospiraceae; genus BJGN01. Next base: position 62,163 of record CANMVX010000014.1, read on the forward strand.
AGAATGTAAAAATCCAATTTATTGAAGCTCAATAATCTTATTTCCTAAATTTCGAGACAATAATAAGACAAAAAGGTATGGTGAAGGCCAAAAAGTGCATCAACAACATAAAACATATACGTATAAATTATATGCGAAAGATAGTTGTTAGGAACGGGGAAAACGCTTAATTTTAGGCGATTATTTGAAGATATTTATATCAAAGAAAATTATTAGGATTTCATTCATTTCTAAATTTTTTATTATGAAAAGACTTTTCATCTTTTTTTCAATGATTTTCCTGTTTACCGGGGTTGCCATGGCACAACGAACTATACAGGGAAGCGTAAAGAGTAGTGGTCAGGAGCCCTTAATTGGCGCGAATGTGGTGGTTAAAGGAACAACTACAGGAACCACTACTGATCTAGATGGTTCTTTCAAGCTTTCATTACAGAATAGCGCTGGCGTTTTAGTCATTAGCTACACTGGATATGAAACGCAGGAAATAACGCTAACGAGTAGTAACCAGTATAATATACTGCTTTCAGAATCAGCCCTAGGCCTAGAGGAAGTTGTGGTTGTTGGTTATGGTACTCAACAGAAGCGAACCATTACAGGTAACGTAGCCTCCATAAAAGGGGAGGATATTGCCTCTATGTCGGTACAAAGTTTTGACCAGGCATTACAGGGACGTGCTGCAGGTGTGAATGTGAGTATTCCAAACGGGGTATTAAACAATCCTCCAGTATTTAGGATTAGAGGTATTAACTCAATCAATTTGAGTTCATTTCCACTTATTGTTATTGATGGTGTTCCCACTTTTGCGGGTGATTTGTCAGCTAACTCAGCGGCAAACAACATCTTATCTAATCTTAATCCTTCTGACATTCAGTCTATTGAAATTCTTAAGGATGCCTCTGCTGCTGCCATTTATGGTTCAAGAGCCAGTGCCGGCGTAGTTTTGATTTCTACTAAGCGTGGAAAGCAGGGATCTACTAAAGTAAGTTACGAAACATGGGGAAGCTGGGCAAAAGTAAACCGTTTACCTGAACTTCTGAATGCTGCACAATATTTGGAAATAAAAAATGAAGGGGCTAAAAATGCAAATTTACCTCAGCAATTTTTTCCACAGGTAGTAAATGGTCAAACGGTTGATACCAGATGGTATGATTACATCTACCAGACAGGTTTTTCCCATAACCACAATTTAAGTTTTTCAGGAGGAAGCGACAAAACTACATTCTTCCTTTCTATGGGCTTTACAGATCAAAATGGTATGATTAAAGCCAATTCATTTGAGCGTAAATCTGCCCGTCTTAATCTTGACCATAAGGTAAGTAAAATAATTAGCATGGGTGCCTCTGTAGGTTACTCAGACAATTTAAATGCGGCACCTAATACAGGCTCACTACCTGGCCAGGCTTTCAATACGTCAGGTTTGGGAAGGATTCCTTTAGTTACCGCACCCATTGTTAGTCCTTTCAATGCGGACGGTTCTTATAATATATCCTCAAATAATCAACCAGGAAGAGGCGCAAACCTACAACAAATAGGCTTCGTAAATCCTGTGCCGGTTATCGATTTAAATACCTTCACTTCTGGAGCAAGTCAAATTCAGGCTTCTGTATTTGCGAATGTTAATCTGTTGAAAGGCCTTGTTTTACGCACTCAATATGGTATTGATAATGTAATGACAGAGAGCATCAGTTTTGCCAGTCCAGTACATGGCGACGGCTTTGGTTCCAATGGATCGGCTACGAACAATTTTGCTAACAGACAACGTTGGAATTGGCAAAACACTTTACAATATGATTTAACGCTTGCTGAAAGTCATAATTTCTCTTTACTAGCTGGTAATGAGCAACAATACACAAAGTCAGAAGGTTGGGGAGCTAACAGAACGGTTATTGCAGACCCATTTTTCACTACCTTCCAGGGTAACTTCACTACGATTGTACCTTCAGGAAACTTTCAAGGCGAAAACTACCTACTATCCTACTTTGGACGTTTAAACTATGATTTCAATAAAAAGTATCTGGTTACTTTGAATTTGAGACAAGACGAATTCTCTGCTTTTGCACCTGGCAAAAAGAGAGGTATATTCTGGGGAGCATCAGCTGGCTGGTCTATCTCAGAAGAATCATTCTGGAAAGAATCTTTAGGTGGTACCATCAACTATCTACGCCTTCGTGGTAGCTACGGTGAAGTGGGTAACAACAACGGAATTGGTGATTTTGCATCCCTTGGTCTGTATGGATCAGGGCTTTATGCAACAGATCCTACCCTTGCTTTCTCACAGGCTGGTAACCCGGACCTTTCCTGGGAAACAAGTCAAAAGACAGACATAGGTTTAAATTTCGGTCTTTTTAACGACCGTATTACAGGTGAAATTAGCTACTTTAGAAATTTGATTGACGGACTTATTCTCAATGCACCCCTTTCTCCATCTAAAGGAGTACCAGGTAACTCTATTGCAACCAATATTGGTTCTATGTTAAACACTGGATGGGAATTTGGATTAAGCGGAACGGTTATGCGTAAGGGTAAATTTTCATGGAATAGTAACTTCAATCTAACCTTTATGGAAAATGAGGTTAAGACTCTGGCTTCTGGAAATGCAGATATCTTAGCGTCAACAGGTGGCTTGGAAACAGCCAATATTATCCGTGTAGGTGAATCTGTAGGTAGTCTATATGTTGTGGAAACACAAGGAGTTAATCCAGCAAATGGTCGTCGTATTTTCATCAATGGCAAAGGAGAAAAAGTTCAATATACTCACGTTGTTGCTGCTGGCCAGTCTCGCTGGACTTATTTAGACGGACGTACCGCTACCGCAGTAAACCAATCTGCCGACGGTAAAATATATGGACCAACCCTTCCAAAATGGTTCGGTGCTTGGGATAATACCTTCCGTTATGGTAATTTTGATTTGAATTTCCAATTACAATATTCAGGAGGAAATTACATCTACAATGGTACTAAAGCTGGTCTGAGAGATGCCCGTTTCTGGAACAGTCACACCGATGTTTTAGACCGTTGGACAGAATCTAATACAGCGGGTTCTATTCCAAGAGTGGTGTATGGAGATAATATTTCTAACGGTTCTGCCATCCCTATGTCTGAAAATGTTGAGAAAGGTGATTTCATGCGTTTACGAAACGTTACCCTTGGCTATTCTATTCCTACCTCTGTTTTTGGGGAAAAAGTTAAAATTTCCAGCTTAAGAGTTTATGCCAATATAAATAATGCCTTTTTGTTAACAGGTTACTCAGGAACTGACCCCGAAGTATCAAGTAATGGAAATTCCAATCAGGCGCCTGGGGTAGATCGTAATTCTGTACCAATGGCACGTACCTTTTTGGTGGGCTTGAATGTTGGATTCTAAAAACTTAAAATTTGATTATTATGAAAATGCATATAAAATTTTATAAAAAAGTACTGGTAGCAGGTTTGTTCCTAACCAGTCTTTTTAACACCTCTTGTAATGAGGAACTTCTTGACCCAGTGCCGTTAACCACTTTTTCTGAGGCTTCTGTTTTTAACACACCGGACAGAATTTTACAACAGGTACGCGGCATTTACAGTGCTGTAAAAAATGGTTCTTTTTATGGTGGACGTTTTTTAATCTACCATGATATTCGTGGAGAGGAATTCCTCAATGAAACGACGAATGGAGTTACTGGCTTTTCTACCTGGACACATACCATCGTTTCCTCGACAGGAGAAGTTAATACTTTGTGGAATGCCGCCTATTATGCCATCAATAGTGCCAATCTTTTAATTGACGGGTTGGAGAAAAACAAAACAGTATTAAATAACGAGACCTTAGCTAACAGCTACTTAGCGGAAGCTCGTTTCCTTCGCGCATTGTGTTACCACAGTATGCTAAGTATTTATGCTCGTCCATTTGCCGATGGAAATGGGTCAAAACCTGGTTTACCCTTGCGATTACTTCCTGAGAAAGGAGCAGCTAACAATGATTTAGCGCGCGCTACCGTGGCTGAAGTATATACACAGATACTTTCCGATCTTAATTTTGCCGAACAAAATCTACCGGCCAATTACGCTACGCCATATCTTAATACCACCAGAGCACACAAGAACACAGCCATAGCGCTTAAAACTCGTGTATTCTTAGAAATGGGTCGCTATCAAGACGTTATCACAGAAGCAACTAAGATTGTTTCAACTACTGAGCCATTCAGAGCCTCTTCAGGTGTTGCCAATGCATTACAAGCTGATGTAACCAATACCTTCAGAACACCATATACCACAACAGAAAGCATTTTTTCTATGCCTATGACGGAGTTAAATCTTCCGGGAACTCAAAATGGCCTTGGTAGCTATTACAATCCAGGTCCAAGAGGTATTGGAGACTTCTCTCTAAATCCAAAAGGAATCATAGGAAATACAGCTGATTTTTCTGCTACCGACAAACGTCGTGGTTGGGTATTAACTGTTAGCAATAAACCTTATTTGAATAAATTCCCAATTGGTCCTCAGCATTTGGATTATGTTCCGGTTATTCGCTATGCAGAGGTTTTACTGAACCTTGCTGAGGCTATTGCCCGTACTACGGGTGTAAATGCTCGAGCCGTTGCTTTGTTAAATGCAGTTCATGGCCGTTCTGATGCTGCAAAAGTTTATACCGCTGCAGAATTTGCTAATGGTACTGCCTTGGCTAATCAAATACTAACTGAACGAAGAATTGAACTGGTAGGCGAAGGGTTCAGAACCCGCGATCTCATGAGACTTTTGCAAACCATTCCTGGAAAAGCAAACGTTGCTGCCGTTAATCCTTCTCAATCAGAATATATTTGGCCTATACCTCAGGCTGAATTAAATGTAAATAAATTGATTGTACAGAATCCTTAAGATTTTCTGAACATTTATAATTTAAAATAAAAGAGGGTGGTAGGTATTAAAACCTGCCACCCTCTTTCTTTTTATAAATTGTTATTATTTCTTCTTGCTGGTTATTTTAGGCTTTGCTGTCAACTGATAGGTAAATGAAAATACATGATCTCCGGCTGTGAAAACACCCCCCGTTAATGGAAAGTCAAACTGATAACCAATACCAAAAGGATGTTTGGATACCAGGACATTTAAACCGACAGATTGGGTTCCTGTAATGGTTCTGTAGCTGAAATTTCTATACACAGGTGCCAGGCTGAAAAAAGACCCCTGTGCGGTCAAAAACCGTATCTCACCCAAAACATCCAATTGATAATCTGCATTTTCCTGTGTTCTTACAACCAAACTGGGTCTGATCACTAACTTATCCTTTATTGGTAATTCCAATCCGGTAGATACAAATACGGTGAGTGCATTCTGAAGATCATTTTCATCGGTAAAAACAGGATTAAAAAAAGGTAGAAAATTATAGGCAGACACACCCAAGAAATAACCGTGTGAAAAGAAATTAAATCCAACATTAAAATTAGGACTCACGTGATTGAACTTTGATTCATCATTGAAGATATCATCATCCACCTGATCAGCAAGTAATCTTATCTTATTTACACGAAATTGATTCACGTTAGCTGATAACCCAAAGGAAAAGCCTGAGGGTTTTTTAGCGCCTTTTTTAGTGGTAAGGATATGATAAGCAAAAGTTGATTCAAAGCCTGCATAGGAACTGGCTCCATTCTGATCCTTGAATAAATTGAAACCCACTCCAATTTTACTTTTTGAAAAAGGATAATCTGCAGAAATAACTTGTGAATTGGGCGAATTTTTGAAGCCCGCCAATTGCTTTTTATATATCACAGTGGCACTTCCATATCCCTGACTACCCGCTAATGCTGGGTTGGTTAAATAGGGTTTGAAAAAATTCTGATTTTGGAAAAGAAAATTCTGCCCGCTTACAGCGAAATTCAAACCCAACAAAAATGAAAAGAAAATAATAACTCTCATGATTTAATTACTTTATTAAAGTGAAATTCCCTTTGCGGATATCCTCTTTAGTTACCTGAATAACATACCAATAGTCGCCTGCAGAGGCAGGAATCTGTCCAATCATTCCATCCCAACCTAGGGAGTCTCCTGCATATTCAACGAGTAATCTACCTGTTCTATCGAAAATATAAACCTTAGATTCCGGGTAGAAAACAAGCGCTGGATTTTCCCAGCGATCATTATTGCCATCGCCATTTGGAGTGAAAAAGCTGGAAAGTTTCACCTCACTGTCTATCACATTGAATTGGGTTTGACAAGTTTTGTCGCCTACCGTAATCGTAAATCCAGCAACACCCGTAGTCGTTGGCGTTCCAGTTACTTTATAACTTAGAGTACCACCCATTGGATTTAATCTTAAGGAATCTCCTTTAAGCGTTAAGCCTGCTACACCTGTTGAAGAAAGGGTTAAAGGACCGACTTTTCCGTTGTTTCCGCCTTGATAATTAATCTTCAATACACCGTTAAATTCCACATCTTTTCCAAGATCATCCGGTGTCAATTGGCTGCTATTACAATCAAGAGATAATTTTGGCAATAATAAGGTCACTGGCAATTCGACGATACAAGTTTTTGCACCAAAGGCTATGTTAAATACTGCCTTTCCGGTATCAGCTGGAACGCCCGTTGCCACCCATTCTATGGATCCATTACCCACTGCCAATTTTCCAGGCTGAAGGGTAAGATTGAGGCCAGTAACTCCGGTGGATGAAAGGTTCATTCCTGTAAAATCTCCCCCATTACCACCTTTGTAAGACAAAATGATTACCCCTGAATACGGTTCGCCTTTATAAATTTCCATATTGTCGATGAGGTAAGTTCCGCATAACAAGGAATCGACCTGATCATTTTTGTTCACAGTGATGGTTCCTGTCGCATTTAAAATGCCACAACCTCCGGTTAAAGCAATACTATAGTTAAAAATACCGCTGGCTGTTGGCACACCACTAATAGTAACCACATTTGCCGACCACACCGCACTTACGCCATCTGGCAGCCCCGTTACGGTCCCTATTCCTGAAATACCAGTGGTTGTATGGGTAATATTTGTAAGCAGCCTGTTAATATTTAACACAGGTGTTGAAGAAGCTGGGGTCACCGTACTGACTGGAGAAACGGTAATGGTTCCCGTGGCAATGGCCGTACCACAACCACCCGTTAAAGGAATGGTATAATTAAAAGTTCCGCTTAACGCAGGCGAACCACTTAATCTTATGGTATTAGCTAACCATGATGCGATTATACCTGGTGGTAACCCGGTGGCAACACCAATACCAGTCGCCCCTGTGGTATTATGTGTAATAGTTGTCAGCGCGGTATTAACGCATAAAGTTGGTGTTGAACTTGGAGCACTTACTGTATTTATTACTCCAACGATGATACTTCCCGTTGCATTCAGCAAACCACATCCGCCTGTTAAAGGAATAGAATAATTAAAGGTTCCACTTTCGCGGGGGGTTCCACTGATTGTCAACACGTTAGCTGACCAATTAGCTATGACACCCGCTGGAAGGCCTAACGCGAGGCCAATGCCTGTCGCACTCGTTGTTGTATGCGTAATGTTCGTTAAAACGGTATTTACACACAAGGCAGGCGTTGAACTTGCTACACTCACTGTATTTCCGGAAGTAATGGCAAGGGAAGTACTTGCAGTAGTTTGACAACCACGGCTATCCGTAACGGTTACTGTGTAAACACCTGCTGTACCTGCCGTAATAGTGTTACTTGTGCTTCTCTGAGCATTATTCCACAGGTAGGAACTTATCGTCGCACCTGCATTTGTCTCTGCATTTACCTTAAGAGTGACTTCGTTTGGAGGACAAAGAATACCTTCATTTGAAAGTGTACCGTTATTTTCACTAACCACTATATTCGTTTGAATACCAAACGATGGCTCCATAATTTCAATTGACCTTACTGCTTTACAGCTATTTACACTACTTTCTGTTACAGTTACCTGGTAATTTCCTTTTGGAAGATTTGTCAGGGAAGCAGAAGTAGCACCACCGCCATTCGATGACCAAGCATAAGTGTATGGAGAAGATCCATTACTTACATTAAGCAAAATAGTACCATCAGAAGCCCCCGGACAAACCACATCTGTTTTCGACACAACAATGGTTAATGGAACACTTCTATCGGTTAAAGTAGCTGTTGCCACTCCGGTACAACCCTTTTCATCGGTCACGGTCACTTTATACTGGCCTTGTATTAACCCAGAAATCGTTGGCGAGACTGAGCCGTTGCTCCAAAGGTAAGACCAACTGTTGCCCGTTGAAACCGACGCAGATCCTTTTTGATTCAACAAACAATCTGTGTTCGTAGTAGAAACGGAAGGTTTGGGTTTTGCGTTAACTAAAACAATGGTTTTTGCTATGTAAATACAACCATCGGAGTCAGTTGCTGTCACTGAATATTCGGAAGATAAACCAGGTGAAACAATTAAAATAGATTTTGTCTCACCTCCACTCCACACATAAGAAGCTGCCCCTGTGGCACTTAACACAACACTTTCTCCTTCACATATCGTACCATCGTTATTTATCAAGCCCGATTTATCTGTTACGGCAATAGAAACATCCTTCGTTGCTTTTACGGTAATCGATCCTGTTGCACTTACTGATCCACAACCACCTATCAATGGAATCATATAATTAAAGGTTCCACTTTCCGATGGTGAACCACTGATAGTGATTTTATTTGCCGCCCAGGTAGCTGTTACCCCATCAGGTAAACCTGTTGCTTTACCAATACCTGTCGCTCCTGTTGTTGTATGGGTAATATCTGTTAATAATCCATCGATGCACAGCGTGGGTGTTGAACTTGCCACACCAACCAAATTATCAGGTGCCAATGTTAAAGTATTACTTGCTGTTGTCTGGCAGCCCCTGCTATCCGTTACAGTAACTATATATAGTCCTGCTGCATTTACATTGATACTATTACTTGAACTACCTGATGCATTATTCCATGAATAAGAACTAATGGTTGCGCCTGAAGTAGTTGCTGCATTCACCGTAATGGTGGCAACGTCGGAAGGACAAATAATTCCATCATTCGCCTGCACGCCACTATTTTCCCTTATCACCATATTCGTTTGAACCCCAAACGATGGCTCAAAAATTTCGATAGAACTTACCACCTTACAGCTATTAGCACTTCCTTCTGTCACCGTTACTGAATAACTACCTCTGGATAGATTAGATACGTTAGAAGTATTAGCTCCACGTGCATTAGAGGACCAGGCATAAGTGTATGGAGAAGATCCGCCAACCACATTTAGCCTAATCGTTCCATTGGATCCACCCTGACAAATAACATCTGTTTTAGTTACCCCTATGGTTAATGGCAGGCTAACATCGTTTAATGTCGCCATTGCGGTTCCCTTACAACCCTTTTCATCGGTCACTGTAACATTATACTGCCCTTGAGATAGTCCGGAGATACCTGCTGTAGTTAACCCATTACTCCAAAGGTAAGACCAACCATTTCCAATAGAAGCCAAAGCTGTTCCAGTTTGATTTGACGAACAATTTGGATTTGTTGATGTGATAGTTGGGACTGGTAAGCTATTTACAAATACCGTTGTCTTTATCTGGGAAGTACAACCATTATCGGAACTTACAGATACGGTATATTCTGTGGTAATCGTTGGAGACACGGTGAGAATTGAACTGGTCTCTCCCCCATTCCAAATAAAACTTGAACCACCTTTAGCTATTAAAATAACCTCATCGCTGGCACAAATTGTACCGTCATTATTTACCAATCCAGACTTATCTGTTAGGACTATGAAAGCATCATTTGCCGATGTTACGGTAATGGTGCCTTTAGCACTCAAACTACCACAACCACCGGTTAATGGAATAGTATAATTGAAAGTACCCGACGCTGTTGGCGTACCACTGATGGTTATTACATTAGATGCCCATCGTGCAGATACACCTGCAGGAAGTCCCGTTACCGTAACTATTCCCGTAGCACCTGTCGTCGTATGGGTAATATTTGTTAAGGCTGAATTAATACATAGCGTAGGCGCAGAAGAAGCTACACTCACTGTATTGGCAGGGGTAACTATCATTGTACCTGTGGCATTATTATCACCACAACTACCTATAATTGAAATTGCATAATTAAAAGTACCACTAACTACCGGCGTTCCGCTAATAATGATACCCCCTGGAATCCAGGATGCCACTACCCCATCAGGTAAACCTGTAGAAAAACCTATACCCACTGCATTGGTTACAGTATGTCTGATTTCTGTAAGCGAGCTATTGATACAAAGAGTTGGTGATGAAGAAGCTGCACTCACTGTAATAGAAGGATTAACCACAATGGTACCCGTTGCCTTTACCGTATCACAACCTCCTGTGAGTGGAATGCTGTAACTGAAAGTACCCGAAGCCGTTGGCGTTCCGCTAATCGTTATTACGTTCGCTGACCAAGTTGCAGAAACACCCGCAGGTAGTCCCGTCGCCGTGCCTATACCCGTCGCGCCCGTCGTCGTATGCGTTAAATTTGTTAATGCAGTATTAATACAGAGCGTTGGTGATGAAGAAGCTGCAGAAACTGTATTATCAGGATTCACCGTTATTGTTCCCGACGCATTTGTGATACCACATCCACCCGTCAACGGAATACTGTATGTGAAAATTCCGCTCACCGTTGGCGTTCCGCTGATGGTAATCACGTTCGCTGACCAGGTTGCCGAAACACCCGAAGGAAGACCCGACACCGCGCCAATACCTGTCGCACCTGTGGTCGTATGGGTAATATTTGTTATAGCCTTTTGAACACAAGTAGTGGGCGTTGAAGAGGGAGCACTCACCGCATTTTTAGGTGTCAGAGAGATTGCGCTACTCGTTGCCGTTATTGTACAACCCTTACTGTCTGTTACCGTTACTGTGTAAACACCCGCAGATCCGACACTAATACTTTGGCTTACACGTCCCGATGCGTCACTCCATTTGTAGGAAGTTATAGTTGCATCTGGGCTGGTAAGCGCATTGGCTGAGAGCGTTGCTACTTCGTCTTGACAGATAATTCCGTCATCGGCACGTGAGCCTGAATTTTCAATAACAATAACGCTGGCCTGAATAGACAATGAAGGTTCTGTAATATCTATGGTTCCTACCGCTGCACATTTATTCGATCCGTTCTCTGTAACGGTCACACTATAATTCCCTTTCGGCAGGTTTTCCAAGGTAGGAGATGTTGACCCGCCCGCATTGGAAGACCATGAATATACATAAGGAGAACTTCCTCCCGTTACATTAACGGTAATAGCCCCTGTTGATGAACCTTTACAAGAAACATCCGTTTTTGTCAGATTCAAAGTAATGGGGAAGCCAGAATCTGTTAAGGTAGCTAAAGCCGTTCCCTTACAACCCTTTTGGTCCGTTACAGTAACCATATAAGAACCTTGCGCCAGACCTGTTATGGCCGGTGTTGAAGCACCGTTACTCCATAGGTAAGACCAGGATGCGTTGGTCGATGCTGTGGCAGTACCTGTCTGAAGTAATACACAATTTGGATTTGAAGCACTCACCGTTGGCATTGGACTGGCATCAACCGTCAGGCTTTTCTTTACCACAACGGCACATCCATCATTTGCGGTTACCGTTACAGAATACTCGGTCGTTACAGTGGGAGAAACAGAAACGAAACTATTCATTTCGCCGCTTCCCCATATAATGGAAGAGCCCCCCGTTGCCGATAAGATGGCTGATGACCCCGCGCATATTATACCATCATTATTTGTTAATCCTGATGTTTCGGTCACCATCATCGATGCTACAGGAAGTTCCTTTACTACGATGGTTCCCATTGCGCTAACCATACCACAGCCACCTGTTAATGGAATAATGTAAGTATATATGCCACTTTGCGTTGGCGTTCCACTCAGTGTAATCACATTGGACGCCCAGACTGCCGTTACCCCGGCAGGTAATCCTGTGGCTACCCCAATACCTGTTGCTCCACTTGTCGTGTGGGAAATATTTGTTAATTGAGCATTAATACATATTGAAGGTAATGAAGATGCAGCGCTAACTGTATTACCCAGAACTACTGAAACGACGCCCCTGGCGGATATTTCCCCACATCCTCCCGTTAATGGAATACTGTAGTTGAATGTACCTATCTCTGTAGGTGTGCCAATAATCTTAAGCACATTAGACGACCAGATGGCAGTCAAGCCAGCAGGCAAACCAGTGGCTTCACCTATACCTGTCGCCCCTGTGGTGTTAAACGACGTATTTCCAAGTACTGTATTGACACATACAGAACTTATTGCTGAGGCTGATTCTACCGTATTAACAGGGCTAACTGTTATAGTTCCCGTGGCATTTAAACTATCGCAGCCGCCCAGTAGCGGAATAGTGTAATTAAATACTCCTGTCACTGTTGGCCTACCACTTATCGATAAATTATTAGAGGCCCATGTAGCGGTTACACCAGCGGGCAGACCTACTGCTGAACCGATGCCTGTTACACCACTTGTTCTGTGCGTAATCGCTGTCAGTGGAGAATTGATACATAACGTTGGCGTTGCAGAAGCCACACTGACGGTATTTACAGCAGTGACTGATACCGTTGTATTTACAGAAGTGCTACATCCCTTGCTATCCGTTACCGTTACCGTGTAAACCCCAGCCAGGCCGACATTTATATTCTTTGTTTTACTGGCTAATGCGTCACTCCACAGATAGGAAGCGATACTTGATCCTTCATTTGTTAAGGTATTTACACTCAGCGTAACCTCATCACCCTGACAAATTATTCCATCATTGGCTTGCACTCCACTATTTTCATTAAGCACTATATTTGCCTGAATGCCAAACGAAGGCTCTTCTATTTCAATAGAACTGACCGTTTTACAACGATTTAACCCCGCCTCCGTTACAGTTACACTATAGGAGCCAGCTGCAAGGTTTGTCAATGAAGAGGTAGTTAAACCCTTCACATTGGATGACCATGCGTAAGAATAAGGCGTTGAACCACCGCTTGTATTGAGAGATATAGCCCCCGTAGAAGTACCAGGGCATACTACATCTGTTTTTGATACTGTTACCGTTATTGGGACACTTGCATCAACTAATGTAGCGATTGCCGATCCTTCACAACCTTTATTATCTGTCACCGTCACTACATATTGGCCTTGAGTTAATCCGGTAATACCCGGTGTGACAGATCCATTGCTCCAAAGATATGACCAGCCACTTCCCGCTGAGGCCAGAGCTGAACCCTTTACGCCTGTCTGACAATCCGGACTAGAAATGGAAACTACAGGAACTGGCAGGGTATTTACTACTACCGTTGTTTTTATCACCGCTGAACATCCGTCCCCGTCTAAAACAGTGACAGCATATTCCGTGGTAGTATTTGGAGAAACGGCTATAATACTATTCGTTTGTCCTCCACCCCAAACAAAAGTAGCGCCACCTGTGGAAGTTAATATAACCTCGTCGCCGGCACAAATTGTACCGTCATCGTCCACCAGACCTGATAGATCGGATACCGACACAGAAGCATTTGGCGTAGCCTTAATTAGGATGGTTCCCGTTGCGTTAATCATTCCACATCCACCTGTCAAAGGAATACTATAATTGAAAGTACCCGATGCCGTAGGTGTTCCGCTGATGGTAATCACGTTCGCTAACCATGCTGCGGTAACACCCGCAGGAAGTCCCGTCGCAGTGCCTATACCCGTCGCGCCCGATGTCGTATGTGTTAAATTTGTTAATGCTGTATTGATACATAATTCAGGCGCCGATGAAGCTGCTGAAACGGTATTCGCAAGATTCACTGTTATAGTTCCCGTAGCATTTGTGGTACCACAACCACCGGTTAGTGGAATACTATAACTGAAAGTACCCGAAGCCGTTGGCGTACCACTGATAGTAATCACGTTCGCTGACCATGCTGCCGAAACACCCGCAGGAAGTCCCGTCACTGTGCCTATACCCGTCGCACCTGTCGTCGTATGGGTAATATTTGTTAATGCTGTATTGATGCAGAGCGTTGGTGTAGAAGACGCTACTCCCACTGAATTCGCTGGTGTGACAGTAATTGTACCTGTAGCACTTAAACTTCCACAACCTCCGATCAAAGGAATGCTGTAACTGAAAGTACCCGACGCCGTTGGCGTACCGCTGATAGTTATCACGTTCGCTGACCATGTTGCGGTAACGCCCGCTGGAAGTCCTGTTGCCGTGCCTATACCTGTCGCGCCTGTCGTTGCATGCGTTATATTTGTTAATGCTGTATTGATGCAGAGGGTTGGAGTAGATGAAGCTGCTCCCACTGTATTATCAGGATTCACCGTTATGGTTCCCGTTGCCGTCACGCTATCACATCCACCCGTCAATAAAATACTGTAATTAAAAATACCGCTCACTGTTGGCGTACCGGTAAGGGTTATCCTATCGGAAGCCCATGATGCTAAAATACCTGCAGGAAGTCCCGTCGTAGTGCCTATACCCGTCGCGCCTATCGTAGTATGCGTTATATTTGTAAGTACGGTATTGATGCATAGCGTTGGAGTAGAAGAAGCCGCACCCGCATTATTGACAGGAGTTACCCTGATAACCCCAATGGCACTTACAGTATCACAACCTCCCGTTAATGGGATATTATATACATATACGCCGGAAACCAAAGGCTTTCCGCTAATCGTTATGACGTCAGTTGCCCATTCAGCTTTAACCCCATCAGGAAGACCCACCGCGGCACTAATACCGGTTGCCCCTCTTGTTCTGTGGGTAATATTGATTAGCGTTGTATTAACACATAAAGTAGGAGCTGAACTGGCTATACTCACCGTATTGGCGGGGGTCACGGTAATAGTTCCTGTAGCATTTGAAACACCACAACCTCCTGATAATCGTATTTCGTATCTGAATATACCTGAAACCTCTGGGGTTCCGGTAATAAAAATAGTATCTGAAGACCAGTTGGCTGTCAATCCTGGCGGTAAGCCTATGGCCGTATCAATACCTGTTGCTCCAACCGTTGAATGCTTAATGGTAGTAAGTGAAGTATATATACACAACGTTGGCGTGGAAGAAGCGGCACTTACTGTATTCACTGGCGTAACGGTGATCGTTCCCGTGGCATTGACGCTTCCACAACCACCTGTTAAAGGCACGGTGTAAGTAAATATTCCGCTATTGGTTGGCGTTCCAAGAATAATTAATCTGTTAGAAACCCACTGAGCGGTTACCCCATTAGGAAGACCGGTTGCCGTACCGATACCCGTAGCAGTAGTGGTCGTATGTATAATGTCTGTTAATGGCGTATTAATGCACAATGTTGGTGTTGAAGAAGGGGCACTTACTGTATTTTCAGGCGTCACCGTGATAGTGCCTGTAGCATTTACATCACCACAACCTCCTGATAACGAAACACTATAGTTAAAGACGCCACTTGTTGTCGGCGTTCCACTAATAGTTATTACATTGGCATTCCAATTGGCTGATACACCCGCCGGGAGCCCGCTAAATGAACTGATACCTGTGGCACCCGTGGTGGTAAAGGTTATATTTGTTACTGGTGTATTAATACATAACGTTGGCGTAGAAGAAGCAGTACTTGCTGTATTTGCAGGCGTCACAATGATGGTTCCTGTAGCATACACGGTACCGCAACCGCCGCTTAATGGTATAGAATAGTTAAATGTTCCGCTTTCTGTGGGTGTTCCAACGATACTTATGGTACTGAATGCCCATGAGGCGGTTACCCCGGCTGGCAGTCCATTTGGAGTGCCTATGCCTGTGGTTCCACCCGATGTAAGGTGAGACATACCCGTCAATGGAGTATTAATACATAGCGTCTGGGCTGAATTACCAGCAGACACGGACATTTCTTGCGTTACGTTAATAGTACCCGTAGCATTTACGGAACCACAACCTCCTATGATAGGTATCGTATAGTTAAATGTACCACTTGCTGTTGGTGTACCGCTAATAGTCAGCGTATTGTTACTCCAATTTGCAGTTACCCCGGCAGGAAGGCCATCGGGTGTGCCTATGCCCGTTGTTCCAGTCGTTGTGTGAATGATATCTGTTAATGGGGTATTATTACATAAAGTAGGGGAAGTTGAAGGCAATGTCACGGTGGTTATTTGTGTCACTGTAATGGTACCGATAGCTGCTAAGTTACCGCAACCTCCTGTCAGGGGAATATTATAGTTATATGTCCCAATAACAGTTGGTGTTCCGCTAATGGTAATGGTATTTGATGCCCAAACAGCGGTTACGCCTGCTGGTAATCCTGTAGCTGTACCTATACCTGTTGCCCCCGTTGTCGTGTGCGTGATATTCGTCAATAAGGTATTTAAACATAACGTTTCCAAGGAAGACGCTGCACTTACCGTATTGGCAGGCGACACAGTGATTGCACTACTCGTGGCCGATGTAACGCAATCATTGTTATCCGTTACGGTTACCGAGTAAGACCCGGCAGTATTCACAATGATATTATCATTGGTATTTCCAGCAACACTCCATGAATAGGCCTTGATCCCTGTATTGGAAAGCGCATTCACCTTTATGGTTGCCGATTCCGACGCACATATTGTCCCGTCATTTGCCAGTGCCCCACTGTTTTCGTTAACCAATAAATTCAACTGCATGCCAAACGAAGGCTCTATAATTTCTATCGTACTTACTGCTTTACAAGCATTACCACCAATTTCAGTAACGGTAACCGTGTAATTTCCTTTTGGTAAGTTCGTTAAAGTATCATTGGTAGAACCCAAAGCATTGGCAGACCAGGCATAAGTATAAGATGACGTTCCTCCGGTCACTACGAGCGAAATTGCCCCCGTTTGTGCCCCATAACATTCCACATCTGTTTTTGCTGCCACAATGGTAAGAGGCGAAGCAGCATCGACTAAGGTAGCAGAGTCTATTCCCTTACATCCGTTTACATCTGTAACCGTTACAACATAGAGACCCTGAACTAAGTTATTGATCACCCGCGTCGTCGAATCATTACTCCAACGGTAGGACCAACCGCTACCTATTGATGCTGTGGCTGATCCTGTTCGACTTAACGGACAATTTGGCGGAGTAGAAGAAACGGTGGGTACTGGCATGGAATTTACCGTCACTGTCGTATTCACCGTGGCAGAACAACCATTATTATCCACTACGGTAACAGTATATGAGGTCGTAGCGGTTGGTGAAACTTTGAGAATAGAATTCGTCGTATTATCACCCCAGGTGAACGTCGAGCCTCCGGTTGCTGTTAATATGGCATCCATTCCGTCACATATTGTACCATCATTATTTGTTAAACCCGATTGGTCAGTCACCGCAATAGCTGCAGTGGGTGTAGCCTTTACGGTAATCGTTCCCCCCGCGCTCACCGTGCCACAACCCCCTGTTAATGGAATGTTGTAGGTAAAGATTCCGATAGCAGTAGGAGTTCCGCTAATGGTAATCGTATTTGAAGCCCAAACAGCGGTTACGCCTCCTGGTAATCCTGTCGCCGTTCCGATGCCTGTTGCCCCTGTTGTAGTGTGAGTGATATTCGTCAAAGGGGTATTTATACATATTGTATCCACGGAAGACGCTGCACTTACCGTATTGGCAGGCGTCACAGTAATAGACCCCCGGGCGATGACATCGCCACAGCCACCAGTTAATAGAATTTCGTAAGAAAATGTTCCGGATTCCGATGGTGTACCGCTCAATAAAATGGAATCTGCCGCCCATCTGGCAGTTACCCCTACTGGTAGTCCGTTGGGGGTACCTATACCCGTAGCACCTGTTGTCTTATGCGTTATATCTGTTAAAGTATTGCTGATACATAATGTGGGCGTTGAAGAAGCTGCCGTCACTGTATTACCCGAAGTCACCTTAATCGTTCCCGTAGCAATGACGCGTCCGCAACCGCCTGTTAAAAGTATGCTATAGTTAAAAATACCCGTTTGTGTAGGTGTACCACTTAGCGTAATGGTGTTAGAGGCCCATGCTGCACTTACTCCTAAAGGTAATCCCAGAATACTATCTATGCCGGTTGCTCCTGTGGTGGTGTGTGTAATATTGGTAAGTGCCGTGCTTAAACATACGGTTGGAGAGGAGGACGCTGCACTCACTGTGTTATTTGGCGTCACCGTAATGGTACCTAAAGCATTTGCATTACCGCAGCCCCCTGTTAATGGAATAATGTAATTAAAAGTCCCTGCTGCCGTCGGCGTGCCACTTAAGGTGATTACGTTTGAGGCCCAGGTCGCGGTTATCCCTGCAGGAAGTCCTGTGGGTAAACCAATACCCGTTGCTCCGGTAGTTGCATGGGTAATATCAATTAATGCTGTATTGATGCAGAGCGTTGGTGTTGAAGAAGCTACAGAAACTGTGTTTAAAGAATCTACGGTAATGGTACCTATAGCCATAGGATTCCCCGTACCGCAATCTCCTGTTAATGGAATACTGTAAGTAAATACACCTGCTTCCGATGGGGTACCCTGTATGGTTATTGTATTAAAAGCCCATGAAGCTGTTACCCCAGCAGGTAAACCGGAAGGTGTTCCTATGCCTGTACTTCCTGTGGTCGCAATAGTGACAAGGGGTAAAATCCCGCTTATACAAATCGTAGGGGTAGATGACGCTGTATCTGCGAAACAACGCGATCTATCCCTGTACATGGCATATTTTCCTTTGGAAATGAGGACCGGACTAAATGTTGTCGACGTTTCGTCAACAAAGGTTCTGACATTAGATGCTCCTCCCACTAAGGAATTTAATCCTGTACTACCATCTGAATTTCCGGCGAATAATTTTACGATGCCATTAGGCGCACTAACATTTCCACTTCCTGTGACTACTATATCTCCGCCCGTATCTGTACTTATATTTATACTTTTACCCGCATTCAAAACGATGGCTCCCTTATAGCCAGTCAATGAATCTACATTGGAGTTAGAAGATACAGGTTGTTTCAGTTCAATATCTCCCGCTGTAGTTTCAATTAAAACAGGTCCAGCCGCATAAATCCCCGTTGGATTAACAGATCCTATTTCCAATCCCCCGCTCAGGTCAACATAATGAAGGCTACCTAACCTGGTCGTATTGTCACCCCCTGCTATGGTACTCACATTATTTGAAGCATGAGACAACGAAAAATGTCCTGTTCCGTGTAAACCTAATCCGCTGCCTGTAATAGGTGCCGTTTGATTAACCGAATCCCGGGCATGTAAATTAAGATTACTATTCGTGGCAGTTAAAGCACCATTGATATTTATTTTTCCTCCGTAAATGGATACAGGACCCGCAATGGATTGGTTTGAAGCAACCGTAATATTTGCAGTATTGGTAGCTTTTCCAAGGGTTAGACCGGTAATAGCGCCAGGAACAGTGACATTTGTCATTGGCCACGTAAAGGCAGAAGTAAAACTGCTGTTAGGACGGACCGTGAGCGAACCTATGCAGTCTATGGTAACTGCTCCAGGAGTAGCCATTACATTGCCCTCAATGGTTACATTGCTACTAGAAGAAGTAACATTGGTACCAGCCTTTTTACCAATTACGGTAGTTCCCGGAAATTTTACGTTTTCTTGAATGCCGGATGGATTTGAGCCTATAATGGTGATAGGGCCAGATGCGGCTAATAAATCTCCATAAAAAGAGGTACTTACTTTGTCTATGGTTGCGGTTCCTGATGCACTGTTCAATGTTATACCACCCCCAGTGCCTGTGGCTTCAATGATTGCATATAAATTCATTCCCATGGCGGTGCTCGCATTATTCACATTCAAGGCATCACCGATGATAGAAATGGCATCCGATGCTGTGCTGGCCGATCGCAACGTTAACTGATCCCAGTTAGACACCGCCTGTGCATTGGCACTACCAGAACCACTTGCCACACCCGTTATAGCTATTTTACCTGTTCCTGAATGAATGACAGACCCCCTGAATCCTACGCCAAAAGACATAGCAGGATTAGCCGTTCCGGTGTTTTTTCCCCGAATATTTATATTACCTCCATTGGAGTTTAGCGCTGTTCCTGAACGTAAATGAACGCCCGAAATATATTGTGTGCCAGTGGTCTCAGGGCAAGTTTCAGCCGCTGTTCCAATGGCATAGCCAGTGGTAAGATCAGCGCCGCCACCAAGGTTGATATCTCCACCGGCGGTAACAATAGCCGAATTAGCCAGCAACTGCGCGTAGCCTATGGAATTACCATCGGCATCTGCCCATAAACTCACGTCGCCGGCGTTGGTGAAAATGGTATCGGAAGCACCAAGGTTGATTTTTCCGGTAGCTTTTAATAAAACATCAGCCCCTGAGGAATTAGTCTTTATATTATGATTTATAGCAAGATCCCCTCCATAAAAAGAGACTGGACCAGCAGTCTGAACGGGTGAAGTCAGTGAAATATTTGCGGTATTCCCTGGTTTTCCAAGGGTTAATCCACCAATGGAAGTTGAAATATTGAAACCAGCAATTGGATAAGAAACAGGGCTGGTGAAACTAGCCGACGCAGGCCTGATTTCCAGTAATCCTGCACCAGAAAAACTACTACTTGCTGTGGCAGGAATATTATTTTCAAAAATAAGATTTCCTGCGTTAATAACGGTTGGCCCTGTGTAGGTATTTGCGCCCGTCATAAGAAGCGGACTCTGACCCGATTTTATCAACGTACCTGAACCGGAAATTACGCCACGATAGTTCGACGAATCACTTCGATTAAATGTCAATCGACCATAATTTACTATATTACCCGCTATTGAACCAGATGTGCCACCACTGCCTATTATCAGGCTGCTATCTTTATCGATCGTTATGATACCTGTATGGGTACTATTCCCTGTAAGGGTTATAGGCGCGCCTAATTGTAAGATTTCCTCAGAACCACTCATATTTCCAGCTATGGTCAACGGAGTAGCTCGTTTAAATATGACCAGACCGTTATTAACTACGGCACCGGGGAAACTTGAACTTGTGTCTGTAATTTCCTGTGTACCTTTGGAAGTGAAACTATAGATTTGTGGTATACTTTGGCTGATAACAGTATTACTGGTAACAGTATTACTTAATACGGTGGTATCCTGATAGGTGAGTGCACCCGTTAAATTAACTTTTCCTGACATGTAAACCTCGCTAATACCATAACCTGTGCTCCCTGGCCCTGAAGCAACAGTAGCCACTAGTTGAGTGATACGATTAGATGTCATGTCTGTACCTAATATATTTCCTGTAGTATAAGCGGCACCCGTAGTGTAAGGTATATTATTTATGCTGATAGTAACATCGTTTCCAGCTTGTTGCAATTTGACGAAAACACATTTAGTTAATCCAGCATCAAACACCTGAAATTGAAAGGTAGCGGAATTATTTACCGCATCATACGATTTCACGTAAGCACCAGCAAGACCAGAAATATTAACTCCCCCTGTTTTCGCACCTGTTATTCTGGTTAAAACTTCTAAAACTTTGATATTGCGTGCAATGGTGACAGGAATGGTCGTTAAGAAACGATCATAATACAATCCCGACATCCCCTTTATTTCTAAGCCTCCGACCCCTGAAATGGGTTTTGAAAATCTTATGTCCTGATTAGGTGCCAGAATCAGTTTGGCACTGCTGTCTATAGTAACTGATGAGGTGCTGTTTATGGTTCCACTGGAAGCCTGACTCAAGGAACCTCCACTGCCTACCTGAAGATTTCCCCGGGTAATTAAGGTAGCACCCGTGTAGGTATGGTCCTTGGTCAGGGTCAACAAGCCGGCCCCTGCTTTGGTAAAACTTGCCTGGTTTCCACTGATGATACCATCATAGGTGGATGTTGCAGATACGTCGATATTGGCATTCCGGTTCTTCGCCAGGGTCAGATTTCCTATCCCTGACAAGGAAGTTCCTTTAATAATCATATTTCCCGTCAGAGTGTCGCTAGTTGCAAAATTTGCATTGAGGGCAATCGCTCCGCCATAGATACCTATGGGGCCGGCAATGGTATTCGGAGAACTAATCGTTACAGGCGAAGTATTTGTCAAAATAACAGCACCTGAGGAATCTGACATTTGGTCGTAATAACCAAGATTTAATCCTGTAATGGACCTAGGATTTTTTATTAATAAATAACCATAGATACCTTCTATATCGAGGTCAACAAGATTATTGTTATGCGTCCAGACCAAATCAGCGCCATAAGAACCTGCATCAGGTACTAAATATACTTTTCCTGTACCTGAGTAAACAATATTTCCGGTACCTGTAACCTGATCGGCAATGAAAATTAAATCTCCACTGCCTGTATTTACATTACAACCAACATTTGAATTTATACCTTTTATTGGTACACTATATCCATTCTCTGCCCAGGCTAATACATCTCCACCATTTGTAGTTATATTACCCCAAAAATCCATGGCATTTCCATTATACCCATTTGAACCAATAGATGGACCATTACCAACGGTTAAGCCGTTCCAGGTATAACTTCCTCCATTAGTATTGGAACCGCCTAACCATACATGTCCCCCATTGGTAGAAATAGTTCCAAACTGGGAGACACCTCCGTCGTTGTTAGTATTATCAAAATCAGACCACATAATCACGTCCATGACGCCTGTGCCACTGGTTGTAATGGTTCCATAATTTATAGCACGGGCATTCCCCTGCATCGTCAGTACCCCCGTTCCACCAGATTTGGTGATGGTGGAATTGTTATAGAAATAGTTATTTATATTCGATATAGATTTCAGAAAAATATTTCCGGTGTCCGATGAGGTCAACGCATTATTAATAAATATGGCACCTCCGTACATATTTATCGGACCAGCGGCGGTAATAGCCCTATCAATGATAAGATTCCCCGTATTATTGGGTTTCCCAAATGTGAAGGAACGCATGGTCTGTCCATTTTGATTCCAAATGAACCAATCTGTATTAGCTCCATATTTAAAACTGGCAGAAGCAGGTTTCCAGTCCACGGCCCCAGTGGTCGCTATATTTGGGCGGTTGCCGTTAAAAGAGTAACTGTCAAATTGAATGGTTATATTACTTGAGCTGGAAGGGACTACAGAGGCAGCTTTCGAACCCAGATTAAGAATTTGATTTAAAAACATCCTTCCCCCCTCTTTTCCATTGTTATACTTTCCATTCAGGGAAATGGGGCCTCCATTAGCCAGGATATTGGCTGGACCTTGCAACACTATATCATAAAAATCATTATTTGTGTTATTTCCAGCATTAATGGTCACTCCACCACCTACACCAGTAGCGGTAACATTAAGACTCGTTGATGCTTCTGACTCGATTCCATAGGGTTCTCCAGAGGTACCATGAGCATAGCCATTGATGGTAATCGCATTTGCTGCAGTACTGGCCGATTGTATGGTAAAAGGGTAAGATGCATTATTTACATAAAATACAATACCTGATGCAGAACCACTGGTTGTTGTTTGACTATAACCGTCGAGTAAAATAGTACCCGTGCCACTGGTTATAGTATCCGCACTGGATAAAGAATAAAATCCGAGGCCAGAGGCTCCAAGCCCATACTGAACAGACCTGGCATAAGATTTTCCCTTGATGGCAATGTTACCACCACTTGAATTTAAATTGGCGATGACATCAATTCTTACTCCCTCTGTAAAAGCCTCCACAGAAGATCCCAACGCATAATCACTTCCCTGATTATTCCCCCCACCAAGGGTAATATCACCCCCCTGGGTGTTGATGGTTAGCCCTCCTCTAAATTGGATATAACCATTGGTCGTTGAGTCAAAATCAATGGCATTATCTACATTGGAAGCAAGCAGGACATCTCCTCCGTTGGAAGAAATGGTCGTTGCAATGGTATTAACAATATGTGTCTTTGCCAGGACCTTGAAAGTATTAGCTGTCGGGTTTATAATGTTGGCACTAAAAGTTACTTTATTTGCTTCAATGGCAACATCTCTTAATAAGAGTTTACTCCGTATAATGGAATCGCGGATATTCACCGGACTACTAATGGTTGTAAAGATACCATTGTCATAGACCCAGGTTGAGCCTTCTATATCTCCGCCTGAACTTACGATGGTCAAATCACCCGTACCCATTGCGGTCCGATAAATAGCATGCGCGGTATTGGCAGCTAAAACGGGTGAAAATACGGTCGTTGTTTCATCGGCATTAACCCGAACATTGGTTTCACCACCAACCAGCGTTGTTAGTCCGGTACTATTCAATTCAAAACCACTGAATAATTTAGCTATGCCGCTAGTTCCCATACTTAAAGCAGGCGTCGGGGAACCTGAAATTTTAATATCCCCTCCGGTACGTGAACCTATGGCAGCACTTTTTCCTGCATTGATTGTAATAGCATCTGCGGAAGTATTTGTAGTAGAAATATTCTGAGCGATGGACAAATCTCCGGCCAGGGTTTCAACCAGTACCGTACCACTTGAGTGTACCCCACTTTTTGTACCCACGGTGCCTACTGTTAATCCGCCACTCGCGTCAGTAAAGCTTAATGAACCCAGTCTGGTACTACTTTCACCGCCTGCCAGCGTAGCTACATTGTTACTGGTATTATTCAGCGTGAAAGTACCCGTGCCATGTAAGCCAAGATTACTGGCAACGATGGCAGCTGTTTGAGTAACGGCGCCGGTGGCGTGAAGGTTAATATTGTTATTGGTAGCCGTCAAGGCAGCACCTATGGTGATGGCTGCCCCATGAAAAGTAATAGGGCCAGCTACCACAATACCCCCAGGATGATCATGTGTAACGTTCTGATTATTGGTTTCTTTTCCAACGGTCAAGCCACTCATGCCGTTGGCATCCTGGTCTAACTTAAACCATTGTAATAAAACACCTTGTCCAAAAGCAACATCGTTAGACTCCAATATAAACGACCCTGTTCCGTTGATATATGGCAATACATCATCAGAGCCAGTAATAAAACCAAAAGTTTCACCTCTTATGATAATATTACCCGCGCCGGGATTGATAGTCAAATAGTCCAGATTCAATGACCCGGAACCATTAGCATCCATATCGGCATTAATGGTAATATTTCCTCCGGCCGAGGTGATGGCCTTCCTGGTATTAGAGGTTTGGAATCCATCGTTCCCATTCAATGAAATATTTGAAGCGGCGGTAGATGTAATATTTGCATTTTGAATAACAAACCCTCCGTCCATGTTTATTGGCCCAGCGGCGGTAATAGCCGCATCAATTGTAAGATACCCTGTATTGCCGGGTTTACCCAATGTAAAGGAACGCATGGTCTGTCCATTTTGGTTCCATAGAAACCAATTGGTATTAACATTTTGTCCAAAACTGTTCGAAGCAGGTCTCCAGTTTATTGTTCCAGAGGTAGCTAAACTGGGGTTAGAAGTAAATTGATACCTATCATACTGAATGGTGATGTTACTGGAGCTTTGGGTAACAGCACTTGAGGCTTTAGATCCCAAATAGAAATTTGATCCCCCTAACCAAATACCGTTTGCAACCCCTCCATCTTGTTTGCCTAATAACTGAATGGGACCGCTCCTGGCTAAAATATTGGTTTCACCTCTAAACACGGCATCATAATTATTGGATAATTGCTGAGAAGTGCTGATAGTAATCCCCCCCCCATCTCCAGTTGCTATCAAGGATAAAGCACTTTCAGCTTCAATACCCCAGGCTTCACCATTTATTCCTGTTGCTTTACCAATTAACCGTATAGCGTCCGCAGTAGTATTTGCAGAAGTTACCGTGAGGGCTCCGTATGAATAAAGTCCCGAATTATGAGTACCTCCCCAAGATTGAGAAAAGCCATCCAAGGTAACCGTACCTGCACCACTATTAATTGAACCTGTGGTTAAATTCCAGAAGCCCATACCCCAGGAACCTGCAGTGGTACCTATTGCGTATGATTTTCCGCGCATGATGATATTTCCTCCTCCAGAATTCAGATTTACCGTACCATCTACTCTTAATCCCTCATAGGGAAAATTACGGGTTCCCAATGCATAATCACTACCCTGATTATTTCCCCCACCTACAATAATATCACCGCCATTGGTGGTGATGGTAAGTCCAGATCCAAATAAAATATAACCGTTGGTCGTTGAATCAAAATCGGTTGCATTATCTACATTCGACGCGATCAGGACATCCCCTCCGTTGGAAGATATAGTCGTTGCAATGGTATTAACTATATGGGTTTTTGAAAGGACCTTGAAATTATTAGCTGTCGTGTTTATGATGTTGGCACTAAAAGTCACTTTATTTGCTTCAATGGCAACATCTCCTAATAACAGTTTTCTCTGTATAATGGAATCGCGGATATTCACTAGGCTGCTGATTGTTTTAATGACACCACTTTCATAGACCCAGGAAGATCCTTCTGCATCTCCACCTGAACTTACGATGGTCAAATCACCTGTCCCAAAAGCGGTGCGATAAATAGCATGAGCCTTATTGGCAGCTAAAATGGGCACAAATACGGTCGTTGATTCATCTGCATTAACCCGAACATTAGATTCACCACCGACCAGCGTTGTTAATCCAGTACTATTTAATTCAAAACCACTAAATAATTTAGCTATGCCGGCAGTTCCCATACTTAAAGTAGGCGTCGGAGAACCTGAAATTTTAATATCCCCTCCGGTACGTGTACCTATGGCAGCACTTTTTCCAGCATTGACTGTAATAGCATCTGCGGAAGTATTTGTAGTAGAAATATTCTGAGCGATGGACAAATCTCCGGCCAGGGTTTCAACCAATACAGTACCAATAGAATGTATCCCACTTTTTGTACCCACGATGCCAATGGTTAATCCGCCACTCGCGTCGGTAAAGCTTAATGAGCCTAGTCTGGCACTGCTTTCACCGCCTGCCAGCGTAGCTACATTATTACTGGTGTTATTCAGCGTGAAAGTAACCGTACCATGCAAGCCAAGATTATTGGCTACGATGGGCAGTGTCTGGGTAACGGCACCAGTTGCGTGAAGGTTAATCGTATTATTAGTTGCCGTCAGAGCACCCCCTATGGTCATGGCACCCCCATGAAAAGTCATTGGAGCTGCGGCGGTTAGTGCTGAACTTATGGTTAATGCAGCAGTATTACCCACTTTTCCTGAAGTAAATGCACTAACGGTGCTAATATCAAGATTACGGATGGTTGTTGCTACGCTAAAGCTATTATCGGCGGTCCTCGGTTCTATCTTAAAAGACCCTGTGGTACCAACCTTTGTTGTTTTTACATCATCAAAAATAACATTATTTCCACTAAGAAGAACGTTGGCATTTGTACTTATTACAGAAGGAATAATCCCTTGAACAGGAGTGGCATTTAATCTGCTGCCAAAATAAATATTTCCATAGCTGAAAACCTGGCCCAGACCCTGGGTCACAGAACCAACTGGCGCAGCACGTAGAATAATATCTCCATTACCTGATAATAATTGAATATTGGTTGTTGATCTAAAGTTTGCGAGCCAAATAGCCGCATTTCCAGCGGCTGTGTGGCTCCCTTCCATTAAGATACCTCCACCTGAAGTCGACGTAGATTGTATCAACACATTTCCCTCGTTGGCGTTGATGAGCACAATACCAAAATTAGAGGAGGAACCTCCTGTCATGGTAATAGCAGGACCGACGCCTGCATAGGAAGAGGTGATAGCAATATTCGGAGCTACACCATACGTAAATTCTATCCCATGATTAACTGAGGAAATACCTTGCATATTAATCCGGCCTGTTCCTGAATTAATCAGGAGGTTACTTTGTGAAGTAACGCCAGGGCGCCCATCCTGTCCTTGCCAGGCTGAACGTCCTTTAATGATGATATCTCCACCACCACTCAACAAGGACACTACCGTACCAGTTCCCCGTTCTAAACCAAGATTTACCCCACCCCTAAAACCGCCACCACCTCGATAGGCGTAATTATCTGGTATGCCATCGGAAGCAACACCTCCGTTTGCCCCATCATCGAGACCACCAGCCATTATCAATTTTCCTCCCTGCGTATTTACAATAACACCTTCAAGTAAACCAATTTCATCATTATTGCCCGCGGTAGGGGTCGCTTGACTATTATCGGCATCGGCCCAAAAAATAATATCCCCATTATTAGACTGCACCGTTTTTCCTGCAACATTTACCCAAACATAGCCTAAAGCTTTAAGTAGTATTTTAGCTCCGAGGGCTGTTGAAATTAGGTTTTCGTTAATTTCAACAAGTAAACCATATATAGTGACTGGGCCAGCTACCACAATACCCCCTGGATGATCATGTGTAACGTTCTGAGTATTGGTTGATTTGCCGATGGTCAGGCCGCTCATGCCATTGGCATCCTGGTCTAATTTGAACCATTTTAATAAAAGACCTTGTCCAAAAGCAGCATCATTTGACTCCAAAGTAAACGAGCCTGTTCCGTTGATCCATGGCTTATCTGCATCAGAGCCTGTATTAAATACAAAGGTTTCCCCTCTGATGATTATATTCCCAGCCCCAGGATTGATGGTCAGATAATCCAGGTCGAGTTGTCCGGAACCATTAGCATCCATGTCGGCATTAATGGTAATATTTCCTCCAGCCGAAGTGATAGCTTTTCTGTTAGAGGTATTTAAAGTATTTGCAGAAGAGAACCCACCGTTCGCATTCATCGTAATATTCGCAGCGGCGGTAGCTATTATATTTGCCGCTATCTCAATAGAACCAGTAGCCTGTAAAAGGATATTAGCGTTAGCATTCGTGGTCGTCAGGTTTTGTTGAGCTATGATATTACCCGCATAAATACTCATGGCCCCAGCTGTCGTCCTCGGACTTGACAAGGTCAAATTAGCGGTATTGGTTGATTTACCGTAAGTAAAACTGCCTAAAGTAGTGCCAAAATTCCAGTCATCATCAAAAGTTAAGGTACCTGCATCCCCAGCCCTCATAAAAGTAAAGGCATTGCCTGTGGGTTGTATGGTCAGGTTACCTGTAGTCTGTATAGCAATGGAACCGGCTCCTGCATTGTTAAGTCGCTGATAGATAGAATTCCCTTCAATGAGTATGTTTCCAGAATAGGCATTGGTTCCGTCAAATCCAATACGTATGCCATTCGTTATATCACTGGCAGCGAAACGAATGGAATTAGAATATTGACCATCGGATTCCCTGGTATTACTTCCTCTCAAAGTAATATTACCCGTTTGAGAGCACACACTGGTACCTGATCCAAAGATAATTCCTTCCTTATCGAAGAACACAGAAATAAAATTAGCTTCCCCGCGCAAGGAAATATTCCCCGAAACGGTTCTAATGGCTACAGTACCAAGAGATAAAATGCCATGCCTCCAGTTATTACCACTAGAGGCAGCGTCATATCCATAACCATTTATGGTGATAGCCCCCGAAGTAGTTCCAATGGATACTGCGCCAGTTTGTCCATTCAAATACGTTCCAGAACCAAACGTGAATTTACCATTCACTTGGCCATTAATCTCTATGGAACCAGCCGCTGAGGATATTGTTGATCTTTCAATATTTACGCCCCAATTTAGGCCATCATCGTCTGAGGAATTCCAAGATAGCCCGGCAAAATAAAGATTTCCCCCATTGGTTGTAATGGATGAACCTATAACGGAGAGACCAGGAATGTCATCTGACCAGGTACTGGCGGAGGTATTACCAACAGCCAATCCGTTCCAGGTCGCTACAGTAGGTCCACCGCCTGCCCAAAAATGCCCTCCATTGGTTTGAATGGTCACCCCATTCATCTGGATATATCCGTGATCGGCATTGTTTGAACCCAAAGCAGTTCTTAATACAACATTTAATCTTGCCGAAGATGAGGTAATCCCCGTGGCATTGGCAAACACCATATCATTGGCACAATTGAGCGTCAACGTTCGATTAGCTCCACCTGTATAAGAAATACTGGCATTGATATTCATATTGCGTGAAGTGGCATCTTGCCATGGTAAATTCACTGTTAAATCGCCCACATTGGACAGATGGTTGGTAATTACGCTGGGATCAATAGTGGCAGACCCGGATGACCCCACATTGAGGGTATTTCCCGTAATGCTCCAGTTGGTTCCAGAGGTTCCTGTTTGTCCTCCTGTGGATATTGTCAGGTGTTGTGCAAACCCTGAAGTGACAAATAGTGCGATGAATACACAAACGCTGAAAAATTGCCTGATGAAGGGGGATTTTCTAAAATTCTTTTCCATTAACTACTGATTCAATGAATTATGAATCGGCGAAAATAGAATTTACTTTAAACAAAAAGGTTATATCAACTACGGGAAAACTACGGTATGGTACAAATAGCACCTTAAAAAGTGCCTCAAATTCAACAAGGTACAAAGTAAACAAATCATTTATTTAAATAATTTGCTATTCGTTTGAAAAAGATAAAAGATGGGTCACCAGATTTTCCTGAGAGGTAAGAATCATTTTTTTGCGTATGTTGGTTCTTGTTGATTCTATGGTTCGCATGCTTCTATTGGTGATTAATGCCAGATCTTTTGTAGATGGATTTAACCTTAAATAGGCACATAATTTTAATTCCGCCGGACTTAAATCGGGGTATTTATGTAACAGCAAACTAAAAAAATCTTCATTATTTGACGTCAATCGAACATCAAAATCATTTTTAAGCGTATGAATAGGATCCGCTTTCAACAAAGATTCAATCTTCTTTAATTTGACTTGTTCCGTTGAATTATCACTTAGGATTTTTGATGTTTTTTGAATCAATTCATCCACTTGTTGCTGCATTTGTGCCAATAGCGTAACCTGAGAAGTTAATTCTTTTTCCTTATTTTCAATTACATCCTTTAGTAATTTCTTGTTTAATTCTTGTTTTTGTTTTTCCAATAACACTAATTTATGTTTATTACGCCATCCCTGAAGGATAACTAACAATAAAAGCACACAAACTATCAATACTGAAATGAAATATTGATAATTCAATTGCTTTTTGGACAGAGTTACAATTTCCTTCTCTTTTTTCTCTGATTCATACTTCTCCTTTAACGCAAAGGCTTCCTTTTTAACAGATTCATTCACCAGACTATAATTCAACTGGTGAAATTTTGTTTGGAAAGTATAGGCTGCTTTATAGTCTGCCATATCTCTTGATAGCCAGGATAATCGTTCGTAAACAAGCGCTTCTTCCCGAACTGATTTCAATGATTTGGTTAAAGCTAAACCTTTGTTTAATCGAATGGATGCATCAACATATTTATTTTGCAAACGAAAAAGATTTCCCAGATTGAGGTTAGTCAACATGACGCCATATTGAATGTTATTCTCCTCACAAACCTTTTCACATTCAGCAAAAAGTTTTTCAGCAGCTTTAAGGTTCCCTTGTTTCTCTAAAATATTGGCACGATTCGTCAGATTTTGAGCAAGTAAAAAGGGATTATCGAGCCTTTTTAACTCCTGATAGGCCAAATCATAATACTTCAAAGCCTTTTCAATTTGATTCGTCTGTTTATAATTAATTCCTAAGTTATTGTAATTCATTACCAGCTGATAGGTGTAACCCAGGGATTTATTTATATCAATGGCTTTTAAAAGATTCAATTTTTGATTTACCAAGTCGCCAAGTCGCCCATAGTTGGTAGCTAAATTATTATAAGCAACAGCCAATCCTTTTTTATTTCCATTTTTATCAAAAAAAGAAATAGCTTGCCATAATGATTTTATAGCCATTGAATATTTGCCCAAATAAGAATTTTTCAGTCCATCTACAAGTAAATAACTTCCATATAAGGACGAAGTGGATGACCTAAATTTTTCTGCCTGACTTTGCCAGTAGTTGAGGGAGTCAATATTCCCCATAAAACAAAATGTACTTGCCAGTTGCAAATAAATGTAAGCAATTTCATTCTCATCCTTATCCCCAACGAGTTGTCTGAATTTATGTAAGGTAAGGAGAGTCAAATCATAATTATCTGTTATATCCAAATAATCTACCTGTAAATGGTAAAGTTCAATCAGTAAATCCTTCTTGTTTTCCTTTATCCATTGTTTTTCTAGCTTAAAGGATTCTTCGATAAAGTCGGCTGGATTTCTTTGAAGGATTTCCTTCAAGCTATCTAATTTTTCCCTCCCGAAGTTTGGATTAGAAGTGCGAGTATTTTGTCCTTGAATATTTGTTAAAATATTAAGTAGTAAAAAACAAGAAATGATTACTTTCATATAATGACACCTTTGGAGAATACTTGATTCTTTGTTAAGACAACTTTATAACTGGTAGTAATACTTACGAATATAGCATATTTTATAATTGTAAGTGATTGTTTTTTTTGGGTTCGAGCGGCAGGGTTCGAGCGGGTGATGTTTCGAGCGGGTGAGTTCGAGCGTCAGAGTTCGAGCGTAGGGGTTTTTAACGCGGTGTGCGCGGAGTTCAGGCGCAGTGTTTCGCAGTGTTTCGAGCGTAGGGGTTAAAAAGGAATAAAACCATACCTTTTATTTTATTAAAAAAAGTATAGGACCGGAACACCCGCAGATGATTCTGGTTACTTATTACGCTCGATATAACACCTGTAATAGTGATATATCCCTTGCGATTCTCTTATATAGATAGTTTTTTCAATAAGGGCTGATAGGTATCTACTCTTCTGTCCCTAAAAAATTGAAGTAACTCTCTGGAGGCTCTTATTTCTGATAAATCACAAGTAGCCATGATGATTTCATCCTGATTACCTGCACCGGCTATAATGTCACCATAAGGATTGGCGATAAAACTTTTTCCATAAAAGGACATTTCCGTTTCCACACCCACCCTGTTAACGGCGCCAACAAATACATTATTGGCAATGGCATGGGAGCGTATAATGGTTCGCCAGGGCTCCGAAGAATCAAATTCGGGTCGGTCGGGTTCTGATCCAATAGCCGTAGGGTATAATAATATTTCCGCACCTTGCAAGGCCAGGATTCTTGCCACCTCGGGGAACCATTGATCCCAGCAAATGCCAATGCCTATGATTCCAAACTGGGTCTTGAAAATGGGATAACCCAAATCGCCAGGAGTGAAATAATATTTTTCGAGATATTGAGGACCTTCCGGGATATGGTTTTTCCTATATTTCCCTAAATAAGTTCCATCCCTGTCGTAAACAACCGCAGTATTGAAATACAC
>CANMVX010000015.1 GCA_947501115.1 Haliscomenobacteraceae bacterium
TAAAAGTTGTACATTTGTACAAATCAAAATTCCAAAAACACCAATACCATATTTCATGCAACTATCTCCTAATCGCATCGAAGTGATGCAATTCCTGGCTAAGAACATGGATGATATCATTGATTCATACCTTACGCCTGTTGATAAAATTTGGCAACCTACGGATTTTTTGCCAGATTCCAGTAGTGAAAACTTTTTTGATGATGTAAAAAATTTAAGGGAAACTGCTAAAGAGTTACCTTATGATTACCTGGTAGTTTTAATAGGTGATTGTATTACGGAGGAGGCTCTTCCAACATACGAATCATGGTTGATGAGTGTTGATGGGGTTAATCAGGAGAAAAATGAAGGATGGAGTCGCTGGATTAGGGCATGGACGGCAGAAGAAAACAGACATGGAGATTTGCTAAATAAATATTTATATTTATCTGGACGGATTAATATGAGAGCTATGGAGGTTTCTACTCAATATTTGATTCACGATGGCTTTGATATTGGAACGGGTTCAGATCCGTATCGCAATTTTATCTATACCTCATTTCAAGAGCTGGCAACCAATGTTTCTCATAGAAGAACGGCTACGCTGGCAAAGGAATACGGTAACAAGTTACTCTCAAAAATGTGTGGCGTTATTGCAGCAGACGAATTAAGACACGCAAGAGCTTACAAATCATTCGTTGCCAGAATTTTAGAGGTGGATCCTTCTGAAATGATGGTGGCCCTGGAAGATATGATGAGGAAAAAAATTGTTATGCCCGCTCTCTTTTTAAGAGAAACAGGTATGAAAATGGGGGAAACTTTCAGTCATTTTTCAGATGCCGCACAAAGAATCGGTGTTTATACAACGCAAGACTATATCGATATTATGGAAGGTTTGCTTGAGGAATGGAAAATTGGAAATGTAACCAATCTAAATGCTCAGGGAGAGAAGGCCAGAGATTATGTAATGGCTTTGCCCGCCCGATTGCAGCGAATTGCAGAAAGAATAAAAGTACCTAATCTGCCATACGAATTTAGTTGGATTGGTGTTAAAGGATAAAATAAAAGCCCGGAAAAATTCCGGGCTTTTTTAATCAACTATGGTACAATTATAATAAAACACTATTTTTTAGTTGCCTCTGCTCCAAGGCATTCCCGGAGGTCTCATATCGTTGTTTTGTTGGTTGTTTGTAGCAGGTGCCATCGCACTTAAACGATAGTTGAATCGTAGCATAAAGTATTGCTGTAACACAATCGTTTGTGCATCTTCAATGTATAGCTCAGTCACATTTCTTTGTATGCTTACATTTTGTTTAAGCAAATCAAATACAACCAATGATAATTCTCCCTTGTTATCTTTTAGGAATTTTTTTCCTATACTTCCGTTCCATAACCAGTAGTTTTGATTGAAACCATCGCCAAGTCCACTAAATGACTGATTAATAATGGAGCTTCTAAAGGTCCAGTCACCTGGTAAAATCAAGTTTAACCTGCCTTCAAATTGTTGATTTAGGAAAATACTATTTAAAGAACTATTCAACGAACTAATGGCCTGATTCCAATTGGTTCTGGATGATAGCGTAAAATCAATCTTTTCAGATATATTTGAGGTCACAGATAGTCCAAAGCCCAAAGTGGTTGTTTCAGAGGTATTGATTTGTTTATTTACCATGCCAGGTTGTTCCTGATAGCTTGCATTCAAACTAAGATTGGCATTGGATTTAATCATTTTCAAAGGAAAGCCATAAGTTGTGAACGCTCTTAGGTTCCAATTGCCATTTAAATTTACTGGAACGACTAATTGTCCGCCCCTGGGAAACAATACGCCACCATTCAAGTAGGTATCTTCTGTGGCAATAATGGTGCTATTTGTGATTTGATTGCGATTGATGGTTCCGCTTATATAAGAATATAAAACAGTGGATTTGGCAGGATTTGTTGCAGAGTACCTAAGACTCATATTATATCCAAGACTTTGTAAAAGTTCTGGATTTCCCGTCCTTAATCTTAAAGGGGAGCTATTATCTACTACTTCTTGTAATTGACTTATGGAAGGGGCGTTAGTATAGGCACGTCCAAAAAATCGAATACTTTTCTGCTTTGAAAAATCATATTTTAGATAGGCAAAAGGTAGCACATTGAAATAATTTCTTTCAATATTCGCTTGTAAGGGATACGTCTGAGAGGCATCCTGGTTTACCCACTGCGCGTTGGTATTCAGATTAAATTGCATTTTCTCATTACCGCCTCGGATACCTAAACCAGCTCTTTGGGTTAGAAATTCACTGCCAAGAACGTTAGATAATGCCCCATTGAGTTCAGAGTAGGTATTGGTCAATGGATCAAGGTTGAAATTCTTTTTGTCAGAATCATCAATCTGTCTTGACACATTGTATGATAATTGTAATCCTGACTTTTTGCTGATAGGCTCATTAAAGTTAATATTGGCACTAGTGGTAGAACCTTTAGCTAACAGTCTGTTTTCCTGGTCTATAGTATCGGCCCGAAGTAAAGTGCCAAAACTATTGTTTAGTGCGTATAAACTACTTTCTCCATCCTGGTTTCTAATGGAATTATTTACTTCTGCAGAAAAAGTTCGTCCGGCTTTTTTAAACTTATGTCTCCATAGAATCTGATTGGATAAATTTAAAGCTCCCAGAAGGGTAGAAAAATCTGTTTTACTATCGTTAAGTTTTAATAACTGAGTATTATTTTCGGCTGTAATAAGTTGCATTCCATCAGCATCTTGCATAGACATACGAGGCTGAATAATCAATGAATTATTTTTATTTATTTCATATTCTATGCGCATATTCATTCTATGATTTAAATTGCCTGAGGTAGCTTCATTGTGTTCTTCATAGAACTGAGAAAAATCACTTCGATTATTAATAAGTTCTCTGTTAAGGTTTTGTTCAGAAACAATATTGCCTTGGTTAAAGAAATAGCTACCTGAAATCTTCAATTTTTTACCCCATGTATCGGAATAATTCATACCAAAAGCATTGGTTCTGGCAATTCCCTGTTTCTGATCTACAACGAAATCATTATTTCCGCCACCCCAGCTGCCACCGCCGCCGCCCCAACTACCGCCTCCAGAACCACGACCTCCACCTTGACTTACGCCAGAAAGATCTTCGCTTGAAAAATTCTGCTCGTTAATATTGTTAAATTGTCCAAGAATAGTAAATCTAACGTCATCTTTAAACCTATTAACGGCTCCTCCGGCCTGGTATCTTTCATCGGTTCCGTACCCGCCAAATAAGCGACCGAAAGCACCATTTCTTTTATCCTGACGGGTGATAATGTTTATCGATTTTGTGGTCTGACCACTATTAAAACCAGAGAATGCATCCTGATCACTTTGTCTGTCAAAGATTTGAATTTTATCAATCACTTCAGCAGGAAGATTTTTTAGCGCCGCAGCGGGGTCATTTCCAAAAAATGGTTTTCCATCCACTAAAATCTCTTTTACATCTTCGCCTTGCGCTTGAATTTTACCATTTTCTATAACGATGCCAGGAACCTTTCGTGTCAACTCTTCCGCAGATGCATCAGGATTTGTTTTAAACGAGCTGGCATTGAATTGGAGCGTGTCATCTTTACTTGTCGCTTGAGCTGCCTGTCCAACTACTTGAACCTGACCGAGTTCGTACGCTGATTCTACCAATTTAATATCACCCAGCTCGAGCCCGCGTCTTGTGATTTGAAGCTGCTTTTTATAATCGGTAAAGCCTAAATAACTTATTGTGAGTAGATAATCGCCTGGTTTGATATTATTAACCACAAATTTCCCTTTATCATCGGTAAGATTATCAAGTTCCGTTCCTCCTGCAGAAGGAACTAATATGACATGCGCTCCGGGAAGAGAGGAGCCATCTCCGTTGGAGATTACTGTACCAGTAACGGTGGTGTTTTGAGCCACCAGGGCAGTCAAACAAAAAGAAAAGAAGAGTAGAAAACTGTACTTAATCATTATAATATTATTTATGCCACAAAAGAAAGATTAAAAACCAGGGTTAAAAAATATTTTCAACGAATACCCATATTTTATCAATCAATACAAATTATCCTTTTTAATGTTTTACTGATAATAAATAGGCTTTTGTTGAATAAATGACAAAATAGCCTAGACATGTAGTAATATTGTAGAATATAAAATTATATAATATGCCTCGTTTCCAAATATTATTGTTTCAAGGATTACTTTGGTTAGGAATTCTTCTTACACAAACTTTTTTAATTGGTGGGGGTGAGAATATTTTGGAAACGATTCCAAAATCGGGTATTATAGTATTAGGGCAAATGACTTTGGTATATTTAAATACCTTGTTTCTTTTCCCAAGGCTTTATCTTAAGAAAAAGCATTTTTTATACTTGATTATTGGCTTAATGCTAATTCTGGCCATCAGCTATGGTGTTCAGGAACTGGTGGAATATTTTTATCCGAGGGGTCGATATCGTGGCGTCAGGAAAATAAGTACCTTAACTAAATCATGGTATTTCCTGGGTCGAAGTTTTCCGTTATTTATGGCATTTCTTCTTAGTACTTTATTACAGGTTACCCGTTTATTTGCCATAAAGGAAAAGGAATCTGTTCAATTGCGGTCTGAAAAACTGGAGACTGAGTTAAAATTTTTACGCAGTCAGACAAATCCACACTTCCTATTTAATGCGTTGAACAATATTTACACATTAACGCTAATAAAATCGGATAAAGCACCTGATTATCTTCTTGTTCTTTCCGATATGTTACGATATATGTTGTACGAATGCAATGCGCCTAAGGTAAGGCTGGAAAAAGAAATAGGTTACATCAGGCATTTCATATCACTCAATTTATTAAAAGACAGCCGGGGATTAAATGTAAATTTTGATTGTGGTGAAATTCCTGATCATCTTGAAATTGCGCCTATGCTTCTCATCCCATTAGTGGAAAATGCCTTCAAACATAGTAAATTTGAGGACAAAGCAAATGGATGGATTAACATAAAGCTGCAGCTTTTGGGGGAATCCCTGCATTTGAATGTCCAAAATAGTCTGCCCGATAAATCCCATACAACAGACGATACAGGGGGTATTGGCTTAGTTAATGTAAGGCGACAACTGGAATTAATCTATCCAGACCAGTTTCAACTAAACATTGAAGAACGAGACCATATTTTTTCAGTAGATTTAATCATTGAAAAATTGTAAAATGATCAATTTGCGATGTCTTATTGTCGATGATGAGGAGTTGGGGCGAATGCTTATTGAAAACTATGTTCAACGATTAGGTTTTACCATAGTTGCCCAATGCAGAAACCCTCTTGAGGCTATGCAAATAATGCAAACGAAAGAAATAGATTTGATTTTTTTAGATATTCAGATGCCCGAAATGAGTGGTTTGCAGTTTATAAAATCATTAACCTATAAGCCCCTGATTATTCTAACTACTGCTTACCCTGAACATGCTTTAGAAGGTTACACCCTCGATGTAGTTGATTATTTGTTAAAACCTATTCGTTTTGACCGGTTTACGCTGGCTGTAAATAAAGCATTGGAACGTCACCGGTTTAAGACAGAAATGGTAAATGTTGAACACGAAGGCCAGGATAAGGAAATTATATTAGTAAAATCGGAACATCGAATACACAGATTAAAGTTATCGGAAATTTTATACATACAAAGCTTAAGTGAATACGTTTCTTTTCATTTAAATGGAAGTCGTATATTGTCATTGGGGGCTTTAAAAACGCTTGAACTGGAATTGCCCTCCTCACAATTTATACGCGTTCATAAATCTTATATCGTTGCAATTAATAAAATTGATTTTTTAGATGGCAACACCCTTCAGGTTGGGAAAGAAAAAATTCCAGTCGGGCCCAGTTATAAAGAACAATTACTGACGCATTTTAATAAATGAATTCAGAAATCTCCAGAAACAACTTTAAGGATAAATTTTAAAAAATAATCCCAGTCTAAAGCGTTCACCTCATGTTTTCCTTTTCTGATATAATAGTTTACATTTTTGCCAACCAGTACTTCTGTATCAGGCATATTTACTTCAGAAATACCTTTTTTTTCATAAAGCTGATAAGCAAAACCAGCTTCTTTTGCTGAAAGGAATTCTCCTTTTGGGTCAGCCCATTTATCATCGAGTGCACTGCTCACGAAGAGAGGTCTTGGAGCAATTAAGCTCAGTAAAATATGTTGGTCAAATGGTAAGGTAGATTCATTGCCCGCATATTTTGCAAAACCAGGTAAAAACCAATGAGGAAATCGGGTGGTTATAGGTTCAATACCTTCTCCGAAATTCCTTCTAAGCAGAGCTGCTCCACCTTCACCAGACTGTATAGCTATAACTGCGTCGAAACGAGTATCATTGGCAGCAGCCCAAAGACTCGCCTTACCCATTCGGGAATGGCCGTGAAGAATCATTTTTGTA
This sequence comes from Haliscomenobacteraceae bacterium, assembly GCA_947501115.1. Taxonomy (GTDB): domain Bacteria; phylum Bacteroidota; class Bacteroidia; order Chitinophagales; family Saprospiraceae; genus BJGN01. The sequence continues at coordinate 6,407 of CANMVX010000015.1, forward strand.
TTCTTGAGCTCTGGTAAGATTTTTATTACATCTAACATTTTACTTAATCCCCAGGCCCAGGCACTCATAGCAGACCAATCTTTGGGGTTAATATTTAAATCATTGGCAAGTACAGTTCGCACCCCTTTTTTGTAACCATCAGGAAAATCCTCTTCAAAATCGGCACATGCTACGGAAAAGGAAGCATAGCCAGCATTTATCACTTTTTCTATCTGCCAGGTATCTTTTTGTGTTCCAACTGCTTTGTCAGTGGCGATATGATTATTGAAAAATGGATTTTCATTACAAATTACATATTTTGAGGAAACAGGAATTTCAGCATCCATAAAAACGGTGTTAATTCCGCAAAAATTAAGGCCTAATAAGGCAGCCTTGACTGGCGTACCCAAAGGGATAAAACCAATGAGATGAATTTTTACTTTTCCGGCGAGAGAAACTTCCCATACGTTCATTTCCGCTTTACCGTTTAGCACTGGTTTTTGAACCAGTAGTTTAGAAGTAACGCTTATTTTTTTCGATGGAAAGGTTCCATACATTTCTGAGGCATAAATTTGTAGCCATTTACCTTTTGCTTTTTCCCACTGAGATACGTTGTTAATTTTTTCGCCAATGATATCGCCTACATCGGGTAATGAATAATTAACAACCTTATTTTCATCATAATTAGGGACGAAAGTACTTTGAGCAGTTGCATCTGTAATCATAAATAGCAATATTATAAGAGATATTCTAGCCACGGCAAATGTTTTTTCAAGATAAAGTCATATATTGAAACAAGCTACAAAAAAAAACCGTTTACTAAAAGCATTCTTTCATAAAAAGCGGCTTTAAAAAGCTATATTCGCACGTTTAAGTAAATAATATTGAATGAAAAAGAAAGGTCTTATTATTGTTTCGCTATTTGCCGGCATTCTATTAATTGCCTCATTTTTACCGAAACCATCTCAAAATGAAGGAAAAGAAGCGGTGTTGGTAAAAACGGTGCTCAATTATGTTGAACAATTACATTTCCGGCCAAAATCTTTGGACGACAAATTATCAGAACAATTATTTAACTATTATATAGAAAGTATTGACGGTGGAAAGCGGTTTTTAACCAGGGAAGATCTTGCGTTATTGGAAAAGCACCGGTTAAATCTGGATAATCAAGCTATCGAAGGTACTTTCACCTTTTTTGATCTATCTATCGATTTGTTAGATAAATCACTGCGTAAAACACAGCTTATTTATAGGGAATTACTCTCGAAACCATTTAATCTAAATGGAGATGCCACTTTTGAAACAGATAGCGAAAAAAGACCTTTCCCGGCAAATGATGCGGAATTAAAAGAGGTGTGGCGGAAACTACTCATTTATGAAATAGTGTCCAGGGTAAATGAGAAATTGGAATTACAGGGTAAGGGGAGTGCGGAAATAAAGGCAAAAAGTACCGATGAATTGGAAAAGGAAGCAAGGGAAGCTGTGCTGAAATTATATGACGAGTGGTACGAAAGACTATTTAAAACCAAAAGATCTGATAGATTAAGTATCTATATAAATAGTTTGACGCACTTGTATGATCCTCATTCCGATTATTTCGAGCCTATTGAAAAGCAAAATTTCGATATCAGATTTACAGGGAAATTAGAGGGTATTGGTGCAACCCTGCAAACCGTTGGTGATTATACAAAGGTGGCTACCGTCGTTGTGGGCGGTCCGGCCTGGAAAACAAAGGAGATATTTGAAAATGATATCATTCTTAAAGTAGCGCAGGAAGGTGCCGATTTCAAAGATATTTCAGGAATGGTTATCAATGACGTCGTTCAGCAAATAAGAGGAAAAAAAGGAACGAAAGTCCGTTTATTAGTCAAAAAAGTGGACGGTACCATTAAGGAAATCGAAATAACAAGGGATATCATTGAATTGGAAGAAGGTTTTGCTAAATCGCTTCTTTTGAAAAATGACCAATTTCCAAACGATAAGTATGGCTATATTTATTTACCCAGGTTTTATGCTGATTTCGAAGACCCAAAAGGCCGTTTTTGTGCGCCAGATGTAGAAAAGGAAATTGAAAAGTTAAAAGCTGAAAACGTAAATGGTATTATTCTGGATTTAAGAAATAATGGGGGAGGTTCATTAAGTGATGTAGTCAAAATGACTGGATTTTTTATCCCTTCAGGTCCTGTCGTTCAAGTGAAATCAAAAGAAAGTAAAGCGGATGTTTTACGTGATCCTGATTCAAGAACGCAGTATGATGGGGCACTGATCGTCATGGTTAATAATATGAGTGCGTCTGCTTCTGAAATCATTGCCGCAGCTTTGCAAGATTATGGCAGAGCTATCATTGTCGGAACAAAATCGACCTACGGTAAAGGGACTGTTCAACGTTTCTTCGATCTGGATATGGGGCTTAGAGGTTACGAAGAATTTAAACCTCTGGGAGAAGTGAAAATAACGACGCAAAAGTTTTATAGAATTAATGGTGGCTCTACTCAGTTGAAGGGGGTAACGCCTGATATTATTTTACCTGACCAATATCATTATTTGGAAATAGGTGAAAGAGAAGAAGATTATGCCATGGAGTGGACAGAGATTGCTCCTGTTGGGTACGAACCCCAAAAGTCAAGGCTACAATCTATTGATTTACTAAGAAAAAAGAGTGAAGATCGCGTAAAATCAGATCCTTCCTTCCAGATGGTTCTTAAAAATGCCCTTCGCATAAAAAAGCAAAGGGATCAATCCATTATGCCGCTAAGTTTAAATGCCTATAAGCAGTTGCTTAAAAATCAGGAAAAAGAAGCGCAGGAATTTAGAGATGCCTTTAAAAATTACCAAATAAAGAGCGTTGAAAATTTGGCCACTGATCTGGCTGAAATTAATGCTGACTCCGCTAAAATTACTCGAAATATAGCGTTTAAAGAATCTGTTGGGAAGGATATCTATTTGAGGGAATCACTTTTAATCCTGAATGATTATATCCGTTTGAAAAAATAAAACACACGTGAACTACCTTTCTCTTGAAAATATTACTAAAACATACGGTGAAAAAGTATTGTTTGATAACCTTTCTTTGCAAGTAACTAAAGGCCAGAAAATTGCCCTAATAGCCAAAAATGGTTCCGGTAAATCCACTTTGTTGAGGGTTGTTGGAGGAATGGAAGGAGTAGAAGGAGAAAATGCTAAGGTTTGGATGAATAAAAGTATTCGCTCCGCATTCTTAGAACAAGAACCTGAGTTTTCTGACAGACATAACTTATTAGAGGCTACCTTAGATAGTGATGACCCACAGTTGAGTGCCGTACGAAAGTATAGGTTAGCTATGCTTCACCCAGATGACGAGCAGGCATTGCAATTAGCATTGCAAGATTTAGATGGATTGAAGGCATGGGACATGGAGGCAAAAGTACAGGAAATTCTCTTTCGCTTAAATCTATCTGACTTTGAAAAACCAGTCTCCCTTCTTTCGGGAGGACAAAAGAAAAGGGTGGCTCTCGCGCGTATTCTTTTAAGTGAACCTGAATTTATTATTTTAGATGAACCTACCAATCACCTGGATCTTGAAATGGTGGAATGGTTGGAGGATTACCTCAAAAAAGGGAACATCACTCTTTTAATGGTGACCCACGATAGGTATTTTTTGGAACGCGTCTGTAATCAAATTATTGAACTTGATTTAGGTAAACTCTATAAATATAGTGGCAATTATGCCGATTATTTAGAAAAAAAGGCGCTGCGCGTTGAAACAGAAGGAGCCGAGTGGGAAAAAAATAAAAAATTACTGCAGCGCGAATTAGCCTGGGTGAATAGAAGCCCACAGGCCAGAACAACTAAAGCTAAATCGAGAGTAGATGCATTTTTTGACCTAAAAGATAAAGTAGGTAAAAATCGCGTGGAAACCGAAATGCAAATTGATATTAAGGGGCAAAGAATGGGTAAGAAAGTGCTCGAACTACACAATGTTAGTAAGGCATTTGATAAAAAAATTATCCTGGATGGATTTTCCTATAAATTTAAACCCATGGAACGCGTGGGTATCGTCGGCCCTAACGGAGTAGGTAAAACTACCTTTATAAATCTTTTAACCTCAAATATTCGCCCCGATTCAGGTAAAGTAATCTTAGGAGAAAACACCGTTTTTGGCTATTATACCCAGGATGGTATGCAATGGGTTGAAGATAAAAGGGTGATTGATGTTATCCAGGACATCGCAGAATATATTCCCCTAGAAAAAGGACTCAAATTATCCGCTACGCAATTATTAGAACGCTTTTTGTTTTCTCGAAAACAACAGCAAGTTTATGTCAGCCAGTTGAGCGGAGGGGAAAAAAGAAGATTGTACCTTCTTTCTATCATAATGAAAAATCCTAATTTTTTAATTCTGGATGAACCTACGAATGACCTGGATATTCTTACACTGAATGTTCTGGAAGATTTCTTAATGGAATTTCCCGGTTGTGTCATCATGGTTAGTCATGACAGGTACTTTATGGATAAAATTGTTGATCATTTGTTTGTCTTGGAAGGAGACGGACAATGTATTGACTTCAATGGCGATTATTCTGAATACCGACAGTTGGCCAAGGAAAAATTACAGATTTTAAAAAGAGAGGAGAAGGTAGTCGCCCAACAGTCAAAGGAAGTAGTTCAAAAGCCTTCATTGATAACTTTTGAACAACGTAAAGAAATTAATAAAGTCGAAAAAGAAATTTCAAAACTCGAAGAAAAAAAGAAACAAATAACGAACGCTTTTGATGATCCACTGCTGACTCCCGATAAAATTCAAAAATTATCAAAGGAATTAAATGACATTTCTCAGCTAATTGAAGAAAAAGAGCTTCATTGGTTATCCTTGAATGGATAGCCTTTAACCGCTTTTAATAGCAGAAACTATCCTTTCCTTTATTTATTTTGTGCATAACTAATTGATATATATATCAAAAAAAACTGAAAAATAGTTTGTAATATTTTTTATTAATATTATTTTTGCAAAGAATAAAAATCAATTTTTTAAATATACTTGTGAAAGAATTTTATAACTGGGAGTAATTATAGCACTCAAGATTAATCGTCTTGAGTGTTTTTTATTTAAATAAATATTTTTTTCTTATATTGTAGTAATTAAATCATTGAAAGAAATAATCATGGAAAGAAGAAGTTTTATACGCAATGCTGCGATATTGGGAACGGCATTAGGAGTAGGCTCTAACGCTGTTTTTGGAAAGGGATTCCCATCGGCTACCTCGAAACAACCTACCTTTGTTTGCGATTTCGCCCCACACTTTGGGATGTTTGAAAATCATGCCGGAAAGGATGTAGTTTCTCAGCTTGAATTTATGGCTGATCAGGGATTCAGGTCTCTGGAAGACAATGGGATGATGAAACGACCTGTTGAGGAGCAGGAGAGAATAGCTGCGGCTATGAGCAGATTGGGCATGCACATGGGCGTTTTTGTAATCGACGGAGGTGACAATTGGAAAATTTCCTTAACTACCGGAAAACCTGAGTTCAAACAATTATTTGTTGATACCTGTAAAAAGGCGGTGGATATTGCCAAGCGAGTCAATGCAAAATGGTTAACCGTTGTACCTGGCTTTTACGAGCGTAAATTGCCTATTGGTCTTCAGACGGCCCACGTTATTGATGCGTTAAGAGCAGGTGCTGATATCTTAGCTCCTCATAATCTGGTGATGGTGCTGGAACCATTAAGTGATAATCCTGATTTATTCCTTAGGACAGCTCCACAGACTTTTGAAATTTGTAAAGCGGTGAATAGTCCTGCTTGTAAAATCCTTTATGATGTGTATCACATGCAGAGAAATGAGGGTAATCTGATTAATACCATCGATTTATGTTGGGAAGAGATTGCTTACATTCAGATTGGTGATAATCCTGGAAGAAAGGAACCTACCACAGGAGAAATTAATTACAAGCATATATTCAATCATTTACATCATAAGAAAGGATTCCGCGGCGTGATGGGCATGGAGCATGGAAATGCCAAGCCTGGAAAAGAAGGCGAATTAGCATTAATTAATGCATATAGAGAGGTGGATTGTAAATGATGAGGAAATAAATATACCTTTGTAAAAATCGGTATATCATTATGGCAGAAGATAAGGGCTTTGCCCCTAAGTTATCATTGACGAATGTAGGTAAATCCTCTTCTAAAAAAAGAAACGAGGAGGTATCTACATTCGTTTATGGAAGAAAACCACCGCAGGCCTTACCTTTAGAAGAGGCTAGTTTAGGAGCCATTTTATTAGAAAAAGAAGCCATTAATGTTGTTTTAGATATTCTTGTTTCAGATTCTTTTTATCTCGATGCACATAAACTTATTTTCAAAGCAATGTTGCGGCTTTTTGAAAAATCGCAACCTATTGATATGCTCACCGTTTCAGAGGAGTTAAAAAAGTCTGGAGAACTTGAGACGATTGGTGGCGCATATTATCTGGTTGAACTAACCAACAAGGTAGCTTCTTCTGCCAATTTAGAGTTCCATGCAAGAATAGTAGCGCAAAAATTTATTCAAAGAGAACTTATCAGGGTTTCCAATATTATTATAAAAGATGCTTACGAAGATAGCACAGATGTTTTTGAATTATTAGACAACGCTGAAAAGGGATTATTTAGTATTGCTGAAAAGAATATGAGTAGGTCCATTGAGTCAATGAGTTCTCTTGCGGCCAAGGCATTAAAACAGATTGAAGACTTAAAGGACGTAGAGGAAGGTTTAAGTGGTATTCCATCTGGATTTAGTGCCTTAGATAGACTGACAAATGGTTGGCAATCTTCCGATTTAATTATCCTGGCGGCAAGGCCGGGTATGGGAAAAACCTCTTTTGTTCTTTCAATAGCAAAAAATGCTGCGGTAGATTTTAAAATGGGCGTTGCTTTTTTTTCTTTGGAAATGTCCGCTGTCCAATTAGCTCAACGATTGATTTCCATGGATGCTGAGATCCCCCTGACGAAAATGAGAACAGGGAAATTGTCAGAAGATGAATGGAAGCATTTGCACGGTGCCATAGAAAGAATAGGTGATGCACCTATTTATTTTGATGATACATCGGGTATTGATATTTTTGAACTGCGAGCTAAGTGTCGACGTATGAAATTGCAATACGATATTCAGTTGATTGTGATTGATTATTTGCAACTTATGAAGGGTAGTAGCGAAAATAATAGAATGGGTAATCGCGAACAAGAGGTAAGTGCTATTTCCAGAGCACTTAAAGGCTTGGCAAAAGAACTTAAAGTGCCTGTCATTGCGCTATCGCAGCTAAGTCGTGCAGTGGAAAGTAGAGGAGGTCCCAAAAGGCCGCAGCTTTCAGACTTAAGGGAATCTGGTTCGATTGAACAAGATGCTGATATCGTTGGTTTTATATATAGACCTGAATATTACCAAATTACAGAAGATGAAAATGGAATGCCTCTGAAAGGTGTGGCAGAAGTCATCATTGCTAAGCATAGAAATGGTGCCACAGATACGGTCAGACTTAAGTTTACAGAGCAATTTGCAAGGTTCTCAAATTTAGAAAATTTTGATATGGGAAGTCTTCCAAATGATGTCTTTGATAATCCTTTCTCCCAAATTATTACCCGTCCCTCAAAAATGAATGAAGACGAGGATATTCCCTTCTAATTCATTATAAAATTCAAACAAATACATAGATATGGCGTATTCTGATGATAGAAAACCACGACCTAAGCTTAGGCCGAATAAGCCTCCTTTCGGCAGGCCTACTAATCCTAAAAAACAATTTGATGTAACTCCCAGACGAAAGGCTGAACCAGACAAGGAGGAGTTGATGAATAATAATCGCAATACAGAGTTAGAAGGTGATGGAATGCGCCTGAATAAGTTTATTGCCCATTGTGGTATATGTTCCCGCAGGCAGGCAGCCGATTATGTAAAAGAGGGCTTTGTAACCGTTAATGATCAGAAAGTTATTGAACCTTTTTTACTTATTAAAGCCAAGGATAAGGTTTGCTTTAAGGGTAAATCGGTTTTTCCCCAAGAAGAAAGAGTATATTATTTAATGAACAAACCTAAAGGGGTAATCACTACAGCGCAAGACGAAAAAGGACGAAAAACGGTCCTGGATATTCTTCCCGATAAAGGTAAGACCAGGGTTTTTCCAGTTGGTCGTTTGGACAGGGAGACGACGGGCCTGCTTTTGTTAACCAATGATGGTGATTTGGCATTAAAAATGACCCATCCTGGGTATAAAATGAAGAAAGTTTATCAAGTAACGCTGGATAAATCTCTTTCAGGAGCAGATGTGGAGAAAATACAAAAAGGGGTTGTTCTTGAAGATGGGCCTGTTCCCGTTGATGCATTGCATTTTATAACCGAAGGGTCATTTAAAGAAGTTAGTATCGCTATTCATGTTGGCCGGAATAGAATTATTAGAAGATTATTTGAACACCTTGGTTATGAAGTGGTAAAATTGGATAGAACTTATTTAGGGGGATTAACTAAAAAGGATTTACCAAGGGGATTTACAAGAAAACTCATCGCGCAAGAAATAATTATGCTTAAGCACTTTACAGGAAAGTAATTTGTTTTCATCAAATGAAAAGTAACTATCTGTTACTTTTCATTCGATAAAACGATAATCCAGGTAGGTTTTAATCCCAGCGATTACGGTTATTAAACTTATTCCAGCTCGCACCATATCTAATTTGTACTTGGAAAAAAGAACCTGATAAGGAGTTTTGAAGTAAGGCAGGGGTTCTGAAATCACTATGAATACGATAGCCTCCTTCAGCACCTACTTTTAACCAGGAGAGTATATTGGCCTCTATTCCTATAGATGGGGAAAAATTTATGCCGCGTTCTTTTATTTTATCTACCGTTGTTGCTAAACTACTTCCCGCTGAAAAGTTGAATCGAGGATGTATTACTTTGTGTGAACCGGGTACATAGCTTATAAAAACACCTCTATTTTTAAAATTAAATGCAGCTTGATTGTTTATAGAAACAATGGGTTCTTTAGATTTTTGCCAGGACCATCCGAGAATAAAATTTTTATCGAATTCAAAGCCTATTTCCCCTCCTCTCAAATAAAACTGTCTTTCACTGGGCAGGCCGAAATGCATGGTTCTTCCACCCCAGATTCCTGTAAATTTGAAATTTCTCTTACCAAATAAACTCTCTGTTTTCTGTGCGTTTAAAGCCAGTGCAACGAATATTAGGGCTAATAAAATGAAATTTTTTTTCATAAATAAATTTTTTAGTAAAGACTGTAAATTTAGCTGGAGGTTGCATTTCTATTAAATAAATTAGATGAATATCCATTTTGTAAGGTCAAATAACTGTATGATGGATATAATGACCATGGTAATCAACAATCGATGGGCCCATTTATTGGCATTTGGATGGTTTGAAGCAAAAATGGCACCTAGATATCCTCCAATCGTTTGTGCAATAGCTATGATGATCCCTGCTTCCCAATCGACGATTCCCATGAAGGCAAAAATGGTAAGAGCGATAAAAGTATAAATACCTACGCCTGCAATTTTCAGAATATTAGCATCGGCGATACTAAATTTAGCACCCAGTACCATGATAATGAGGAAGAAAATACCCATACCCATTTGAATAAAACCACCATAAAAACCTATCAACAAAGCCACGGGAATAGAAATCCATAAGGAGGGTTTATGGTGGATATCAGTTTCTCGTAGCCATCTTTCTGGTTTAATTAAAATAACAATGAGCATGAATACCATTAAAAACCTAAAAACCTCAATAAAAGCCTCATTGCTAATAATTAATGCTAGCCAAACACCCCCTAGAGATCCTAAAATCATGAGGATTAAATAATGCCGGGTTCTGCTAAAGTCCACCAGCCCTTTTCTTTGAAAAACGACAAAGCTGGTGAAACTCTGCCCCACGATACCTATTCTATTGGTTGCATTGGCAATATTGCCTGGCAGTCCCATCATTTCACTTAAAATGGTTAATGTAATGGCTGAACCATTTCCTGCTAAAGTATTAATAATGCCAGCCAGAATTCCTCCTATTATAATAACAGTATATTGAAATACATCCATAATTAGTCTTTAATAGTTTGGCATAATTCAATTAACACGCCATGAGCATTTTTTGGATAGACAAAGCAAACCAGTTTATTATCGGCACCTTGCTTCGGATTTTCATTTATAAATTCGAATCCCTCCTCTTTCAGGCGTTGTATTTCGGAATAAATGTCAGGAACTTCAAAAGCTATATGATGAATTCCCTCTCCTTTTTTATCGATATATCGGGCGATTGGGCTGAGAGAATGGGCGGCCTCCAGGAGTTCAAGTTTAGATTCACCAGTTTGAAAGAAAGAAGTGTTGACACCTTCCGAAGTCACAGATTCCATTTTATATGGTGCTATACCCAATAATTTTTCATAACACAAATTGGCCTGTTGAAGATCTTTCACGGCGATACCGATATGCTCTAGTTTCATAATATATGTTTTAAAATACTAGGTCCTGCGCATGACCATTAATCCATCTCTAATGGGTAACAATAAATTTTCAACTCTGGAGTCTTCTAAAATTTTCGTGTTAAAGGTATGAATGATTTGGGAATCTTCATCTTTAGGATTGAGCACTTTTCCGCTCCAAAGGACATTGTCAGCGAGAATTAATCCACCAGGCTTTACCTTGTCTATGATAAGGTCGTAATGCATAGCATAATCCCTTTTTCCGCCGTCGAGGTAAATCAAATCAAAAAAGGGAATGGGTAAATTTGGAATTACATTTTCAGCTTTCCCGAGATGGGTAAAAATCTGATGTTTAAATGGGGAAAGGTTAAAATATTTTTCTGCAATGAAAAGTACTTCTGCATTAGGTTCTATGGTATGAAGTTGACCTGTTTGGGTAAGGCCTTCAGCCAGACAAAGAGAACCATAGCCTGTGAAAGTACCAATTTCCAGGATAAATTCAGGTTTAACCAATTGACTTAAAAGTTTTAGAAATTGACCTTGGAGGGAACCACTGAGCATAACGGGGGCCAGAGTCCTCAAATGCGTTTCTCTTTCGAGTTGATACAATAGTTCGGATGATTTTGAAGAATGCATTGCTGCATATTCATTTAAATCATGATAAATTTTATCCATAAAAGGGAATTAAAAATGTAAATTTAATCTATCCAGCCAATAGGTTTTTTAGCTGTCATTTTAAATGATTCCTCGCAAGGTCGGCAAACGCGTTCGTCCTTATATTCAGTGGGTGTTGAACGGTAAGGATTTGTAGGTGCCGTGTTTCGTTTTAGATAAAACCCTCTGCTTTTATGACCGGCAGCAGAAAAAACACCGAGTACAAGTTCGGTGGTATCTTTTGTATTATATATATTTGAGGGTATAGTTGCCGGCGGATTATCAAAAATACCCCCCGTATTATTTACCTGTGTCCTTACACTTTTCCAAAAGGTGTAGGTATTTTTTGAAATAGCATATTGATCAAAAACCATAAAATAAGGTGTGTCGTCATCATACGGGATAGTGGTAATGACTCTGTTTACGGTATTTCCGTCAAAATAAGTATCGGCACTAATATCGATGAGGCCTCGTTTTTTTACGACATTCCAGCAGGGGGAACAGCAAGGAAAACGATATCTAACCCTTGTTTCCCCGTCGTAGGTAAAGGCACAGAAATCTGTTTTATTTATATGTGCATGATCCCATTTATAAAAATCACCTTTCCCTACAGGATCTTTTGTACTCAAAAATACTTCAAATTCACCTTTAGTAATACCGTTTAATAATGTTTTTTCAACATACCTGGTATAAGCGGTATCAATTCCGGGAGCCTCCTTTAATAATTCTGGAGTAGATTGATATTCTTTTCCATTCCAACGGATAAAAAGGGTATAAATTTGTCCGGTTTTGGCTTTAAAAGAGGCAGAATCAGAATAATAAACCCCTCGATTGTCATGTTTGAAGGAAAAGAGGGCACCAGATTGATCTTTCACAGATACTTGGGCGGTTTCAATAGGTAGATTATTGTCGGGACTGGAATAAGGTTCTGATAGAGAAAGGATTACCTTATATGGTCCTGGATCATTTGTTATTAAGGCCTCAACGGTTAATCTTTCTGAAGTAGTTGTTAACTCGGGAATGAAGGGTTCAACACACGCGGATGCGAAGAAATACAAAGCGATGGGAAGAAAAATCCTAAAAAAAGTCCAATTAATAATCGAATTCATAAGAAATGGAGGGTATTACTGAGCCAATAACAGATAACTGAAAAGCATTTGATCTATTTCTGGTGCTTACAGGCCTGTCATTGATTGTTTTAAAAAATACAGAATAAGGATTTTTCCTGGCATAAACATTATAGAGAGAAAAATTCCATTTTCCTTTCCATTTTTTTGTAATTCGGGGATCTGAATCAATGATTAAGCCGAGATCTAAACGATGATAATCAGGGGTAGTATTTCCATTTCGACTGGTATAGAGCGGAATAAAAATATTATTGACGCTAATTCTCTCATCAGGAAAAGTAGCAGGTCTTCCTGATAAATAGGTAAAAATGGCACTCAATCTGATTCTTTTATTTATTCTGTATAGCACATTTAAATTCAAGGTGTGTGGGCGGTTATAGTTTGATGGATAAAATTTACCGCTGAAAGCACGATCTTCAGGATAAGGGCTATGAACAAGAATTTCAGAACGGGATAGGGAATAACTTAAATTGGCGTCCCATCGGAAACTTTGTTTCCTAACCCATAATTCAATACCATAAGACCTTCCTAAGCCTTGAAGAATAGCAGTTTCAGGATATGATAGTAATAATAAATTAGTGCCACTCCGATAGTCAGGCATATTTTGAATTCTCTTATAATAACCTTCAAGGCTAGTTTCCCATTGATTGTTATTTAGGTTGGCAAATAAGCCAAGAGTCAATTGAGAAGCAATTTGAGGTTTTATGTAAGGGTCACTTAATTTCCATCGATCGGTGGGAAGTGCAGCAGTACTGTTTGTTATCAGGTGTAAATATTGCATTGCCCTATGAAAACCTGCTTTTATGGAAAATATTTCATTCAGAGATACTCTTAGTCCTAACCTTGGTTCCCAACCGGCATATTGTTTAATAATTTGATTATTTGAAAAGTAAACGGTATCAATTAAATTTAAGATATCCCTTTCTTTTTCATTAGCATAAATATATTGATTTCCCGGGCCGAGCAAGGCAAAATGTGAAAATCTAATGCCTGCACTTAACCTGATGGCAGGTGATACATCCCAATCTGTGTTGATAAAGAGGGCACTTTCTAAAGCACTCTCCTGTTGAGTGATAAATGGATTTATGGAAGAAGATTGGGAAGCGGGTAATAGAGAACCAGGATTTATGTTTAGTTTACTCAGCTGAAAACCTGTTCTGATGGTTATTGCTTTTTTGGAAAGGAATCCTTCCCCTTGTATTGATTTTTGTGAAATACCCGATGTGAAAATAGCTTCAGAACCAGGAGCTGGAATGTCAAAAGAAGGTTGGTAGTCACTAAAAAAGGTAGTTAAATGAAAACCGGCATTTTCATTTATAAAATGAGACCAACGGATACTCGCCCCTTTGGTTTTCCATAGATAACGGGTGGAAGAAGCATTAATTTCAAGGGTGGAAAGGGAATCTCCGGCTATCCTGAAGGCATCTTTACCCATAAAGGCAGTTAAACTAACCTGATCTTTTTCAGAAGGTTTATAAATACTTTTAAAAGTGAAATCATAAAAATTTGCTTCTGTTTCTTTTAGCTCCGGACGTAGGAAACTTCGGAAAAGGTAATCGGCATAAGACCATCTTGCTCCTAAGGCGGAAGATAGTTTATTTTTAATTAAAGGTGCTTCCACAAGAAAGCGACTGGTAATCAAGCCCACACTCCCTTTCAAATGCCTGCTTTCCAAATTTGGATCTCTCATTCGAACATCGAGAACGGAGGAAGCTCTTCCACCGTATTGGGCGGGAATTCCACCTCTATAAAACGTAATGTCTCTTAATAAATCAGGATTAAAGATGGAAAAAAATCCAATTAGATGCGAAGGATTAAAAATAGGTATGTGATCCAATAGGAGTAAATTTTGGTCAATATTCCCGCCGCGAACATTAAATCCTGTGGCAGATTCACCGACAGAAGTAATACCTGGAAGTGTTTGAATGGTTCTTATGACATCGGCTTCCCCTAAGAGCGTAGGTAATTCTTTGATGGCTTGTGCATTTAACCGAGTCACACCAAGTTCTGCATTTTTCACATTTTTGTCAGCTCCACCACCGACAATCTCAACGGTATTTAATAATTCAAGAGATTCTTCCAACTTAATGATCAAGGTAGTGTTTTGATTCAGGTTGACTTCTAAAATAGTCGTTGTATAGCCTATGAAACTTGCTTTCATAGTATATTTACCCGATTTCAAGGTAAAAGAAAAGAAACCATTCATGTCCGTCGTAAGTCCCTTTTTTAATTCTTCTATCCAGATGGTTGCATCGGTAAGAGGGACTCCCTGCTGATTTTTAACCACCCCCATAAGAAGGTATTCCCGGTCTTTAAAAATGGAGGGAAGATCTTGGCAGGCGAAAGTGGATGAAATAAAAAAGAATTTAAAAAATAATAGGACATACCATTTTTTCATAGGTAATGAATCAATTTTATTTAATCAATCAAAGGCAGTCAAATATAGACAGAATAATAAATTTATTCGACAAAGTAATTCAAAAGTGCTATAATTGTGGTTTGGATTGAACAAATAGAATTTAAATCGCTTTAAAGCAATTATCAGCAATACTTTTTTAAACTTAAATTTTCACAAATGAAAAAACAAGTACTAGTTTTGTTTTTGTGGTTTGGGACAATGGCCTCGTTGATTGCACAACGAACCATTTCCGGCACAATTACAGATGACAAGAAGGAACCACTCATTGGTGCTTCCGTATTGGTAAAGGGGACTTCGACGGGAACGATAAGTGACGTGTCTGGGGCATTTTCCTTCTCCATTCCAGCTAATGGCACTACCTTGGTAATCAGTTACACAGGTTATGCTTCAAAGGAAATTGCTATTGGGGCGAGTAATAGCTACAATGTGATGCTCGAACAAGAAGCTATTGATTTAAGCGACATTGTTATCGTAGGTTATGGAACCCAAAGCAAGAAGGAATTAACGGGTTCGGTGAGTAAAATTACTTCGGAAACCATTGCCCGACTTCCTGTAACTGGTGTGGATCAGGCGCTGCAAGGTCAGGCTCCTGGTGTACAGGTTACCTCAGCTTCCGGAACGCCAGGTGCTTCTGTATCTATCAGAGTGAGGGGCCCATCTTCCATTTCTGCGGGTAACCAACCATTATATGTAGTGGATGGTATTCCAATTAATACGGGTAACTACTCTCAAATTGGTGTAGGTGGACAACAAACTAACGCATTAGCTGATTTGAATCCTGCGGATATTGAATCTATTGACGTTTTAAAAGATGCCGCAGCAGCCAGTATTTATGGTTCAAGAGCCAGTAATGGTGTTGTTATCATTACAACGAAGAGAGGAAAGCAACAAAAAACACAAATTTCGTTGAACACTTATCGCGGAACACAGGAAGTATGGAAAACCATAGATCCTTTAACAGGTCCTGAGTATGTGGCTCTTTTACAAGAAGGTGTAAAGGCGAGGTACGGTGCAACGGTTATACCGAGTCAAATAGGATTAAGAAATTTGGATGCAGATCCAAGTACTTATCCAACAACGAACTGGTTCAATGAAATATTTCAATCTGCACCTATTTCTCAAACTGATTTAAACGTTTCAGGGGGAACAGATAGAACAAAATTCTTTGTTTCTGGCTCTGTTTTCGATCAGGGAGGTGTTGTAAAAGGTTCATCATTTGATCGTTACAGCTTCCGTATGAATTTAGATAACTTAGTTACCGACAAATTCAAGATTGGTGTAAGTACAGGATTTAGCCGTTCTCATAATACACGTATTCAAAATGATAACAATATTTACGGTGTATTAAGTACAGCGTTATTGTTGGGTTCACATATTCCTGTGTTGAATGCTGATGGATCTTATGGCCGTGACGCTAATGCAAGTATTGAAAATCCAGTAGCCAATGCAGTTGAGCCTACTTATGATGTTTATTCAAATCGTTTATTGTCTAACATATTTGGTGAATTAACAATTTTAGAAGGATTGACTTTCAGAAGTTCCTTCAGCGTTGATTATCTTAACTTACGTGACGATCGTTTTACGCCAGCAAGTCATATTCAGGCAGCGGGTGTAAATGGTCGTGGTGAGCAAGGTTATTCATCAGATTTGAATTTGGTTAACGAAAATTACTTTTCTTACAGAAAAGCTTTTGGAAAACTAAATTTTGATGCTTTGGTAGGAAACTCTGTACAAGTAAGCCAGTTTGAATCGTTATATGGTGTAGGTGAAAATTACCCTGGAAAGACCATTCGCGAGTTAAATGCAGCCTCTGTAAAAAAAGACGTAACTTCTTCAAAATCAGCTTGGGGGCTTAATAGTTATTTCTCCAGATTGAATATGAACTGGGCTGGAAAATACTTTATTTCTGGTAGTGTACGTGCCGACGGTTCTTCCCGTTTCGGTGCAAATAACCGTTGGGGTGTATTCCCTTCTGCTTCTGCAGCATGGAGACTTTCAGAGGAGTCATTCTTCCCGAAATCTAAGATTTTATCAGAGGTTAAGTTAAAGGCAAGTTGGGGTAGAAGAGGTAATCAAGACATTGCCAACTTTGCATCTCGTGCTTTAATTGCGCCAGGTGCAAATTATCTACAAAGAGCAGGTTTGGCTCCAACTCAGTTGGGAAATCCTAATCTTACCTGGGAAGAACGCGAAGATTTTGACTTAGGCTTAGAAATTGCTTTATTTGAGAGCAAACTGGAATTAACCATTGATGCTTATCAGGGAACTACCAACCAATTATTGCTTAACAGACCTTTAGTTGGTGCTTCAGGTTTTACTGGGATTCAGGAAAATATTGGTTCTATTCGTAATAAAGGTATTGATATAGGTTTAACAACAACTAATATCGAAACTAAAAATATACTTTGGACAACGAACTTTAATATTTCATTTTTCGATAATGAAATTCTTAAGTTAGCGGGAACGCCATTCGCAGCTGGTTTTGCCAGTTGGGTAGCGGAAGGTGAAGCCTTAGGTGCATTCAGAGGTTACAGAACGGTTGGACTTTTCCAAACACAGGCAGAGATTGACGCATTAGATAAGAAAGCAAAGGAATTGACAGGACGTTCAACAGCGGTTTATCAATCAACCCTTACCAGACCTGGAGATATCCAGTTCAAAGACATAAATAATGACGGAGTTATTACCAGTGATGACCAAGAAATACTAGGTGATGCGAATCCTAACTATTATGGTGGTGTTACAAATACTATTCAGGCTTATGGTTTTGATTTAAGCTTCTTCTTCCAGTATAGCATCGGTAATTTTGTGTTTAACAATACCCGTGCTTTTTCTGAAGGTATGAACGGCGTATTTGGTCAGGCAAATACCGTTAAAAATCGTTGGACACCTCAAAATACAAGTGCGACCATGCCAAGAGCTGTATTCCAAGACCCAAATAACAACAGAAGAGTTTCTGATCGTTTTGTGGAAGACGCTTCTTATGTGCGTTTAAAGAACGTTACTTTTGGTTATACTTTCCCAACAAAATTATTGGAGAAAGTTAAAATGCGCAGTGCAAGAATTTATGTTACTGGTCAAAACTTGTTAACCTTTACCAATTACTCTGGCTTCGATCCTGAGGTAAGTACATTTGGAGAGACAAATACATCGCCTGGTACTGATTTCTTAACTTTCCCACAATCGAGATCGTTATTAGTTGGATTGAACATTGGATTCTAATAACGGATAATCCTGTGATTAAATTCTATTTTTTTAGATTGAAAACATGTTGAAATGAAAAACATATTTAAAATATCCATTTTAATCTCGGCCTTTGGTTTTTTCCAGGCTTGTGATAATAACCTGGAATTGGAGCCATATACTGCCCTGGATGCATCTGTAGGTTTCAAAACAAAACAAGACGTTGATGCGGCGCTATTGGGCGCGTATAACGCTATCCAAAATAGTAATTATTTTGGACTTCAGTTACAGGTTTTACCTGATTTATATGCTGATAACATCAATCATACGGGAACTTTCCCAACCTATGCTCAAATTTTCAACCGTCAGGTATTGGCAGATAATTCCAACATTGGTGGCCTTTGGAATCAGGTGTATATTGGTGTTAACCGTGCAAATAATGTAATAGCATCGGTTCCTGCAGTGAAAGATGCAAGTTTCAATGCTAATAATGCCATTGGTGAAGCAAGGTTGTTACGTGCCTTTCATTACTTTAACCTGGTAACCCTATTCGGTGGTTCACCTGCAGGTTTCAATAAAGCGGGTGGTGTTGGTGTTCCTATTTATACTGTGCCTACGCTTTCTGCAGAAGATGCAGCGCCTAAGGCTAAAGCTTCTGAGGAAGAGGTTTGGAAGTTAATCTTAGAAGATATTGATTTCGCCGTTGCCAACCTTGTTGCAACGAATGGTAATGGTAGAGCCAATAAAAATGTGGCTTTGGCATTAAAAGCTCGCGTACATGCTGTTCGTAATGAATGGGCTTTAGCTGAAGCTGCTGCTTCTGAAGTAATCAACTCCAAAAGACATACCCTTCTTACTGGTGCCAATTATCAGAATATCTGGTTAAGCCAGAACTCATCAGAGGCCATCTGGGAACTACAATTTGATATAAACAACACGAATTCTATTGCATTTTGGTATTATCCTACAGCGAATGGTGGAAGAAACGAGTTTACTTCTTCTAATTCTTTAAGAGATGCTCATGAAGCCGGAGATATCAGAAGAGTAGTAAATGTTAGTACTGCACCAGCAAATAAAACAATAAAATATACTCGTATAAACGGTATAGACAATGTTTTATTAATCAGATTAGCTGAAATGCATTTAATCCGTGCAGAGGCTTATGCTAACCTCAACAGGACAGCTGAGTCACTAACAGAGTTAAATGCAATTCGCAAGCGTGCAGGTTTAAGCGATGCGGTAGAAACAACAACCGCTGGATTAGTCAATGCTATTTTGAAAGAACGCAGAGTTGAATTTGCTCATGAAGGTTTAAGATGGCTAGATTTAAGAAGAACAGGTCGTTGGAATGCAACAGGACTAACCGAAGATTTCAGATCTCGTTGGCCAATTCCTCAAAGGGAAGTTCAAACATCAGCTGGTCTTATTACGCAAAATACAGGATATTAACCTTTTATTTCTAAGATAATAAACTGCTAAAAAGCCTCCTCTGAATATTTCTATACTCGGGGGAGGCTTTTTAATTTGTAAAATATAAGTTTACGAGATGGATAAACTATACTATTTTTTCGTGGGTAGAAATGCGCATGGCTCTCAAAGCAGCGGGAATGGAGGCGAGCAAACCAATAAATAAAACGGTAATGGCTACTGTAATGAAATCTTCCCAGCGAAGACTAATTGGATATGAATCGACCACGAAGGATCCGGGAATGGCTACCAGATGAAAGGTTTTTTGTAAAAAAAAGATAAACAAAGCAAGAAAAACACCTGAAATTAAGCCAATACCCGTTAAAAACAGGCCTTCGTATAAAAATAGATTTCGAATATCCACATCTGTGGAACCAATAGATTTAAGAATAGAGATGTCCCTTTTCTTGTCTAAAACAATCATCCATAAGGCGCCAATCAGATTAAATGCAACGAGAAGGAGCATAAATCCTACAATAGCGAAACTGAGCCATTTTTCAAGCCGCATCAATTTAATGAATCCTTCCTCCTGTGCATAATAATCCTTCACATAAAATCGGTCCTTTACAATAGATTGTATGTCAGCAACGACCTTTTTTACGGGGTAGTTCTGTGAAACCTTTATTTCCCATGCAGAAAGGAGGTTAGCGTTTCCCATAAGTTCTCTCGCAACATTAAGAGTAGTTATAATATATTGATTATCATACTCTTGTTGAATCATAAAAGTGCCAACAGGTTGAAGGTTTCTGCTTCGGAAGGGATTTTCAAAAGGTGTATTTTCTTTGTTTTTAGGCATATATACTGTTAGTGAAGCGAAAGGATCTTCTAAATCAATGCCCAGTTTATTTCTTATACCTAGTCCGATAAGCGCGTTAAATGATAAGGAACGATTGGGTAAATAAACGCCTTCTTTAATGCATGAGTCAATATTAGATACAGCGCTAAATAGAGTATCAACCCCTTTTACCATGCCAAAATCTTGCTTATCCTTGTAGGTGAAAAAGGCAATTTCTTCTAACGTACCCGAAATAGCTTCTACCCCTGGTATTTTTGACATTTTGTAAACTAAAGAGGCGTCAGCATTAAAAAATTTTCCAGAGACTGGAGTAATTTTAATATCAGGATTAAATTTTACATACATACCCATTATAAGGTCTTCAAAACCATTAAAAACGGAGAGAACCAATACCAAAGCAGCCGTGCCCACTGTTAGACCCAAAATGGAAATTCCTGTAATAAGTTGTATTACCTGGGTTGATTTTTTCGCTATCAAATATCGAAGGGCTATTTTAAATGGAAGATTCATGGACAATAAAATTAGAAAACAAAGATAACAGGATTATTAAACTCCTCGGTTTTTCAAAAAACAGGGAAATCACCATTTATCATTCATTAGTAAATAATAGAAAATAGTTAAATTTAGGTGGGTACAAATTTTTAGGTAAAAGACATATACCTTTAGAACTTTAAATGAATCATCGCAACCACTCTCGTATGAAAACATATATTTTACGTTTTTCCTTAAGTCTATGCTTTTTATTGGCCATGGCAAGCATTGTAAATGCTCAAAATACCAGAGGAAGGTTTGAAAAAGCGAAAATTTTATTTGATGGCAGGGACACCCCAACAGAATTGACTGTAAATATCAGAGACGGAAAAGTTTTTCTAGGGGAAGATATTGTCCTGTTTTCAGAAGAGGAGTTTATTCTTCGAAAATTGGAGAAAGGTGGGATAATCTCTTATGCTTCCTGGGGATGGCCTGGTGGAATTATTTATTATAGCATCCCTTCTGGTCTTGCAAGTGCGGGAATAATATCTAGTGCCATAGCCCATGTAAATGCGAGTACTAATATTTGTCTTGTTCCCAGAACTACCCAAACTGATTATCTTGTCTTTCAAGATTCAGACTATGCCTGTTGGTCTTTTATAGGTCAACTTGGCGGAGCTCAAGCAATAAATGTTCATAGTGCTTGCGGATTTGGTGCAGCAGTTCATGAAATATGCCATGCTGCCGGTATGTGGCATGAACAATCCAGAAATGACAGAGATACTTATGTCACCATAAACACGGCAAATATACAGTCCCCTTATGAGGATAATTTTGATAAATATGGAAGCTTGGGAGCAGAATCGGGTGCTTATGATTTTGGTTCCATAATGCATTATGGTGCTTATGCCTTTTCTTCAAACGGTTTGCCTACTATAAGTGTGAAATCTCCACCGGCTGCTGCTGGAACTACCATTGGTCAAAGAGGTGGCTTAAGTGGCGGGGATGTGGCAGCTCTTAATTCTATTTATCCTACTGTTGCTTGTGATAAAGGTGGCGGTTCAACTGGTGGTGGATCTACCGGTGGTGGATCTACCGGTGGCGGGGGTGGTGGAGGCGTTGTAGTTGTTCCAGCGCCTGTTTTAGCTATGGCTTCCGATATAAATATAGATCCTGTTCCCATCATTAGCGATGACGCTTTTTCTGTAAGAGCTAATTTCACCAATATAGGAAATGCTGATTTTAACGGATGTATTGTTTTAAAACTGTTTAAAGTAGGTGAGCAGTTAATGACAAAGGTTACCTTAGATCCAACAGAAACTTTAATGCCAAATAAATCATTTTCAGCTAACCAGACCATCTCAAGTGGTGGTATTAGTTTTGCCACAGGCGATTATTATGTGGAGTTATTATACGAAGAAAATTGTGGGTCATCGGAACAGGAGGTTAGAACATCAGGTGTTTTTTCGAATAAAAAAGAGGTGAAAGGACTCAAAATCATTCCAATGTTAGAGGTAAAACCTCTCGATTTTTCTTTTGAAAAAGAAGGGGGCTCAAAAACAGTTGTGGTAACTTCTAATACCGTTTGGAATGTTAATAATAATCCTTCCTGGTTAAAATTCCCTACCAAAAGAGCTTTCGGTAATACAGATCTCACATTTAATTGTGATTCGAATATCACGTTTTATCCGCGCGCAGTAAATTTTAGTATTTCTGCTACGGGTACCAAAACATTCGACCTTTCTGTAAAGCAAAATGCCATTCCTCTATCTGAGTGCACTGCTCCTACCGGATTAAGAATTACGAGTAAAGATTATACCTGGGCAAAAATTGCCTGGAATCCAATCAGGGGGACGAATTTCTATCAACTAAGGTATAAAAATCTAAAAGATTCAGTTTGGATAACCGTAGATTCTATACAGGGAACCTCTTTTGATATCTCAAATTTGCATCCATGTAGTACTTTTGGTTTGCAGATTAGTGCCATTTGCGCCAATATAAAAAGTCCGCTATCAACGGAAATTAATTTTAAAACGGAAGGGTGTGATGATCCTTATTGTTATTCCTATGGTGCAGGAAAATCAGATTGGATTGAATCAGTAACCATCAGCGATAAATCCTTTACCTCCGGGCAAAATCTTGGATATGCCAATAAAATGGATGTCATTGGTAATGTGGAAGAAGGAAGAATCCATTATTTCAAATTTACAAGTAAACATAATTCACTTTCTAAAACAGATTTATATCGTTGGCGGCTGTTCATTGATTTTAATGGAGATAAAGACTTTAATGACACTTTAGAGCAAATTTATAACGCAGTCATTCCCAAATTCACCTCAGTAACGGGAGTATTTAAAAATATTACTATTCCTGAAGATATGCCCATTGGATTTATTCGCCTTCGTATAATGCTGACCACAGATAAGTCTGATAATACTTCCTGCGATATATCTCAGGAAGTATTAGAAGTTGAGGACTACGGAATTAATATAAAAAAGAATAGAGATAGTATTTTTATAACGCCGGATACCGCCTTTTTAAAAAATACCTATACTATCTTAAGAGCAAATATCAGAGCATCCATAGGGTGGGATGTAACAAAAAGACCTTCCTGGGTATCTACTAGTTATCCTAGCTGGGCTGCCACACCTACTGGATTGAATGTTTCTTTGTTTGTGAATAACAATACAGGAATTAGAAGGCAGTTTAATTACACCTATACTTTAAGAGGTTCTGTTAAATCGAAATCCATTTTTCTTTCTCAGGATCCGGCGAAGCCCTCCTTAGCTGTTGATACCTTAGAATATGAAGTATCAGACAATGCTCAACATAAACTTATCGCAGTAAAATCAAATATTTACTGGCGGGCAAAAACAAATGCTTTTTGGATTCAGGTAAATAATCCATTAGGATTGGAAAACGATAGGTTAAGTATTTCTATGTTAGAAAACACACGGAAAGAAGCCAGGATTGACACCATTAGGGTTTACGCTGCTAGTGGAGATACCTTGAGTAAGTTAATTTTGATCAAACAAGCTCCCAAAAAAGGAGAACTGTTTGTCCAACCAGATTCCTTACATTTTACTTCATTGGGTGCCCATCAATTTGCTTATACTAAAGGTAATGTGGATTGGAAAGTTATATCTAAACCAACTTGGGTGCATGTTGACAAAAATATGGGTTTCGCAAATGACTCGATAAAGGTTTCGGCAGATGTCAATCCAAATGGATTGTATAGGAAAGGTAATATTTTGATTCGAACGGTTGATGAAACAGTTCAGGCAGAAATTAAAATTTTTCAGAAGGCCAGTTCTCCTTTGTTAAATTTGGCTACTAAAATTATTTCTATCCCAGATACAGGTAATCAAATTTCAATAAAATTAATTAGTAATATTCCCTGGCAATTAAAAACAAAGCCAGATTGGGTTAGAGAGATTCTGCCAACTTCAGATTCTAGTTATCTGTTGAGAGAGAATACCATTAAAATTAAATTCGAACCAAATCCGAATTATTTAAGTCGCTCAGGAAAATTGGTTTGGAAAGCTGAAAATCTTACAGATTCATTAGAGATAATTCAAGATTCGAAACAGGTTAATTTACCTGAAAACTGGAAAGTAAAACCGACAAATACTATTCATCAAGTGCTGATTTACAAAAATTCATCTTTTAATTTTGGATCCAATGTTAAAATAGTTCCAGGGGATTTAATTGGTTTGTTTGTTGAAATGGGCAGTCAGTTAACCTGCGCTGGTTACGCTGTTTGGCGCGATGAAAACACGGTAATTACTATATATGGGGACAATCCTGGCACCCCTGAAATTGAAGGTTATGTAGCTGGTTCACCCCTAAGATTTAAAATTAGGCCTATCAATAGTACGCAAGATATTGATGTCCTGTGTCAATTTGCACCTGTTGGTTCTTTTGGTGTGGTAACAGCAACAAACTCATTTTTACCAGGCGGCGTAAGTGCGGTGGAGTCTATGTTTACCCTCACACCCGCTAAAATTAATATTTATTTAAATCCGGGTTGGAACACTATTTCAAGCTATGTAATACCCGAATTGAAGGCCTTTGATTTTTTAGTAGATTGGTCAAAATTGACCTTCATCAAATCTATTGAGAATGAGGGTGGGGATACTTATATCGTAGAAAAAAAGAATACAAATTATCCCGCTTTTGATATTAGAAAAGGATACAAGGTATTCGCTGAAACGGCAGGTAATCTAACTTTACAAGGTTCGGTGGTAAAACCAACATTTTACCCAATTTTGATTCAAAAAGGATCTCAATTAATTCCTTTTTATAGTTTTTTATCCAGGTCGGTCACAGAAGTTTTAAAGCCAATAATCAATGAGATAAAGTTGATAAAGGATAATGAGGGGAAGGTTTTTATTCCTGAATTGTCCATTAATCATTTGAGACAATTAAATCCAGGACAAGGATATTTTATTCAGGCAAAAAAGGAATTGCTATTTACTTATCCGGATAATTATGTTTCAGGTATGATGCCCCCTGGTAGTCAGCACAATCCGCTGCTTGATACCTTAGAGTATTACAAACTAAGGAATACTATCAATACTGGAAATAATAGTACCATAGCCATCAGGTATTCTTCCCAATACTTAAAAAAGGGAGATGAAATAGGGCTTTTTGCTAATGATACTTTGCTTTTTGGTGCCTCAAAGGTAGATACAGGAAATATCGCAATCATTGCATGGGGAAATACCCAGAATAGCTCGGGAAGAAATGGTTTTTTTGAAAATGAAAATATACGTATAAAACTTTGGAGAAAATCTGAAAACAAGGTTTACCCGCTTATCATTGATTGGGAAGACGACGCTGTTGGCAAATATCGTAAAGATGATTTACAAATTGGTCAAATTAAAAGTGTTGCCAGTACCTCTGTATTTTCATTTGATAAAGAAGT
This sequence comes from Haliscomenobacteraceae bacterium, assembly GCA_947501115.1. Taxonomy (GTDB): domain Bacteria; phylum Bacteroidota; class Bacteroidia; order Chitinophagales; family Saprospiraceae; genus BJGN01. The sequence continues at coordinate 31,869 of CANMVX010000015.1, forward strand.
AGGATTCGAAAGTTTGGATGTGTTCCCTAATCCGGTCAGTGATTTTTGTAGAGTAATAGCCAATGAAGAGATAAATGGGGAGGTCATCCTAAGTCTTTGGAACGCGGATGGAAAATCATTGCAACAGTGGGTTTTTTCTAAAGGGTTAAAAAAGGATGAAACGGTAAATATTCCAGTAAATAATTTCCCACCGGGGAGTTATTTATTAAAATTTGAAGGAAAAAATATCCGTGGATTTAAAAAATTGCAAATAATTCGATAACTAATCAGGAAGAAAACTTTATACTACGTACCTTTGTAGTAATTTTTATTGTTTAACCGCTGCAATTCAGCAAAATGAATAAAGTGAATTTACCGGAAATCGAATATAATTCTCAGAGAGTAGATATTAACATTGCTGAATATGGAAGGAATATTCAAAAAATGTTAGCCCACGTGGCGGAAATAGAGGATTTGGACAAACAGAGGAAATATGTTGATAAAATTATAGACCTTATGATTGTCATTAATCCTCAGTGTAGAAATGTGGAGGATTTTAGAAGTAAACTATGGAAACATGCTTATCGTATTTCAGGTTTTAAGCTTAAATTAACCCCTCCGGATGGAGTGGTATTTTCAGAGGAAGATAAAAGGGAAAATCCGGAAGAAGTGGCTTATCCTGTGATTGAAAATAACTACAGGCATTATGGACATCATATTCAGTTGCTCATAAAGAAGGCAAAAGAAATGCCTGAAGGTCCTAAAAAGGTAGGGATGATAAATACGATTGCCTCTTATATGAAATTGGCATATAAAACGTGGAATCGGGAGAATTATGTGAGTGATGAATCCATAAAAAATGATTTAGCGATTATTTCAAAGGGCACACTTTATGTTGAGGACGGTTCTTCCATTGATACCTTTGGTCAACCTTCAAATAATTCAAACGCCAGAAGACGGCCAATGGGTAAATCTTATGGAAGTAACGATTATGGCAGAAACAGGTCAAATTATCCCCAAAATGCCAATAAAAATAAATCAAGACAGCGCTTCAGTAATCCGGTAGCACCAGGTAAGCGAAAACCTAATATCTAATAAATGTACTTATATAATATTACTTATAGAGTCGAAAATACTGTTTTCGACGCTTGGAAAAGTTGGGTTTTAGAGAAAAATATTCCTTCTATCATGTCATTGGGTTTATTTTCCAGTTTTAGATTTTGCGCTCTTTTAGGAGAAGAAAATGTAGATGCACAAACCTATGCGTTGCAATTTAAATGTGAAAGTTGGGAAACTTTTCTGCAATATAGAGACGGTAATATGTCTGCATTTTTTGAACAGCAAATGTCATTGTTTGGTGAAGATGTCCTCACTTTTAGTTCCCTTCTTGAAATACATTTAGAAGGATAGGGCTTTTAGTGGACAAAAAGTCCTTATTCCCGCCCTCGTTAAGTGGCATGAATTTTTTTTAAATGATTGAATATCAATTATTTATTTAAATATTTTTTGCATTTAATTTTGAACTGTTCATTTCTCTTTTATAATTCGGAGAGGTTTTAATGGCTTACCTTTCATTTTTTACTTAGAAATATGGGTGAAATATGTTGGTAAAAACATTTGCCAGTGCCGTTCAGGGTGTTGGTGCAAAAACAATTACAGTGGAGGTAAATAGTGGGGGACAGCCAGTAGCGGGAACAAACTATTACAACATGGTAGGGTTACCTGATAACGCAGTAAGGGAGGGTTTTCAGCGTATTGAAGCGGCTATTATCAATGCTGGTCTAAAAATGCCCCGTGTTAAAACCATTGTAAATCTGGCGCCTGCAGATTTAAGAAAAGAGGGATCATCTTATGACCTTCCTATAGCTCTGGGCATTTTAGCTTCCTCGGGTCAGATACCTTTGGAAAAACTCGATCGGTTTTTAGTTATGGGTGAATTATCATTAGATGGTACTTTACAACCTTTGAGAGGTGCTCTTCCTATAGCCATACAAGCCAGAAAGGAGCATTTTTACGGGTTGATTTTGCCTTTAGCCAATGCCAGAGAAGCGGGTATTGTTAATAATCTGGAAGTGATAGGGGTAAAAAATCTAACCGAAATAGTGGCTTATTTAAGAGGTGAATTAGATATCAAATCTACCCAAGTAGATACTCGGGATGATTTTTTTAGAAATCAAACAACGCATAATGTTGATTTTTCTGATGTAAAAGGTCAAAGTCACATAAAGCGAGCCCTTGAAATAGCTGCGGCTGGCGGACATAATGCCATTCTTATTGGCCCTCCGGGTGCGGGAAAAACTATGTTAGCTAGGAGGTTACCAACCATTTTGCCACCTCTAACGCTGGCAGAAGCTTTGGAGACGACAAAAATTCATTCCGTTGCTGGTATTTTATCCCCTGAAACAGCCCTGGTACATACCAGACCATTTCGATCGCCACACCATACTATAAGTGACACGGCAATGACTGGAGGTACCTCCAATCCTAAACCGGGGGAAATTTCCTTGGCGCATAATGGTATACTTTTCTTAGATGAACTACCAGAATTTCGCAGAAGTGTGCTGGAAGTGCTTAGGCAACCCATGGAAGAAAATATGGTTACCATATCACGCGCTAAAATAACGGTGGAATATCCCGCCGGGTTTATGCTCATTGCTTCCATGAATCCCTGCCCTTGTGGATTTTATAATCACCCCGAAAAGGAATGTGTTTGTGGTGCCGGAGCAGTAAAAAAATATTTGAATAAGATTTCAGGCCCATTAATGGATAGGATTGATTTACATGTTGAAGTTACTCCCGTATCTTATGATGAGCTGGCTATTACCAAATCTCAGGCGGAAACAAGTGAAATGATTCGCGAAAGAGTTATTAGAGCCAGGGAAATTCAGCAGCTTAGATATGTTTCTACGCCTGAAATACATAATAATTCGCAAATGCCAGCTAATCAAGTCAGGAATATTTGCGTTTTAGATAGTGCGGGAAATTTACTGGTCAAAAAAGCGATGGAAAAACTTCAGTTATCGGCAAGGGCTTATGATCGAATATTAAAAGTTGCCAGAACTTTAGCAGATTTGTCAGGGGATGAAAAAATTGGTTTGGAGCACCTGGCAGAGGCCATTCATTTTAGAAGTTTAGATAGAGCAAATTGGGCTAGCCAATAGCCATTTATTATGAATGCTTTGGCGTAATTGATGTATATTACCAAAATTAAAAATTTGAAATGATTGCAAAGTATGTTAATCCGTTTACGGATTTTGGGTTTAAGAAAATATTTGGGGAAGAAGGAAGTAAGTTCTTACTGATGGATTTTTTGAATACTTTACTACCTGAAGAAAATAAGATTTCAAGCTTAACGCTTAGAAATTCAGAAAATCTACCCCGAACGGAATTAGAGCGGCGGGCTATTTTTGATGTTTATTGCATGAACCAAAAAGGTGAAAGATTTATTGTAGAATTACAAAAAGCAAAAGAAAATTTTTTCAAGGAGAGGACTGTTTATTATTCTACTTTCCCCATTATGGAACAAGCAGAAAAGGGTATTTGGGACTTTAATTTAAAAGCGGTTTTTTGTGTTGGTATTTTAGATTTTTCTTTTGATAATAAAAAGGAAAAAGAGAATGTTGAGGAGGTGGTTCATGAAATCAAGTTAAAAAATCAAAATGGAAAGGTGTTTTATGAAAAGCTTACCTACATTTATATAGAATTGCCTCATTTTATAAAAAAGGAATCTGAGTTGATAACCCAGTTAGACAGGTGGTTATATTTCATCAAAAATTTAGAAGATTTTGAAGAAATTCCTTCGATTTTTAAAACGGAAGTATTTGAAAGCGCCTTTGAAAAAGCAGAACTTGCCAAGTTTAAACCAGGTGAGATGGATGCGTACGAAGGAAATTTAAAGGATTTTCGTGTTACACATAATGTAATAACAACAGCTTATAGCGATGGTGAAATAAAAGGGAGACAAGAAGGAATTTTAGATATGGCTAAAAAATTGGTTTTAAGCGGTATGGAACAAAATAAAGTGTCTGAAATAACTGGCTTGAGTTTATCAGAATTAGAAAATCTAGGAGAAGACTAACCTAAGTTTATGTTATGCTCAGGTTTATCAAGCCCTTTTTAAACCGCCTGCCATCTTTTTGTCATAGTAATGGCATAATCCATAAAGTTTTGGGCACTATCAGCATATACTTTATTTTCAGAAAGTAAGGTAGTAGCATTAATGTTTAAGTGTGTTTCATGCGATTCCCATAATTTAGGGCAAACAATACTTTGATTATTTGTGAAACTTATAATTTTGTTAAAAATCATCATTTGTTCCAATGCCGATTGTCTGCCACCTCTACCCGTAGAAACTCCAACAAAGGCAAATACTTTATTATTGAATAGATAAGCGTGATTTTTAGTGCCTAACTGGTGCGCCAGATTTATCAACTCTGCATTGGTTGACCAATTGTATTCTGGGGCAGTAATGATAACTAATGCAGCATTATGCCATTTTTCTATGAGGTTTTTTTGGAAATCTGATAAATGTTCAGGATCTATACTACCTCGTCCTACGTTCGGTATTTGTTCTTCTGCTAAGTCAACAACAGAAAAATGTATATCTGAAGAATGGCCATTTTGTTTGGTTAGATAGTTTGCAACCAGCAATGAATTGCTGTTTTTCCTGGAAGATCCTGATAAAATCAATATTTGCATGTACTCATTTTGGTTTTCTTAACAGTAATGCCGTAGATTTGGTTCTTTAAATTGAATTTTACTTTTGAACAAAGTTTTTGTTATGCTGCGAAGTTTTGAAGAAATAAAGGTGGCCTTGCACTCGGGCGAGTTAACACTACCTCAATTGGTCGAAAATTATCTCGAACAAATTGAAAAAAATAAACAGCTAAATATGTATGTTGAAGTTTGGGCAGAGGAATCACTGACCCGGGCTAAGGAACTTCAAGCGGCTTTTGATAGAGATAAAACGAGCGTTGGTTCACTTTTCGGTATGGTGGTCTCCATAAAAGACGTTATTTGTTATAAAGATCATACGGTTACTGCCGGGTCAAAAATTCTTAGTGGTTTCAAATCTTTATACTCCTCCACGGCAGTTGACAGATTATTGGTTGAGGACGCGATACTCATTGGCAGCACAAATTGCGATGAATTTGCCATGGGTTCGACCAATGAAACTTCCTATTACGGTGTGGTTAGGAATGCGGTGAATACAGATTTAGTGCCTGGAGGATCGTCAGGTGGCGCGGCTGTTTCTGTGCAAACGGACACTTGTTTAGTTGCATTAGGATCTGACACGGGTGGGTCTGTCCGCCAACCTGCTGCATTTTGTGGTATAAATGGCTTTAAGCCAACGTATGGTAGAATTTCCCGACATGGTTTGCTGGCTTATGGATCGTCGTTTGACCAAATTGGTATTTTCGCTCATAATATAAAGGATATTGCAAGGACACTTTCTATTATTGCCGGTCCCGATGAATATGATAGTACGGCATTGACATCAATACCTGAAAAGTATGAAAACCATCTGACGGCACCCAAAAAGTCTAAAATAGCGTACTTTAAAGCCGCCCTGGAACATCCCAGTTTAGACAAAACGGTTCGCGAAAGGTGTGAAAGTATGATTGAAAATTTAAAAAGTAAAGGTCATTCCGTCGAAGGCGTTGACTTTGAATACTTAGATTTTATGATTCCTGCGTATTATGTTTTGACAACGGCGGAAGCTTCTTCAAATTTATCGAGATATGATGGCATTCGATTCGGGTATAGAAGTCCCAATGCCACTAATTTAGAGGAAACCTATAAACTATCAAGAACTGAAGGTTTCGGAAGAGAGGTTAAACGCCGTATATTGCTGGGAACGTTTGTTTTAAGTTCGGGTTATTACGACGCTTTTTATGGTAAAGCACAACGGGTCAGAAGGTTAATTATTGAAAAAACAGAGGAGATTTTTAATCAGTATGATTTTATTTTAATGCCCACCGCACCCGGGCCTGCATGGCCTATTGGAGAAAGTTTGGATGATCCCATTGCTATGTATTTGGCCGATATTTTCACTGTTCATGCAAATTTAACGGGTATTCCCGCTATTTCTATCCCCGTTCAGCCTACAGACGAGGGTTTACCGCTGGGTATTCAGTTTTTTGCAAACAAGGAAAGGGAATCATCTTTACTGGGATTTGTTGATTCTCTATAAATTAGTTTATATAGGTGTTTAAGATTCTTAGCCGTTCTTTATAAATATACTTTGGTGTCATATCCAGCAAAGAATGGTATTTATTTTTAGCATTTTCTCGCAGGGTTGCTTCATGAGGAAACAACATAACCCATTCAAAAAATCTTTCCGCTTCTTGTTCTTGGGTGCACGGCATATTTTCCATTTGAACGAGGATTTCAGCAGCTTGGATTTTTTCTCCGTTTGCCCGGGTATATTTTGCTTCCAATAGTCTAACATCGAACTTGAAAGCGTCGTTGGATAATTCGTTTGCAAGGTCGGAAGCCTCTGTTAATAGCGCTTTGACTTTGTCATATTGCCCGTCAACCAATAAAACAATAGCCAGTTCAAAGAGACTATATCCTAAAACCAGTTTATTATTTATTCTTCTCGTCAGCGTTATTGCCCGCTCGTAAAAATGGATAGAACGCTCATATTCATTTTTGAAATAATAAACATCGCCCAAGGTATTTAACGCTTTTGCCATTCCTTTTTGGAAACCCAGCATTTCGCTAATAGTTAACGCTTTTTGTAAGTGATTTATAGCTTCCATAAACTCACCTTTAAGATTAAGTAACTGACCAATAAGGCATAATACAATAGAGGTGCCTTGTTTGTCGTCTAGTTCCTTGCATAAATCCAGGTCTTTTTCGTAATGAGTCATTGCGCGGTCAAAATCTCCTTCTTTTTCATAAATCAGGCCAATATTTCCGAGGGCAATAGCTTGTAAATGCTTGTTACCCGTTTGATTTGCCAATTCAATCCCTTCATTAAAATTTATTTTTGCTGCTTCGATTTCATCTTTATCCACATGAACAAGGCCTTTGTATATATATATGGTTGCTAATCCTAGTTTGTCCTTTTCTTTAATACAATGAATTAATTGTTCATTTAAAGTATCCAGGGCCTGTTCATTTTTGCCCATATTCATTTGAGTAAGGGCAATTTTTGCATATACCTGCGTCGTTGGATAATTTTTATCAGTGGATGATTTTAGTTTTAAACTTTCATTGAAGTGATAATTTGCCTCATCATATTTGCCCATTCTGAAATAAATATTTCCCAAATAGGCCAATGTTGAAGGTATTAAGGTAGGGAGATTATTTTTTTCAGAATAAGTTAGGGCTTTTTTTTGAGAAGCCATTGCTGCCGAATAATCCCCTTTAAAAAGTTGCGTCCGACCTATATTATTAAATAAAATGGGAATTAATTCGCCGGAATAATCTTCATTTAGTGAGGAATAAGCTTGAAGGTATATTTTTTCTGCTCTTTCCCAATAACCGGTAATCTCTAAAATGGAGCCTTGTAGAATAAGGGCTTTAAACCTGAAAGGGTGGTGCTGATTTAAATGTATATTTTTCAATAATTTTTCTAAGAAACCAAGGGCATGTTCATTCAAATAATTATTTTTTGCCTGAACTGCGGCGAGATATAAAAATTCACTGGCTTTTTGGATATGATTTGCCAACTCATAATGGTAGGCCAGTTCTTGTAATTTTAGTTCAATATGGTCTTTAAAATGTAGTTCAATAGCCTCAGCCACAAGTAAATGAATCTGTTGAAGGGTGGCAGGCAGCTGAATATTATAAGCCGCTTCTCTGAGTAAAGCGTGTTGAAATAAAAATCGTCTTTTAGTTAATGGTCGCCAAATATTCTCTCTTGTCCCAGCTTTAATAAGGTTTTCTATAAAACCGATTTGTGTCTGAAGAATATTTGCATCGGTATGAAGTGCTTTCCACACATTTTCTAAAATAGTCAGGTCAAATTCCCTTCCTATCACGGCAGCAACTTTGCATAATTCGCGTAGGTCAGGGTTCAGGCTATCAATGCGGGTAGTAAGAAGATTTCCAATTTTTTCAGGGGTTACAATTTCACCTGTATTTAGTGTCCATTTGCCGTGATAAGTTGTCAGCCAATCTTTTTCTTTTAGAAATTCTACCATTTGCTCCAGGTAAAACGGATTTCTGTTGGTAGTTACCTCCACATAATCTAACAGAGCCTCATTGGCCTCATTTCCAAGAATTATTTCGGTAAATTGAGCACAGGTTTTTCTGGTGAAATTTTCAAGATGTATAAAAACGCCAACCTGTGAGGAGGAATTGGTAGGTAAAAATGTTTTTATTTCCGTTGACGCCTCGGTTCGGGACGTGACTACGAGCATGATTGGAAAGGTGGGTAACTGTTGACAAAGAGAAACAAGTAACTCTTTGGAGGATGGGTCCAGCCAATGGGAATCTTCAATTTGTAATAAAAGAGGGTGTAACAGAGATTCTGCTAAAATAAGAGATATAATGCCATCTTTTGCCATTTGATACCTGCTTTGAGGGGCCAGATCATCCCAATCGGGCGTAGAAAGGCTTAGACCTAACAGAAATCGAAAGGCATTATCGGAATGGTTTAGTTTTTCTATCAAATCTTTGGCAACCATAGACGAAAAACCTTCTACGCTGGAAATGGCTTGTAACTTGTTGATCAGTGATTTAAATTGTCTTTGATATTGATAATGCCGATTGGAAAGACCTCTGATGTTTTGACTAAAGTAATGCCTTAAAAGATGAATAAATGGATTGAATGGTTTTTTTATAACGGCATCACAAGGACAGAAAAACCAATTTGCCTTGCCATTTCTTATGGTTTCTTCTCTTAAACTGCCAACAAGTCGACTCTTACCTACCCCGGGATCGCCGGAAATTATAATAATCTGTCCGGTTTTGGTCGATAAAAGTTTGTTGAATTCAGTTTGGAGGACCTGCATTTCATGATCTCTTCCCACCAGTGGGTACAGAAATTTTTGAAATCCTTCAGGCTTTTGATTTTTTAAAAGAAATGTTTCTACGGGTTCAAGCATTCCCTTATAACTGATTTCACCTGCTATTTCAAATAGGAAAAAGTCTGATTGTGCTATTTGCCTGTCCGTTCTTATTTCTCCCCATTGAGCCTGATTAATCATTCTTGCGGCAAGATTCACAAAATTTCCTACCACACTATATTGCTGCATTTCTTTACCGCCAATAAATCCAGTATAGCCTGTACCGCTGGTCACGGCAGCTTTCATTTTTATTCCAAATGGCGCATACATTTCTCTTAAGTCACGAAAAAGACTGTGAATACAATTTAATGCCCGTTCCAGCTGGTTTTCAAAAGCGAGGGGAACACCGAAAAAGGTAATTAACCAGGGAATTTCCTCACTGAAATCAAATTCTTTGCAGTAGCCCCCATATTCATTGATATGTTTGACCATCTGACTAAGGAAATCTGAAAAAATTTGTTTGTCCCCAGAGGGAGTAAAGCCAATGAAAATGGCAATACAGGACCTAAACTCTCCTGAAGGAATGTGTCGGGAAAAAACAGGAGATAGAAAGGGAGAACTATCAGAAACAGGAAGCGATGTATTTTTTTTAGTCTTTATTAATCCCTCCTTTACTTTGATTTTTTTTATTTCCGACGACTTCCAGGTATAAAAATTTTCTTCAATGGACTCGGAATGAAGATCAATGGTTTCAAAGTAATCTCTTATCGTGGAGGTAAAAACGATGCCCTCGTCCTGAAATCTTGCTTTTTGCTGACAAATAGCACTATTTCTAAGAACCTCCCCACTAAAGTAGTAAGAATAGGGTTCCTTTCCTACAATTCCCCAAGTGAGTATTCCCACGTCTAAACCAATCTTGACACTTACAGGAAGTGACCTGTTTTTTGCGTTTTTTGTCCTAAAATGAGCGTGAACTTTTTTAACAGCCACGGTGAAAACATATATATCAGTGGATGATTTTGGGAAAATGGCAAAAAATGCATCTCCCGCGAAATGAGGAATAAAGCCTCCGTGCTGATAAACAATATCTACCAAAGGAGAGAAAACATCATTTAATAAATCGGAAACCTCCTCCGCCCCTGCACCCGCATCTTGTAAAAGGGAAGCCGTTAGAGGGGTAAATCCCGTGAGATCAATGTACATGATCCAGGAATCCAAATCTCCATGGAATCTTTCTTTTTTAAATACGTCAAGTATAAAGTCGGGTACAATAATGCTCACAATACTATTATTGATGCAAAAGTAATGATTTTATTTACTTGTAACCTTTCTAAGGTCTTATTACCTCTTATTTTAACCATTGGTCGATTAAGTGCATCTGAAAAATATTTTTTATAGTCTTTTGTGGCATTATTTAAAAATGCTAAAAACGGCTTATGCTTCGACTTCATTGTTATTTACTTTTATTTATTTCCACTTTTTTAATAGCTCAAAACAACGACCCAATTGCCAAAAAAATAATGGAAGCTAAGCGGGTTGAAGGAAAAATGGTAATGGATGGAAAACTAGATGAAAACGACTGGCAATCGGCTGTCGCTGCCGATAGTTTCGTTACTTTTCAGCCCGTTCCTGGTTTGAAAGCGTCAGAAGATGGACAAATACGAGTTTTATACGATAATGAAGGATTTTATATAGGCGCATTTCTCGCAGACAATGATCCTGAAACTATTCCAAAACAGTTATCGCAGCGAGATGAAATTCAAAATACAGATTGGTTTGCAGTCATTTTAGATACTTATAAGGATGGAAACAATGGTCTTGGTTTTATCGTATCAGCAAGTGGTGTTCAGCTTGATGTAAAATATTCCGTTTACGGCGAAGATAGCGGTTGGGATGCTGTTTGGGAAAGTGCAGTATCTTTCACTGACAAAGGTTGGATTGTTGAAATGAAAATTCCCTATTCGGCCATCAGGTTTCCCAAACAGGAAAATCAGGAATGGCATATTAACTTCCTAAGACTTTATCAAAGGAAACAGGAAAAATCATCCTGGAGTACAATTAATCCGTTAATTTCCGGTTTCCTCAATCAGTCAGGTATTTTAACTGGTATAAAAAATATTTCTTCGCCAATACGTTTGCAGGCTACGCCATTTTTTGCGGTTTACGGACAACAATTTACAGACAAGGCGGCAGCTCAAAAAAATGTCTATGGTTCTTCATTTAATGGGGGTATGGACATTAAATACGGTATTAATGATGCTTTTACCTTAGATATGACGTTGATTCCTGATTTTGGGGAGGCTCAATCAGATAATCAAGTGCTCAATCTGACCCCTTTTGAAGTTAGATTTGATGAAAATAGACAGTTTTTTACAGAAGGAACAGAGTTATTCAACAAAGGGAATATTTTTTACTCCCGTCGAATTGGGGGTACTCCTTTAAATTACGGCAAAGCTTATCAGGGTTTGTTGCCAGGTGAGAAAGTGATTAATAATCCTCAAAGAGGGAAAATCGTGAATGCAACAAAAATTTCAGGCCGAACCCCTTCTGGCTTGGGACTGGGATTGTTTAATGCTACGTCCTTGAAATCTTATGCAACTATTCAAAGGGAAAATGGGGAGGAAAGGAATGTCGAAACGGATCCATTGACAAATTATAATATTTTTGTGTTAGACCAGAATTTAAAAAATAATTCATACATAAGTTTTATTAATACCACCGTTTATCGGTTTGGTGAAGACTATGATGCGAATGTCTCTGCCATGGAATTTGACCTGAGGACAAAAGATAATGCCTATTCATTTAGTGGAAATGGCGCGCTTTCTCAAAAGTATTTCATAGGAAAAGCGGATTTTGGGCATACCTACGCTTTTAAATTAGCAAAAAATGGAGGAGCATTTACCTTTGATATTGCTTATAACGAAGAGAGCAATACTTACGACCCGAAAGACCTTGGATTTTTGTTTAATAATAATGAGAGAAGCCTTCAAGGGGAGTTGAACTATAAAGTATTGAAGCCCTGGAGTATATTTAACAGGTATGGCGCTGGCGCTGAATGGCGATATATGAGATTATATAAACCTTTTGTTTTCAATGATGCAGGTGGCGATGTATATGTTTGGGGACAAACGAAGAAATTCTGGGAAATGAATGCTTGGGTTTCTATGGAACCTTGGGCAACCTTTGATTATTTTGAGCCTAGAACCGCGGGCCGTTTCTATCGTTATCCAACCAATCGGGGGGTGGGTATGTTTCTTTCCACGGATAGTCGTAAGGAGGTTTTATTGACAACTAATTTAAGGTTTAGGTATTTTGATGAAGAAGATAGAAACACTCTTAGATTTTCTATTGGACCTCGCTGGAGAGTGAGTGACCAACTCAATTTTTCATTTAACACTGCGGTTAATTTCTTTTCAAATGATGTGGGATTCGTAAATAAGGTATCGAAAAATGCGGGTGAGAAGGATATCATTTTTGGGGTAAGAGACATTTCCACGGTGGAAAACTCTTTGTTTGCAGCTTATAATTTTACACCAACCATGTCTCTGACTTTCCGAATGAGGCATTATTGGTCCAAAGTAGCTTATGATAAGTTTGCCATGCTAAATCTAAATGGAACCTTAGCTCCAACAGATTATAAAGGTAATCATAATGCCAATTTCAATGCCTTTAATATTGATATGATTTACAGATGGCGGTTTGCACCTGGTAGCGATCTTTATGTTGTTTGGAAAAATAGCATTTTGGAAAATCAACAAAGGACGGATCTTGATTATTGGTCAAATCTCGATGGATTATTTGAAAACCCACAAAGAAATATTATTTCACTGAAAATGATTTATTTCTTAGATTATAATAGTATTTTCAGCAATAATTCATAAGTGGCATGGAGATTTTTCATATTGATGAGGATATTAGAAAGTCAGATACACTGCCTTCATCTTTTTATAGAGAAAGGGAGTGGTTTGAACGCTCTATTTCTGAAATTTGGGAAAAATGTTGGATTTTTATAGGTAATAATACCGATCAGGCTCCGGTTGGCACTTTAACGCCTATGGTCTTATTACCGGATGTTTTAAATGAACCTGTTGTCCTTTCCACAGATTCAGATGGGGAGGTATATTGTTTATCGAACGTTTGTACGCATAGGGGTAAATTGGTAGTTTCTTCCTCCTGTTCCGGACAGCGGATACTTCGTTGTGGTTATCATGGACGGTGTTTCAGACTAAATGGGACATTTAAAAGTATGCCTGAATTTGACCAGACAGAAAATTTCCCAACGGAAAGGGATCATTTGAAACAATTGCCGCTGGCTACTTTTTTTCCTTTGTACTTCACCTCCATTAATCCCCTTGCTTCATTTGCCACTTTCATTCAACCCATGTTGGATAGAGTTTCATTTTTACCTTTACATACCCTCACCTTTAATCCTGATGCTTCCAAAGATTTCGATGTAAGGGCGCATTGGGCGTTATATGTTGACAATTATCTGGAAGGTTTTCATATTCCGTTTGTACATCCGGCGTTGAATCAAGCTATAGAATTTGAAAAATATGAATATCACTTATTTGAATGGGGTAATCTACAAATAGGTGTTGCGGCTGACGATGAACCATATTTTAATACGCCAAAAGGTCATGTGGACGAGGGCAAGAAAATATATGCCTATTATTTTTGGATTTTCCCCAATTTGATGTTCAATTTTTATCCCTGGGGTTTATCCTTAAATGTTGTAGAACCCAAAGGACATAAAATGACGGTGGTGAAATTCCGCTCATATTATTTTGAGGGAACCTCATTCGATCGAGAAAAGAACCAATTAGATGTCACCGAATTAGAAGACGAAGAGGTGGTCGAATCTGTTCAAATGGGAATGCAAGGCCGATATTATAATAGGGGAAGGTATTCTGTTAACATGGAAATTAATGTCCATCACTTCCATCGTATCATTTCAAACCTATTGAATAAGCAAAAAGACTAAAAATATAGTATTTTGTCTATAAGTTTCATTAATCTGCTGTTAATTAAAGTACATTTTAATTAACTTGCACTTTTATTTTTAGCTATTGAAAAAATATAAGGCTCAGATGCAAAGAATTCTATTTATCTCTTTTATTCTACTTTGTTTATCGGTTGTTTTTCTTCAGGCTCAAACCTCATTAGGGGGGAAAGTAATCGATGAAGAGTCAAAAGAGCCCATCTCTTTCGGCACTATTGCCTTATTTAAAAATGGGGTTTTAGTTACTGGAACGGAGACAGATGTAGAGGGATATTTTAATTTCCCCGACATGGATCCAGGTCTTTATGACGTTGAAGCCAGTTACTTGGGCTATACCTCCAGAAGGATTACGGGAGTAAAAGTTTTGGCTGGAAAGTCAACTAAGTTAGATATTCAACTTGGTTCTGATGGAGGCGTTGTGTTACAGGAAATTACCATAGTTGAATATAAGGTGCCATTGATTGAGCAAGATAATACTACGTCTGGTTCGGTTATTACGAGCGATCAAATACGGTCATTACCTACGAGAAATATTAATGCTTTAGCTGCTACTACAGCAGGTTTAGCCGCTGCCGATGAGGGGAAAGCGATAACTATCAGGGGTTCTCGTTCCGATGCTACAAACTACTATATCGACGGTATCAGAATTCAGGGTAACCTCATTCCAGAATCAGAAATAGATCAGCTTCAAGTAATTACGGGGGGGATTGAAGCGCAATATGGTGATGTGACCGGAGGTATTATCTCCATCACAACAAAGGGTCCGTCAAATAAATTTAGTGGGGGAGTAGAAGTTGAATCATCTAAATATCTTGATCCATACAGCAACAGTTTAATAGGTGTAAACCTGAGTGGACCCATTTTAAAAAATAAGAAGGGTCAATCTATTTTGGGTTACCGTTTCTCGGGAAGATATACCCATCAGTACGAGGATAATCCACCAGCTACCTCAATTTATAGGGTTAAAGAGGACAAATTAGCAGAGTTAGAGGCTAATCCAGTAACCGCCCTTGGGTCAAGTTTCATCATAAGCGCTGATAACCTGCTTGCCGATGATGTTGATATTTTAAAAGCCAGAAATAACGAAACGAATGAGAGGCTTGATCTAACTGGTAAAATTGATGCGCGATTAGGTGAATCTATTGATATGACGCTTACCGGAGCACTTACCGATGCTAAAAATCAATTTACGCCAGGTGGTTGGGGCGTTCTGAACAGTAAAAATAATCCGTTCAGTTTAGGAAGAACGTATAGAGCAAATTTTAGATTAAGACAAAGATTTGGTGCAAATGGAGGTGCCGGTAATGAAAAAGGGGCTATTCAAAATGCTTCATATACCTTGCAGGGAGGTTATGAAAAATCGACAGGGGAACAAGCTGACCAACGACATGGGTTTAATTATTTTGATTATGGGTATGTGGGAAAATTTGATTTGGAATGGGTACCTACCTTTGCGCTGGCCTTTGATCCTGCTTCTCAAGGTGTAGCCATGCAACATACAGATTACAGACAGGTACTTAGAAAATATACCCCGGGAGAGCAAAATCCTGTTCTTTCAAATTATAATAATGCGCTCGACCTTAAACAGGGTGAGGGAATTAATCCACAAGTTGGAAAATATATATTATCTAATTTTTTCAATAGTCAAAATTTACTTTCCTTGGGCAACTTTATAGCACCCAACGGATTTATATCCCCTGTTTATAACAACTCATGGGGTTTTCATACCAATGTTGGCTGGGTATATAATACGGCGGGAAGGTCCACAAATGATGTATATTCATTTAATGCCAGAACTAATTTTGACTGGATTCCAGGTAGTTCGAAAAATGGCAGACACAATATACAAATAGGGTTTATTTATGAGGAGCGTTTAAATAGAAGTTATACTGTTATTCCGAGAGGACTTTGGGATATCGCCAGACAGCAGGCAAATAATCATATTCAAGGTATTGCCCCCAATGCAGATACCATAGGTTATATTGATTTACCCAATTTCCCGAAAACACCTCTTCGCGCTTTATCTATTGTAAATAGTGAGGACAACAAATTTTATAAATCTATCAGAGAAGAATTAGGTTTACCTCTTACTACTTTTGTAAATGTAGATGGGTTGGATCCCGATCAATTGAGGTTAGATATGTTTTCGGCAAAGGAATTAAATGATCAAAACGCAATAAGTTATTTTGGCCACGACTATTTAGGTCGCCCTTTCGATGGTACGTTTGAAGATTTTTTTTCTACGGTTGACGAAAATGGAGTAAGAACTTTTCCCGTAGCTCCGAACAGACCTATTTATTCTGCAGCCTATATCCAGGATAAATTTACATTCAGAGATATTATCTTCAGGTTAGGCGTACGTATGGACAGATATGACGCTAATACCAGGGTATTAAAAGACCCATATTCGTTGTATGACATTATGGAGGCCTCAGAATTTCATAACCTTCCGGAAACAAAATCTGAAAAACCAGGTAGCATTGGCGATGATTACAAAGTTTATCTAAATGACAGTGGAACGGACGTGTTGGCTTATCGCGATGGTGACTTATGGTATAGGTCAAATGGTAATCCTGTTAATAGTCCGATAGATATCTTTTCCGGAGGATTAGTATTTCCAAAATACAAGGATCCCCGGGCACAAAATATAAATAACTACATCAAAGATAAGGCATTTGACCCATCAGTTTCTTTCAAGGATTATGAAGTTCAGGTAAATTTTATGCCTCGACTAGCCTTTTCTTTTCCTATTTCTGATGACGCTAACTTCTTTGCACACTACGATGTACTTATTCAGCGACCGCCTTCAAATACTTTGGCCACAGCGTTAGATTATTTTTACTTCACTGATTTCCCATCGGTTATTCGAAATAACCCAGATCTAAGGCCGGAGAGAACAATAGATTATGAAGTAGGATTTCAACAAAAGTTATCAGCAACTTCAAAGTTAAAAATCGCGGCATATTATAAGGAATTGAGAGATATGATTCAGCAAAGAACCTATTTCCCTGTGCCCATAGTTAACCAATATACGACTTACGGAAATTTGGATTTTGGCACAGTTAAAGGATTTTCTTTTGAATATGAAATGCGCAGAACAGGGAATCTTTCTTTAGTGACCAATTATACCCTTCAGTTTGCTGATGGTACAGGTTCTGATGCTAATTCACAGAGAGGTTTAACGAGCAGAGGCAATCTCCGGACCCTGTTTCCTTTGAATTTTGATGAAAGACATCGCGTAAATATGAATTTAGATTACCGGTTCGGGGCAGGAAAATTTTATAATGGACCTAATCTTTTTGGTTCTGATATCCTTGCCAATGCAGGTCTGAGTTTGCAGGCCATTGCTGTTTCTGGTCGTCCTTATACGGCAACAATCACTCCTCTTGAATTAGGAGGGGCTCAAACAGCTGGTTCAATTAATGGATCTCGCAAACCATGGAACTATACCATTAATTTACGAGTGGATAAAGTGGTTCAAGTAAGTAAAGGTTTAAGCATGAATATTTATTGTAGGGTGTCAAATCTGCTCAATCAACAAAATATTTTAAATGTTTATTCTTCCACAGGATCACCAAAGGATGACGGATTTCTTGCTTCCTCGAATGGTCAGGACAAGCTACTAAACATAGTAAATTCAAATAGGGTGGTTGATGCTTATTTGGCGTCTTACCAGTGGGCATTGTTAAATCCTGGGTTATTTAGCTTACCGAGAAGGATTTTTGCCGGTGTGATTATGGATTTTTAAATTGAAATTATGACTAGGATGGTATATAAAAGGTTAATTAGCATCGTTTCTTTTAGCATTTTAATGGGGGTTATTTTATCTCCTATTGTAATGACTGCCAGAAATAATCCTTTGTTAAAAGAAAGAAGAGGCAATACGACAGTAAAACTGCGATTTGCTGAAAATTGCAATAATGCAGTAGCTCAGATTGATCAGGCAATAAATAATGTAAGAGCACGATTAACTACTGGAGGGGATGTTTGGTGGGACAGTAATGACGGCCGATACATTGTACCGAAAGTACCAGCTGGTCTTCCTGAGGTTTCTTCTATTTTTGCAGGAGCAGTTTGGTTGGGTGGCGTTGACCCCGCTGGTAATTTAAAAGTGGCCGCTCAAACGTATGGTCGTAGTTCAGGCGATTTTGACTTCTGGCCTGGTCCACTTAATCCTGAAACAGGAAAAACTAATCAAGCGATATGTTCCCGTTGGGACCGTTTCTTCACTGTTAAAGGAGAAAATATCAGAGAGCATATCAGAAAATTTCAACTGGCGGAGAAAAGTGGCGTAGCTTATAATCCCGATGATATTCCCAGAGATATAAAAGGTTGGCCAGCTCGTGGGAATGAATTCTTCTTCGATATTCATAATTTTGAATTACCTAATACCTCGCAAGGCCTTGCTGCATTTTGGGATCAGGATGGAGATGGCTTATATAACCCGGACAGAGGTGATTTTCCAGTCATTGAAATAAGAGGTTGTGTATCAAAACCGCAATTTCCGGACGAAATGATTTTCTGGGTTTATAATGATGCAGGTAATATCCATTCAGAATCTAGAGGTGACCCTATTCAGATGGAAGTACAGGTGCAAGCCTTTTCTTATGCTACCAATGACGAAATAAATGATATGACTTTTCAACGGTATAAACTCATTAACCGTGCCGTTGAAAGTATTGATTCCATGTTCTTTGCTATGTGGGTAGATGCTGACTTAGGCTGTTTTACAGATGATTATGTCGGAAGTGATGTTTCCAGAAGTCTTGGTTATATGTATAATGAAGATGCTTTAGATGGTCAAACGGGTTGTGCATGCCCTCAAGGGGTCAATACCTATTGCGATGAAGTGCCTATTTTGGGTGTGGATTATTTTAGAGGGCCCTTAGACGAAAATGGGGAAGAAATTGGTATGTCTTCTTTTACTTATTATAATAATGGAGGCGTTGGAAGTCCGGCACCTGGTACCACAGACCCTGCTACCGCTCAAGAGTACTTTAACTATTTATCTGGTTCCTGGCGTGACGGTAGTCCTTTCACTTTCGGTGATGATGCCTATCAAGATGGTGCTAAGGTAAAATACGCTTTTTCAGATGCACCAAATAATTCAAGAGGCTGGTCAATGTGTACTTCAAATCTTCCTTTTGGTGATCGTCGTACCATACAAGCCTCAGGCCCTTTTCGTTTAGATCCGGGTGCTGTAAATGAGCTAATCATCGGAGTAGTTTGGGTAGCAGATCAAACATATCCCTGCCCGGATATCTCAAAATTACTCGAAGCGGATGATATCGCTCAGGCATTATTTGATAATTGTTTTGAATTAACGGATGGACCTGATGCCCCGGATATTGATTTTATAGAGCTGGATAGAGAGATTATTGCTGTATTTACAAATGATAGCATTACTTCTAATAATGCTTTTGAAGGTTATGCTCAGCGTGGTTTGCAAATTCCAGCTGGTGCAAAGGATAGTTTATATACCTTTGAAGGGTACAAATTGTATCAATTATCCAATTCTTCAGTAACGATTGCAGATTTAGAAAATCCTGATAAATCACGATTGATTTATCAAGTAGATTTAAAAAACAACATAAATAGAATTTTCAATTGGAAAACCATTGATAATCCGACAGGAGAGGAGTACTATGTTCCTGAGTTAAAAGTTGAAGGTGGGAATAATGGTATTCAACATACTTTTAAGATTAAGGAAGATCAATTTTCAGAAGGCGATCGCAGATTAATTAATCATAAGAAATATTATTTTGTCGCGGTTGCTTACGCACATAATAATTATAGAGTTTTTGACCCCAAAGCAGTACTGGGGCAAAGAAAGCCTTATTTGGAGGGGAGAAGGAATATTGGAGACGGTAGAAATCCATTTTATACGGTATTACCTCATCCAACCACAGATAAAATATTAAATGCCAGTTATGGTGAAGGAACGGTTATTACCCGTATTTCAGGAGCTGGAACAGGAGCTAATTTTCTTGATATTTCTGATGCGACCAGGTCTGCGATATTGGGTACTTCTTTCAATGGACAGATAACTTATCTTCCTGGAAGAGCGCCCATCCAAGTGAAAATTTTTAATCCTTTGGAAGTAAAGGACGGACAGTTTGAACTAAAGTTTAAAGACAATAATGCTACTAACGGGATTTTAGAATCTCCTGTTACCTGGGAGTTAAGAAATCTTAGAGATCCGAATAGTCCGGTTATCAGATCAGAAAGACCTATTGAGCAGTTGAACGAACAGATCATCAGAGCATTTGGTTTCTCCATTATAATAGGTCAGGTTTCAGAACCGGGGAGTTTAAAAGATGCCAAAAATGGGACTATTGGTATTGAAGTTACTTACAAAGATAAAAATGGTGCGCAATGGCTGGGATTTATCAATGATGGATTTAGTGCAGGTCCCACGAACTTTGACGCAACCGTTTTTGATTATATTTCAACGGGTGACGGGCAAGTTGATGCGGTATTAGATCCAACCCAGGCTTTTTCAAAAATGGGTGCCGGACAATTTACTCCCTATTTCCTTGCCGATTGGAGAGTAAAAGGGGAGAGAGATCCTGCCTATATTTCTCCCGCTATTTCTGATAATAGCGCTAGTTCCATTCTAAGAACACGAATGAAATTAGCCGATTTGAATAATGTGGATATTGTTTTCACAAAAGATAAGAGTCTTTGGAGTAAGTGTGTTATCATTGAGTCTGCTAACAGATTTTATCGTACCCAAGGGTTTAATACAGAGGGAAATCGCAGGCACTTTGATTTAAGGGCCAGGCCTGGGGTAACAAAAGATGATACAAATAGTGATGGTTTACCGGACCCAAATACAGCTGATTTAACAGAGGGATTTGGATGGTTCCCAGGCTATGCCATAGATGTGGAAACAGGTAGAAGGCTAAATATTTTCTTTGGGGAAAATTCTGTTTATAATGGTACCGTATTGGAAAACTATAAGTTGGGTGCCGATATGATGTTTAACCCTGATAACTTAGTCCGTTTAGCGGGGGTAAGTAACGGAAATCTTGGATTCTATCCTGTTGGTGGACAGCACTTTGTATATGTTACGAAGCAAACGTATGACGAATGCAAGGCAATTAGAAATTCATTGAGAAATGCAGCGCCTGTCGCTAAGATTCTTGCCTTGCAGGAGATTACCTGGTCTGGTCTGATTTTTAATCAATCTACAACCCCGTTTCTTTCTTACAAAGATGGTTTGATTCCAAATGACGCTGTTGTAAAAATTCGTGTTAATAATCCTTACTCGTTGGCAGGAAATGAAAATAACGGCCACCCTGTTTATCGCTTTCAATTTGATAAAAAGGAAGCAGAAAAGCGGGATGCAAGTAATTACAATGCTGCTTTAGATGCAATAAACGTAGTTCCTAATCCATATTACGGTTTCTCCGATTATGAGGTTTCCCAATTTACCACGACCATTAAGTTTACTAATCTGCCCGCCAATTGTACAGTTACCATTTATTCTTTGGATGGTAAATTTATCAGGCAATATAAACGGGATGAAGTGGGAGCGGTTCCACGAGGCAACAACCGAGCCATTACGAATAATCAAATAACGCCTGATTTAGAGTGGGATTTAAGAAATAACCGGGGAATTCCAGTTGCAAGTGGTGTTTATTTGATGAATATTGACGCGGGCGAATTGGGATCTAAAACGATAAAGTGGTTTGGTGTAAACAGAAAATTTGATCCTTCTGGATTGTAAACAATGAATAATTTAATGAAATGAGGATTAAGGTTTTTTTTATTATTGGTAGTTTAATTTTTCTTTCCCACCCTTTTTTAAAGGCTGGGAATCCCGACAGACAGGGTGAGGCTGGAGCTTATGAGCTACTATTGAATCCCTGGGCAAGAAGTTCTGGTTTATTTCATATCAATACTGCTTCAGTCAGAGGGGTTGAAGCAATGAGAATTAATATTGCTGGTTTACCGCGTATAAATAGTCTGGAAATCAATCTTTCCGGAGCTAATTACTTACAAGGTACAGGCATTCGAATGAATGCTTTCGGAATTTCCCGAAAGTTGAAAAATGGCGCTGCGTTAGGTCTTAGTCTAACATCGCTAAATTTTGGTGAAAATAAAGTAACTACAGAAGACCAACCTGAGGGAACAGGGGCAAATTTTTCTCCTAATTTCTTTAATATAGCCTTGGGCTATGCATATACCTTTGAAAATAAGGTGTCTGTTGGTATTTTGATGAGAGGTATTTCTGAATCTCTTTCTAATGTAAGCGCCTTTGGCTTGGCAATTGATGCGGGGGTTCAGTATGTAACAGGTGATAAAGAAGAATTCAAATTCGGGATTAGTCTGAGTAATGTTGGTTCAAGGATGGTTTTTAATGGAGAAGGTCTCTCTTTTCAGGGAAACACCCCGAATAAAGCTGGATATCAACTTACTTTTGATCAACGCGCAGCAGGTTTCGAGTTACCGTCTATGTTAAATATTGGATTGTCCTACGATATACTTCTGGGCGAACCTCACAGGATTAGTTTGATTGGGAACTTTACTTCTAATTCTTTCAGCAGAGACCAGATAGGGGCGGGTATTGAGTATGCTCTTTGGGATTCCTTTATGTTAAGAGGTGCTTATAAATATGATCTTGGTGCTTCTACTC
Organism: Haliscomenobacteraceae bacterium; assembly: GCA_947501115.1. Taxonomy (GTDB): domain Bacteria; phylum Bacteroidota; class Bacteroidia; order Chitinophagales; family Saprospiraceae; genus BJGN01. Next base: position 54,448 of record CANMVX010000015.1, read on the forward strand.
TGGAAGAAAGGCCTGTAAATACTGGTTTGAGTGCCGGAGGAAGTATTGATTTTCCATTATCTAAAGGGTCTAAAAATAAGATTGCTTTGGACTATGCCTATCAGGCAACCCGAGTTTGGACAGGTACGCATAATATTTCCCTTCGATTCAATTTCTAGGTATATTTTTATATGGAGGATATTTAATTAGGCATTTATTCTTGAAAATGTAAGAATTTTGACCTATATTTGTTAAAATAATGATTGAAAACGATTTGGGAATATTCTCATATCGTTTTTGTTTTTTAAAGTCTATCACCCTAATCATTCCAAAAATCTCAAAAAATTAATGTTATGTCTGGTATCAATTACCTGACCCGAGAGGGTTTTGAACGACTAAATAGTGAATTAGAAGATATGAAATCGCGAGGTAGATCGGAAGCTGCTAAAGCTATTGCCGAAGCTCGTGAGAAAGGAGATTTGTCTGAAAATGCAGAATATGACGCGGCAAAAGAGGCGCAGGGAATGCTGGAACTAAGAATTAACGACCTAGAAAAACAACTTGCTAATGCCAGAGTAATGGAAATCAGCGATGTAGATATTTCTAAAGTTACCGTTCTTTCTAAGGTAACCATTAAAAATAAGGCTAATAATGCCACAATAACCTATCAAATAGTTTCAGAATCAGAATCTGATCTTAAAGCTAAACGTATTTCGATTAGCTCGCCCATGGGTAAAGGCTTATTGGGAAAGAAAATTGGGGATGTAGCTCACGTGGAGACACCTAATGGTAAATTAGAATTTGTTATTGAAAATATTTCAATCTAGCCAAGGTATGCCAAGTATTTTTTCCCGTATTATAAATGGAGAAATTCCTGCATGGAAAGTAGCAGAATCAGAGCATTTTCTGGCGTTTCTTGACGTGAATCCGCTTGCGAAAGGACATACCTTAATCGTTCCAAAAGTAGAGATAGATTATTTTTTTGATCTATCAGACGAGGAAATATCAGGTATCATGTTATTTTCAAAAAAGGTCGCTTCTGCATTGCTCAGCACGCTGCCATGCCTTAGAATAGGAATGAGTGTCATAGGTTTGGAAGTACCCCATGCACATGTACATTTAGTTCCACTAAACAGTATGGGGGATATTAATTTTAGTAACTCAAGGCCAAATTTTTCGGCAGAAGAAATGGAAGCAATAGCTGCTTCCATTCGTTCCGCTTACGATAAATTATAAAGTTTATTTGGCTACCCATCCTCCATCTACGGGGATGGCCGCTCCAGTAACAAAAGATCCTCCTTTGCCACATAGCCATAGAACCGCATCAGCGATTTCTTCGGGTTCTCCTAATCTTCCAACCGGTTGTACCTTAGCAAATTGCGCTTCGATAGCTTTATCCTTTCCTGTAAATCTGTCAATCATTGGCGTTCTAACCACACCTGGACAAATGGCATTGACCCTTATTCCTTTTGTTGCATAGTCCAGCGCCGCATTTTTAGTTAATCCTACGATGGCGTGTTTTGATGCCACATAAGCTGGTATGCCTTCGAAACCAACCAATCCGGCGACAGAAGCAATGTTGATAATAACGCCTGCACCTTGTTTCAACATCATTGGAATTTCACCTTTCATGCATAAAAAAGTACCTGTCAAATTTACATTGAGTACATGGTGCCAATTTTCTAAGGTACAAGAATCTATGGGACTGCTATGACCTTCAATGCCAGCATTATTTATAGCGAAATCAAGCCTTCCATAGTTTTTCTCTATGGTTTCCATTAAATGGTTTACCTGTTCCACATTAGAAACATCGCATTGTATAAAAATACCCGTACCTCCATTTTTCTTTATTAAATCTAAGGTTTCTGAACCGTCTTCCCAATCGGCAATCACTACCGTGGCACCTTGAGCGGCAAATGCCAAAGCGGTAGCCCGGCCAATACCAAAGCTTCCTCCTGTCACCAGTGCTACTTTTTTGTTAAATGAATTTTCCATGATATTAAATTAGTTATGAATGAAATTGAACGTTTATCCGTTTATTTTAACCTGTCTGGATTGTCAGCTAAAAATTTTTCCCAGGTAGCTTTACTCTTTTTTACCGGCGTCTTCTTTGTGGATGTGCTTATTTTTCCATTTTGATAAAAATGGCACACGGCAACAGCTAAGGCATCCGTGGCATCTAAGAGCTGCCCGGCCAGATCAACTTTTAGCTGACTTTGCAACAAAAATGCAACTTGTTCTTTGCTTGCATTACCATTGCCTGTTACCGACTGTTTTATCTTTCTGGGAGAATATTCGAAAATCTCTAATCCTTTATCCATTCCTACAGCTATGGCAACCCCCTGAGCTCTTCCCAATTTCAACATAGATTGCACATTTTTTGCATAAAATGGAGCTTCAACAGCCATTATAGTTGGTTTATAAGTGATAATGATGCTCTGTAACCTTTCCAGAATTTTCAAAAGCCTTGTGGGGTGATCGCTGAGGGCATCCAGGAAAATAACCCCAATGTCCACACTTTTCATCTGACTTCCATTAATTTCTAATAAGGCATAACCCATTTTCACCGTTCCAGGATCGACACCTAAAATACGATATGTTTTATTTTCAGTTAGTGACATTTATCAGTTCTATTTAATGACAATGTAGTGATAAAATTAAATCTTTTTTTATAGTGCCCCTTCATCCCAATCTAAAAGTTGGATTTTAAACCTGACTTGCGTTCATCGAGTTTACTATAAAACCATATATCATTTGTTTTTGGGCGATATTGATGCTATATTGACGCTCTATTTTGCCAAATAACCAAATACCAAATGTATGAAACTTCAGAACCATTATAAGGATGGCTTTTTTGACGTATGTGCTGAACATGGCTTTTTGCCCGTAAAAGATCCAATCGTTTCGCTACCTTCTACTTACGCCGATGTACAAAAAATATTGGATGATATGCCTGTAGTTTTGCCGGATGGTGAGCATGGATTGCTTCATCATGAAGGTTCAATCATGAAGGCCATTGAAGCGCTTGAAAATCATCTGGAAGATGTTAAAAAGGAGGATGATCTTTTTGTCATTCAAGCTCTTTTCCGTTCGTATGGATTTTTAACTTCCGCATACCTTCTGGAGCCTTCTTTTCAACAATTCCGGCTCGATGGTACCTATGGAAAAGCAAGAAATGTGCTACCAGCAAATATTGCACAACCTTTTTGTTACGTTGCTGATAAATTGGGGATTTTTCCCTGGATCGATTATCACTATGCCTATTCCTTAGGGAACTACAGGAAATTAGATAACAAGAAAGATCTGAACTGGGAAAATATTACCATGTGTAACTGTTTTTCCGGGCAATCGGATGAGGTAGGGTTTATTATGCTTCATGTTGATATTAATAGATTTTCACCCCAATTAGTGGGTTCTGTTATGCGCACTTTAGAAGTTGTCAAAGATGAAAGTAAGCCGGTACATGATTTTTTGGAAGCCAATTGGCTGACCATGAAGAAAATGAATGAGCGAAGAAAGGAGATGTGGAAGGCTTCAAGATGGCAACATTATAACGATTTCAGGATTTTTATAATGGGTGTTAAAGGGAATGAGGAAATTTTCGGCCCTGGAGTAACTTATGAGGGCGTTTGGGACGAACCAAAGGCTTTCAGAGGACAAACCGGTGCCCAAGATGATATTATTCCAATGCAAGACATTTTTTCTGGAGTCATTTTTCATTATCCTCAAAATGATTTAACGAAATATTTACTTGATCTGAGAGCCTACAGACCTGTTTGCGTTCAAAATTTTTTCTCCGATCTTTCTGAAACGATGGAAAAAATTCATCCAAAGGGATTGTTGGGTATTTTAAAAGAAAGAAACGATGTAGATTCCCTTTGTTTCCTCATCGGAATTTTGGAAGAAATTTATCATTTTAGAAATGGTCACTGGCAATTCGTCCAAAAATATATCATGTCAAATACCAAGTATGCTAAAGCTACAGGGGGAACACCTATAACTTCCTGGATACCTAACCAAATTATGGCTGTCATTATACAGATGGAAGAGGTGCTCGATACGTTAAGCCTTTATGGTGAAAGCAGTAGTGGTACCGCCCAAAAAATCAGGGAAAGAAATATTCAATTATTACCTACCAAAAGAAAGCTTTTAGAAGGTCAATTAGCGCTCATTCATAACAATGACTTTACAGCCGAATCTGTTTTTGAACTGAATAAGGCTTATGGTTATGTTGATTCAGAGCATATTAATTGATATAATTATTTATACTTAAAAAGGTTATGATATTTTAAATCACTTTCATAAAAATAGTCATAACCTTTTTATCTATTTACTTAAATACCAGGTCCAGTAGATTAAAATAAATTGGACGGGGATTCTAATGATAGCCAGTTTCTTGCTTCCTATCGCCGGTTTTTCTTTGAATACATCTAAAACATGGATGGGTAAGAAAAATAACATTAAATAGAACATACCTTTTCCCGCCATCTGTTGATATTGGGGGATAAGAAGTCCAATACCCAGCAAAACTTCAATAATGCCAGCCAAATAGTTGGCAAACAACTTTGGAATAAAATCTGGAATAAACCGGTTGTAGAAACGGGGCTTTACGAAATGCATAATGCCTGCAAAAATCATAAAAACAGCTAACAGAATAGTTAAATAATACATGTAATGGTTCATATTGATATTAATTAAAGGGATGTAGTTTTAAATTTCATCAGGCCATGGAGCGGCTTGATTTGTTTGTTTAAATAGGGGTCTGTCCGCGTTCACTTTTCTAAGGTACTCCCCGAGTAAAGCAGATAATTCGTCCACTTTTTCAGGGTATTTATTAGCTAAGTCATTATTTTCACTCAGATCTTCTTCTAATCGGTAAAGTTCCTTCTTTCCGTCTTTATACCAATAGATTAATTTCCAGTTACCATGGCGGATAGTACTGGTTGTTCCAATACCAGGTCCTGTCGGCCCCCATTTGTTCGGATAATGCCAGACGAGCGTTCTATCTTTTTGAACCTTTGATTTTTGGAATAGAAAAGGAGTGAAACTCACGCCATCTATTACTTGAACGGTATTTATTTTTTTAACGCCAGCCAGGTCTAAGAGGGTTGAAAAAAAATCTTCTGCGATAATGGGTTGGTTACAAACAGTGCCGGGTTTAACTTTTCCAGGCCATTTAACCATCATGGGTTCTCTGATGCCCCCTTCATAAGCCGAGCCTTTACCACTTTTTAATGGTGAATTATGAGTGTGTTTTTGGCCTCCACGGGCAGTTGCGCTCAAGGAACCATTATCAGACATAAAAACAATAATGGTATTTTTGTCAAGATTATTTTCGGATAGAAAGGACATGAGATCACCTAAACTTTTATCCATACCTTCAACCATGGAGGCGAAGCGAGCTTCGGGTTCCTCCAAGCCCATATTTTTGTACTTTTTGTAAAATCTGGCATCAGCTTCCAATGGCGTGTGCACGGCATAATGCGACATATTCAGGAAAAAGGGTTTATTTAATTTTTGAGCCTGTTGGATGGCAGAAATAGCTTCCAGGGTTAATACCTCAGTCAGATTTATGGTATCACCATGATATTTGCCCAAGCCGGGAACACCCCAGGGTAGCGTTTGTTTGTCACCATCTTTATTACCAAAATTCTTTTCCCCCTGATAGCTTCCGGGAGCACCTGCAGCATGCCCTGCAATATTCAAGTCGAATCCCAGATTCAGGGGATTGGCACCTGGCGTATTCATAGCACCCCAATGCGCTTTCCCGCAATGGACAGTGAAATACCCATTTTGTTTTAGTATTTGAGGTAGGGTAGTGGCATGAACCGAATTTTCAATGCTATCTACTGGTTGTAATCCGTTCATATTCCAGACAGGCATTTTCAAAACATCATCGGCATGATCTTCTGAGATATTTCGTTTCAATGTCCAGTTGGTAACCCTGTGTCTTGCTGCATTCATACCCGTCATAAGACTGACCCGGGTAGGAGAGCACACGCTACTGGCATAAGCCTGGGTAAATTTCATCCCTTCTGTGGCCATTTTTTCCATATTCGGCGTTTGGTAAAGCAGATTTAATGCCGTTTTTTCAGTCCAAAAGGGAACAGATGTATCCTGCCAACCCATATCATCCACCAGGAAAAAAATAATATTGGGTTTTTTTAAAGAGGCTTTCCAATCAAAAGGTACAGTGGAGGAGCTAAAAATAAAAACATATATGAGCAGAGCAATTTTTATAAAATGATGAATCATGAGCATATTCATTGATTTGAAGTAGGTAAATAAGCTTTAACTTGTAGAGTCAGAACGCCTAAATCTTTTTAATAGGACAAGTTAATTTATTTTTAGGATGGATTGGCAATACCTGAAGGTAGAATTTTCATGATTTATTTGTTTTCAATCAAATTATAGATTGTTTCTACCTATAAAAAAAGGGAACAGGTATAGTCCTGATCCCTTTTTTAAAAATATCAAAACGACAAAATCATTATTTCACCACCTTTAATATCCCTCTCATTAAAGTATGATGACCCGGATAGGTGCATACAAAAGAATATTCTCCCGGTTTAGAGGGTGCCACAAAATAAATAGTCTGTGATGCTTCCGGTTGCAGCAGAGTAGTATGAAAAAGAACTTTATTGCTATTAGGGACATAGCTCATTTGGGAACCTTTCACACCCAGGGAGAAAGCAGACAGGCCAACTTCGTCAGCGGTACCTGGCTCAACGATGACCAGATTATGGGTCATGTCGTCATCTAAGTTATTGAAAGTAAGTTTTACCTTAGTTCCTGCCTTAACCTCTAGTTCTGTTACATCATATTTCATACCTGGAACAGTACCTATAACCAGGGTTTTATCGGGGGTTGCCCAATCGGACGGCATGGTTGTCAGGTGTTTACTACTGTTTTTGCTGTTTTTCTTGGTTGTCGGTTCCGCAGTTGTCTCCATTGGGACAGTATGTTGGTGACTTTCAGCAGGAGGGGGAGCAACTGCTGCCATTTTATTTTTAGACAAATCTGCCGTCATTCCTGCTGGAATATTATTGAGGGTGTAATACCCCACCTCGTGTAAAAGCAATTCTCCATTTACGGCTTTAACTCCTTTAGGTTTAATTTCATGAATATAGAACCGTCTGGTTTCATCGAGTACTAAACGTACTTTTGTATGATCATCAGAAATCAGGATTGCTTTGATTACATGAGATTTATTTTCAATAACGGGGCTACCATAAAAGTGGTGATATTGGTAATTAAAGCTATTGATATCATAATTTGCTGCTTGAACTGCGGTGGAAACATCAACAGGTTTAGTAAAAGTGATTTCAAATCCATCGGACATGGCGTGTACTTCAGCCATTTCAAAAGGCGTTTCCCCACTCCATAACATCCTTTGAAGACCGAATAAATCTTTACCGGTAGAACCCCATCCTCTTGAGGTCATTCCACCAAACATGGAGCCGTCATTTCCCCAGGACAAACGAAGTAAACCTGATTGCCAGCCCTCACGGAAAGGGAAACAAATGCCTTGATATTGACCATTTACTTTCTCCAGCATCATGCGCATCACCTTCGAATGTCCCTGATCAGAAACAAAGTATTGACCTTTGAAAAAGGGACCCATGTTTCCATTAACATCCTCAATCATATCAGCGGTGGAAATGCCCATCAACGTGTGAGGATACCAAACAGCGGGTAGTTTCAGATTTTTCACTTTTTCAGCTGCTTTGTACATAGGCTCACTGTTATCGGGCACATCAGAAATTTGGGTGGTCATAGGTGAACCGGGCTCATTTGACCAAACCAAACTACTTGCGTGACCAGCAAAATCACCTTTTTCCAAATGGGTAATTCTACCTGAACCTACCCAATCCCCTTGATTTTCAGTATAAAAAATATCACCAGCACTATTCATCATAACACCAGCCGGAGATCTTAAGCCAGAAGCAACAGGAGATAAGGTTCCGTCAGGAGAAACTTTTACCATCCAACCTCTCCATTTTGATAATTTGGCTTCGCCGAAACCTACCCAGGCTACATTGAAGGTGAGATACATATTGTCCTGAGCATCAAAAACAGGGCCGTAGGAATATTCATGATAATTTCCTTCTAATTCCCAATTGGCTATATTTTGATAATGGTCGGCGGAACCATCTCCGTTTTGGTCGGTTAATTTGGTTAATTCACCCCGCTGAACGGCATACAAGGAACCTTTATGGAAGTTCAAACCGAGCACTTCGTGCATACCACTGGCAAAGAGTCTGTAAAATGGCGTGGCAGAATAGGGATTTTCAACCATCCATATTTCTCCCCGACGGGTACTTACTGCCAGTCTTCCGTCGGGAATGGTGGCCATTCCGCCAACCTCCAGCTCTATATTATGGGGGATTGGTAAAGTTCTTAGCGGATAATATTCTGCTTCGGCCACCGCTTTCTGAGCTTCAAGGCCTTGAATAGTTAATATGGATAAACAAGCTATAAGAAATATATTTTTCATTGTCATTCGTTTTTTAAAATACAATCTGATAGGTGAAAGTAGTATTTTTAATATCTGAAATCAACCATTGTTGCCCATCCTTTTGAATGATTACGGGAACATTTGGGGAATTGACTTTTATAAAATAAGCGGCATCATCCACAGAAAATAATCCGTCCGCTACTTTTTTTATTCCTTTTTTTGAGTTCGCCAGCAGAAAATGTTTGTCAGTGGGTAGAGTGGAAAATGAAATAAATCGGGTGAGCCCCTGACCGTTTGCGGAGGGTTGTAACCAATCTTTCAAGGTTATGTCCCCCATTTTCATAACATATTGGGGTGTTTTTTGCCCATCAACCTCAGTAAATTGCATCCCTTCATATCGGAAAGCTGCAGGTGAAACAAGCTGTTGACTGATTTTATCTATAAATGGAAAGAGGCCGGTCATTTGTTGAGACATTCCAAGCGGTTCAGCGGTTTGTTCGGTACCACGGTCATGCCACATTTCAGTGGTATTTAAAAAGCGGCCTCGCCAAACATTTAATATCGCACCAGCTTTAGTGTCATAACTGTAGTGAACGGCCTGAGGAAAACCTACGTTGATAGCATGGGTTCTTTTTGAGCCGTCAAAGACGACGAAAGAACGTTGAAAAACAGGTTGGTTAGAAAGGTAAACTTCGTTCATCACTGTTTTAGAAAACTCCATCTCCGATTTTTTATCATGCAGCGTTTGCCAGCCTTCACTTTCTCCCTCAGCCTTAACAGATAATCCGAAAGCACGGACACTTCTCTCCCAATCCCTGTGGGTATATCCAATCCGAAAGGTATGTTTGCCAGCGTCTAGTCTTTTTTTTCCGAGAACTTCCTCATTAAAACTCATTCCATACCAGGGAACATCGACATCGGATAGTACTAGCTCATTGTCAATCAATACGTTGGCATATCCGTGATAATTTCCTTTGAATAAATAAACGTTGGCTTTTGATACTTCAAAAGAACCTGTGATAACGTAATACTGGGTTCCTCTTCTTGAAACGGAAACGTCTATTAGCTCCGTTTCTCCAACCTTGACAGGCGTTAAGGTACTTAAATCTTTTTCTTTGGGAACCGTTTGTATATCCCCTTTCTTTTCACGCGTAAAAGCATTTTCATAAATTTTATACTGAACAGGCGGGACAATCTTTACACTGGCATTTCCTATTTTTGTTATTCTGATATTTCTGAAGGCAATGGGACCATGATCACCTTGAAACATGAGGGGCCCCATCGATTTTTCATCTTGAAAAGCCGCCGCTCTGGTAGGACCGAACAGTTCTACATTCTGATGTATAACCATTCCATTCCAGGACACTTTTAACATTTTGGCATTCGATATCTTTTGTCCGTTGACATCAAATTTTGGTGCTTGAAAACTTATTTCAACACGATTCCATAATCCGGGAGCTTTTACGGCATTAAAACGGGGGGCATGACCTTCAAAACCTTCGTTGTTTTTGCCCCTTTTTTCATCCCATCGTTGATAAATCCCTCCTGCATCGTCAAAAGATGGTGTGGCCTTACCCCAACTATCAAATACCTGAACTTCATACCTTCCTTGCAGATAAATACCTGAATTAGAACCTTTTGGAATCATAACCTCCAGCGATAAATCAAGATCGCCATGTTCCATTAGGGTAATAAGATTATCGCTTGCCTTGAACGAACCATTCTTTAATTCACAAACCAAGACGCCTTTTCCTTGTTTTGAAAAAAGCGATTTTTCATTGGGATGACCAGTAACCTCACTTGTTTCCTGCCAGTTTGCTGAAGGATTTTTAAACAAGGAAAGGTTGTCCAGTGATTCATAGGATTGGGCATGAAGGATCAATGGAAAAAATAAAATGGGACATAGCCGAATAAGTAGCCCGCGGTGCATACCAGTGAAGAACATAGGGATAGGTTTGTAAATGTATATTAATAGGTTCTTATCTCATGTTAAATATATGGATTAAAATCGGATTATTACTTTAGGTATTTGTATTTAAATGATAAGACCTATTTAAATTTTAACTAATTTTCCGTGATAATATGAATTATGATCTTGAATGTCAGTCAAATTCGCGCCTGGGACGCATTTACTATCGAGCATGAACCTATAAAATCAATAGATTTAATGGAGCGTGCTGCGTTGGCTTGCTTTCATTGGTTGGAAATGAGAAATTTAACTTCAAGATCTTTTCAGATTTTTTGTGGAAAAGGTAATAACGGGGGCGATGGACTGGCACTGGGTAGGATACTTCTTCAGGCTGGCGCCAGGGTTGATATTTATGTTCTGTCCTCTGAGAACACAGGAACGGTTGACTTTCAATCTAATCTCTTGAGATGGAAGGATTATTCGAAAAGGGAAATCCATTGTTTGAAAGATTATCATGACTTTCCCTCATTGCCATCAAATAGCCTGGTTATCGACGCTTTATTTGGTTCGGGATTAAACAGACCTCTTGAGGGCATCAGCGCCCAATTAATCAGTTATCTGAATGAAAATGCCAATACAATTATCTCCATTGACCTGCCATCGGGCTTAATGTCTGATACATTGGAAATAGGGGTTCCCATAATTCAGGCTTCCCATACGTTAAGTTTTCAGTCTCCTAAACTTGCTTTTTATTTTCCTGAAAATGAAAAATTCATAGGACAAATTCATCTGCTTGATATTGGTTTATCTGCGGGTTTTTTGCACCAGGTAGTTCCTGAGATCAGCCTTATTAATCAGGAGTTAGTCGAAAAAATATATAAACCAAGGCAAAGATTTTCACACAAAGGTACCTTCGGGCATGCCCTTTTACTCGCAGGCAGTTATGGTAAAACAGGCGCCGCATTACTTGCTGCAAAAGCCTGTATGCATAGCGGTGTTGGACTACTTACAGTGGGCGTACCTCAATGCGCTTACCTTGTTTTACAAATGGGACTGCCCGAGGCTATGGTAACTTCCGACGAAAAAAAGAATAAATTAGCCACTATTATGCCTAATTATTCTAATTATCAGGCGGTGGGTATCGGTCCGGGAATAGGCACAGAGAAAATGACCAGGCAATGGCTTTTACATCAACTTTTAGTTATACAATGTCCGCTGGTTTTAGACGCCGATGCGTTAAATGCTACAGCTTATGAGGAAAAATGGCATTGTATTCCTAAAAATTCTATTTTAACGCCTCATCCAAAGGAATTTGACAGGTTATTTGGCTTATGTCAGAATAGTCAGGAAAGAATGCTTAAGGCCATTGAAAAGGCAAAAGAGTTATCTTGTATTGTGGTTTTAAAAGGTCATCACACGCTCATTGCCACGGCAGAAGGGGAAGTTTGGTTTAATACAACAGGTAATGCCGGCATGGCTACAGGAGGTAGTGGCGATGTTTTAACAGGAATCATTACTGGTTTGTTGGCGCAAGGTTATGTCCCAAAAGATGCTGCATTATTGGGGGTTTGGTTGCATGGAAAGTCAGGGGATTTGGCTTCAAAAAGGCATGGACAAGAGGCTTTAGTGGCTAGCCATATTATTGAGTTTTTGGGTGATGCCTTTCTATTAATGGCCAATCGATGAGTCATAAATATGGCAGGTGGATTTTTATCATTCTGAGCCTTTCTTTTATTCTGAAATTTTATGCAGATGAAAATTTTTGGCGATCGATACAAGATTTTCCAGCACTAAATACCTGGTCGCTTCCTTTATTTTGTATTATCATATTCCTCATTCCGTTCAATTGGTTTTTAGAAGGTTTAAAGTGGCGGGTATTTATATCAAAGGATAAAAAACCCAATTACCTGGTAATGTTGAAGATTATTTTTGCGGGGGTCACATGTGCTATTTTAACACCTAACAGAATGGGAGATTTTATAGGAAGAGGCTTGGTTTCTCCTACAGAAATGCGGGAAGAAACCGTTTTAGCAACCTTTATGGGCAATTTTTGTCAGTTTTTTATCCTTTTGCTTTTTGGTATTCCTGCATTAGTTTTTTTATTTCCTTTATTAGCAAACCATAGTGCTCAACAGACCCATTTTCCCATAGTGGCGGTGGTATTTTGGTTAATCCTTTGTTTAGTTTTCCTTTTTGTATATCCATATATTTTTCAATTTTTTGCCAGGTTATCCAAGCGTTGGCAATGGACCACTTCATGGGAGGAGAAATTTTTATCCCTCAGTGATATAACTTACCCAACCTTATTTAAAGGATTGTTTTATGCTGGAGTGCGTTATCTGGTTTTTAGCTTCCAATACTATTTGGTTCTTAACTTATGGGGTGTACACCTGTCTCTTTTTCCAATGTACGTAGGGCTCGCTAGTTTATATCTCTTTCAAACTATTATTCCTCTTCCTCCTATATATAGCTTAATCGTTCGGGGGGAAACCTCTGTACTAGTCTGGGGTATTTGGGGCATTGCTCCCATAACAGCAATGACGGCAAGTTATATGTTATTTATATTTAATTTGTTTATACCAGCTGTCATCGGTTTTTTTATCTTGTTACCCATCAGGTCATCAAAAAAATAAGATTACATTCTTTTATTTGGATTTTATTTACTAATTTCAAGTTTGCCTAAAACCGACTTGACAATGAATAAATTAAAATGGTGCTTGCCACTTTGCCTATTCCTTTTGATGGGAACCTTTCTTTCCGCACAAAACAAGGCGAATTCACTTTCTTTATTATCCAGTTCTTTTATCTATGAGGAAGCTCCCTTTAAGGAATGTCATGCTTCAAGTTTGGTAGAAGTCAATGATGGTAAAATATTAGCTACCTGGTTTGGAGGGACTAGGGAAAAAAATCCGGATGTCACTATATGGCTTGCGGAATTTTCTAAAGGAAAATGGGGAGAAATCAGGGAAGTTGCTACGGGTATTCAAAATGATAAATTGAGATATGCGTGCTGGAATCCCGTATTATTTAATCATTCGTCTGGCATCTTATATCTTTTTTACAAGGTAGGACCCTCTCCAACTACCTGGTGGGGAGAGAGTATTCATTCTAAAGACAATGGTTTGACCTGGTCGAAACCCATCAAACTTCCCGACGGATTTTTTGGACCAATTCGAGCAAAACCCCTTGAATTACCCGATGGGAATATTCTTTGCCCTTCCAGTCTGGAAATCCCCGACGGAAAATGGTCAGTTCATTTTGAGCTTTTTAATCCAAAGGCAAATACCTGGAATAGAATAGCGGTCGATGATAATTCAGCGTATGATATTATTCAACCCACTTTGTTAGTTCACAATGACCCAAATACGCTTCAAATTTTATGTCGGAGCAGGCAAAATAAAATTATAGAATCATGGTCTGTCGATGGAGGTAAAACCTGGTCTAAAACGGCAGAAACATCATTACCCAACCCAAGTGCGGGTATAGATGCCGTTTCCATGCCTAATGTTGGACATTATTTGATTTATAATCCTACGGAAAAAGGGCCGAATGATAGGGCTAAACTAGCCGTTGCCTTCTCTAAAGATGGGAAAAATTGGGATTCAATGCTCCATTTAGAGGATGAAAAATCTGGAGAGTTTAGTTACCCTGCCATGATTTTAGGTAAAGATGGTCAATTAAAAGTGACCTATACCTGGAAAAGAAGAAAGATTCGATTTGCGGAATTAAAAATTAATTAGTTTACCGTTTTATGTTGCCAACAAAACTTTTTGGAATTATTCCACCGGTTGTGTCACCATTGATTGACACAAACACTTTAGATATTGATGGGCTGGAACTTGTTTTAAACAGGCTTATTGAACATCAGGTTCACGGAATTTTTATATTAGGAACCACAGGGGAAGGTCCTAATTTAAGCCATAGAATCAGGAAGGAAATAATTAAGCATACCACGGCTTTCGTTCAGGAAAGGAAGCCCGTTTTTGTATGTGTTACTGATACAAGTCCGGAGGAATTATTGGAAATAGCTGGTTATGCTGCAGATAATGGTGCCGATGCGCTCGTTTTTGCGCCACCTTATTATTCACCCATAAACCAACAAGAGTTATTAGCCTACTCCGAGTGGTTAATTCCTCAATTGCCTTTGCCTACCTTACTTTATAACATGCCGTCTCATTGTAAGGTATCTTTTTCATTGGAGGCAGTGAAAAAACTATCTTTATCAGAAAAAATAATAGGCATTAAGGATAGTTCGGGAGACATGAGTTATCTGAATAACCTGATGGGCAGTGTTGAAAATCCGGATTTTTGCTTTTTTACCGGTCCTGAGATATTATTGGCGGAAACTTTATTTATTGGTGGAAATGGGGGTGTCAGCGGTGGGGCCAATCTTTATCCACAGCTTTTTGTTGGGCTATTCGAAGCCTTTCAACAAGGAGATTTGATTAAAGTAATGGAGTTTCAGCAAATTGTGAAAGAGCTGGACAGAGCGGTATATTTTGACGGATTCATGAAAGGGATAAAGGCAGCGCTCGCTTTGAAAGGCATTTGCCAGAATAAGGCTATGCCGCCTCTTTTTCCAATGGCAAATGAGGGATTAAAAAAGCTGGAATCTTCCATGAAGTATTTAGAGGATAAATATCCATTCTTAAAAAAATAGGTTTATTAAAATATTGATAATGGGCAATTTAGCTTTTTTTGACTATCTTATTCTTGCTTTATACGGCATTATTTTATTGGGTATGGGTTTTTATTTTGCCAGGAAAATGAAAACGGCAGGTCAGTTTATGACGGCAAATGGGAAAATACCCGGTTGGGCAGCAGGTTTGGCGGTGATGAGTGCCTACACTAGCAGTATTTCTTACATCGCCACACCTGGAAAAGCTTTTGACTCTGACTGGCATCCCATCATTTTTGCCCTCTGTATGATACCGGTAAGCTGGATTGCTGTGGTTAAAATTATTCCACTATACAGAAAATTAAATCTTATATCCGTTTATACCTTTTTAGAGGAACGTCTTGGTTCATGGGCCAGGTTATATGCTGCATTTTCCTTTTTATTGTTTATGGTGGGTCGTATGGCCGTTATTTTATATTTGGTGGCTTTACTCATTCAACCATTCGTTGGGGGAAATCTAATATGGATTATTATAGTCATTGGTTTTATAACTATTCTATATACACTCATGGGTGGGGTAGAGGCAGTTATCTGGACAGATGTTATGCAATCTATTGTAATGATTGCCGGGATTGTTTATACCGTAGTATTTTTAGGAAACATGGTGTTTTTGTCTTCTCCGGAACTTTTTTCTCAAGCCTACGATGCGGGTAAATTTTCCTGGGGATTGTCTGATTTTTCTTTTGATAAAAGAACGATATGGGTGATGATTATCTATGGTTTAACTGAAAATCTTAGGAATCTTTTGGCAGACCAGAATTATGTTCAAAAATATGCCACTGTTCAGAATAATGAGGAGGCGGCAAAATCCATGAAACTGGCAACCATTATTTATTTGTTTCTTACCGTTTGCTTTCTTTTTATCGGAACCGCCTTATTTTATTTTTATCAGATACAGGATTCCCTGCCTTCCAATATTAACAAAGGTGATCAGGTTTTCCCTTATTTTATTGCTACACAAATGCCTGTGGGTCTAAAAGGGCTCATTCTTGCTGCCATTATTGCCGCGGCAATGAGTACCGTTGATTCTGCTTTAAATTGCTCAGCCACTGTTATTTGGATTGATTTCTTAAAAGGAAGATTTGATGAAAATATAAGTGAAAAGAAACAAATGTTCATCCTTCAATCAGCTACCTGGGTTTGGGGTATTCTAGGAACTTTATTTGCCATTTGGATGATTCAAGCGAAGAGTGCACTTGATGTTTGGTGGCAATTATCCGGTATTTTTGGAGGAGGCATACTTGGGCTATTTTTACTCGCTTTACTCAAAATAAAATTATCCTATTTTCATGGATTGGTGGCTATTTCTTTAAGTATTATAGTCATTTCATGGAGTACTTTTTCCCGAAATTTACCAGAGTCAATCAGTTGGTTAAATAGTTCAATTGATCCCATTTTGTCAGGGGTATTAGGTACTATAATCTTATTATTTTACGGAATAATAATACATGTAGTAAACAGAAAAACATCAGTATAGCAAGGCAACCTATTTTTGATCCTTACCGTTATAAGGAAATAGATTGAATAGGTTTCAATGATTGATGAAAAATTAGAGAAAGTACTCAATAGTTGCAGGGTTGATAATAGAGCCGCTCAAAAAGAAATTTATGAGTTCTATTACAGTTTTGTTTTTTCTATTGTCAGGCGTTATGTAGGATCTTTTGAGGAATCAAAGGAGGTTACAAATGATGTATTTTTCAAAATTTTCACTAAAATAAATCTTTATCAACAGGGTACTAATTTTAAGGGTTGGATAACTCAACTGGCTAAAAGAGTGGCAATTGATAAGTATAGGGCCGATTTGAATAAAATCAAAACCAGTGAAAAGGATGAAATTCCTGATACGTCAGAACGATTTGATATACAATGGCTTAATAAAATGGATATCGAGGAGAAGATATTGCTTATTCAAAAACTTTCTCCTGCATATCGCCTCGTTTTCAATCTTTATGTGATTGAGCAATTATCTCATGAGGAAATTGCTCAACTTCTAAATATCTCAACGGGAACCTCTAAATCTAATCTTGCGAAAGCAAGAATTCAACTGAAAACATTAATGATTAAATACCAATATGTATAGAAAAACTGACAATCCTGATATGCCATGAGCGATAACGAATTCGACCAGATATTTTCCGAAAATTTGAAAAATGCTCGTTCAATTATTGATCCAGAGGAGAGTGACTGGCATGATTTGACTTCTAAATTAGATTATTTTCAATCAAAGAGACGGAATTGGCTGAAAGTTTTACCATGGATTTTATTACCTTTTATGTCGGGTTATGCAGTTTGGAGTGGAATTGCTTTACATAATTTGAAACTGGAAAAATCTTTTGCCAGGAATACTCAATATAATCAATCGATAGTAAGGGATACCATTATCGTTGAGAAAGAAAAATACATCTATGATACGCTCTATAAAGTAGCTTATGTCCATCGGGTATCTAAGGAAAATGCAGTTTCGCCTGTCGTGAATCAACCCATTTTAGCTGTTCCATCGGAAGTTTTCACCCATCAAGAGGAATTAATATCGGTGGTTAAAAAGATAGATGAAAAGCAAGAATCTGTTTTACAGATAGTGGATACATTGAGTGCCAACCTGGTTGAAAAAAAAGAAGAAATAAAAATACCAGATGAAAATAAAAAGGGATCAAAATCCAGCGTAAAAGTTGGCCTGTCAGCGGGGGCATTTATACCCCTAAGTTTAAATGAGATAAAAAATCCGGTGGCATTGCAATGGTCCACAGAATGGGTAATCTCACCGAGATTTAACTTAGTACCTTCTCTTATTTTTACGCAACATTTTTTTGAAACAGAAGACTTGAGCAGCAGCAAAGTCATGCTTTCTTCTAGTAATAATCCGCTTGGGTCATTTACGTTACATGAAATAAAAGGATTAGAGAGAAATATTATACCATCCTTTTCAACGAATTATTATTTTCTGAATAAGAATAAAATCAGGGTATATTCAGGTATTGGACTGGGTGCTAAAATAACTATGCCGGCTCAAATTACCTATGAATTTATTGAACTTTCCAATAGCAGTAGCTATAAATATAATCAGGTAAGTAACAAGATTTTCACTGAAATTTTGATGATGGGAAATATAGGTGGATCTCTACGGGTTACTTCAAGATTATCTTTTTTTGCCGAAGCTAAAATGGGCATATCAAAAGGAAATACAGCAAAAATAAACTCATTTTTAGCCACTTTTCTTGGTGTCGGATATCAATTTTGAGAATGAATAAAAAATGAAAATTTGATTTTTGTTTATCTAAAACGCTTTTTAAGGTAATAAATGTAAAATAACATATTGAGTTTATAATTATTGTGATAAATAATTAATTTGTTTATATTTGTATCTACTTCCTTAGATTTCAGTTTAATACAGTTTAATAGTTTTAAATACAACTACAAAAGTGATGTATAAAAACCTTTCATTTTTTTTAGTAGTCGCCCTGTTTGTTGGTATTGGTCTAATCAGTGTAGCGAACGGACAGGACAGTATTCCTTTTATACCAGCCTCAGGGGGAAATGGTGTTGTTAATGAGTTAAGTGGCTCAGCACAGGTGACTGTCGGGCAGGTCTTTTTTGGGAATGAAATAAATCTTGATTTTAATATTAACCAGGGGATACAGCAACCCTCGGTGTATGAGCTTGTATCTAAAGTAGAGGAGTTATCTTGTAGTGGGATTGTTTTAGATAATAAAGAGATATATAAGGGGGAAGTATATAATGGAGTTATGATATTACCTTATTTGAAAGGTAATGCTGCATATTTTTTAGGTCTGAATTTACCATCATCTGGCGTTTCAGGGTTGAACCTGAGTTTACAGCCGGGAAAACTAGCTAATGGTAATGGATCTGTTGAATTGGTAATTAAGGGCACACCTGCTGACACAGGTCTTGCTATTTTTAATCTGACATTTGGCACAAAAACATGCACGTTTAATTTCCCTGTGACTATATACGAACCAAAACTTTCTGTTTTGAATTGTGGTAGTATTGTGGTTAATCCAAAGGATGTAGGTTCAAAATTAGATTATTCCGGCTTAGTAACCATAAGTTATCAGGGAGGGAATAATAAGAAATCATATCCTGTTAATATCGTCTCTTCCGTTGTCAAGGGATTAACCTTGAAAGCGGATTCTTTGCTATTATATAGCACAGGGGGCACTTTATCTTTCAACTTAAGTGGTAAACCTGATACAGCTGGAATAGCCTTTTTCGCACTTACTATTGGAGGAAAAACCTGCAATTTTATGGTTAAAGTGATTGATAGCGAAATAAAAATATCCAATGTATTTACACCAAACGAGGATGGCAAAAATGATTTATGGTCTATTCCTGCCCTTGCTTTCAAACCAGAATCAAAGGTATTTATTTTTGACAGATTAGGAAGATTGTTAATTGAATACCCCGGATCATCGCCTGGCTGGAATGGAATGATTAATAATTATCCTGCTACTGCAGGTGACTATTGGTATGTCATTCAGATATCAAAAGGCGCAGTTCCGTTGAAAGGGAATTTCACCTTACTAAGATAAAAAGTGTATGAAAAAATTATTGACTGTCCTTTTGGTTATCTATGGTATCACTGGAAATGGACAAAATTATATCTTTCAAAACCAACATTTCTTTAAGCCATATCTGACTAACCCTGCGATGGCTGGCGCACAAAATAATGGAAATATTGCTTTAATATACAAAAAACAATTGTTAGGATTTGATAATTCACCAAACTCGCAAGTGATTTCGATGGATTATCCATTTTCTAAGAGTAAAATAGGCGTAGGAATTAACGGCTTTAAAGATCAGAATGGTGCTACTGGATTTTCTGGATTAGAATCAACTTTTGCCTATCATATTAGTACTGGGAAAAAAGGCAAAGATCCGTTGACAGGATTTTCTTTTGGTTTATCAGCAACCTATAACCAATATAGTGTTGATAATTCAAACTTCAAACCAGAAGAATCAGATGATTTAACTATAAATAACCCAGATAAATGGTCGGATTCATACCCTAACGCTAATTTCGGGTTCAATTTCTATTCGAATGGCTTTAATTTGGGTGTTTCTGCCTATAATATCATACCAAGAGTAAGTACTATTTTTACGAATGAAGATGATATTCAAAATGCCTTTACTTTTTTTATCAATGCTGGAATAGATTTAGAAGCGAAAGAAAACATTGTTATAAGACCTAATGTGTTAATTCGAACGCAAAGAAACTCTGATTATCAATTTGATATGATGTTAGATTTCAAATTCATATCGTCACCAAGTTCATTTTTTACCATTTCCCCTGTCTTTAGAAACTATGGCTATGCAGCCATAACGGGAAGACAGTCTATGGGTGTAAACGCTCTGGTATCCTGGCATCCATTTGTGATTGGCTATCAATTTGAAACGCCACTTTCTGCAGTGAATGACTTTTCAAGGGGAGGGAATCATGTTATTTTTCTGGCATTTAAATTAACTTCTAAACCAGAGTCCATTAAGCAGTTTAAGGCTGATGAAAAAAAGGAATAGGGCGCACCAGCATTAAGTACAAAAAATTAAAACTATGAAAGGAAGTATTCTCTTCTTATTTTTTAACATGATTAGTATTATCGGCTTTACACAAGTCCCTGATTTGATTAGTTATCAGACTATTATCAGAAAAAATAATAATGAATTAGTTTCTAATGTACCTGTTGGGGTTCGAATTAGCATACTCAGCGGATCAGCTGCCGATGTCTTGTGGTATCAGGAGGAACATAAAGTATCTACAAATTTGAACGGATTAGCTTATTTGAATATAGGTTCAGGTACCCTTTTGTTTGGAACAATGTCAGGAATAGACTGGTCAAAAGGTCCATTCTACATAAAATCAGAGACAGATCCAACAGGAGGTAAAAATTATTCACTGTTGGTTGTTTCAAAACTTCTCAGTGTACCATATTCCATTTATGCCAAAACAGCTGAAAAACTGACTGGTCCAATTACTGAATTAGATCCACTTTTTAATGCGAGTATTGCAAAGGGGATTACAGCTGCTGATACCGCATTATGGAATTCTGAATCAGATCCTTTTTTTAGTGCCAGCATCTCAAAAGGTATTACAGCAGTTGATACAGCTTATTGGAATAAAAAATTAAGTAGTTTCACAGAAAAAGATCCACTTTTTACTGCTAGTATTTCAAAAGGTATTACTGCTTTGGATACTGCGGGTTGGAACCAAAAAGTCGGACTTCCCCAAACTGGGAATACCGCAGGAGATATTTTATTTTGGAATGGAACGGCTTGGGTTAAAATTCAAAAGGGTCTTCCAGGTCAGGGCTTATTTCTATCACAAACTGGCGTTCCTATGTGGTCAGGACCTGCCTTTGCTACCTTAACAACAAATGTAGCTACTACAGTGACTAATATTACGGCTATAAGTGGGGGTAATATAACCTCTGACGGAGGTACGCCTGTGACAGCCAGAGGTATTTGTTGGGGTACTTCACCAAATCCAACCGTAGCAAATGACTCGACGAGAAATGGCGTTGGACCAGGTGCCTTTACCAGTAATATTTCAGGATTATTGGGGA
The DNA here is from genome assembly GCA_947501115.1 of Haliscomenobacteraceae bacterium. Lineage (GTDB taxonomy): Bacteria > Bacteroidota > Bacteroidia > Chitinophagales > Saprospiraceae > BJGN01. The sequence continues at coordinate 76,047 of CANMVX010000015.1, forward strand.
GTACCACCTATTATGTAAGAGCTTATGCGATAAATACCACTGGGGTAGCTTATGGAAATCAGATAACCTTTACTACTCCTGTGCCAACGCCGCCTTCCCTCACAACCACCGCCCTTTCATCTATTACCAGTGTAAGTGTTGCAACAGGTGGATCTATAGCGAATAATGGGGGAGCGCCAATTACAGCGAGAGGTGTGGTTTGGGATACTTTAGCAAATCCGCTCGTAACTAAAAACAGGTCAATTAATGGTTCAATAAATAATATTTTTCTTGATACGATTAGAGGCCTAGCTGGATCAAGAGTTTATTACGTTCGTTCTTATGCAACCAATAGCGTTGGAACAGCTTATGGAAATCAGGTAGTATTTACCACTTTGTCGCCAGTGATGCCTTCGGTAACTATCAATCCAATAGATTTAATAACTAATGTTTCTGCAAGAAGCGGCGGGGCAATCTCCTCAGATGGAGGCGCTGCTATTCAAAGTAAAGGGGTTGTTTGGAGCACCTTCCCTAATCCTACGATTTCGAATTCGAGAACAAATGATGGCTCAGGAGTAGGTCCCTTTATTAGTCAATTGACGGGCCTGTTAGGTGATTCTGTTTATTATGTGCGTGCTTATGCAACCAATGCAATAGGTACGGGGTACAGTTCCCAACTTAGTTTTACCGCTATCGCAGCTGTTTTAGCATCAGTGATAACAACACCTGTCACTTCCATAACATCCAATTCAGCCATTTCAGGGGGTAATATAACGGCCAGTGGTGGTGGTGTTATTTCTGCAAGAGGTGTCGTATGGAATACAACGACAATGCCAACCTTAAGTCATTTCAAAACGACAAATGGTACAGGCACAGGTACATTTACCAGTAACTTAACTAGTTTGACGCCTCCCGGAACTACCTACTATGTCCGTGCTTATGTGACCAATAATATAGGAACAGCTTATGGAAACGAAGTTACTTTTACTTCGTTAGCAGTACCCCCAACCGTAGTTACAAAGCCAGTTACAACCATAACCTCTACCTCTGCCATTTCCGGAGGTACTATTTCTTTAACCGGGGGAGCACCACATTCAGAAAAGGGTTTAGTTTATAGTACTACAAGGAATCCAACTATATTAAACACTAAATTAATAGATAATACTTCAGGTTTGGATTGGACAACCAATATCACAGGATTAATTGGAAATACACAATATTATGTCCGTGCTTATGCCATAAATAGTGCAGGAACTGCTTATGGAGGGTTAGATAGTTTCAATACTAGTCCTTTAGTTCCAATTATTGCAACTGATCCAGTTGCTTCGATAACCAAAACTACTGCTGTAAGTGGTGGAAATATTTCTAACGATGGGGGTTCAGCCATTACGGCTAGAGGTATCGTTTGGAATAAAACGGGGAATCCTTTAGTTGGTACTGATAGTATTCGTACTGATGCTTCCTTGACGATTGGATTATATACGCTCAATTTAGGTAATCTTAATTCTGGGATAACCTATTATGTTCGTGCTTATGCCACTAATGCAGTAGGTACCGCTTATGGTAATACATTAACTTTCACCACTCAGCCTGTATTAGATACTATTGGAAATCAATACACTACGATTACTATTAACGGTAAGGAATGGTTTAAAGAAAATCTGAAAACAACGAAATATGCTACTGGTACAGATATTTCAAATGTAACAGATAATGGATCATGGAATAATTTAAGTACTGGCGCCTGGGCTTATTATGATAACAATATTACCAATGATGCTACATACGGAAAATTATATAACTGGTATGCTGTTTCTGATGTTAGAGGTCTTTGTCCTACTGGCTGGTATGTTGCCACTGATGCAGATTGGACCTCTTTAACGGCACTTTATGGAACAGATGCTGCAGCTGCAAATGAGTTGAAATCTACAATTTTGTGGAACACGGTCAACTCAAACAATAATAATTCTGGATTTGGAGCCGTTCCTGGTGGTGGTCGCGGTGGTGGATTATTTGGAGATATTACGAATAAAGGATTTTGGTGGACTTCCACTTTATTTGACTCGAGTAATTCCTACGCCAGAAGATTAGAATATAATTTGGATACTGTAGTAAGATATTATGAAAGTAACAAATCCGGTTTCTCCGTACGATGTGTAAAAAATTAATATTCATTTTACGAAGGTGATTACCTACTTTTGTATGCACTTAATCATTACTTATGACTTTTTTCACTCGCATATTATACCTGGGTACTTATTTTTTACTTTTTTTTGTTATGCCACTATTGTGTCAGGATGCTGAAATTTTTCCACCCAGCAAGGTTAAAAGAGCTATTGAATCAAAAAAAATTGAAAAATCTATTCGCATTGATGGCATGCTGAATGAGGAGGAATGGAAAAATACACCGGTAAATTCCTCCTTTCTTCAAATTGAACCTAATCAGGGCGAACTTGCTAATCAACAAACTTTTTTACGCGTCCTTTACAATAAACAGTATTTATATTTTGGCATTTTTGCCTCAGATTCTTTAGGTAAAAAGGCCATTCGTGCTACAGATTTTAAAAGGGACTTCAATTTCAATTCGCATGACCTGGTTGCCTTAGCTTTTGACGGCTTTAATGACAATAGAAATGCTATGGCACTTACCATGAATGCTTATGGTGTGCAACGCGATTTGTTGTCTTTCGATGACCTTTATTATGATTCAGACTGGGATGGTTTGTGGCGTGTTCGCACCAATAGGACCGATTCAGGCTGGTATGCAGAAGTTGCCGTTCCCTGGCAAACCTTACGATATCCAAAATTAACGGATTCCATTCAAAATTGGGGGTTCAACATGATTAGAGTCAGACGTTCTACAAACGAAACTTCGGCATTTTCACCTTTCCCTCGCTCTTTTAGTGCTTTGAGAATGGCTTATGCTGGATTGTTGACTAATCTCAAACCGCCCCCGCCTAAATCAAATATTCGTGTTCAACCTTATGTTTTGGGTGCTTTGGACAGATATTCACCGGAAATAAAAGATAAAAAACAACAATCGCTCAAATTAGGTGGCGAATTAAAATGGGCCATTAATCCCAATTCTGTTCTCGATGTTACCCTTAATACGGACTTTGCTCAAGCGGATGTGGATAGGCAGATTAATAATATTACCCGATTTTCTATTCTTTTTCCTGAAAGACGTCAGTTCTTCCTCGAAAATGCATCTCTTTTTGGTGTTGGTGGAGGTCCATCTCCCGATTTCTCAGGCGGATTTATGCGCATTCAACCTTTCTTTAGTAGAAGAATTGGTCTGGATGACAATGGTAATCCAATTCCTATTGATATGGGTAGCAGATACGTTTACCGTTCCTTAAAGAGAAATGCTGGCGTAATGGCCATTCAGCAACGGGGTTTTAATGGAGAGGATCCAACCAGGTTTTTTATAGGCAGATTTTCAGAAAACCTGGGCGAACAACATAGAATTGGTGCCTTGGTTGCCTTAAAAGAAGGGCCAAATGGCATTCACGCTACCAGTATGTTAGATGGCTTTTTTCGTATGGGACAATCCCACTCCTTAAATACGATGTTGGTGAATACCACCAATTCAAATGGTGAAAAGTCAGGATTTGCTGGATATGCCCAATATTTTTATGCCACTAATCAATTGAAATTTTGGTGGACCCAATCTATTGTCAATAAAAGTTTTAATCCTGAACTTGGATTTGTCTCCAGAACGGATGTAATTGGATCGACACCCGGCGTAAATATTTTTTATCGTGGAAAACATTTGCCGTTTAAAAAAGTCATTAGAGCCTTTGAACCGGGGCTGAATATAGAGATTTATCACCAGGCTTCTACAGGAAAACTTATTGAAAGGCAGGTGAACCTTTGGCCGCTATTCTTCAATTTACAAAATGGGGGTTTTATTGGGTATGGTACTTATTTTGCTTTTCAAAACTTAACGGAACCTTTTGAACCTCTCGGCGTTCGCATTCAAACAGGAACGTATAATTATCAAAGGAATCAGATTTTCCTAAGTTCAGATCCCTCAAAAATGTTAAATATTTTTTCTGATTTTAGCTGGGGAAATTACTTTGACGGTAAATTGAGTTCTTTGGATCTTACCATGCAATTTGCTCCCATTCCTCATTTTTCTTTATTGGGACGGGTAAATCGGAATGTTGTTAAAAAATTAGGTGAAAATGGTATCTCCGAAACCATTGATTTATTTAGTATTGAAGGAAGATTTGCCTTAAATCCAAGACTTCAGCTGGTGGGGTTTTATCAACAAAATGCAGAAAACAAGTTGAAAAATTACAACATTCGTATTTCATGGGAATACAGACCTCTTTCGTTTATTTATCTGGTGTTAAACAAACGAGGATTTGAAAGATTTGATGGCATAAATCAAAATGAGCAGCATGCCATCTTAAAATTAAGTTACCTACGGCAATTATAAAAACTGGACGATAACTAATCTTGGCGTGTTACTTTTTCAGTGATTACCCCTGTTTCCTTATTTTTCAATATCACTTTTTTATCTCCATTAGGTAATATTTCTTCCTTAATGAACCAGTGTTGTGCATCAAAATCAACATAAACGGAAGGTTTTGAAAGTCCTGTCTGGCCTCTCCAAAGTGGAAGCACAACGGGTTCCCACAATTTGGTTTTAGCAGATTTATAAGCTGCATCAATAATGGCATTCACCACATAGCCGTCGTAAAAGGTTTCGCGGGGAGATATGCCTTTTTCAAAGGAATCAAACATATCATTAAACATGTTAGGATAACCTAATTCGTGAGCTTCATCTCCAACAGGAAATTGCCAGCCCGATGTGCTTTCAGCCTTTTCGGCAACGTAGGCATTTCCCGCCCCACTGGTGTACATTTCAAATCCAGTCCTGAGAAAGGAATTTAACCAGATAGTACCCTCGGTACCCATCACTTCATCTCTCAAATCCATACCTCCCCGAAATGTCCAGGAAACTTCAAATTGACCAATGGCACCATTTTCATATTTAACCAGACCAATAGCATGGTCTTCTGCATCTATGGGTTTAACCTGTGTGTCGGCCCAGCACATTACTTCTACGGGTAACACATCTTTACCAATAAAGCTTCTGGAGATTTCGATACAATGGCATCCTAAATCCAGCACAGCACCACCGCCAGCCTTTTCAATATCCCAAAACCAATCGGAATGTGGACCAGGATGAGTTTCCCTTGATTTTGCCCATAGTATTCTACCGATGGCACCTGCCTGTACACTTTTAAGTGATTTCAGAAATTTGGGGGTATAGCAAAGGTCTTCTAAATAGCCTGCAAAAACACCCGCTTCTTCGCAGGCCAAAGTCATTCGGAGGGCTTCAGCCGCATTTCTGCCCAAAGGTTTGGTACATAAAACCGCTTTTTTATGTTTGACACATAGCATAACAGCTTCTTCGTGCAAATTATTAGGTAGTCCAATAACTATAAACTCTGCATCGGGATGAACGATGGCTTCTTCCATATCGGTAGTAAAAAAAGGAACTTCATAGTCCTTTGCAAATCTTTCAGCCGTCTCTTTTCTTCTGGCGTAAATGACTTTAACCTCATCTTTTCCTCTTCTTCCACAAAGTGATTCGGCATAAAAGCGGCCGATAAAGCCACCACCAAGAATGCATATTTTAGCCATTACTTTTCAATTTTTAGGGTTATTTCTTGTTCTTTTCGTAAAAAATCAGCGTTTTCTACCTTGCTATTTTTTTCATTTAACAAGGATGCATCTGGAACGACGGAGACAGGGGTTATGCAGGAAGTATGTTTTTCCCTGAAAGGTATATTGTAAGACAAATTATAGGCGGAAATAACAGACCATCTGGCATACTCTGATAAGTTAGCTTCAGATCTATGCAATACATTGGGGTGGAAAAAGAGTACGTCTCCTGCTGTTAATTCACAATAAATGAGGTCAGAAATTTTAGCTGCTTCTGAAACAAAAGTGTCATCAGCGCCTTGTTGTTCACCGGCAAAGTGATGTTCAAACCTTTGCATTTTATGTGTCCCACGCAATACCTGTAAACAACCATTGGCTTTATTAGCGTCCGTTAAAGCCACCATGACAGAAATCATGGCTTCGGGAAATAAAAAGCCATTTTTGTACCAATAGCCATAATCTTGGTGCCACTCCCAGGCGCCGCCCACTCTGGGTTCTTTTTGCATGACTTTAGAATGAAAATGACAAACCTCTCCCTCGCCAAGTAATGATTGAACACTGTCTATCATTCGTTTACAACGAGACATTAATCCAAATGGGTCGTCCCCTGCCGTAAACCAAAGCGTTAGTTTTGTTTTTTTGCCATCCTGGTCATTCAGATCGAAGGCATGATCTACTACCGATTCGTCGGTAGCCGTCTGATATAGCAAATCAATTTCAGCGGATGAAAAGAAATCTTTAATCACCAGAAAACCATCCCGATGATAATCTATAACTTGTTTATTAGTTAACATTTAGCCTATTTATTTCTCTAAGTTAAGAAATAGAAAGTTACGGAACAATAGGAAATAAGTGTTCTATAGGCAAAAAAAATATTTTTTGGTTTATTGTTGCTGGTTTGCCATATAATCAAGGGCTATTTGATCGGTTGTAAATGGTTCGGTTTCGAGAAGCACCCTATTGGTATCCTCAAATGTTAAGCCGTCTTCATAGCCAACGGACACATACACCGTCAAATTTTGCCTGGCATTACCTTTATAAATGCCTTTGGCGGGGGTACAGTTTGTAAAATTCCTTCCTACGGATAATTTCACATGAAAATGATTTACCCAAACTTTATTCGTCGGATCAATACCTACCCACCCAAGAGCAGGAATCCAGGCTTCTACCCATGCATGGGTGGCGCCATGACCTCTCATTCCATCAGCATTGGCACAAATATAACCACTAACATACCTGGAGGGAATTTGTAGTGTTCTTAAAATTTGCAGGAGCAAATGGGCAAAATCCTGGCAAACGCCTCTTTTATGGGCCAGAATTTCATCGACTGTTGTAAAAATATTGGTGATTCCTTTGGTATATACAAAGTTGGAAAAAACATAATTGCTGGCATTTTCTACTATTTTAACCAGGCTCTTTTCATTTTGAGATACTTCGTTGGCGATATCTTCGATAATAGATTGTTTATGAATAGGGTCGTACCGTCGGCATTCGAGCAAAAGAATATTATCGGCGACATCGATATGTAACCCTTCAAAATCTGCCTCGGAGTCTAATGGGTTAGTTTGATTAATAATAGTTCTAACCAACATTTTACTTTCAATTTGTAATGATTTGTGGGCAATGGGAATAGAAAATAAGCCTACTTTATTGCCGTAATAATCTTTATAAATTTGAACGTCAGGTTGATGAGTTATATGAATTTCTTGCTGCAAAATCTCTTGTTCCGGACAATTCAAGCCGAAAAGTCTTATTTCATTTACACTCTCTTTTACAGGTTTTTCATATTCATACCGGGTAATATGGTGGATGTTGAATACAGGCATTCGTAGTAATTTTAATAGTAATCAAAAAAAGTTTGACCAAGTGTGTGAGTGAACGGATAAATACTTGATTTGGTGTCATGGAGAAACTTTTTTAAGTTATCTCTGCGTATATATTCGACATCGGCAAATTCAACCTGACTTATAAGTCTTCCAAATTGATTCAAGAGCGGGGCATTCATGGGAGAATTATTTTCTCCAATTACCTGATTTAAATAATTCCGCATTCTACCTAAACAATAAAGGACGGAGTGAGGAAATTGAGGATGAAGCATAACCTGATGAAGCACATTGAAATTGTAATCAAAATTCCTATAATTTTTCAGGTGAAATTCGTAACCAGAAAGGGAGAACAACAAATTTCGCCAATATAGAATATCTTTATTTTGATTAAGATCATATTGAATGGACTCAAAAAAGAAATCACCCAGTTCGAGGGTTAACAAAGTTCTTTCTGTGAATTTTCCTAAGCCCATAAAGTTCCAACCCATACCACGAGGCATGGTAGCATCGGTAATTCCGGTATATAACAAGCAATTTTTCAATAGGGATTCGATAACGGGCAGTCCTTCATTGTTTTGTAATTGTGATACTGTTTTAGGATTATTAATAATATGGTACATTTGATTGACTTGTTCCCAGACCTCTTTGGTAATATGATCTTGCATACCGCGGGCATTTTCACGGGCTTTGTTCAATAAAATGCGCAGAGAATTTTCATTTTTCGGTTCAATTAGAAGGAATTGAATAATCTGATGAGCGGTAGCCGGTTTTAACGCCTCTTTTTCATTTTGGAGATTGGAAAATACATGCAATAATGACTGCATACTATTTAACTCGGACGGACTTTTGTCAAGAGACAGAACATATTGGGTATGCAGCATACGTAACATTCCCTCGGAACGTTCCATATATCGCCCCAACCAATACATCGAATCAGCTATTCTACTAAGCATTTTCATGGGGTTACTTTTTTATTAATTAATAATCCAGGTATCTTTACTACCTCCACCTTGAGATGAATTCACCACCATAGAACCTTCTCTAAGTGCCACCCTTGTGAGGCCACCGGGTACGATTTCGATACCAGAGGGTCCGCAAAGAGCATAAGGTCTAAGATCTACGTGTCTTGCCACCAATTTCCCATCGATGAGGCAAGGCACGGTTGAAAGTTGAATAATAGGTTGAGCTATAAATTCTCTGGGATTTTCATCTACTGCTTTTTTAAAAGCATTCACCTCTTCATCGGTTGTCTTATTGCCCATTAACATACCATAACCACCAGATTGATTGGTTCGTTTTAAGACCATCTGATGAATATTTTTAAATACGTGATCACGTATTTCCTGATTTTCTAAATGATAAGTAGGTATATTTGGTAAAATCGGATCTTCGTTAAGATAATATTTTATCATTTGAGGAACGTATGCATAAACGGCCTTGTCATCGGCGACTCCGTTACCTAAGGCATTGGCAATAGCCACATTACCTTTTCTGTAGGCACCTACCAGGCCTGGAACACCTAACATACTTCCCGAATTAAAGGTAATAGGATCCAAAAAATCATCATCTACTCTTCTGTAAATTACATCAACCTGCACTAAACCATGGGTTGTTTTCATGAAAACCTTATGATTATCAACGAGTAAATCACTGCCTTCCACCAGTGGAATACCCATTTGGCGCGCCAGAAAAGTATGCTCATAATAGGCAGAATTAAATACGCCGGGAGTAAGAATAACAGCGATAGGATTATTGGTTTGTCGGGGTGAAAGGGCAATGAGATTTGCGTGAAGTAGTAAGGGATAATTTCCAACCATACTCACCTTATTTTCAGTGAGTAAAGATGGAAATATTCGTTTTGTCACCTCCCGGTTTTCCAACATGTAAGAGACCCCGGAAGGCGTTCTTAAATTATCCTCGAGGACATAAAATGCTTTATCCTCGCCTCTGATTAAATCAATGCCTGAAACATGTACATAAATATCATGGGGCACATTAATACCATAAACTTCTCTTGTAAAATGCGGGCAGGAGGCAATGAGGGATGCCGGTATTATTTTTTCCTTTAAAATATTTTGCTCGTGATAAATATCATTTAAAAAAAGATTGAGGGCTTTTAACCTTTGTTTAATACCCCGTGTCACTTGTTCCCACTCCAAAGTGGTAATAATGCGTGGAATAATGTCAAAGGGAAAAATTCTTTCAATGCCGGCATTATCACTATACACCGTAAAAGTTATGCCTTGATTCATAAATAACTCATTGGCGTATTGCTCTTTCCTTAGTAATTCATCGAGTGGCATTTGTCCCATCGATGCCATAAGTGCCTGATAAGGAGCACGAATTACTTTACTTTCGAGCATTTCGTCCCAGCTCTTTCCTGTGGAATATGACCCAATGAGTTGTTCAAGATTCATAATAGATAAATAATTTATTACGTGGAATAAATTGTGAATACTAATATAACTTGATTTCTATTTGGTGGAACGTTGGAAAGGTAATAAAATATTTAGCTTTTTTCGTATATTTTCGAAAAAAACAATGACGAAGGGTATCAAACTTTTTATGGGTATTATTTTTGTCCTGGCTTTATTTGGTGCGGGGTATCTTTTTGCACTATATCTGAGTGAAAAGGAAAATAATGAAAACAGAATAGAGGAATCAACCATTCTGTTGGAGAAAATACAATCTGTAGCTAAAATGGTTACCATAGAGGGTTACTATTCAGAGCTTTACCGATATGAAGATTTTTGGGGCTACGATTGGTGGATCTTTCGGAAAAAGGCCATTATGCGGGTGAAAGCCAAGGTGTCGGTCGGGTTCGATTTAAATAATCTTAAATTTGACCTGGATAAAGAAACCTGGACATTATACATACGAAACGTCCCCACTGAACCCGAAATTATTTCCATCGACCATCAGATTGATTATTATGACATAAGTCAGGGTTCTTTTAATTCGTTTTCCGAAAAAGATTACAATAAGATTCAGAAAAATGCGAAGGAAATGATTGCCAAAAAGGCTGCTACAGGAGAATTAATGATTAGGGCTAAAAAGCAAGGTTTAGAACTATTAGATCTTATAAAGTTTATGGCAGAAGGAGCTGGTTGGAAAGTGGAAGTGGAATCATTAACCCCAAAACAGGATAAAAACGAGAATCAATAATGGCTTTATTTAAAGAAGCTATCTATTTATTCAACTATTTTGTTAACTTTATTTTTCTCAACATTTAATTTCATCAACCTTTAATATCAATATATAAAATGAATGCAGGTTTAGCTTTATTAATTGCAGGATGGGTATTCGTACTCATTTGGGTACCGATAGTGGTACTATCGCAAAGAAAAATGCACCCAAAAGCGTTATTTACTTTGTTTTTTGCAGAATTATGGGAAAGATTTTCCTTTTATGGAATGCGTGCATTCCTCATTTTATATATGACCTCAAGGTTGTTTGATAAATTAAGCCAGGCCGATTCTGACGGAGCCTCCTACGGTATTTATGGTGCTTTTAATGCCTTATTATATGCATCGCCATTATTAGGAGGTATGTTGGCTGATAAGCTCATTGGATTTAGAAAGGCTATTATTACAGGCGGTTTATTTATGTCGTTTGGCCAAATTGTCCTTGCTTATAATGCTTTCAATGGCGATACAGAATTATTATTTTTTGTTGGCTTAAGCTTTTTAGCCATTGGAAATGGATTTTTCAAGCCAAATATTTCAAGTTTCCTTGGTACTTTTTACGACCGTAACGACAATAGAAAGGATAGTGCATTTACTATTTTTTATATGGGTATAAATATTGGTGCTTTTCTTGCGCCGTTAACCTGCGGTTATCTTGCCAGAGAGGTTCATTATTCTCTTGGATTCTTGCTCGCTGGCTTAGGAATGCTCACTGGAGTCATTGTTTTCTATAAAAACAGAGCCGTTTTTGAAGGAAAGGGACTACCGCCTGATATTCCTTTTTTGAAATCATCTTTTATTGCAGGCATAAACAGAGAATGGGCCGTTCTTATTGGCGCCTTTTTATTGGTGCCTGTTTTTTCATTCCTTATTCAGGCAGAAGAAATAACTGACTATATTTTACTCCTTGTTGGTTTTGGTATATTGGGATATATTCTATTTAATGCATTTAAATCAGATGAAAAGGAAGAAGGTCAACGATTACTCGTTTTTATGGCCTTATTTTTTGTCCACATGATTTTCTGGGCTTTATTCGAACAAGCCGGAGGTTCTATTAATATTCTAACAGATAGATACGTTAACAAACATGGCATTGAAACCTCTCAGTTTCAGTCGGTCAATGCTTTATTTATCATCTTACTTGCTCCTGTGTTTACCTGGATTTGGACGGTACTAGGTAGAAAAAAATTAGAACCACGAACACCTATGAAATTCTTTTATGCCATGCTTCAGATAGCATTGGGGTATTTTATCATCGTAGTAGGTGCTAAATCTATTCTTCCGGAGGTAAATGAGGGAGGATTGATTCCCATTGTCTTCGTTTTAGGTATGTATTTATTTCATACTACGGGCGAATTAAGTCTTTCACCTGTAGGTCTTTCTGTTGTTACTAAGCTTTCACCGGTTAAAACCGTTGGATTTGTTATGGGGTCCTGGTTTGTTTCTATTGCCTTTGGGCACAAGATTGGAGGCTATTTAGGTAAATTAATAGCTTCGCCGCCTGAGGGCGCCAGTAAAGCGATGGAGTTGCAAGGTTTCATTGATGTTTATATGAATTGGGGGGTATATATTGTGCTAGGGGTAGCCGCTATTTTGTTTTTTATATCACCTACATTAAAAAAATGGATGCACGGCGTGCATTAAACCTTAAAATACAAAATGGGTATGGATAAATCTACCTTCAAGCCGTTTATTTCTGCGGAGCAGCAGCTGCCAGAGCTTACTTTAAAGGCCATTATTCCAGGTATTTTCCTTGGTATTATCTTTGGTGTTGCCACGGTATATTTAGGATTAAAAGTGGGGTTGACGGTCAGCGCATCCATTCCTATTGCGGTTTTGGCTATTTCCTTTTTTAAAAAATGGGGAAAAGCCACTATTTTAGAAAGTAATATGGTGCAAACCATAGGTTCTGCTGGTGAATCCGTGGCAGCAGGCGTTGTATTTACTGTACCAGCTTTACTTTTTTTAGAAGGGGGAAGGCAATATTTTGAATATTTCCAGATTTTCGTACTGGCTCTTATTGGGGGCTTTTTAGGCGTGCTTTTTATGATTCCACTCCGTCGTGCCCTCATCGTAAAGGAACACGGAAATCTTCCTTACCCGGAAGGTACAGCTTGTGCCGATGTGTTAATTGCGGGGGAAAAGGGCGGCGATTTAGCTGGTAAAGTGTTTTTGGGTCTTGGCATTGCGTTTATGTATAAAGCGGCAATGTCTATTTTTGGACTTTGGAAAGAAGTGCCGGCCTTAATTTTCAAGAAGACGTCTGCATTGCCTAATGGAACTATTAACGGTGAAATTACGCCTGAACTTTTAGGCGTTGGGTATATTATTGGTCCAAGAATTGCCGGGGTCATGGTGGCTGGAGGCGTTCTTTCCTGGTTAGTACTTATTCCGCTCATTACACTCATCGGAGAGGGTTTAACGGTTCCTTTTGCGCCGGAAACGGTAAAATTGATTAGTGATATGTCTCCCGATGAAATCTGGAGCCGGTATATTCGATACATTGGTGCTGGTGCCGTAACTTTTGGAGGAATCATTACGCTGATTAAGTCTCTTCCAACGATTGTTAATGCTTTCAGAGATTCTTTAAAAGACTTTAAAGTGCAAGGAAAATCAACTGAGCGTAGTGAGTCAATACCTAGAACAGAGAAAGATTTACCTTTATATTTTGTGTTGATTGGAAGTCTGGTTTTATTGGTTTTGATGATGGTTTTGCCTAATCTGCCTACTAACTTCTTTTCCGCGCTGTTAATCCTCGTTTTTGGATTTTTCTTTGTCACTGTTAGTTCAAGGATTGTTGGGCTCATTGGAAGTTCTTCCAATCCGGTGTCCGGTATGACCATAGCTACCTTAATGGCTACGGCTTTGATTTTTTTAGGTATTGGCTGGACCGATTCTGCCTATCAATCGGTGGCATTAGTCGTAGGTTCAATGGTTTGTATTGCAGCAGCGAATGCGGGGGCTACTTCCCAGGACTTGAAAACAGGTTATTTGCTGGGTGCGACACCTTGGAGACAACAAATTGGATTACTGATAGGTGTTCTGGCTTCGGTGGTAGCTATTGGCTTTACGCTGTTGTTATTGGAGCGAACGTTGGGTATTGGTGAAGCTACTGCAGCACATCCAAACCCTCTTCCCGCACCACAGGCAACCCTGATGGCTACGGTAATTAAGGGATTATTGGATCAGCAATTACCATGGGGACTGGTTATAGCCGGCATGGGTATTGCAGCAATGGTTGAATTGTGTGGTATTAGCTCTCTTGCATTTGCCGTAGGTGCTTATCTACCTCTTTCAACTACTTCTCCCATTTTTATGGGAGGATTGATTAAACTAATCGCTGATAAATTTAATAAGAAAAAGGATGATTCTGAAATTGGTCCAGGTGCATTATTTAGTTCTGGGTTGATTGCCGGCGGGGCACTTACTGGTATTTTAGTCGCCATTTTTATGGGTACTAATATAGGTAATGATGCGCAGGGTAATCCCGTTTCGCTCATGTCTAAAATTAATACAGGTTGGGGAAATGCGATGGGGTCAACAGGTGATATCGTTGGATTAATTGCCTTTCTGCTATTAAGTGTACTTTTATTGAAAATGGCGGTTGAGCCAAAAAATAAAGCCAAGGTGTAATGCCTTGGCTTTATTTTTAATATATGTAAATTTCTTGATATGTGTTAATTGGCGCCTCTACTCTGATTAATCCATATATCCAGGTTTGGACAAGTTGAATACTTTTGTTCTAATCTAATGAAGGTTGTACTTATTTTGTCGTCTATCCACGAATTTATATATTCATTTTTCTTTGATTCGATAGATGCTTTTTGGATTTTAGAGTAATCCTGAAGCAAATTTGCTTTATGGGGAGGTGTTTTTGACTGAAGCTGAATAATATGAAACTGAACTTCTCCAGATGGATCTCTAAATTCAAGAGGTGCCGTCATACCTTTGACTTTAAGCGTATCAATAGCAAAATAAATATCCGGGTCTAAATCACCTACTTCGAAGAACGTATTTCCTGTAACAGGATTAACCATTCTTCCATCATTATTATAGGATTGTGCCTTGTCATAAGAGAATCTTTTAACCGCGAAGGAAAATGAAATAGAATCTTTAAGGATAAGGGTACGAACTGAATCTAGTTTTCGTCTAACTAAATCGAAATCTTCCTCTGTAATTTCAGGTCTTAAAAGAATATGACGCACATTGATACTATTACCCCTGCGTCCCATTAATTGAATTAAGTGGAAACCAAATTGAGATTCAACGATATCGGAAATTTCATTTATTTCAAGTTTATAGGCGGCCGCTTCAAACTCGGGAACATATTTTCCTCTGGTGGCCCAACCTAAATCACCTCCTGTTTGGGCCGATCCGTCTGCGGAAAATTTTCCAGCCAGCACTGCAAAATCTTCATTATTTTCAATAATTCTTTTGCGGATTCCTTCTAGTTTATTCATAGTTATCTGGCGCTGAGTATCGTTTACTTTAGGGACGATAACAATTTCACCAATTTCGACTTCCGAGTTAAAGTAGGGTAGTGAATCCTTTGGTATTTTGGAGAAAAATGATTTTACTTCAGAGGGAGTGATGGTAATATCCTTCATGATTTCACCTCTCATTTTTTCGGATAGAAGCTGATTTTTTAAATCAGTTCGAAATTGTTCCTTTACATCATTTACAGACTGGCCGTAGTATTCCTCAAATTGCTTGATGTCATTATTCATGAAGGATAAAATTCTATCAATTCTTGCGGCTAGTTGATTTTCTACTTCATCATCACCTACTTCAATACTATCCAGTTTAGACTGATTTATCAATAACTTACTGGTTAGTAATTGCTCTAAAATTTCACAACGGGCGTTCTGAGGTATATCACTCTTTTGAGACATAGCAAGGGCAAATTGTTCCTCCAATTCAGAAAGCAATATAAGTTCACCGCCTACGGTAGCAATAATTTTATCCATTACTTGTACTTGACCAAAACTGATAAAGCACTGAACGGCAAGAAATAGAGATAGAATATATTTTAACATAAATAAGGTTATTATCTAAAAAGATACAAAGATGAAAGGAATAGTTGGTTAATTACCTAAGAGGACACTAAAAATTTACTTTAGATAAAAAATTTCAATCTGACCTTTCCGTTTAGCAATATCAAACATATCTTCTTTTTTCTCTTCGAGCAATTTTGTTTTTCTGCTTAAAAGAAGCATTCTTTTGAGTTGTTCCTCTACATATTCTATGGGAGGAATTTCTTGAGGTTTTTTACTATCTAGTATTTTTACCCAAACTTCGAATTCACCATCCTGAATACTGAAGTCCTTTCCTTTTCTGGAAAACTCCTCAAAACCTATGTTTCTTGGCAGATAAACGGCTAAATTTTCCCATTCGTTCCATTTACTTCCGTCAAGAATATGAGCTAATTCGTATTCTTCACAAATATTTTTTAACCGTGCCAGATTAACGTCCGTTGCATTTTTCCAAAGATATTTTAAACTATCTCTTACTGAAATAATCTTTGGGACAACGACAACGTTTGCTTTTACGATAGGGTTATCTAATTGATATTGAATCTTATTTTTATCATAAAAGTTAGCAAGTTCTGGTCTAGATATTTCAGTTTCCATCAACTGCTCTAATAGAACCTGCTCATAATTATTGCGAACTAAGGAAGATCTGTAATCACGCACCAGCCTGTCAATGTTTAAATCTTTAGGAAGATTATTTTCAGCTTCATACAGTAAAACAGCTTCTCTAACCCAGCGTTGGGTATAGGCATTGGTAATGAGAGAGCTGTCATAAGCGGAAGTTCCAGGAGGAAACATTCCTTCTAAATCTTTAATATACAAAGATTTATTATAAACGCGAGCCAGTAGAAAGTTGCCATTATTGGTTTGGATATCCTCGCTACATGAGTAACCAAGAAGAACAAGACAAACCAATAAAAATTTGATTAAAGAAATCATTGTTTAATAAGGCTTTCAAAAGCGGCTTTTGAAATCTGAACAGCATATTTTTTTCTTAGACTATCAACCCATTCTTTTTCAAGAAAATCTTGATAATCTGCTATGATATAACCTTTCGACTCATCGAGTGCTTTAGTACTAACAGGTAAAATCTTTTCAATTTTATAAAATTCCATATCGGTTGATGTTGGGTTCAGCGCAGCATTAGTTACTATGCCAGACTTCCATTGCGTACCCAATTGACCCGCTTCGATAGATTTTCCTTTCTCTATGGTAACCTCTTCAGCACTAAGTATCTGGTTATCGTCTTTATTAAAGCGAATGAGAACCTCATTCTTTTTATGTGTTTTTGCGAAATCGCGAATTTGAGCAATTTGCTCTTTTGCTGAAGCTTTCAATGTGTAGCGGGTAGTTAACGCTCTTTCGTTCCAGGTGTATTTTCCTTGAACCAACTTATAAAAGTTAGCGAGGCCCAGTGAGTCTTGACTTGCTTTATCCCAAACGGTTTGTCTGGTAACTTCGAAAAGTAAAATGCCTTCCTCATATTCTCTTAAAAGGTGTCTGAATTCAGGATATTTTTTTTCTAACTGGCTTTCCTCCAGTTTTAATGTTTCGTTCTCTAAATAGTCTTCATATAATTTTGTCAACATGGAAGGAACAGGATCTTGTTGATTCAATCTGAAGCGTAATCGGGCAGATTTTTCAAGATACTGAGCAAAATCTAACAGAGTAAAGGTCTGATTTGCCAAAGTAAATAAATTCTCTGCTGGCAATTGAGCTGGTATTTTCCAACGGAAAGTGTAGAATGTATCGTTTACAAAAGGCACTAACTGATCGAGTGCTCCTTTATTTTCAACAAAGCCGGCATTTAATCGAATCTGGTTAAACATATTTTCCTTAGCAAAAGCATAGCGTGAATCCTGACGAACAGCTGCCTCCAGATTTGATTTTGACGTTTCAAAATTTGGGATGGTTTTTCTGGAAATACGTTTAATGATATGCCAGCCTAAATTGGTTTGCACGGGCTGACTATATTCTCCATCTTTTTCAAGTTTATAAATCGCATCTTCAAAGGCCTGTTCAAATTTATTAATTCCGAAAACGCCTATGTATCCGCCTTTACTTGCCGTTTTGTCATCTTCTGAAAAGGTTGTTGCCAGCGTTTCAAAACTTGTACCGGCGTTTAAAAGGGCATAAATACTATCTATTTTATTTTTAGGAGTAAAAGGATTTTCACCTTCACCTGATTTTCTTATCAAAATATGTGCACCTTCTATTTCGCCGCGGGCTGGACGTCTGGCATTCACCTTTAATAGGTGAAGACCTGCGGGTGTATAAATGGGCAAAGAAATGTCCCCGGGGGCCATTGAATAAGCGGCTGTTTCCAGATCGTAAAACCCATTAGGGAAAGGAACGTTAATAAATCCGATATGGCCACTATTGGTCTTCGATGACCTGTCCAAACTATAATTCCTTGCAAATTCTTCAAAATCAGCACCATTTTTTAGTTTTGCATAAAGATCCATCAAAAACCTGTTGGCACTTAAGGAATCATCTTTAGGTGCGCTATCGGAGATAGTATATAAAATATGACTAATATCAATATCTTCTAAAGAACGGTCATAGAGCTCTCTAATCAGCCTTCCTGTCACTTCTTTATTCAGTATATATGCATCGGAAAGTTGTCTTCGATAACCGAGTAGTTCCTCTTTTATATCAGGTAAATTACCTATTTTTTGTGCCTTTGCTTCTTCTACTTTTAATTTAAATTTAGTGTATAAATCCAGGTATTCCTGTAAGGAGGCTTTGGTGAAATTTGCATTGGCTCCATTTGTTTTGGCGTAAATGTATTTGAATTCACCAACGGTAACAGGATTATTATTTACGGTAAATAATACCTCTTCTTCATTTTGAGCGCTGGCAAAACCTGAAAATAAGATTAAAAATAAAACAGAGAGAAAATTGATTTTATGGAAATACATGGCAAGGTATAGTTTAAGTGATAATTTTTCATTTTTGAAAGAACAAAACTAAAAAATATATCTGACTAGTTAAAAACGAAAACAAATTACCGATGATAACGAATTATTAAGAGAAAGATTGTTTGAAAATAATCATAAGTCAAATCCAATATCTTTTCGGTAATACTTATTTTTAAAATAAA
>CANMVX010000016.1 GCA_947501115.1 Haliscomenobacteraceae bacterium
AGCGCGTTAAACTACCGCAAAAAAAAGAGGACCCTCAAGAGTCATCGACAAAAATTTAAAATCAATTCACGACAACCCCATAAAAACCGGTCACGTTCAACGGGAGTTTCATGGCATGCCCGCTGGGCGCCACGAAACTCTAGCTGTTAGCGGCTGTTTTTTATTTGTTAATTAAGTTCTCCTTCATATATTCTGCAATGATTATTTCGTTAGTGTTCTTGCTGTTTGATAAAGTTTCAATGATTTTTTTCTGTTCCGTATCTGTTCTATTTTGGCTCAATTTCTTTTTAGGTTGTAAGTCTGTGACAAGGATTTCAAATGCAACAATTCCTTTTGACATTTTTAATTTATATTCTTCTGGAAAATTGTCCCAATGTTGCCGATATTCCGTTTCGTAATTGTCAATTGTCGCTTCAAGAATTTCAAAAGTCTTTTCTTGTTCAGTTATTATTTTCCCTTGTCCATAGGCGTGAATTGAAATGTAGTTCCAAGTCGGTACATTTAGTTCCTTGTCATAGTTTTTTGTCGAAATGTAGGCGTGGGGTTCGCTAAAAATAACCAAAACAGAATTGTTTTCAATGTCTTGCCAATGCTCATTAGCTTTTGCAAAATGTGAAGTCAAAACTACATGGTCGTCTTTGGTCGTTACAACAAATGGTAAATGTGTTGCAGTAGGAAAATTGTCTTTTGAGGTTATAATAGTCGCAAAACTAAACCGTTTCATAAACTCAATAATTTCTGTTTTATCTGTCGCTATGTTTACTTTTGGAATGTACATTTTTCGTTTTCGTTTTAAATTTTCGGGTCTTTCAAAATAGCCGCTAACGGTTTGCGGCTTTGCGTTCGGGCGGGCTTTATAGCACTACACTTGATACGAAGAACCGAACTCAAATATACGCAAAATGCGTCAAACGAAGCACGAAACCCGCCTGACGCAAAACCGCTGTTATGCGTTCGCTCTTTTCTTTCTCCGTTATTTCGGTGAGTTAAGAGCCATTTTGTTTCCTTCCGAGTCAAGGAAAATTGCAAAGTACCCACTTTCGTCTGCGTGAGCTGTTTTAGGTAATATTATTTGTCCGCCATTTTTCTCAACTCTGTCAAGAACTACTTGCAGATTTTCACCTGCGTTTAAGTAAATTGTTACTCCGTCTGCTGATGGCTTATATCCGTCTGCTTGAATTATGACACCTGTTACCATTTGTCCTTCATATGGTAAAATCCCCATTTGCATTCCTTCAACATCCATTTTTTCTATTTTGATGTCCAACAATGCTTGATAAAACTTAATTGCTCGTGAAATATCCGTTGCTGGAATTTCAAACATTGAAATGTAACTTTTCCTATCTATTGCTTTTGAATTTGTTAAAGTGTCTTTTGTAGTTGGTTCAGAATTTGTCTTGCGTGAATTGTTGCACGAAACAAAACACATTGCAGAAACCATCGAAGCTAAAATTATTCTTTTGACTGTCATTGATGTTTAAATTTAAATTCGAGTACAAAGTTATAAGTTACAAAGAAGTCAAAATAGTAGAAATGCGACACTTCAAAATTTTATTTATAGAAAAGTGCAGATAACGCCATATGCTCATTGTCTAAAAACTCCTTTGGTGTAACTCCAACAAGGTCTTTAAAATCTTTTATGAAATGGTTTTGGTCGAAATATTCACTCTCGTAAGCAATGTCTGTCAGTGTTTCTGATTTTTTATTGAGCAACAAATTTAATGTTGCTTGCAGTCGAATAGCTTTGCCTAACTGCTTTGGGCTAATGCCAATTTGTTTTTTAAAATGTCTTTCAAGTTGTCTTCTTTTTGAAATTTCATCTTTCAAAAGAACACTTATATGAGTTGTTCCGTTTGTTTTTATTAGGGCATCAACAGTTGATTTTACGATATTGCTAATCGTATTTTTTTCAATAAGCATTCTCAGGAAAAAGGCTTCAATAATGTCAATTCTCTGTCTGGTATCAGCAGCTTGAATCATTTGTTGCTCCAATATGTCGGCCTCTACTTGTCCGAAAAGTTCTGAAATAGGTGTTTCCTTGTCAACCAAGTTCTCAAGAGGCATTGTCACGAAGTTTGCAAACCCAATAGGATAGAAACAGATTGCGAAAGTCTCAACTTTTCCGGTAGGCAAAATGTCAAATGATTTAGTTCTCTGTCCCATTACCATTGCATTGTGGTGAAGGATGAAGTCAGTCTCCGAAGTGAATCTTTTAATATTGTCGCCAAAATTGAAGGTCATTTCTATGCCGCCGTCAGGTACGATTTTCTGCTTTTGATTTTTTGGGTCAAAAGGCACTTCCAAAGTCCAGTAAAATTTGACTATGGTTTCTAAGTCTTTATGCGGTTTATATGTCTGATAGTTCATTTACGTTGGGTGTTTCTTAGAGTGACGCATAACTACCATATAGGCGAAACAAACTTTCGCCTATACACCTAGTTTTGGTTGTATTAGCGAAGGTTTATTTCGCTTTTGTATCTAAATATAAATACTATTTTTCTATAAATCGTCAAATGGACTTTTAATTTGTTGTATGCTTTTGGTACTAACATGAGTATATATTTCAGTAGTTTTGCTGCTACTGTGACCTAATAGTTCTTGAATATAGCGCAAGTCAGTGCCACTTTCCAAAAGATGCGTCGCATAACTATGTCTGAGCCAATGTAAAGTAACGGGTTTTGTAATTCCCGCTTTTTTCAATGCTTGTTTTAATACTAATTGTAAACTCCTGGAATCATAAGTCATACCCGCTGTTTGGCCTTCAAATAAATAAGTAGTAGGTCTGAATGCTTTATAATAATTACGTAACATCTCTAATATTTTAAGACTAAGGGGTACTATTCTGTCTTTTTGACCCTTAGCATTTTTCAATACTACAATATTTCTCTTTGAATCTATATGTATCGGTTTTAGGGCTAGCAATTCGCCACATCTTAATCCACAACTATATATTAAACTTAGCATCATCTTGTGTTTTATATTATTATGCGCCTCTAAAATGGTTTTTACTTCTTCTTTGCTCAATACATTGGGCAACACCTTAGCTCGTTTTGGCCGATGTATTTTATCAATCTCTATTTTGGTATATTTTATGGTTTTAAAATAAAGTTTGATGGCGTTTGTTATCTGATTTTGATAAGAAGCTGATAATTTGTTTTTTATAATAAATTCATTGTTGTATCTAATAACATCTTCATTTGTTAGTTCAGCAATGGTATAAGTGTTAAAGAAAACGAAAAATGATTTCAAGGCATCCTTGTATGTGTTAATGGTACTTTCGCTATATCGTTTAGATCGCAACCATTGCTGGAATTTTTCAATTTGAATAATGCCTTCCTCACTTGGTAATAAACTGCTTACCGTTGCAAGTTTAAATTTGATTCTGTTTTCTTCAGTATCAGGCAGGTGCCACACCTTTAATTGCTGACTCCATTTTGAGTCCTCAAATTGTTTTATGCGTGCTATCATATTAGCATCTTTTTCAAAGTGTACCGCAATTCTACTTTTGCCTCTGTGTTTAATGATTTTTGCTTCCCATTTCATAGTCACCATTTTGATAACTTAAATGTAGGCTGAAAGGGTCTGTTTGGCAAAGGACAATTTTCATGATTTCCTAACAAACGCAAAAGGGGAACTTGGCCTAAGCCAAATTCCCCCTTTGTAACCGTTTAGGTTCTAACTAAACGCCTACTTCGCTAAGCTCCTTGTTATATGCACCTTCTTCAAGGCTTTGCTTTATTTTTTTGAATGCCTCAATGGTCAAATCTACTTCCTCGAAAGTATGATCTGCTGTGGGGATTAATCGCAAAAGGATCATGCCTTTAGGTATCATCGGATACATTACCACTGAACAAAAGATATTGAAATTTTCTCTGATGTCATGTACCAGATAAGCAGTTTCTGCTACAGAACATTTTAAGAAAACTGGGGTAACACAAGAATTTGTAACCCCTAAATCGAGGCCAGCTTCCCTAAGTCCACCTTGTAATCTATTTACTACGGCCCATAGTTTGTTTTTCAATTCAGGCCCGCGTTTAATAATCTCAAGTCTTTTTAAAGCACCAATAACTAATGGCATTGGTAATGCTTTGGCAAAAAGTTGAGAACGCATGTTATATCTCAGGTAATCAATTAAGAATTGTTCACCGGCAACAAACGCACCGATACTTGCCATTGACTTAGCAAAGGTGCTGAAATAAACATCAATTTTATCTTGAATGCCCTGCTCTTCTCCAGCTCCGGCACCTGTAGCACCCAATGCACCAAATCCGTGCGCATCGTCCACGAAGAAACGGAAACCATATTGATCCTTAAGAGAAGCTATTTCTTTCAAGATACCCTGATTTCCTCTCATGCCAAATACACCTTCGGAAATAACCAAAATACCTCCTCCAGTTTCTTCAGTATATTTTTTAGCTTTCTCTATTTGTTTCTTAAAACTTTCAAAATCATTGTGTTCAAAAGGAAATCTCTTTCCCATTTGCATACGAACACCGTCATAGATGCAAGCGTGGCTGTCCATATCGTAAACTACGGCATCATGTCTGCTCATTAGGGCATCGATAATGGAAACTACCCCTTGAAAACCGAAATTTAGCAAAAGACCCGCTGGTTTTGATACAAACGCCGCAAGTTCATTTTCTAACTGTTCGTGCTGGACAGTTTCACCTGACATTATCCTCGCACCCATAGGGTAAGCCAGACCCCATTCTGCTGAAGCATCAGCGTCGGCTTTTCTTACTTCCGGATGATTAGCCAGTCCTAAATAATTATTAAGACTCCAAACGATTCTTTCTTTTCCACGAAACGTCATTCGTGTACTAATCTCGCCTTCCAGTTTTGGAAATGCATAGTAACCATGGGCAATTTCTTTGTACTGACCCAAAGGCCCCATATTATCAATTAACTTTTGAAATAAATCCATCTGTATGTTGTTTTATTTTGCGGTAATTACCAAACCGTTCTTATTTCTTCATTAGTAACCCATTTGCTCCAACTTTTGTTGTAACTATGGACCGTATATGTAGTTTTTCCATTGGAACTAACCAAAGGATATTTTTCGTTGGCCCATTCAAAAATGCTACCGTATAAATTATAGACGTTTTTATATCCCAAACGTAACAATTTTTCACCTATTTTTTCACTTCGGTAGCCAATAGAGCAATAAATAACAATATTCTTTTCTTTAGGAATATTCTTTATTCTACCAACATTGAAATCTGAATATCCTAAATATATTGCATCAGGAATATGACTAACGTCAAATTCGGCTTTTTCCCGCGCGTCAAAAATAATAAATTTATCTTTATTATTCAAGAGCTCGTTTACGCTCATTAATGGCACCGTAAAAGAGATCAGGCCATCTATTTTCTTACTAAAAGCAGGTTGTTTAGTTCTTGGTTTATCTAAAGGTTGATTTTGTGAACATGCGCTTGATAGCACCGCCGAGAAAACCAGACAAAGTATTTTTTTCGCAATATTCAAGGTGGTGTTTTTTAAAATAAGGATAAAGGACCATTTCCAACCTGGTCAGCTATCCATTTATTTTGTTCACAATACCCGGATAATTCATTGGTTATAAAATCATGAACTTTTTCCTGATGGGCTTCCGGATAAAGCAAATGTATATTTGGGCCTGCATCTAAGGTAAAACATACGGGAATGTTGGTATTTTCCCTGAAACTTCTGATTTTTCTTATCAGCGTGATGGTATTTGGCTCAAGTAAAAGAAAATAAGGACTTGAGCACATCATTAAGGCATGGAGAGTCATGGCCTCTAATTCTGTAATTTGGATAAATGTATCTAAATCACCATTTTTCAAGGCTGTTACTAATTGTGACAGATGATTTTTTGCCTGCTCGTATCGAACGGTGGCATACGGATTGTTTTCCATCAATTTATGTCCGGCCCGCGATGATACATCTTTCTCCTTTTTGCTAACTAATAAAATAGCATCCTTATAATTTCTAAATACGGGATGCAAATCATTTGCAAGGGGTGTACCATTCAAATTCGTTGAATCAGGGATGGCCGCTGATTCTCCCCAGGAGGCGATGAGAGGATAAATGGATCGGCAGGCGCTTCCTGATCCCAAGCGTGCCAGATAAGAGGCTTTTTTTAATGTTTCAACCTCATTCATGTTTTGAAACAAGCGATTTTCTAAGGTACAAATACATAAAGCCAAAGCACTCATACTAGAAGCAGAGGAGGCAATGCCTGCAGAATGGGGAAAGGTATTCGTGCTGGACAGGTTGAATGTTAATTGGCCGAGATATGGATGCGTTGGTAATAACCTGGTTAAAAAAGCAGTTATTTTATCTCCGAAAGCTTTATTTTCCTTTCCTTCAAATGTAAAAGTCAGATCAATGGTCTTATGTTTATCCGTCTCTCCTTTCGGGCTATATTCGAGAATCATTTCTGTTCTTGAGTGGTCCAAAGTGAAACTGATGGAAGGATTTTGTGGTAACTGATCTCCGTATTTTCCCCAATATTTTACTAAGGCAATATTAGAAGGACTGGAAAAGCCAATTTTTCCATTGGCCTGTATATTTGAGTAAAGGGATAGGTTTTCTTCCCGTTGCAGCGGCATAATTCTATTTTTTCTAATAACAAATGGAGATTCAATTCCCTAACAAGGATGAATCTCCATTTGTTTTTTAATAAAGATTTATTTTAATTTCCACCTTGTTGTCTTGCACTTCTCATTGGATTTGGAAATGCGGGTAAACCTCGTGACTTAAATAATTCAAATCTGGATGGGGTTGGTTTTTCAGGATAGTAATTATTGGACAAATCCACATCAGCCGTTTCAAAATAGGGGTCAAGGGATATTTGTTTCACTTCACCTTTTGCTGGAAAAACTTTGGTAACGGTGAAATTATCTTTTCTCCATATTTCAGCAGGTACCCTGAATTCTTCCTTTGTCCCGTCGGTATATTCAAAAAGTAGGATAAGTGGCATTACGAGACCACCTTTATTTGAAAAAGTAATTTCGTAGTAATTTTTATTGCTTGACAACACACTTTTTTCGGCTTCAGACATATTTTTCATTGCCTTATCTCTCTCACTGATTGATAAAGGTGTAACGGCGAATGGGTCATAAGTTGAATAAAAATCTTTAAGACCTAAGTCTATTTCGTCTTGTGTTTTCAAGATTTCCTTTTCATTTCTCAAACTTGAAATATTCCTTTTACTTTCTGCCAAACCTTTTTGGTAAGGTAACTCCACCTCAGGGTTTTTTGAATCTATTTTATACCAGGAAACTTTGTCCAGGCCAATATCTACCTTATCGATGGTAAAGAACCAGCCGTGCCAGAACCAATCTAGATCAATGCCTGAAGCATCTTCAATCATTCTGAAAAAATCGGCAGGTGCCGGGTGTTTAAACATCCAGCGGGTAGAATACATCTTGAAAGCGTAATCAAACAATTCTCTTCCGAGGACCGTTTCTCTTAGTATATTGAGTGCCGTTGCAGGTTTACCATAAGCATTATTACCCAATTGAAAGACAGATTCAGAATTGGTCATTATGGGTCTTATCTGGTTGATATCGCCATTCATATATTCTACTATATTGGATGCCGGACCTCTTCTCGAGGGATAATCCCTTTCCCACTGTTGTTCTGCTAAATATTGTAAAAAGGAATTCAGCCCTTCATCCATCCATGTCCATTGTCTTTCGTCTGAATTGACAATCATGGGAAAATAATTATGCCCAACCTCATGGATGATTACGCTTATCATGCCATATTTTACTCTTTCGGAATAAGTTCCGTCCTCGTCGGGTCTTCCTCCATTAAAGCAAATCATGGGATATTCCATGCCTATGTTGTTAGTATGAATAGACCATGCAACCGGATATGGGTAATCAAATGTATGATGGGTGTACCATTTTAAAGTATGAGCTACGGCTTTTGTTGAATATTGAGACCAAAGTGGATTACCTTCTTTAGGATAAGCGGACATGGCCATAACCACGGTACCATTTTTCTGAGCTACCCCCATGGCATCCCAGATAAATTTCCTGGAGGAAGCAAAGGCAAAATCACGTACATTATTAGCTTGAAAAACCCATGTTTTCTCGGTTTTTGCTCTGGTCAATTCAGCTGCTCTTGCTTCCGTTTCTGTAACAATAGCCATTGGGTTAATTCGTTCCGATTTAGCTTTTTCAAACCGGGTGAACTGATCCTTTGTGAGTACTTCTTTAGGGTTTGTTAAAACGCCTGTTGCAGCAACCACGTGATCTGAAGGTACAGTAAGGCTAACGGTATAATTACCAAAAGCAAGAGTAAACTCACCAGCCCCTAAAAATTGTTTGTTTTGCCAGCCCTCTATATCGTCATAGACACACATTCTTGGGAAAAACTGTGCGATAGTATATAAATAGTTATTATCCTTTGGAAAATATTCATAACCTGATCTGCCGCCTAGTCTGATACGATCATTGATGTTATACCACCATTTGATTTTAAATATGTAAGTCTCTCCAGGTTTTACTGGCTTTGGTGGATCTACCCTCATCATAGTTTTTACTACAGAATAAGGAATATCTTTCCCTGAAACATCTTTCACAAAATCGAGCTTGAAGCCCCCGTCAAACCAGGGTTCCATGTCCTGAATTTGATTTAAGCTCATTCCTTGTTTCATATTTGAAGGAGCTGTAGTATAGGTATCTGATGTTTTTGATTGTTGGTTCTGATCCATCTGAAGCCAAAGATATTCCAGTTGATCGGGGGAATTATTGGTATATGAAATCGTTTCTTCACCATAAACACGCTGTTTCTCATCATCGAGTCGTATTTGCATGGTATAGTCGGCCTTTTGCTGCCAATATTGGTGTCCAGGTGCTCCTCCCCCTGTGCGGTAAGTGTTTGGGGTTGGTAATTCCGTATATATTTGACGGAATTTGTCTGTCATTCCTCCCTGACTATAAGCATTGTTTGATGCAAAGCCTAATATAAGGAAAAGGAACATAAGGTTTAAGCGATTCATTTTCATAAGATCAAGTAGTTGAGTAGCTAAAATTAAAGTAAAGTTAGGAAAATGTTATTAGTTATTGCTTTTTAGCCTTTGGTAATTGGTAGATAGGGCTAAGAAGTTTATTTAGGTATTAAAGTTTCGAATCAAATTTTGACCCTTACCTATTGATATGTTAGGCGGCCAAAATGAATTAAAGCCATTATTTTAGTGCTTATACCTTTTTCTGACCTTTTAAAAGGAATAGTTCACTACAAACATAAAAATCATCAAGATATTAATCTTGGTCAGGTATCATACCTCTAAATAATAATAGATGTTTTCATAAAAATTTTTGAAACGAATAAATAAGTGTCTTATTTAACCCAATAATCAATAAGTTTTTAATTTCAGTTTCACTGTATGGAAATATACCTTTATCCTCATTAAAATTAAAATATTAGGAGTATAAACGGAGCATATTTATAAACCAACTGAATGAATATGAATTACTTGTAAATATGAAATTTTATTTTGGTATTATAAATCCTTCCCACTTAGCAATTACAGTAGGTGCTGCACAGTGACTGATCACATTGACACTGGTTCGAACGGGATCAATAAGTACATCTATTCCGAGCAAAAGGCCAAGCGCTTCTGTTGGCAGCCCAAAAGTGGGGAATAACGCTGCCAGAACTACAAAATTAGCTCTGGGAATACCCGCTACTCCTTTGCTGGTAATCTTTAGTATGAGAAGGATTAAAATCTGTTGATCAAAGGATAACGGGATGTTAGCTGCCTGTGCGACAAAAAGGGTTGCCATGCCCAAATATAAAGTACTTCCATTCAGATTTAAGCTTAGACTCAGCGGCGCCACAATACCAATCAGCTTTTTGGGAATGCCATAATTTTCCAGATTAGTTAGTGTCTGGGGTAATGCCGCAGCACTGGAGGTAGTGGCAAAGGCAATTAAAAAGGGTTCTTTTATATGATAGATAAAGCGCT
Source organism: Haliscomenobacteraceae bacterium (assembly GCA_947501115.1). Taxonomy (GTDB): domain Bacteria; phylum Bacteroidota; class Bacteroidia; order Chitinophagales; family Saprospiraceae; genus BJGN01. The sequence continues at coordinate 9,962 of CANMVX010000016.1, forward strand.
TTAATGGTATGTTGAAAACAATCAAACTTCCAAAAAGTACAACAATCAGAAAGAATAATTGGGCGATCCAGGCACTGAAAATAAATGAGGCTAATCCTGTTAAGGTTTCTGGTCCACTAGATGCGGTAATGGCCATTGCAGCAAATACAGCTGGGGGTGCTAAGAAAAAAATGAATTGGGTGAATTTAAAAGCTATTTCTGCAAGAGAATCTGTAAATTGTAAAACGGGTTTTGCCTTTTCCCCCACAGCTAAGGCGGCTACTCCGAAAATAAAGGAGAAAATAACAATTTGTAAGATATCACCTCTAGCCATGGCATCAATAATACTGGTTGGAAAGGCGTTGACAAGTAAGTCATTTAAAGTCATACTTGTCTGATTTACAGATTCTTGACTATCCAGGTTTATACCATTACCAGATTTGAACAGAAGCGATGTGAACCAGCCAATCAGTAGCGCCAGAGTACTCCAAACCTCAAAACATAAAAGCGATTTCCATCCCAATCTACCCAGATCATTTGCACTTTCCGCATTTCCTAAAGCTCTGATGAGAACACTAAAAAGGATTGGTGCAATAACCGCTTTGATGAGTCGGAGAAATATATCATTGATGAATTTGAAATGCATGGTTAATTCCGGATAAATTAATCCAAACAGAAGTCCTGAAAAAGCAGCTATGAATAACCAGTTTGACAGCGAAATACCTTTGATAAATTCCCAGAAAGGCTTCATCTCATTGTTTTATGTTAAATTGATGTAAAATAGTTTATTTAGCGTTATTTTCAAGCCATAAATATTGAAATACGCACAAAGGGTCAGAATTTCTATACTAGATTATCTCGGATAAATTTTCTGTAAAGGACTTGAAAAAATGTACTCATTAAGAAATTTAATTATTTGATGAGTACGTATGGTTCATTAATTTGAAATGCTATGCTTCAAAGGTTTTGGTATTCAATGCAACCCCGTTGACACTATAATGAGTAAACTGAATTTGCTTCGTATCCTTAACATTGTAGGTTTGTACGCTTAAAAAGCCTCCAACGATATTCAAATACTCATGTTCAGGGTATATTTCATTCTTTTTCCATCCGCCTGCGTGCTCATCGCTTGCAGGTCCGCAAGCAAATTCATAAGTTCCTGTTGTTAAGTGTTTTGAAACATATTGCCAATGCCTGTCCCCGCACACAACAAAAGTGTTTTTGTCCCCCTTTATAAATCCGCGAATTAGATCACCCTCATATTTAAAATTTGAGTTGGAATGATTATCTCTTTTTTGTGGACGATCAGGCCCCATGATAGGAGTGGGTGAAATCAGAATTTTAAAGGTAGCATCGGAAGCCTTATAAGTCTGTTGAAACCAATCCATCTGTTCTTTTCCCCATATTGTTTTATCAGGACCATCGGGCATTTCATTTGGCATTCTGTAGTCACGACCATCAAATAACCAAATTTGAACATCTTTTCCCCATCTAAAGGTTCGGTAGGATTTTTCGCTATGTGGCACTTGCTGTTTAAATAGGCTGGCTCCCTGTTCAAAGGTAAATTCCCCCATAAACTTATTTTTAGACGCCGGGTGACAATCGTTCATCCAGGTATCGTGGTCGTCTTTCATAAAATAGCAGGGAATATGTTGATAAAAAGCTACATTACTGGGTAGGCTATTCATTTTTTGCCAATTCCAACGAGCAAGGTCCAATGTTTTTGATATTCTATCATGGTATAAAACATCACCCGTATGGACTAAAAAGTGAGGTTCCAGCTTTTTCATTTCATTGAAAATCTTGAATCCACCATTTTCCAGAATATCCTGATGAGCATATTCGTGGCAAGTAGTCACCATAAAATGAATGGGAGCGGATAATTCCTTAGGTGGAGAGGTGATGAAGCTGCCCTCAAGGGTTTTTGCTCCTTTATTATTGGTTTTACCCAGAACAACGATTTCATATTTTGTATTTTCAGCAAGGTTCTGTAGCGTAAATTGAAAAGTATAATCAGTATCAGTATCTACTTTTTCCCAAGGCGTTGTTTTCCATGTTGTGGTGTTTTGAGGACGGTATTTAATCATCATTTGACCTGCTATCCCAGGAACTGCCCCGTCTAAGGTTTCTATGGTATGTCCTTCAGGCATTACGACCTTAACCTTCTTATCAGGCCTTCCCATATTATACTTTTTGGCAAAATAGTCTTCATTCTGCCATTCATTTACTAAGTCATCCCAGTATAGAATGGTAGGAAGTATGCCTTTATCTTTTACGCGTGCCTCACGTTGAGTTAATCTTGCCCATATAATGGCTGAGGTTGAGGATATTTCACCGATTTTTATTCCCGTTGTAAAATAAGGCGTATCCAACATCGCGCTTAAATTCATGGTAGGTATGGTAACCAACATCCCTAAAGAACTTTGGATTATAAATTTCCTTCTTTTCATGATAGTTGCAAATTTAATTTTAATGAAGCTAAAGTTTTTAGCCGACTGGGTGTATTACATACCAAAGTATGTATAATTTATTAACTCTGCAACAAAGGAATTGCTTTAGAGTAAGTTTATGTATATAAATTTTCGTATCTCACCTAACCAAAGGAAAAATCATAGAAAACATTGGATAGTTTTCTATGATTATAAGGACAACAAAATTTAAAGCCTGAGTCAAATTGAACAAGAAGTAAGCTTTGTTCAATTAATTCTTTTACCTAAAACCTTTTTAGAAGGTAATTTTTAAAATCATCATATTTTGTATCCATTTCTATGGACACTTTTTCTTTATTTGCCAATATAGCTAGTCTTTCTGGTACGTCTATGGTACGTCCCAATATTCTTTCCACGTCGGGTTTAAACTTTGAAGAATGGGCTGTTTCTAATATAATTCCGTAAGTGTTTGGATGACTTTCCATGTAATCTTTTAACGCATAATATCCCACCGCACCGTGTGGATCTATAATATAGTTGTAATTTTGATATACTTCCTTGAGAGCATTTTCCGTTTGGGTATCATCTACGGCTATTCCCGTAATTTCATTTTTTACAATGTTCCACGTGGAACATTCTTTTGAATTACTTTCAAAAATATCTAAAATTCTTGGGAAGTTAGATGGATTTCCAACGTCCATGGCATTTGATAAGGTTCTAATGGCGGGTTTTGCTACATATTCTCCGGTAGATAAATAATCTGGAACTATTTTATTTACATTGGTTGCGGCTATAAAGTGATGAATAGGCAGGCCCAATTGTTTGGCGATTAGACCTGCTGTAATATTGCCAAAATTACCACTCGGAACTACGTAGGTTATGTCTTTGGTCTTTCTTGTTTTTTCTGATATTTGCCTGTAGCTTTCGAAGTAATAAAAGGATTGAGGAATCAAACGAGCAATATTAATGGAATTGGCAGAAGATAAGCGTAGTTGAGAATTTAAATCTTTATCGAGAAAAGCTTCTTTTACCAGCGCCTGACAATCGTCAAAAGTACCATCTATTTCTAATGCATGTACATTACCTCCCAGGGTGGTTAGTTGCTTTTCCTGTAACTCACTTACTTTTCCTTTTGGGTATAGAATAACAACGCTAATGCCAGGAACGTGATGAAATCCAAAGGCAACAGCTCCGCCCGTATCTCCGGATGTGGCAACAAGTATGATTAATTCTTGTTTATTGTCACCATTGTAATATTGCATTATTCTGGACATAAATCGTGCGCCAAAATCTTTAAAGGCTAAGGATGGTCCGTGAAATAATTCTAAAGTAGCTATATTATCATTTAAGAGATAATTTGGCGCAGGAAAATTAATAGCGTCGTAGGTAATTTCTGCTAATTTTTCGTCGGGAATAGATCCTTCAAAAAGATGTTTTGCTATTTGAAAGGAATTTTCCTGAAAAGAGTTTTCCTCAAACTTTTCCCAGAATGTGTGGGGTAAAGGTTTTATCTTAGACATGTACAAACCATTGTCGGGGGGTAGCCCTTCCATTATGGCTCTTTCTAAATCGACAACAAATGCTTTGTTTTTCGTGCTGTAAAGTTTCATGAATATATCTTTATTAAGAAAGAACTTCGGCTCCTACCTGATTTATTTTCCCAGTGTACAAAGTGGCAGGAATGCCGTGTAGTTCAAAAATATTTTTCATTGCCATACCTCCTTTTTTGGCAGCCGTTTCTCCTTTAAAAAGGGCGAAAATAGATGGTCCAGCACCAGAAATACTGCAACCCAAAGCATCTTTTTTTAAAGCCATATTTTTTATTTCATAAAAATGAGGTATTAACACAGCTCGTTGAGGTTCAATGATATGATCTGTCAAAGATCTTCCAATCAGTTCATAATCAGAACGATAGAGTCCAGCAATGAAAGATGCCAGATTTCCAGTTTGTGCAATACACTTTTGGAGAGAAATATCAGGTTTGAGTATATTTCGGGAATCTCTAGTTAGAACTTCTACTTCAGGGTAAATTACCGCGGCTACCAGATCGTCGGGAATGGGTAGTGAAGTTATGTCAAGGGTTGCATTTTCACGAATTAAAATAATGCCCCCAAGTAAAGATGGCGCAACATTATCGGCATGATAGGATCCGTCGGCAAGTTGCTCCCCCAGTACGGCAAAATGTAATAGCTCCTTCTTAGTCAGGAGATTTCCTAACAAAGTATTTACGGCAAAAACGCCAGCTACAGCACTGGCAGCACTGGAACCCAGTCCGCTGCCAAAGGGCATTCTTTTGTGGATATCCAGTTCAATACCTATCTCGCTTTTTCCAAGGAAATTCAATAGTGCCTGAGCCGAAAAAGTAGCCGTATTTTTTTCTGGCGAAAATGGCAAACGGTTCGTTCCGGTAATCTGGCCAATGCTCATCCCCTTTCCGTCAGAAAATCGCGCAACTACCTCATCTCCGGGACTCCCCAGAGCAAAGCCTAAAATATCATAACCTACCCCAATATTAGCCACCGAGGCGGGTGCAAAAACACGAATCTCCATAAGATTAATTGAGTTGATTGGCAATTTTAATGATTTCAGAGAAAATACCCGCTGCGGTAACTTCCGCCCCTGCACCAGGCCCTCTAATCACCAATGGCCTTTCCTTGTAGCGTGAGGTAGTGAAAACAATCATGTTATCGCTGCCACTAAGTTGGGAAAATGGATGTGTATCAGACATTTTTTCCAGTGAAATACTGGCTTTTCCATCCTCTAGTTTAGCTACCATTCGAAGCACCTTGTTTTCTGCTTTAGCCTCTAAAAATAGCTGCTCAAAGGTATCATTTTCAGCGGCTAAGGCTTTGATAAAGGCAGGTACATCGGGTGCATTTTGACAATTTTCAGAAAGAACAGAGGTGATAATTACCTCATCGCTTTCTATCCTCGCGCCTGCTTCTCGGGCGAGAATGATGAGTTTTCTTCTTAAATCAATACCATTTAAGTCAATTCTTGGATCTGGTTCGGTGTAGCCTAAAGCCATCGCCTCTTCAACCATTTGGCTGAATGTATGACTATTATTTCCAAAAGTATTAAAAATATAAGAGAGAGAACCCGATAAAACGGCTTCCATTTTAATGATTCTATCTCCACTATTTATCAGATCGTTTAAGGTGGAAATAACGGGTAAACCCGCGCCGACATTTGTTTCGTACTGAAACATAACACCTCTCTTTCTGCTTAAGGATTTTAAGGCGGCGTATTTGTCATACCTAGAGGAGTTGGCTATTTTATTTGGCGTGGAAATTGAAATGCTGGCATTCAAAATCGCTTCGTAAAAATGAGTTATTTCTTCGTTTGCCGTATTATCAATAAAAATGGAATTGGGTAAATTGATGTGCTCCATTTCTTCCACAAAAGTTGAAAGTTGGCTGGTCTCCCCCATTTCATTTAACGTTTCCTTCCATTGGTCTAAAGGAATACCTTCCCGGCGGATAATCATTTTTTTACTATTGGCTAAACCGACAAGCTTTAGGTCCAGGGAAAGTTCTTTCTTTAAAAACTCCTCCTGGGCTAGAATCTGATTTAAAAGGGTACCACCTATCAAACCACAGCCAACCATAAAAAGATGAATCGTTTTTGTGTGAGAAAGGAAAAATGCCTCATGCATTACGTTTAATGCTTTAGACTCATCTAATCGACTGATAACCACAGAGATATTTAACTCAGAGGAACCCTGTGCAATTGCAGCCACATTAATCCCATTTTTACCCAAGGATTGAAATAAACGTCCGGCCACACCAGGGAAATAACGCATTCTTTCCCCAATAACAGCTACCACGGCCAAATCCGTTTCTACTTTTAAGGTATCAATGAGCCCATTCTGGATTTCGGTTTCAAATAATGCCTCTACTATTTCTTTTGCCAGTAGTGCCTGATCAGGTTGAATGGCAAAAGAAATGGAATGCTCGGAAGATCCCTGAGTGATAAGAATGATATTGATGGATTTTTGGGCTAAGCCTGAAAATAGTCTGCCAGAAATACCAGGAACCCCAATTAATCCACTTCCTTGCAAGGTAAGTAATGCAATATGTTGAATAGAGGAAATACCTTTGACAGGATTATCACTCATTTCAGAATGATTTGAAACGAGGGTACCTTCAAAAGTAGGATTAAATGTATTTTTAATGTAAAGGGGTATCTTTTTTGTTAAGGCTGGTTGAATGGTTGGTGGATAAATGACCTTTGCCCCAAAATGAGACATTTCCATAGCTTCAGCATAAGTCATTTTATGAATGGTAAATGCCTGAGGTACTTTCCTTGGATCAGCCGTTAAAACGCCATCTACATCAGTCCAGATTTCGATAGCCTCAGCATCGAGGCCTGCACCAAGGAGTGCTGCCGTATAATCGGATCCTCCCCTTCCCAACGTTGTGGTTAATCCTCCTTTTCCAGCACCTATAAAACCTGTAACTATTTGAATTTCATTTGTTTGAGAATAAAACTCTTTGATTTTTAGATAAGTATTGTTTAAATCAACTTTCGCATTTCCAAAGTTCTTATCGGTCTTTATTATTTTTCTCGCATCTAAATAAGCTGCCGGAATGCCCGCTTGTTTTAGTACGTGCGAAATTATAAAAGAGGAGCTTCTTTCACCAAAACTCAGTACGTAGTCCATGGTCCTTAAAGAAGCTTCTCTAACCAGGAAAACGCCGTGAAGTAAATTTTTTAATACTTCCTGATTATTTTCCAGTTCAGCAATGACAATACTTCGGGTGGGCTCAATAAGTAAAGATTCGGCAGCTTCAAAATGACGTAAACGGAACTGTTCGTGTAAATTAAGATAGCTGTTATCACCATTCGCAGCACGTTGACTCATTTCAATGAGCTGATCTGTCACTCCGCCAAATGCTGAAAAAACAACGGTGAACGGCTGCCCACTTAAGTAATAATCTTTAAGAATAGAGACAATTCCTCTAATTCTTTCAGGTTTTCCAACAGAAGACCCACCAAATTTTAGCACTTTCATTTCCTGAAATTTTATAAATAAAGTATAATGACCAATGAATTGGCGTTCAATATAAAATTTAACAATTATTTGGTTTTTCAGGCTAAGTTTTACAAAGGTAGGGAAATAGAAAGGATACGGCTAATTTGAACTTAATAATTTTATTTAAAGCATGAGATTATCCGTTCTATATTACCTTACATGATGATGGAATGGAGCAAATAACTAGAGGTTCGGCGCAAATTATCATACCATTTTTTTCAAGTGTTTATCTTATTTACTATCCGTTAGAACTGATCAAATTCCAAATCAGCATTAAATTCAAGAAAATAATAACATTGGTTAGTTATTTTACTAACTAATGTTTTATAGAGGTTTTTAGTGAAAAATTTGAAACGATTCAATATCCACCTACTTCGGAGATATTAGTAATAAATTTGTTCTTTTGCATATTTAATACCCTCATAATTAGTTGATTATTAACTTTATATTAATCCCGAAACTTTAGCAAATATAAAGAAGAATGTTGCATGTTAATGGCTGAATTTGATGCGGACGGGTAAATAATTCCTACTGATTTGAACAGATAAAGACGGAAATGAATAAGGTAAAGATGGTATAGGTTTAAGTACATTATCGACATAAAAGAGCGAAAATATCGCCTAACTTACCCTGAAAAGCTATGTATCTATAATTTCAGAGCAAATTATCCTACTATTTTTTTACACAATAAACATTTGTAGTGGTTTTTATTAAAATAACTATATGTTCTTTTGAAGAACTCATAACGTAGTGTTTATTCTCAAAATACTAATTTCGTATCAACCTTTCCAATGAACAAATTATTAGCAACTACAAAGCCGTAATTAGGTAACGCATATTAAAGCGGCGAACTAATATTTGAAAATAATCTTATGAAATAATTATAAATCAGTAGGTTATTTTATTGGCTTTATAAATATCATGCAGTGTTGCCAGGGAAGATTTTTAATATTTTTTTCGAAGACGAAACCTGCTGCCTTGAGTTCTTTAATAGATTGTGCCTCACTCATTTTATGGATGTCTTTGATAGGCACTTCGGCATCCTCAGACCTAAATTCCACGAGTACTAATTTGCCTCCGGGCTTTAATGCTTTCAGCATTGAAATACCCATTTCATAAGGGTAAGAAAACTCATGATAACCATCTACCAATAAAACGAGATCTACTGTGTTTTCAGGCAAAGAGACACTCGTTTCTTTACTAAGTACAGGCACAATTCCCGACAGTTTTTCTTGTTTAATCCTTTTGTTCAGGTAGGCAATCATTTCCGGTTCCACATCTACGGCATATACTTTACCATTTCCCACTTTTTTTGACAGCAAGGCGCTGTGGTAACCACTTCCTGCACCAATGTCTGCAATAATCATCCCAGGTTTTACATCAAGGTTCTTCAATAATTGAGATGTATTTTCCTCCATTTCCCTTTCCTGTCTTTCAAGCCAATCTATACCAAAATGGCTCATCACGTGGGCAATTTGTCGGCCCATGTACCATTTATTGATGCCATTTGGGTCGCCACCTTTGATAGTATATCGCCCTTGAGCAGAAGCACCGACCGTGAGGAGGAAAGCAATAAAAAATAGTGAAATAGATATTGATTTTTGCATGGTTGACCTATTGGTATATTTAAGGGAGTAACATTAAATAAGACGCAAAAGAGTGGTCATTGGTTCTCAATTTTCCCGCATTTTTTCCTCTTTTATGGTGGAACAAAATAGGCAACGTTTTTATTTTGCTAAGTTAACCATTCGGCATAAATTTTTTTCATCAAGGTCCGTCATCTGTATAACGGATTTGGAATGGCATGTTTAACTTACTAAAGTTTCCAAGCAATTTTATTTATCCATTTGATCTGAGATACTTCCCGACTAGCATTAATTTCAAGAAAATAATAACCATGTGGAGCTATTTTACTCAATGATGTTTTTTATAGGTTTTTAATAAAATATTTGTTTTGTTGCCTTATTAAATAATTTGGATGTTTGCTTTTAACTCACTCAAAACTAACGAGGTATATTAAAAAATGCAATTTATTTATAATTTTATATGCCTGATTATCAGATTTTAACGATCCGTTGGATCTGAGATATATATCTTCTTCAGTACTATTTTTTTTCGTAGATGGAAGAACATCTGGATCAAAAAATATTTTTTTTGAGTTGAGTAGTAACACCTATGTGGGTTAAACCACCGCCCAGATGATAGATTGATCGGCCGAAATCAAAAGAAAAGCGTTTTATTTTAAGGCCAAATCCAAAGGAAAAGCCATTTAAACCACCAACGCCAACAGTACCAAATTCCATTCTACTTCTATGATTGTAAGCCATTCTTAATTTGAAATTTTCATTTGCGCCCACAATTAGTTCTCCATTGAGAATAATATGCCTGAATAAATTATCAACAAAGATGGCAAGCTGAGCCGGTTCCGCTAATTCCTCTCCAATAATAAGCCTAGCTGATTCATTATCTGGATTGTAATATCTTACGTTCCAACGATTCAGATTGTTATAAAGAAGCGTAAACCGAAAGGGTAAATAGCGTAATTTTTTTGATATAGCTATTTGTAAATCACTAGGTAAGGGTTCCTTGCTGTTACCTGAAAAATATGGATTAAGTTGTACCCCAGCATTTCTATATACAATTCCAATAGTAGTAAGCTTTGAAGAATCCGTGTAAAATAAGCCGGCATCTAAAACCAGCGCGGAAGAAACAAATTCACCTAAGGAAGATTGAGCGAAAGACAGGGTAGAACCAATTTGAAGTCTGTCATCAATGGAATGGGCGACTCCGACGGACATTCTATTTTCATTTGCTTTGAATGTTCCGTTTGTCTGAAAATACTCGTCAGTTCGGGGCATTTCACCGTACTGAATAAAATGAAGACCAAGATGTAACCATGTTTTGTTATCAGCTATAGTAAACGCATACGCAGCATTTCCACTTTGTATATTTCCGGGTAAAAAAAAATGATTTAACCCAAGTTTCCCTGTCATATACTGATTTAAAACAGCTGGATTACCACCAATCAAATTAATATCACTATCAGACACCGAAATCTGGGTTCCACCTAGTCCTGTTAATCTTGCAGAGGACGGGGAGCTTAAAAAACTGAAAACTGATTTCCCCCCCGGAAATTGGCCGTATGCGTTATAGCATATACTCAAGCAGAAGAGGAACATTAGCATCAAATTTTTATAATGCATATTCTTATAAATCAATAAGTTAAAACTTTCATTTTTCATAATGTCTTGTTTTTGTCTTAGAAATTTATTGATTTTATTTTCAAAGATAGATAATCTCCCCCTCAAAACTCAACCCATATTTTTTAAAAAATTTATACAGCCGCAGTAAAGTAAAACCATAAATAAATCCTACTTTATAAGTTGTGAATTTGTGTTGCACCATAGCAACCAGTTTTTTTGCTGATGTAAAAAAATAAACAATCAATCGTGCGAATAGAATGCCTAATTTCAGGAATTTATAATTGGTGCATTTAATTGAAAAACCTAATAAAACCTGCCACTTAGACCAGATTTATAACATGTTTGCGTGTACCATAACCACTACCTATTTGACGGAAAACGTAGCCAGTACTTTGTTTCCATAAATTTCCTAAAAAGAAGGGATAGTGCATCCCGGGAAATGGTGAAATAATTCATGTCCAGTAACATCCAATGGTAGATTACCTTTTAAAAGATAATTTCTGTGGTATCTACTAACATTCCGGATATGAAATAAACAAACTGGATTATGGTAAATAAAATTATCCTTTAGAGGAAATAAGAGCTGAGCAAAATGATTTAACCTTATTAATTTGGCTACTAATTCAAATTATTTTTTAAACCTGGTACATAAATTCCTTCGAAAAAGTAAAAAGGAAAATATACCATGAATATCTCAGAACTCTCATCTGGAATTCCTATTTTTGTGATAGGAGACATGGGATTCAAGGTTTTTAAGGATCAGAAACCATCTAAGAAACTATGACAGTGCTAAAATAGGTTATAGGTTGAGTAAATTTGACAAAATAATTCAAAAAATTCTGAACGGTCTTTCTGATCAGAACATCGACTTTCCGGAATTTCTGAACATGATAATAAATCTTGGTTTTGAGTTGAGACAAAAGGGAAGTCATCATATTTTGACTAAAGATGGGATTGAAGAGATAATTAACATACAACCTAAAAATGGTAAAGCAAAGTCTTATCAAGTTAAGCAGGTTAGGGAAATCATTATTAAATACAAATTAAATTCAGCCATAGATGGATAATATAATAAAGTTTGAATTAATTATTTTTTGGAGCGAATCTGATGATTCATTCATAGTCGAGGTTCCTGAACTTGCAGGATGTAAAGCAGATGGTGAAACTTATGAAGAAGCCATTGCAAATGCAAAGATGGTTATTAATGATTGGATAGAAACAGCTATAAAAATGGGTAGGGAAGTCCCTAAACCCAAAGGAAAACTAATGTACGCTTAAATGTTCACGAAGCCATAACAATGGCTACCAAACGCACGACTGCTATTGTCGTCACATCGGATAGCCAAAATGTTAGTTTCAATGGTCAATCAATAAAGGATAAGTTAAATCAAATGGCATTAGACATATCAAAATCAGTAGAAATTATCGAGATAATGGAAAATTATATTGAATCGATAAGACCCGAACCAGCAATACGGAAAAAAATTGATATTAATTACGAAATAATTGATCAAAGCATAATTATTAATGAAGTCAGACCTGCATGGAATAATCCAAAAGAAATTTTATATCATGGTTATGCCAAAGCAACATACTTACACAACAAAAATGTTTGGAAAATATATTGGAAGCGTGCGAATCTAAAATGGAGCTCTTATAAACCAAATCCAACAGTAAATTTACTAAGCGACTTTTTGAAAATAGTAGATGAAAACGAACATGCTTGCTTCAAAGGCTGATTAAAATACCGCCAGCACCTAACAGGCTCATGATTGAAGACCATTACCTGCAAGTTGGATAATCCGGTTGCCATTGCGCCACCCACTTAGGTGATATAATGCTAGTGTTTAGGGTGATATAGTGCAACTATTAAGTGCTATTAAGTTGAAAATGCTTTTGTAACATTGGTGGATCCGTTCCGGTCGCTATTGTGCCAATAATGGATTTAGTTTCTCAATAGAATATTTATTTAGTTTGGGAGAGTAAAACCCTTAGAGGAATTTTTTCAACATTGAATGATATGCCCCAAATATCTATCATATTTAATCTATTTGTATGATTTGTTGAATTTTGGCTTTTAACTTAGATTCAATATTAAAAATTTATGAAGTATAGGAGGTTTCTTAATTTACCTTTTTTCTTCAGATTAGGATATAAATAATTCCAAATTATTAATCCCAAATTCATGATCAAAATTTAGATACCATTTGCCCAAAACTTTTAATTGCATGTATTTACTTGGTTATGGTGCTAAACCTTTTAAAATCTTTTTTCAATCTTTTCAACTTTTTTATTTACAAAATATTGATAATCAAAATACAAAAAAAAATATACCCAAGCAGAAGAGAAAGAGTACATTTTTCATTTTGTGGACTGGTTTTCTTTCCATTGTGTACGGCAAATACCACCGGAACAAATCATTTTTTTTACTAATTTACCCTCTTCATTATAAAATAATAAAGGACCGTCTTCGGTATTTCCATTTTTATAATTTCCAGAAACACTTAGCTGCCCGGAGGGAAAAAACTCTTTGAAAGGGCCATTTTCTTTATTTTTTGAAAAGGTTACCTCCTCAATCAAAAATCCCCGCTCATCATACTTATACCAGAGCCCAACCATTTCATCATTGATGTATTGACCTTTTAATTTTATCTTATTTTTCAAAAAAAAGCTTCGGTAGGCACCATTAAACTGTCCATTTTCATGCGTTTCCAAGACCGCCGTATCTTTTGAACCAGGAAAAAATAAGATTCTTTCCCCATGGAGTAAAGAATCTTTTAATGAGTAAATCTCTTGTGGCAATCCATTTTTATCTTTTATCACCACTTGTTTCCCGTCAGCCTTGGTACCCTCTATTTTATGGCAGCCTGTTGTTAAGAGTACCAAAATAAAAAGTACCTTGTAAAGTTTAGTGGTTAATGATTTAAAAGATAAGTTATGCAGAAACATAGGAAAAATGTAATGATTTAGGAAATAACCGATCTTCCCATACTTTCATAGTAGAATCCCTCCTCAGTCATCTGGTCTAAATCGTATAAATTCCGACCGTCAAATATGTGAGGTTGACGCATTAACTGTTTCATTATTTTAAATCCAGGTGCTCTAAACTGACTCCATTCTGTGACAATAGCGAGAGCGTCAGCTTCAATCAGCGCTTCGTAAGGTTCATTAACATAAATAATACGATCTCCGAGTGTTTTTTGAACATTAGGCATAGCCTCAGGATCAAAAGCTTTAACCGTTGCGCCGGCTTCCAGCAATTTTTCAATGATAAACAAGGCGGGAGCCTCCCTAATATCATCGGTATTAGGTTTGAAGGCCAGGCCCCAAATGGCAATATTCAAGCCTTTAAGATTACCATTAAAACGATTAATTATTTTATTTGCAAGTATTATTCTTTGATTATCATTCACTTGCATGACAGAAGAAAGGATGTGGAAAGGATAATTGTTATCATTTGCTGTTTTTGCCAACGCTTGAACATCCTTTGGGAAACAACTGCCGCCATAACCGACCCCTGGAAAAAGAAAACGTTTTCCAATTCTTGAATCTGAACCCATGCCCTTCCTTACCATGTCAACATCGGCGCCTAAGATTTCACAAAGGTTAGATATTTCATTCATAAAAGAGATACGCGTTGCTAAATAAGCATTTGCAGCATATTTGGTCATCTCCGCAGATCTTACATCCATAAAGAAAATAGGGTTTCCCTGACGGACAAAAGGTTCGTAAATCTGTCGCATTAATTTTTGAGCTCTTGCGGAACTTGTTCCGATGACTACCCTATCAGGTTTTAAAAAATCATCGACGGCAACTCCTTCCCTTAAAAATTCTGGATTTGAAACGACATCAAATAGATTTTTCGATAAATTTTGTTCCAATATAGCTGAAACTTTTTCAGCGGTTCCAACGGGCACGGTACTTTTATCAACAATGACTTTATAGTCAACAATGATTTCAGATAAATCTTTAGCTACTTTTAGGATGTAGGATAAATCTGCAGATCCGTCCGCTCCAGGCGGTGTTGGCAAGGCTAAAAAAATAATTGCCGCATCTTTTATGGCCTCTGGAAGATTTGTCGTAAACGAAAGCCTGCCTTGTTTAGTGTTCCTTTCAAAAATTATATCCAGGCCAGGTTCATAAATTGGTACTTCCCCTTTTTTTAATCTTTCCACTTTATTTGCATCAATATCGACACAAATGACATGATTGCCAGTTTCGGCAAAACAAGCACCGGTTACTAAACCAACATAACCAGTACCAACAACAGCTATTTGCATAAAAATGATTTAATTTGAGTAATATATTCTATAAATAACATCGGCATAATCGTCAGAAACTAGCACTGAGCCATCGGGCAATAGTTCCAGGTCAACGGGACGTCCTGTAACGTCGTCATTTTTAGGATTTAACCAACCGGTAGCGAATGGTTTATAGCTGATAGCCTTTTGATTTTCATCCAGTGTCACAAGAGATAATTGATAACCCGACTTTTTAGTCCTATTCCAGGAGCCGTGTTCAGCGATGAGTATTTGATTTTTATAGCTGGCAGGAAAATTATTTCCTGTATAAAATTCGATACCAAGGGGAGCCACATGAGCACCAAGTTTTTGAGCTGGTTTCACAAAATTATCACAGGGAAATTTTTTACCAAACTCAGGGTCAGGTATATCTCCCTGGTGGCAATAAGGATAGCCGAAATGTAAATTATCTTTTTCAGCTCTATTTAGTTCACAAGCAGGGATATCATCACCTAGCATATCTCTGCCATTATCTGTGAACCAAAGCTCTTTTGAAGTAGGGTGCCAATTGAATCCCACCGTATTTCTAATACCGGAATGAACTATTTCCATATTGGTTCCATCGGGATCCATTCTCGTGATAGAATTAAAAATTTTATCTTCTGATTCACAGATATTACAAGGTGCTCCAACGGGAACATATAACTTTCCGTCTGGACCGAAAGCGATATATTTCCAACCATGATGTTTTTCTGTTGGGAATTTATCATATATGACTTCTGGTTCCCCCGGGTTATCCAGGTTTTGTTCAATATTTTTAAATCGTAAAATCCTGTTTACCTCTGCTACGTATAAATCACCATTTCTAATGGCCACACCATTAGGCATATTCAGTTTAGAAGCAATCAAGTACTGTTTTTCTGCCTTATAATCGCCGTTTTTGTCAACCAACGCATATACATTCCCTTTATCTCTTGTACCGACAAATAATACACCTGAGGGGGAAAGGGCCATAGACCGGGCATTTACTACATTTTCAGCATAAATTTCGATGTTAAAACCATCGGGAAGTTTGATGGTAGAAACATCAATTTTTCCGCTAAATATTTTTGGCATGGGAGGATTTATTTTCCCACAGTAGAGGAAAAGTAACATCGGCAACACCATCAATGAACTAAAAAGTGGCTTTTTCATTTTTGAATTTTTTAACTACTTTATATAATCTGATAAAACAGGATAGGTTGAAATGAGTTTAGAGGCTTGCTCTTTTGATAATTTTTCACCGTCCAAAAAGGCAACAATTTCGTAATTCTTATTATTTGACCATTGAGCCAGCTCGAATGAATTAAATAATCCACTATATATATCTATTTTGTTTTTGTCAGGTAAAATCTCAAACAGCAGGTTTTCATGCCCTTTAATATCTTCAATATTTATATTTTGAATATCGGTGTAGGGTATTTCTTTTAAAAGCCATTTAAAGCAAAGGGCATCTTGAGCTATATTTCCATTTTCCCCATCAAAAAGCAAATTTGTATTCAACGCCATATCCATGGGCTTGGCACCGGAGAAACGAAAAGAAATACCTTGATTTCCTTTATCAAATAAGGGAGAACAAATTACGCGATAGCTTATGTTTGGATGTTTGAGGGAACTTTGTGAAAAAAAGCGATGAATATCAACCAAAGTGAACAGGCTATTTTTCACCCCTGTACCAAAATCTAAATCTTTATGAGGATAGGCAGAAATAAATAACTTTAAACCATCATTTTCATTTAAAACAGGAATTAAGGCATTAAAGTAAGGTTTATTACTACTTTCCAAAGGATGTTCAGCGCCATTTAACACTATGGCATTGAATTCAAAATAATCTACTTTTTGATCTTCTTTATAGGCTATACCAGCCGTAAAAGTTTGGGGTTTCATTTCGCTCAACGGAGCAAAAAAGTAGGCAGTGTATAAATCTCTTGCGCCGTATCCACTTTTTCTGTTAGAGGCAAAATAAGCCGTTACGCCATCTCTGGAGGCAGAAAAATGGGTATCATCTGCTGTAGAATTAATGGGCGTTCCCATATTTTCAGGGACCCGGGCTGAATTCAGGGAAATTTTAAAAATATCAAACCCACCAAGACTTATTTCCGGATTATTAGAGGAAAAGTATAAGGTAATTCCATCAGGTGCGAGGAAGGGATAATTTTCATCATATACAGAATTTACATCAGGACCCATATTTTCGGGCTTTGACCATATTCCATTCCGTTTGCTTATTTTAAATAAATCGTACCCCCCTTTACCACCTAAGGTATTTGATGCAAAAATAATGAGGTTATCAGAAATAAAATGAGGTGGTGCCTGAGCAGAAACCCGATCAAAAGTCGGGTAGAACGGATTTATTTTAAATTTCCCTGATTTCTTGATGGTATCTGTAAAAATAGCTCCCTGGAGAAGATTATTTCCTCTAAAATAGTATAAAACCTGTCCAGAGGGGTTAAATCCGATACCAACCTCATGATTAGGCGAATTTAAAATGGGGCTAAATGATTTTGGTTTTTCCCATACCCCATCTTCTTTAGCAGAATAATAAATATCAGTTTGTGGTAACTCTTCTTTTCCCTCGACTAAATTGGCAGCGGTGAAATATATTCGGTTTTGGTAGAGAGGGTTCATAACAGGGGCAAATTCGTCACCCTGCGTATTCACCTGAGCGCCTAAATTTTCTACCACAGCTAAAGGATTACGATACTGAATGGCCAACCCTGTTGCACAGTGTCTAATAATATTTCTAACCTCATTTCTATTGGGATGCGAGGGAGAAATAGCTTTTAGATAACTTTTTAAATAGGAAGAAGCGGTGGTAAAGTCTTGATGGTGAAAGCGAATTTGACCTAAAAAAAGAAGCGCTTCTACCTGAAGGCTATTTTTGGTTTTTAATAAAGAAACAAATTCTATTTCGGCCTCATCCAATTTATTTTTATAATAATAGCTTGCGGCACTAAGGAAAGTAATTTCAGGTGATTCTGTTTTGAAAAACTTTTTTCCTACCTGTAGGTAACTTAAGACTTCGTCATATCTCTTTTGCTGAAACAGTTGATTCGCTTCATTAAATCTTTTGGCATTACCCTGCGCTAACGAGTGGAGAGGGTAAAGATAAAGAAATAACATAATTAGGGCGAAAGACCGGCAAAGACTCATGGGTGTACTATATTGAAAAGGTTAAAAGCCTTGATTTCCATCAAAACTTTCAATATAATCTACAATCCGACGTAAAAAAGAACTTCCCAATGCTCCGTCCACTACTCTGTGGTCATAGGATAAAGATAAAAACATAAGATGTCGAATGGCTATAAGGTCACCGTAAGGCGTTTCAACCACAGCGGGTTTCTTTTTTATGGCGCCAATAGCTAAAATAGCTACCTGAGGCTGATTTATAATAGGCGTACCCATGATACTACCAAAAGTACCTACATTGGTAGTTGTAAAAGTTCCGCCTTGAACTTCGTCAGGTTTCAATTGGTTATTTCTGGCCCGGTCTGCAAAATTATTTACCTTAGTAGTCAGTTCAAGCAAGCTCAAAGTGTCTGCATTTTTAATAACGGGCACAATAAGATTTCCGGAGGGTAAGGCGGTGGCCATGCCAATATTAATATCCTTTTTAATGATAATCTTATCACCTTCAACAGAAATATTAATCAAAGGGAAATCACACAAAGCCTTTGCCACGGCTTGAATAAAAATGGGGGTAAAGGTTATTTTTTGTTGGTATTTTGCTTCGAAAGGTTTTTTAATTTTTTCTCTCCAGAGAACTATTTCGGTAACATCGGCCTCGGCAAATGAAGTTACGTGTGCGGAGGTTCGTTTAGACATAACCATGTGATCGGCAATTAGCCTTCGCATTCTGTCCATCTCAATGATCTCATTTTCGCCTGAAGTTCGGGTAACTATTTTTTCAGGGGCCTTGTTGTCACTCGAACCTACCTTTTTTATGGATTCCAAATAGTCCAACAGATCATTTTTTGTTACTCTCCCTTGCATACCTGTGCCGGTGATAGTGTCTAACTGCTCGAAGGATATATTTTCCTTTAGTGCCATATTTTTCACAAGAGGAGAATAAAAGCGGTTAGATTTGACGATTGGGGCTATAGATGTAACGGGAGGAGTTGCTTGATAATCAGTAGAATATGTCTCAGTATGGTTTACGGGAGATTCATTGGTAACGATATCCTGAGAAATGTATGTTTTTTCATCTTCACCCATTTCGGTAGCTATGATAGCTATCGTTTGACCGACAGGCACCACATCATTTTCATTAAAAAGGATGTCGATTAACTTACCTTTTACAGGAGAAGGAACATCGGTATCAACCTTATCTGTAGCTATTTCGACCAGGGTATCGTCGATTTCAATTAAATCGCCAATATTTTTGGTCCATCTAAGGATGGTTGCTTCAATTATACTCTCGCCCATTTTAGGCATGACAAGTTCAAAATGCGTCATAAGGATATTTTATCCGTGTTAATTACTGCAAAAATACAAGGTATTTCATTAAAATGATTCTTAATTCAATTTAACAAAAAAAGACGTAAATAATTTAAGGAAACGTAAGCTGCATACTGAATATTTTTTTCTCTGTTTTTACCTGCTTTCACAAGGAAGGTCTGGTGTTTTTCTTTACTACCTAAGGCTACCCAAATGGTGCCAACCGGTTTCTCCACCGTTCCACCGTCCGGGCCAGCGACACCTGAAATGGCAACACCTATGTCTGCACCGGTATGCGAAAGTAAACCATGAAGCATTTCAATGACGGTTTCTTCGCTCACTGCACCATATTTTTCTATGGTAACTGGATTAACACCTAATGATTTTTCTTTCATTTCATTAGCATAGGAAACGATAGCCCCTTTAAAGTACTGGGATGAACCAGGCACCAGGGTGATAAGATGACTTAAATAACCGCCGGTGCAACTTTCGGCACAAGCGAGTTGGTAATTATTTTTCTTTAATATTCGTCCAATAACGACAGGCAGTGTGTCTTCATCTTCACCGGCAACGAGCTGCCCCAGTATGCTATGTAATTGGTTTGTTTTTTCAATAATTAAGCCCTCTAATAGTTGTTTATTGTCGCCTGAGCAAGAAAGTCGTAACCTGATTTGACTTAAAGCGGGCAAATAAGCGAGTTTTATAAAATGGGGTAGTTCATTTTCAAATGTTTCTAAACGCTGAGAGAGCGTTGTTTCAGGAATACCCGCTATCAGCAGGGTTTTATGAATTATTATTTCGGAAGGGAAGGTAGTCTGGAGTTTTGGAATAACCTCATTTTCCATAAGATATTCCATTTCATAAGGTACACCTGGGAGCGAAATAATAACTTTCCCCAAGCCAGTATTTAGCCACATACCTGGAGCTGTTCCCATTTTATTTGGTAAAACAACTGTATTTTCAGGTACTTGTGCTTGTGGCACCAGATCCATAGTATTGGGGTCACGACCAATTTTAGTAAAAAAACGAATGAGGAACTGCAGCGTTTCTTCATGTAAAACTAAGGGTACATGTAGAAATTCTGCTAATGCTTTTTTGGTAATATCATCCTTAGTCGGACCTAGTCCGCCGGTGATAATAACTACATCTACCTCATTAAGTGAAAGTTGAAGCTGTGATTTGATGTCCATTAATTCATCGGAAACAGACTTCATCTGACTGACCTTCATTCCAATAAGATTCAGTCTTTGTGCAATCCACGAAGAATTTGTATCTATGATTTGCCCGATCAAAATTTCGTCACCAATAGTAAGTACGTGAACTTTCATGCCTCGATTTTAATAGTAAAAAGGGTAAAATGTTAAAGATAAATTAAATCTCCATGTTGAAAGTACAATGACTGATAATCAGAAGAAGATTTTACTATTAATTCACCCTTGTCAGAAACGCCAGTGATGGTTCCTTGCAAGGTTTCATTATTTTTTTTAATAAGAAAAGTATGTTCTTTGTTCATTCCTAACAGGCAGGAATGGTACTGAAAATTTAGTAAATCGGGTTGTTCGTTAATATATGTTAAATATTCTTCCAGTGCGGCAAAAAGATTCTTTTCGATTTCTTTTCGGATGGTTTCTTTGAATGTATTTAAAAACAGGGAGGTCGCCGACGGAAGAAAATCGGGAAAAGACGCCTGATTAACATTTAATCCAACGCTAATAATAGTGCTTTGAACTTTATGAAAGTTAAGACTGTTTTTTATCAAAATACCAGCGATTTTTTTGTTGGATATATAAACATCGTTTGGCCATTTTAGATAAATGTTTTCAGGCACAGGATATTCAATGAGAATTGATTTTCTTACTGCCAAGCTAACAGCCATGTTCATCAGAAAAAGTTTTGATGGAGCAATGTTATCTGGAAAAAGAATGATGGATAATAAAATATTTTTTCCTTTATCACTAAACCAGGTTTTTTCTTGCTGACCTTTTCCCGCTTCCTGGAAATCGGCTGAAATAACGGTTCCGTGCTGTGGAAAACTGTGGGAAAGCAATTCCATTGCATAAGAGTGAGTAGAAGGTATGCTATTAAAAAAAAGATAGGCATCACCAATATTTTGATTCTTATTAAAATGCAAGTTTTATTATTTTAAAAGTTCTTAACTTGCTTCAAAATTACCAATTTAATTTTTTAAAACATTAATCATTTTGAGTACAACCATTGCAAAGTCTCCAAAGAAATTTCATAAAGAGGTGGAAAACCTCAATAATGAGATTATTGAGAGCATCAAAAATCTTAAAGGAATAGATATAGTAAAAATGGATTTGAGGCATCTCCATGATGCACCCACTGATTTTTTTATTATTTGTGAAGGCACTTCCAATACGCAGGTAAAAGCCATAGCCAGCAATATTAATCGTCATGTAAAAGAAACTTTAGATATCAAGCCCAATCATGTTGAGGGGGAAAAATCAAGTTTGTGGATTTGTGTCGATTATTTTAATACCGTCGTGCATGTTTTCCACCCTGATATGAGAAAATATTATGCGTTGGAAGACTTGTGGAGTGACGCAAAAACAGTGGTTTACGAAAATTTGTAGTAAATTTTTTACAATTGAAGCTGCGGATTGCAACGATTATAGTAATTGATTGTTTGAACCCGTGTATATTTTAATTTCAGAATAAAATAGCCTCCTGGCATGGACAGTAACAAAAAGCCGGCAAGCCCGGAAAATGGCGGTAACCGCTTTAATGGTTTTTGGATTTACGGAGTACTCATTCTTACTTTCATAGCTATTAATATGTTCACGATGATTGGTGCTGACAAAAAACAGCTTACCCAAAATCGTTTAGAACAAATGATACGTGATTCTGATATTGAAAAAATTGAAGTGGTCAATAATCAGAAAGCGCTTATTTATATCAAAAAAGGTAGTTTATCCAAATATAGTGATATAGAAAAGTCTAATCTTTCTGCAGACAGAAACCATTATTTTATAGATATCGGAAACGTAGAGGTTTTTAGTTCATCTTTGAAAGAAGTACAAGAAAAGGCTGGGATTCCAAGAGAAAATTGGGTTCACCCTGCTTATGTTACCAAAACAAATTGGATAGGACCTATTTTAAATTGGGTTTTACCCGTTTTCATCCTTATTGCTATCTGGCTTTTTATTATGAAAAGAGTTGGCGGTGGTGGTGGCGGTCCCGGTGGACAGATTTTCAATATTGGAAAATCAAAGGCAACGCTTTTTGACCAAAATAGTAAGGTTAATGTTACTTTCGCAGATGTCGCTGGTTTGGATGAAGCTAAGGTCGAAGTAATGGAGGTGGTTGATTTCTTGAAAACACCAAAAAAATATACGGCACTGGGTGGAAAAATTCCAAAGGGCGTTCTTTTGGTTGGCCCTCCGGGAACAGGAAAAACATTGCTAGCTAAGGCAGTAGCCGGAGAAGCAAGTGTGCCTTTCTTTTCAATTTCAGGATCCGATTTCGTAGAGATGTTTGTTGGCGTTGGAGCATCAAGGGTCAGAGACTTGTTTAAACAAGCCAGAGAAAAAGCACCATGTATCGTTTTTATAGACGAAATAGATGCTATCGGTAGGGCTCGTGGAAAAAATAATATGCAGGGTGGAAATGATGAGCGCGAAAATACATTAAATCAGCTTTTAGTAGAAATGGACGGTTTCTCTACTGATAAAGGGGTCATCTTGATGGCTGCTACAAATAGACCTGATATATTAGATAGTGCTTTACTCAGACCTGGTCGTTTTGATAGACAAATTGGCATAGATCGCCCTGATCTAAAAGGAAGAGAAGCCATTTTCAAGGTTCATTTAAAGACAATTATAAAGTCAGACGATGTTAAGCCTTTTATCCTTGCTGAGATGACGCCAGGTTTTGCTGGTGCAGATATAGCTAATGTTTGTAATGAGGCTGCACTTATAGCTGCAAGAAGAAACAAAGCAGCCGTCGATTTAGATGATTTTAATTATGCACTAGATCGTGTAATTGGTGGATTAGAGAAAAAGAATAAATTAATCTCTCCCGAAGAAAAGAAAATTATTGCTTACCATGAAGCGGGTCATGCTATCTGCGGCTGGTACCTCGAGCATGCAGCTCCGTTGGTAAAAGTGACTATTGTTCCCCGCGGAATTGGAACCTTAGGCTTTGCTCAGTATTTGCCAAAAGAAGAAAACATAACCAGAACTGAGCAATTGCTCGATAGAATATGTATGACTTTTGGAGGCCGTGCAGCAGAGAAGTTGATTTTCAGTAAAATTTCAACAGGCGCCCAGAATGACCTCGATCAGGTTACCAAAATGGCGTACAGTATGATCTCTATTTTTGGTATGAATGAGAAGGTAGGTCAGGTTTCATTTTACGGTATGCAAAATGATTCTTTTCATAAACCTTATTCTGACGAAACAGCTTCTTTGATTGACGACGAAGTAAGACAGTTATTGCAACTGCAATATGAAAGGGCTCAAAATTTATTGACAGAGAAAAAAACGGAATTGGAAATGTTAGCTCAAGAGCTGCTGTCCAAAGAAGTTTTACATAAATCTGATGTCGAAAAATTAATCGGACCCCGCCCATATCAGGAGGAAGAGAAATACTATCATCCTGAAGAACTAAAGGAGGAAGTAAAAGAAGAAATAAAAGAGGAGACAAAAGAAGAAGTGGCTCCAACGGAAGAAAGTAAGTAAGCGTTACATCCGTTTGTTGTTATAGAATTTATAGATAGGATATATTATAACAGAAAGGACAATTAGCAAACTTCCCCAATAAAAGGAGTTTGTTAATTGTTCGTTCTCGTTAAGTAGGAACCAGGCAAATGCAATGCCATAAAGCGGCTCAAGCGTCATACTAAGGCTAACGGTAAAGGCACTCAGTTGCTTCATAGCATGAAGGGTTAGAGAATAGGCCAGGCTGGTGCAGACAAAAGCTAAAAGAGCTATGTATATCCAATCGTTCGTTCCCTGAGGAATTACTGCTTCTTTAGGGTTGAAAGTTAGCCAAAAGGGAATAGCGATGGTTAACAATATGAGCGCGCTACCCAATTCGAGAAAAGTTATGGTAATCGCGTCCGAGAGCAAGGTCAATTTTTGATTTAACGAACTAAAAAGGGAAGCCAGGAAGGCGGAAAATAGGCCTATCAAAAATCCATCTAAAAATTTTGTCGGTAAGGTTCGCACAATCAATATCATTCCTGGTATAATAAGTAGAGAGAGCATGATTTCAATGATATTTACTTTTCTCTTCTGTACCAATGGTTCAAGAAAAGCGGTAAATAAAGGCGTTGCGGCCAGAGCTAAAACGCCAACGGATGCATTGGATGCTTTAATGGATCCGTAAAATGTTAACCAATGAAGCCCCACAATACCACCTGTTCCGCAGATAAAGAGGATATTTTTTGTGGAAACCTGTTTAAAAACGGATGTTAATTTTGCAAAAAATCCAAGGCTGATAACGGTTAAGAGTATTCGCCACCATACGAGAGGCAGGGCTGATAGAGATATGACGGCACCTAAAATGGCTGTAAAGCCAAACAGAATAATTGAAAAATGTAATGCCAGATAGGAACGTAAAGGCTCTTTCATGAACAATTTTAGTATTAATGTCATTATAGTATTTTAAACCAAAATAACCTGCTATGTTAAAAATCGGTGATACAGCTCCCTCGTTTACTTTGTTCTCAAGTGAGAAGAATGAAGTATCTCTTTCAGACTTCCAAGGTCAATCGGTAGTCATTTTGTTCTTCCCCCTTGCATTTACTGGTGTTTGTACCACTGAATTGTGTAATACCAGAGATGATATCCAGTCTTACAAAAATTTGAATGCCCAAGTTATTGCTATTTCGGTAGATTCTCTTTTTACCCTGGAAAAATTTAAAGCAGAACAAAATTTGAACTTCCCATTATTGGCAGATTTTAATCGCACAGTTTCTGCAGATTATGGTTGTCTGTATGAAGATTTTGTTTTGGGAATGAAAAAAGTGGCCAAAAGATCTGCATTTGTTGTCGATAAAAATGGAATTATCCAATATGCAGAGGTATTGGAAAGTGCAGGAGATTTACCGAACTTTGACGCTGTTAAAAGTACCTTGCAAAATTTGTAATTATATAGCTATGACGTTTTCTCACGCAGATACGGATGAACTGATCTTAACCGAAGTGATTGAGGAATTAGACAGCGATAATACAGGTAATGTAGCCAGA
This sequence comes from Haliscomenobacteraceae bacterium, assembly GCA_947501115.1. Classification (GTDB taxonomy): domain Bacteria; phylum Bacteroidota; class Bacteroidia; order Chitinophagales; family Saprospiraceae; genus BJGN01. The sequence continues at coordinate 35,537 of CANMVX010000016.1, forward strand.
TTAATTGTGTTTAATGATGAGCATAATACATTTAATTGGGTCATAGATTGTTTTATACAAGTTCTGAATCATTCAGAGGCTCAGGCAGAGCAGTTAGCACTATTGATTCACCTGAAAGGTAAGGCAACCGTTAAAACGGCACCTAAAAGTGTGCTAAAACCTTTCAAGGACTCTTTAACGGATAAAGGTTTGTCGGTAATCATTGAGGAAGACAGTGGCAAGTAAATGAAAGACTTTAAAATAAAGCCCCAGAGTAAATCCCTGGGGCTTTTTAATTGGCTGAAAACTAATTCTTGAATGTATAATCTAACTTGACCTCAATATAAATTTCAAATTTTACAATTCCAAAAAATAATAGGGGAAATAGGGGATCCCCTATTATTTTAAAAAATAATGGGATATTTTTTTGACCAATTTTCGTTCTATATTTGTAAGACCGAAAAATCTCGATGTATGCTCAGAAATGTTTTTATTTGTCTTCTTTCGCTCTCCCTTTTCATTTCTGACATTACGTGCCAATCCATAAATCAGCCATTAGTTCTATCTTCTGAGCAATTCAACATTGCGGTCAATCCTCAAAATGGAGATTATATCGTTCTTGCAAAAGATAGTTTTTATTTATTTAATTTGTCAGTGTCGGGAGGGTGGAGACCTTATAAGTACAAAAAGAACGACCTGGATTCGGTTTTGAAGCAACCTATAGAATTGAACTTCATTCACGATGCAAAGCAAGTTCTTTTCTTTGCCGGCGGTGGTGGTCAGGTATATCTTTTTAAAGATTCTTCTATTCTTCGTCAGGATAAATCCTTTCTGCAAAAAAATCAATTTGGTGCGGCAAGCTTTGAGTTTAAAGATAAAATTATTCTTTACAGCGGGTATGGCTTTTATTCGTATAAACCATATATGACAGAATATTCTGATAAAACCGATGAATGGTTCTTAAGACCTTATGCTTCTAATCAATATTTACCAAAAGGCAGGCAGGCGGTCGTTTATCAGTTAGATAAAAATTTGGGCTACTTTTATATGTCTTCGGGATATACTTTAAACAAGCCATATTTTGAAGATGTGGAAAATTTGGATTTAAATGATGTCTGGAGGTTTGATCTGAACACAAACAAATGGAAACAACTTGGATACATAGACGATGATAGGAGAATTAGAAATCTTCGGTTTCCTTTCTTTGCAAGGGGGAATTTTTATGCGATTGAGAAAGGACCAAATAATGCCATCGTTAAAATAAATATAGCGAAAAATTCATTTGAAAAATTTAAAACAGATCATCTTGTTGATCAGTCTTTAGTAGAATATGGGACGTTCTATAATACTAAGGATGAAAATATTCTTTTGGTAATACAAGGTAAGGACCTAAGGGACAAACATAGTTTTATAGTAAGTATAGTTCCGCTCAAAGAATTAGAAAAGAACTTAATTATATCCAAAAAATATTATTTCACTGTGTTTGATAAGTTATGGCCTTTCTTTTTGATGATTGCAGCGCTGGTGAGTTTAATCTTTTTTAGTAGAGAATTAAAGAAAAGAAAAAATAATCAGCGAAATGAAAAACCGGTCATTCATTTTAATCTAACTGAAAACCAAGTTACTTATAGTGGAATCAGGATTCCTTTTGAGGATGAACAGATTCAGTTTCTAAATTATCTGGTGGAAAACGGGGGTGAAATTTCAAACAATGATTTATTAGACTTTATAAAAAAAGGCCATGAATCATTAGATACATTAAAGAAAAGAAAGCTAAAGTTAATAATGGATATAAATCAAATTTTTAAAATTTGCACGGGGTTAGGCAGTCCGTTTTTGCTTGAGCTAAAAGATGATAATGACAGGAGGTATAAAGACTATCTTATTAACCCTGTTTATGAGGTGAGCGTTTAAAATACAAAAAGCCAACCTTTTCAGGTTGACTTTTTGCGCCTCAGGTAGGGCTCGAACCTACGACCTACGGATTAACAGTCCGCCGCTCTAACCGGCTGAGCTACTGAGGCAGGTTAGATGCACCTTTAGATATTTTCAAAAGGCGACTGCAAAAATAGAAGGATTATTAAATAAATTGCAATATTTACACAATAAATTTTAAAAAAAATCACAATGAAATTATTAACCGTTGGTACTGTGGCATTTGACGATATTGAAACGCCATTTGGTAGAGCTGAAAAGGCTATTGGAGGGGCTGCAACTTACATTTCTTTGGCCGCTTCATACTTTGCTGAGCAAGTTAGGATCGTTTCTGTAGTGGGTGACGATTTTCCTGAAAGCGTTTTGCAAGACTTAACAAGTCGAAATATTGATTTGGCAGGGCTGGAAGTAAAGAAAGGTGAAAAGTCGTTTTTCTGGGCGGGACGATACCACAATGACATGAACTCACGAGATACCCTTGAAACGCAACTTAATGTATTAGCCGATTTTAATCCTATTCTTCCGGAAGAATATAAAAGTTCAGATTTTTTAATGTTAGGAAACTTAACGCCAGACATTCAATTATCGGTTATTGAACAAATGGCGGGTAAGCCAAAATTAATTGCGTTGGATACGATGAACTTTTGGATGGATATTGCCATGGAAAGTCTCAAAAAGGTATTAAAAAGAATTGACATGCTTATTATCAATGACGAAGAGGCTAGGCAACTGGCTGGTACCTATTCGTTGGTGACGGCTGCGGCTATAATCCATGAAATGGGACCCAAATTTGTTGTAATTAAAAAAGGAGAACACGGTGCCCTTTTATTTGAAGGGGAAAATATATTTTATGCTCCGGCATTACCATTGGCGGAGGTTTTTGACCCAACAGGTGCCGGCGATACCTTTGCAGGCGGATTGATGGGGTATTTAGCTATGACCGGAGAGGTTTCTTTCGACAATTTAAAGAGAGCTATTATTTACGGTTCAGCAATGGCTTCATTTTGCGTTGAAAAGTTTAGTACAGAAAGATTGCTGAACCTTTCAAAAGTTGACATTGACGCGCGGATAGAAAAATTTGGTAAACTGGTAAATTTTGATTCTATTCCAGTGTAAATAATTACTCCTGATTGGCTAACTGTCCGCATGCGGCATCAATATCTTTTCCCCTGCTACGGCGGACAGTTACCATTATTCCTTTTTCCCGGACAGTCTTTGCAAAAATATCTATCTTATTTCCACTGGCCTTTTCAAAAGGGGCATCGGGAATAGGATTGTATTCAATAATATTTATTCTTACTGGAAAATTCCGGCATAGTTTAACCAAATTTAAAGCATCGGCAACGGAATCATTAAATCCCTGGAAAGCAATATATTCATAACTTATTCTATTCCCTGTTTTTTCATAATAATAGGAAATAGCTTCTAAGATAGCCTTTAAGTTGTTTGATTCATTAATGGGCATTATCTGATTTCTTTTCTCGTCATCAGCTGCATGAAGAGAAAGGGCTAAATTAGTTTTTGTCCCATCATCGGCTAATTGCCGGATCATTTTCCCAATGCCTGCTGTACTTATAGTAATTCGTCGGGCTGCCATGTTCCACCCCGTCAGCGATGTTAGCTTTTCAATACTGTCCATAACGGGTTTGTAAGCTAATAGAGGTTCGCCCATGCCCATATAGACAACGTTGGTCAGTTTCTTATTAAAATGCTCGAGGCATAAGTTATTTATAGCATTTACCTGACTTACAATTTCTCCTGCAGTCAGATTTCTTTCTCTTTTCATTTTTCCCGTTGCACAAAAACTACAAGTTAAGCTGCAACCAACCTGGCTGGAAACACAGACGGTAAATCGGTTTTCATCCAATACGGGAATAAGTACGCTCTCTATGTTAAATCCGTCATGTAATCTGAATCTGGCTTTTATGGTCCCGTCTTCACTAATTTGTTGTTTGTCCAAGGTAATGTTAAGGAAAATAAAATATTCATTTAGCTTTTCCCGAAGAAGAATGGGTAGGTTCGTCATTTCCTCGAAAGACTGAGCGTTATGTTGCCAAAGCCAGGCATATATTTGTTTGGCACGAAAAGATGGTTGCCCCCAGGAGCTTAGTAATTCTGATAAACCGGGTAGAGAAGCCTCTCTAATATCTTGTTGTTTCATAGAAAACGAAATATTGTAATGATAGGGGGTATTTAAATTGGAGAACATTGTTGTTGCAGCCAAATTTTTTCATCATCAGAAATTAATGGGGATAAACCATTCCAAACCAAACGATGATAATTGTTTAACCATTCTTTTTCATCCTGGTTCAATAGAGATGAATCAATAAGTTGTTGAGAAATGGGAAACAGGGTTAAATCCTCAAAAGAAAGAAAGCCATTTTCAAGATCTTTACAAAGCAGGATGTTTTCAATCCGTATGCCATATTCGCCCTCAATATAAACTCCGGGTTCGTTGGTGGTAATCATGCCTGGCTTTAACGCGGTAGTTCCCCTGCTAGTAGTCGGATTTGTTGCAAATCCCTGTGGACCTTCATGGACGGACAGAAAAAAACCTACACCATGGCCAGTACCATGCGCATAATTCAAACCTTGCTTCCACAGGGGGGTCCTGGCTAAAGTATCGAGTTGCATACCCACGGTACCGGAGGGAAATTGGGCAGAGGCTAAAGTAATAAATCCCTTTAACACTAAAGTAAAGTGCTTTTTTATTAGTAATGGCGGGTTGTTTCCTAGAAATATGGTTCTGGTAATATCGGTGGTTCCGTCCAGGTATTGCCCACCTGAATCGACTAAAAGTAATCCACCTTTTTTAATGATAGCGGCATTCTCCAAAGTAGGATGATAATGAATTATGGCACCGTTGCTTTTGTAGCCAACAATGGCATTAAAACTTTCACCTCTATAATCGGCCTGTTGGGCTCTGTAAAAGGCACATTTTTCCGCAAAATCAAATTCAGAGATAGCATTCTCATTTTCTATTTCACTTTCTAACCATCTAAAGGCACGAATCAGGGCTATGCCATCTTTAAGCATTGCCTTTTGAATGTGCGTTATTTCATTTTCCGATTTAACCGCCTTGAGTTCCATAATCCAATTGGGGTGCATCAAGCACCTTTCAGGAGGTATAATCTTGTAAATGGCAGCATTTAACGATTCAGGGTGTACGATAAAGGTAACATCACTCCCTAAATGAGTTATGGAATCCATTAGGGTCTCATAAGGTAAAATAGTGATATTTTCCTTTGATAAGGATTCCTTTGTTTTGGTAGATATTTTTTTTTCGTTGACAAATAAAAAACTGGTTTCTTTCCCTAATAATAAATACGCGTAGAATAAAGGATTAAACGGAATATCATTGCCTCTTAAATTTAATATCCATGCAATATCATCTAAAGTGGACAGGACAAGATAATCAGCATCAAATGATGTCATTTTAGCTCTTAATAAACCCATTTTACGCTCCCTGCTCATTGACGAAAAATGAATATCATGTTCAAATATCTCTGAAGCAGGTAAAGCAGGTCTGTTTACCCATAGTTTGTCAAAAGGGTCATATTGTGGAAAAAGAGTTAAATGATGTGCGGAAAAAAGGGCTGAAATTTGTTCAAGCTGTTGTATAGAGAAAAGGCGGGAATCCAAACCGACCTGTTTACCAGGAGTTAGTTGTTTAACTAACCAGGGTAAATGTTCTGGAGCATGTGGTACTATTTGTTTGTGAAGCGTTATACCTGTGCCGGATAACTCAATGTCGGCTTGTATAAAATATCTGGGGTCCGTCCAAAGTGCGGCATAATCGGCCAATACAATCAAGGTACCAGCGGAGCCTGTAAATCCACTTATCCATTCTCTTACGGCCCAATGATCTGCAATATATTCACTTTGATGCGGATCACCGGAAGGTATAATCACCGCATCTATTTTGTTTTTTTGCATATCAATCCGTAGAGATTGAATCCGGTTCTTTATAACATCACTCATCTTTGATTAATTTTTATTACATAAAATTAATCAAAAGAACCTTATGTAATGTTTAAAGTATAGATGTGCTTGTCTTCAGGTAAGAATACACATATAATAAAAAATAGTTATATTTGCTTAATAAACAAATAATTCGGAACAACAAGGTATGCGGACAGGGTTAAGTCAGAAGCAGATACAGATTCAAAAGCTTTCACCCCAACAGATTCAACTGATGAAGCTGCTGCAGGTTCCTACTGCCTTGCTGGAACAAAGAATTAAGGAGGAGATTGAAGAAAATCCGGCGCTTGAGGAGGGGGAAAACATAGTAGAAGCGGATACACAAGACCAAGACCCCGAAGAATCTGTAGAAAGTGACTTAGAATCGGAGGATGAGCCTGTGATTGACGACGAAATGGAGGTGGTTGACTATATCCAGGAATACCTTGATAATGAGGATGATACTCCTGACTATAAGTTGCAGGGAGATGGTTATAATCCAGAGGAGGAGGAAAAATCTATGCCTGTGGTACTGGAAAATTCTTTTTACGATTTTTTAGTACAACAAATAGGCTTGTCCACTTTTTCGAATGAAAAGGAAAGGATTATTGCCAGGCAGATTATCGGGAGTATCGACGAAGACGGTTATTTGAGAAGAGATACTTTCGCTTTAGTGGACGATTTAATTTTTTCGTTAAATATTATAGTAACGGAATTTGAGATTGAAGAAGTATTAAAAAAAGTCCAGAGATTTGACCCACCAGGTATTGGTGCCCGTGATTTACAAGAATGTTTGCTAATACAATTAGCACTGCGTATTGAACAAACAGGAAAGGAAAGCCAGACAAAAGACGCGTTGATATTGGCGTATAAAATGGTGGATAAATATTTTGATGCATTTTCAAAAAAGCACTACGAGAAGTTATTAAGATCCCTTAATATTTCTGAAAAGCAGTTAAAACAAGCGGTTGAAGAAGTATTGAAATTAAATCCCAAGCCATCAAGTGGGTATATTGGCGACGCCAAATCGAGCAATAATCAATATATTATCCCAGATTTTATCATAACAAACCGCGATGAGGAGCTTGAAGTTGTCTTACATTCCAGGAATGCACCGGAATTGAGAATTAGCGATCATTTCAGAGAAATGCTCAGGACTTACGGTGTTGATAAGACGAAAGGATTGAGTGCACAGTCTGATAAAGAAGCTGTTAAGTTTATACGACAAAAAATTGAATCTGCCCGTTGGTTTATAGACGCAATAAGACAACGTCATGAAACCATGTATAGAACGATGTATGCTATTTTGGAATATCAATATGAGTTTTTTCTAACAGGTGATCAGAAAAAGCTAAAACCCATGATATTACAAGATATTTCAACGGCAACCGGACTAGATGTTTCAACGATTTCCAGGGTAGCCAATAGCAAGTATGTCCAAACAGAATTTGGAACTAAACGATTGAAGGAATTTTTCTCTGAATCTATGCAAATGAGTGATGGAGAGGAGGTCTCTACTATAGAGGTGAAGAAGATATTAGGGGAATTAATTGTTGGAGAAGACAAGAAACTTCCTTTGTCCGATGATAAACTGACGCAAATATTAGGAGAAAAGGGTTACCCAATTGCCCGCAGGACGGTGGCAAAATACAGGGATCAATTGAATATAGCCAAGGCATCATTAAGGAAAGAACTTTAAGGAATTACTTCATTTAAACATTCCATCAAAATAGAGCAAGCCTCGTCAATTTCCTCAAAGGTAATGGTCAAAGGTGGCGCAATCCTTAGAGAACGATCATTAAACAGAAACCAATCGGTAATTAATCCCTTCCCAATAGCGAGGTGAATCACTTTTCGAACCAAATCTGCATTATCTAAGTCTAAGGCCATAAGTAGGCCGGCATGTCTGATTTCTTTAATGAAGGGATGTTTTAGGTTAGAGATAAATCTATCTGATTTTGCCTGAACCAAAGAAATGAGGTCACTGTCTATTAAAAATTGAAGGGTAGCGAATGCCGCGGCAGAACTTACCGGATGCCCACCGAAAGTAGTTATATGTCCCAGGACTGGATTTTCAGAAAGCCCTGACATTATTTCTTTAGAGGAAATAAAAGCACCGATAGGCATACCACCACCTAAACCTTTGGCTAGTAGGAGAATATCAGGATTAACACCATATTGACTAAAAGCAAAAAGACTTCCCGTTCTACCCATACCTGTCTGAATTTCATCAAGAATGAGTAGCGTTCCCGTCGATTTGCAACGATCTGCAACTTGTTTTAAAAAATCTCCATGGGGAAGGCGCACCCCAAATTCAGCTTGTACCGTTTCAAGAATAACTGCCGCTGTTTTGTTTGTAATAAGGTCTAAACAAGAAAGACAATTAAAATCGATATGATTAATGTGAGGAAGTAATGGAAAAAAGGCTTCTGTAAAGGTAGTGGGAAACATAAGGGAAGCCGCACCTTGAGTACTGCCATGGTAGGCAAATTTTGCTGAAATAATTTCAGAACGGCCCGTATATTTTTTCGCAAGTTTCATGGCTCCTTCTGTTGCTTCAGAGCCGCTATTAACCAAATAAACCGAGGATAAATTTTCAGGTAATAAAGAAGTTAGCAGGGATACCAGTTTAATCTGCGGACTTAATACAAATTCACCATAAACGAGGGTATGCATGTATAAATCTACCTGATTTTTAATGGCATTAACCACGGCGGGGTGTCTGTGGCCTAACACACTAACACTTATTCCAGCGATAACATCCAAATATTTTTTATCGTCGGCATCGTACAGATAAACACCTTCTGAACGGACAATTTCCAGAGCTAAGGGAGCGGGACTGGTTTGAGCAAGGTGGTTGAGAAAAAGCTGTCGGTTATTCATATTTTAATAAACTTAGGCAAAGTAAATAAAATTTGATTATAAATAAAGATATTTGGATAACACTAAAAAAATGAAGAGGATAGGTTTCTTAGTCATATTTATTTTATTGATTTTGGTTTGTTTATTATTATTTTTTCCAAGAAAGGAGATAATAAGCAGAATTTACCCTGTAAAGGGAATTGATGTTTCTCATTATCAAGAGGTCATAGATTGGAAAAGTATTGCGGAAAATGATATTTCTTTTGTTTTTGTAAAAGCAACAGAGGGTATGTCATTGAAAGATAAATTATTTACCAGAAACTGGGAACGCATAAAGCAGGAAGGTTTAAAAAGAGGAGCCTATCATTTTTTCCGACCAACGATTTCCGCTGAAAGGCAGGCCGCTCATTTTAGTAGGAGTGTGGACCTTGAATTGGGTGATTTTCCTCCGGTACTTGATGTAGAGGTTCTGGATGGTGTGTCTAAAAAGGAACTATTAATAGGGGTTCACGCCTGGTTAGTACACACAGAAATGGAATATGGAGTAAAACCAATTATTTACACAAATCAGGATTTTTACAATAAGTATTTACGGAATGCATTTGAAAATTATCCTTTATGGATTGCCAGGTATAGTTTGCGTGAACCAAAATTAAAGGATGACTCGAAATGGGTTTTTTGGCAATATACCAGTGCTGGAAAAATTAAAGGGATTAAGGGCAGAACTGATTTTAATGTATTTCATGGTACTTTAGAGGAGTTAGATCACTTTAGTTTGCAACCCAGAGAAATATTGAGATAAAAAAAATGAAAATATCTTTGGAAAATAAAGAAGGTATTACTATATTTGCATTCGCTAAGAGAAACGGGTGATTAGCTCAGCTGGTTTAGAGCACCTGCCTTACAAGCAGGGGGTCATAGGTTCGAATCCTATATTACCCACTAAAAGCGTCAGTTATATTAACTGGCGCTTTTTTTGTTTTGGAACATTGGTTTAAATGCCATATCTTAGCAAGATGAAAAAGGTAGTATCTATTTCATTTCTTATCGTTTTTTTACTTGCCAATACTGAATTACATGAAGTATTGAAAGTACCATTACTTCTTGAACATTACATGTTACATAAACAAGAGGATAAAAATCAGTCTTTCTTAACCTTTCTATACAATCATTATGCACTGGTTAAAGAACATTTTCATTTGCAAAATGACCATGATGATTTGCCATTAAAAACAAAAGACTGCATAAAATATAGTCCTGGCATTATTTCTTTTCTTTTAATACCTTATGTCCGACTCCAGGAAGCACCCTATCAATTAAAGCAGCGTATATTTTTCAAAAAGGTATTTCTCTCCAATGTAAATCAAGGCAATATTTGGCAACCACCGCAGATTAGCTGATAAATTTCAAGGTTTTGTTATTTTATCACTAATGAATAATTATGCTAAACAGAATAATTGCTTTTTCAATTAATAATAAATTAATTGTAGGCCTTTTTTTAATCGCGCTCATCGCCTACGGTAGTTTGCAGTTTACCCTCCTTCCAATAGATGCCGTGCCAGACATAACCGATAATCAGGTTCAGGTTATCACTGTTACACCTTCCCTGGGTGCACCTGATGTTGAACGACTTATTACTTTTCCCATTGAACAAGCGAATAGTAATATTCCTGGCTTAAAGGAAATAAGGAGTTTTTCACGGTTTGGGCTATCTCTTATCACCATTGTTTTTGATGATGATATTGATGTTTATTGGGCACGTCAACAAGTGACCGAACGGTTAAAAATGGCTGAAACACAAATTCCCAAGGGGGTGGGCTCTCCAGAACTTGCTCCAGTTACATCGGGTTTAGGGGAAATATATCAGTATGTGATAAAAGCTAAACCTGGATTTGAGAAACAATTTGATCCAATTGAATTGAGGACTATACAGGATTGGCTTGTCAGGAGACAATTAATTGGTATAAAGGGTGTTGCAGATGTAAGCAGCTTTGGCGGCCGGGTAAAGCAGTATGAAATAGCCATTGACGTAAATAAACTGAACGCACTTCGAATTTCAATTCAGGATATATTTTCCGCTTTAGAAAAAAACAATGAAAATACGGGGGGCGGTTATATTGAAAAATCCTCTACCGTCCTTTATATCAGAGCGGAAGGGCTTATTGGAAGTATAGAGGATATAAATAAGATAGTTGTTAAGAATATTGATAACGGAAATCCTTTGTTAATTAAAGATGTAGCAGAGGTTCGCATTGGAAATGCGACGCGTTATGGTGCTATAACGTATAACGATGAAGGTGAAGTGGCCGGTGGTATTGTTATGATGTTGAAGGGTGATAACAGTAGTCGGGTCATAGAAAGTGTAAAGGAGAAAATTCTTCAGATAGAAAAAACATTACCTGAAGGGGTTGTGATTGAGCCCTTTTTGGATCGGACAAAGATGGTTAATAGCGCCATAAGTACGGTCTCAAAAAATTTATTGGAAGGTGCGCTCATCGTCATTTTTGTCCTGGTGTTATTTCTGGGAAATTTCAGGGCGGGCATTTTGGTTGCCTCTGTGATTCCACTTTCCTTACTTTTTGCAGTTATTATGATGAACTTGTTCGGGGTAAGTGGAAATCTGATGAGTTTAGGTGCATTGGATTTCGGCTTAATTGTGGATGGAGCTGTCATTATTGTTGAAGCAGTCATGCATGGATTGTTGTATAGCAGACGATTGTCAGGTATCACAAGAATAAATCAGGCAGAAATGGATAAGGAAGTTCAGCATTCTGCCAGTAAAATGATGAATAGTGCCATTTTTGGTCAAATTATCATATTGATTGTTTACTTGCCCATTTTCACGCTGCAAGGGATTGAAGGAAAAATGTTTAAGCCAATGGCCCAAACAGTTGCATTTGCTCTTTTGGGCGCCTTTATTCTGTCATTGACTTACATACCCATGATGAGCACTATCTTTTTGAGTAAAAAGGTATCTCATAAGGAGAATTTTTCAGACAAAATGATGAATGTATTCATTAGCCTGCACCAAAAAACCTTGAAAAAGGTGATTAATTATCCCAGGTTGATTTTATCAGGTACCATCGTACTTTTCCTTTTTGCCGTATTCATTTTGTCAAGATTAGGGGGAGAATTTATTCCAGAGCTACCTGAAGGAGATTTTGCAGTAGATACCAGAGTGCTAACAGGAAGTAATTTAAACACCTCAACGGAAGCCTGTTTAGCATCGGCACATATTTTATTATCTAGGTTTCCAGAAGTTGAAAAGGTAGTAAGTAAGACTGGTAGTGGTGAAATCCCAACCGATCCAATGCCTATGGAAGCCTCGGATATGATGGTCATTTTAAAAGATAAAAAAGAGTGGACTTCAGCAAAAACCTGGGATGAGCTGGCAGAAAAAATGAGTGTAGCTTTACAGGATATTCCTGGTGTAACCTATAGTTTTCAATATCCGGTTGCTATGAGGTTTAATGAATTGATGACGGGTGCCAAGCAGGATGTAGTTTGTAAAATATTTGGTGAAAATTTAGATTCTCTCTCTAAATATGCAAAACTTTTAGGGGGTGTTGCAAAAAATATTGAAGGAGCCAAAGATATTTATGTTGAACCCATCGATGGGCTTCCCCAACTTATCATAAGGTATAAAAGAGACGCAATTGCCCAGTTTGGATTGAATATACAAGATATTAATAAAGCAATTAATACAGCTTTTGCGGGTCAAAGCAGTGGATTAATATTTGAGGATGAAAAAAGGTTCGATCTTATTGTCAGGCTTGCCGGAGAACAAAGACAAAATCTGGAGGATGTTCAGAATTTACTCATTTCTGCACCTAATGGAAGTCAAATACCACTGCATCAGGTTGCTAGTGTAACGATTGAAGAAAGTTTGAACCAAATACAGAGGGAAGATGCAAAACGAAGAATTATTGTTGGGTTTAATGTCCAAGGAAAGGATGTTCAAACTATTGTTCAGGATTTGCAAGATCAGGTGGATAAAAAAATTAATCTTCCAACCGGGTATTACATTACTTATGGGGGTTCCTTTGAAAACCTTATTGCTGCGAAACAACGACTTTCCCTCGCTGTGCCCATCGCTTTAGCCCTTATTTTTCTTTTTCTATATTTTGCTTTTGGCTCTCTTAAACAAGGTTTATTGATTTATTCTGCCATTCCGCTATCAGCTATTGGTGGTATTTTATTTCTTGCCTTAAGGGGTATGTCTTTCAGTATTAGTGCCGGAGTAGGGTTCATTGCTTTATTTGGGGTTGCCGTTTTAAATGGTATCGTTTTAATTGCAGAGTTTAATAGGATAAGGAAAAATGGTCAGGAAGATTTAAAAGAGGTGGTCTTAATGGGAACCAAAACCAGATTAAGACCTGTTTTAATGACCGCATTTGTAGCCTCTCTTGGTTTTTTACCTATGGCGTTAAGCCATGGGGCGGGTGCCGAAGTTCAGAGACCGCTGGCGACCGTAGTTATCGGAGGGTTATTGATGGCTACTTTTTTAACACTCATTGTTTTACCCATTCTATTTATTTTATTTGAAAAAAGCAACACAATGCGAAAAAACATGAAAATGCCGCTTTCTGTTCTTTTGATATTCCTGTTCGTTGGATTTAAAGCAGGTGCACAAGATACCTTGGACCTTCAGGAATCTATTCAGATAGCGCTTAAAAATAATCTTACTTTAAAAAGTGAAAGATTAAGGGAAGAATATCTTGAAAAAATGATTGACACCTATATAGATATTCCTTCAACAGAAATTTTGGGTGAATTTGGACAAATAAACAGTGCTTACAATGATTCCAGGTTTATCATTTCCCAATCGATCCATTTTCCGACTTTATATAAAAGACAAAAAGCCTTAAACACCGAGTCTTTTAAAGAGCAGGCATTTCAAATTGCTTTAAAGGAAAATGAATTAATCAGACAGGTAAAAGAGGTCTTTTTCCGGCTGGTACATCTAAAAGAAAAAGAAAAAATATTAGTAAGAATAGATACGATATATACTTCTTTTTTAGAAAGGGCCATTTTTCGATTCGAAAAAGGTGAATCTGATATACTAGAGAAAATATATGCGGAAACGGCTTTGAGTAAAATTCAAATGCAGTTGAAATTACTACGCAGGGATTATGAAATGGAGAAGTTAAGATGGCAGGTCTTGCTGAACCAGGAATCTCAACCAGAACCCATTTATAGTTCTGTGAAATTATCTTTTATGGAAGCTATCCCAATACAGCAAATTCTTGAATCAAATCCACAATTAAAGGTTTTGCAACAGCAAAAGGAAATCGCCAACGCAACTACGCAGGTGGAGATAGCCAAAAAACTGCCGGACTTAACCGTGGCTTTCAGCAATGGAAGTATTCAAGGTATAGGCGCGGACGATATTTATTATAAAAAATCACATCGATTTAATGCCTTGCAGTTAGGAGTAGGTGTCCCTATATTTCTGGGAGCACAAAAAGCAAAAATTAATGGTTCTAAAACAATGGAATTAGTGAGTGAAAATAATTATCAGGTAGCCGTTCAACAGCTTTCAAATGACTATAAAATCCAGCTACAAGAATTCGAGAAAAATAAGGAAACGATTGTTTATTATGAAAACAGCGCCTTACCAAATGCTGAAAAAATGAAGAATGCGGCAAATCTTCAGTATTCAACAGGGGAAATCAATTACTTGATCTGGGCTAATTTAATTCAAAATGCCATAGCAATTGAAAGCGAATATGTGGATGCAGTACATGAGATGAACCGGACTATTATTCAACTTAATTATTTGACAGCTAAATAACAAGACATCATGAAAAAATATCATTATTTATATCTTCTTCCCCTTTTTCTTTTTTCTTGTGAATCTGACAAACAAGTGGAGTCATTACAAACACAGGAATCACTTGAAAATAAAGTGGTTCTAACTTCGGAACAATTAAAAAATACGAATATTGAAACGGGTGTTTTAGCGCAAAAGGATATTTCCTCAAAGCTAAAACTGAATGGTATCATTGATGTACCTCCCCAAAACTTGTTTTCGGTAAGTGTTCCATTAGGTGGATATCTGCAATCCACCCATTTATTGGAAGGTTTGAAAGTTAAAAAGGGTGAAATTATTGCTACCATCGAAGATCAGCAATATATCGAGATCCAACAGGATTATCTTACGGCTAAAATACGGTTGAATGCCTTTGAAAAGGAATTTGCACGTCAAAAGGAATTGAATGAGAACAAGGCGGGTAGCGACAAAGTATTTGAAAATGCACAATCGGACTATCTATCCCAAAAGGTTGTGGTCAAATCTTTGGCGGAAAAGTTAAAATTAATTGGCATTAATCCGGATAAACTAAATGAAAATGGCCTTTCGCGAAGAATTAGTATTTTGTCACCTATTAATGGCTATGTTTCGAGGGTAAATACAAATATTGGCAAGTACGTTACGCCTGCTGACGTGTTATTTGATTTGGTAGATCCAGCAGATATTCACTTAGCTTTAAGCGTTTTCGAAAAAGATATACACCAGCTTTCTATCGGTCAAAAATTGGTATCTTTTACAAATAGCGAGCCTGACAAAAAATATCATGCTAAAATCATATTGATTGGAAAAGATGTTTCTAAAGATAGGGTGGTTACTATTCATTGTCATTTTGACAAATACGAACCCTATTTAATTCCTGGCATGTATATGAATGCGGAATTGGAAACCAAGGTAAAAACGGGTTATGTAATACCTGATGAGGGCATAGTTCGATTTGAGGGGAAACACTATTTGTATGAAGTAACGGCGGATAAGAACTATGAGATGAAGGAAGTTTTAACTCATGGAAATGAGGGTGGACAGACTTTAATTACCTTTCAAGACAATTCCAGCCCTGTTGGAAGAACCTTTGTGACCAAAGGTGCTTATACGCTGCTCATGAAAATGAAAAATATGGAGGAGGAATGACCCAAACGCCGGCGAACTAAAATATTTCAACTTTATTTCAATATAAAGCTTGGTTTCCTGGTTAGTATTATAGTCATTTTTTCATGTTAGAATATAGAGGCAGGCTGTATTTCCTGCCTCTTATCTTTTTTAAGCTTATTTTTTTAATCTGTAGCTTAAGGTCAGGTTAATTTGTCTTCTGACTTGTTGAAAATTGCCAACGGTATAAAAGTTGAAGCCTTCTGTAATATATCTGTTTCTTCGGGCATTTAGAATATCCAACACATTGAAAATTAGCGTGCCACGATCTTTGAACAACCTTTTACTTACAGAAAAATCAATGAAATAGATGCTTTTTCTGATGCCCTGTGCAGTACGTTGCTTGCCCTCATAATTTCCCCTCAATTGGATATCCAAGCCTCCTTTTGGTGAAAATCTTGATGTATGTCTGGCAAGGAATGAGCTAGTCTGAGCCGTGTAATCAGCTTGAATATTACTTCCATCAATGTCTGCATGGAAAAAATTGAGGTTAAAATCCATTTTCCACCAGGGTTTAAATCTGTAATCTGCTGTAAATTCCAGTCCAAAAGATTGCTCACCTAAAAGATTAAAAGGACGAGTGACAGAAAAGCCGTCTTCATTAACGGATCGAAGGCGATCGATTTTATCCACTGTTTTTCTAAAATAGAAGGTAGAAAAAAAAGTGCCTTTATCATAGTACTTGATATGTCCCAATTCAAAGGCATCGGTAAATTCAGGATCTAAATCAGGATTGCCACTGAAAAAGTTTCGCTGGTCTGAAAAAGTGACGTAGGGGCTAAGGTCATTATAAACTGGTCGCCTGACCCTTCTGGAGTAACTTAACTGGAAGGCATTTTCCAAAGAAATGTTATAAGTGAGGTGAGCACTTGGAAAAAGATTGGCATAATTTCTGGGATTTACCTCTTTTGTCTCTAAAAGGGTCGTTTTAACATCCGTATATTCTGCTCTCAAACCTGCTTGATAACTCCATTTTTTCGATTTATTTCCCAGAATAGAATAAGCGGCCAGGATGTTTTCATTGTAAATGAAAATATTGTCAAGACCGGGCAAGGGGAAAAACTGGCCATCGGCATTCTTTTCCTTCACAATATAATCATTTTCCATATTCCGAAAACTAGTGCGGAACCCAGCTTCTATTTTACCCTCCTTGGCAAATGGTTTTGTGTAATCGAGTTGGACCAGATACTGCTTTTCAAATTCATCATTTAAGGAAGTCTGAACTAAGTCTTTCGATTTTATGGCTGAACCAGATGGTAAATAGCTGCTCTGGGTAAATAATTGGTCTGAGTTTTCCCAATAATCAAGATAAGTAAATGAAGTGTTTAGCTCATGGCCCTTTTGTGGAAAACTCTTTTTATAGCTTAGTATTACTTCAGAATTTGGTTCTTGCTCCGTTTCATCCTGTCTTCTCAGAGAATAACCTAAATAATTATTGAGACTATTTTTATAATCCTCATACCGGATATCCGTAATTCTATGGGCATCACTTCTACGCCAAATATAAGAAAGGGTTAAAAAACTTTTTTCGTTAAAATAATAATCCAGTCCAGCCCGGATATTATTATTCAAACCATAAACGGTACCTGTATTTGATTGTGACAAAATGGAAGTGAGGGTATCGGAATAAACCTCCTGATATAAGGTACCTTCGGACGGATTAATTCTTCTACTCAGGCCATAATTAACAAACCAGTTAATATTTTTTTTCCTATAATTCAGATTGGTAGTAAAACCTAAATTAGTTGGAGTTCCCCCAATCAATTCAAAAGAACCATTAAACCCTTGATTATTATCTTTTTTCAAAATTATGTTAATAACCCCGGCCATACCTTCTGCTTCATACCTTGCAGAAGGATTTGTAATGACCTCCACTCTTTCCACCATGTTTGCGGGTAATTGCCTTAAGCCGCTACTTCCTTTGAAACTGACTAAGCCGGACGGTTTTCCGTCAATCAATATTCTCACATTGGCAGAACCTCTTAATCTGACATTTCCTTCAGGATCTACGGCGATGGAAGGCAGGTTCAGAAGAATATCAGAGGCACTTCCTCCAGCATTTGCGAGATCTTTACCTACATTGAATATTCTTTTATCCAGCGACAATTGCATCACTGTTTTTTCGCCCTGAACAACAATTTCATCCAGGGTATTAGCTTGAATGGACATGGAAATCTTACCGAGATCTTTGATCAGATTATCTTTTGAAATGACAAACAGATCACTTTTGTAATTACCATAACCCATAAATTCAACGAGAGCATAATAACTTCCGAAAGATAATGGAATATTGAACTTACCATTTTCATCGGAAAGGCTTCCTTCCACCAGACTATCTTTTTGGGTATAGATGGAAATAGTGGCAAAAGGCATGGGTTCATCGGTGCCCGACGTTACCAAAATACCTGTCAGCTTTCCTTTTCCCGTAATTTGCTGACTAAAAAGAGGATGAATAAAAAGGAATAGGGCGATAAAATAGAAATAACGAAAAGGCATGCGATGTAGGCTTGTAAGGTGTAAGTAGAAAATTTGAAAACCAAAGAAATGCTTTTTGGTAATCAAACTACTAATTTTTCAATAAATAAGTAGATTAAATCAATGAAAATATTAGAATAAGGTGGGAAAGGGTCTTTTAATTGGAAACTTTCTTCATTTCATCAAATAGTGTAATAAAACATTCTGCAGACGACTTCACTTTGGAAGAATTATCGGTGGAAGGAGAACCTTTAAAATTATCCATTTCTTTCTGAAAAGATTCAAAACTAGTCCATACCGTTTGAATCATCCCTGAATATCTGGGTTTCATGATGGGGGTAGCTCCTTCTCTGTAATCTAATAATTGGTGTAGTTGGGAAACGGCTACTTCAGGTGTTCTCCAGGGGCAGGTTAGGACATTAAATCCTTTCATAGCAAAATAAACGGTGGTTGGGTCAGGTCTTTCATAATGCCAGTCACAAATGACCACATCTTTATAAAGGAGATCAACAGCGCGAAAAGTTTGATTATAACTTCCCTCCCATTCACCAATACCTGTGGTCTTACCGTCGATCAACCGATCTCCCCAAATCCAAAGTTTTCTGTCAGCCAGAGCCAGATGATTTCTTATTTTATTTACTTCTCCAGCAAAAAGTTCTGCTTTATCCCTTCCCTGACACCTTGGGCATTTATCGTCGCCAAGATAAAACACCTCGTCCATGCCGGCGTGAAAATCAGTGGCTTCGAAGGCATTACAAATTTCATCTACAAGGCTGAAAACGATATTATGAACATCGGGATGTAAGGGGCAATAACTCTTACAATAGAGGCCATCGGAATTTGGCCATACAAACTTTTCCGGCATTTTGACATGAGGCGTTTCATCAAAATGAGGATATTGGACGAGAAGATTATAGGTTTTAGTGGCCCAACTCTGGTGACCCAACAGATTAATTTGAGGAATCAGATTTATTTTATGTTTACGGCAAACTGCCACTAACTTTTTCACCTCCGCATCAGACAAAGCGATACTATCTCTAAGATTCGGGTATTTTTTGAACTGGTAGTTAAAGTCCACCCTTAAAATGAGGGTATTTACTTTTCTTGAAGCTAATTCCTCTTCTATAAAGCGAACAAATTTATCTACCTGATTAGTTTTTGGAGCCGCGATACAAAAACCTCTTACGGGGATTAAAGTATCTAGTCTGGTTTGACAAAAAAGGGTATTTGTCAATAAAAAAGCAAAAACGAAAGATAGGGTTTTCATACAATCCGAGTTTGAAGAAAAATACCTTTAAGATAAGAAAAGGAATGGAAATAAAGATAAGCGCTTATAAAAAGGCTTAACAAATTCTTGGCAGTTGTTCTCCGGGCAGATAATTCACTAAGCGGGAGCCACCGATGGAGCTTTTAAGGATAACTTTAAATTTAGTTTATTATCTTTATAGGCTAACATTTTTATTGAACCTTATACCTGATTGTCATGCTTAGAATTTATCTGATTGGTTGGGTCATTTTGTTTTCTGCCATAATCTTGAATGTTGTCATCCAACGTTTTGGCATTATGGGTTGGTATGAGTTTCTGAATAAATTACAGGCTATAGGTAAAATTACCTTTACGACCATGTTTTTGGTGGATTATCTATGGCTTTTTGTTGGATATCCGCTGTGTTTGGGTTTTTCCTACTACCTGGGAGAAAAGTTATATGAATTATTGATATCTGTCAAATAGAACGATGATTCGATATCGTTTGGGATATTTACATATCCTCCAGGGAAAGGCATAAAGTCTCAATAGTGTAATTTGGCAATACTTTATTTTTCAGGTGTTCCACTTTAACCAGGAATAGTTCTTCCTTAAAGTTTTTTTTGTTTCGTTTAACTTCAACAACTATGGCCTTGTTTTTTTCTAAATCAAGCGCCACAATATCAATTTCATTCTGAGCCCCTTTTGGTTCCCACCAGGAACCAATGGCTCGGTATTTCATACTTTCAGCAAATTTTTGTTTAAAATAGGTTTCGAGTATTTTTCCTGAATAAGTTGAATAATCGTTTTTAATGATTGATTTTAATCCGTCGAAGTTTTTTATTTCAATCAAAGAACGATGTCGGTCAAAATAATTAAACCAAAAACGGAGGAAGTTGTCCTGAATTTCGAACCGTACTGTTTGTGAACCCTCTTTTGCTAACAGGGGGCGTAGCCTGACAATGATATTATAGTCACCAATAAGTCGTTTTATATGGCCGCCAATATTTTTATCGCCAAGTGCTGCCTCAATGGTTGGTTGTGTATTAATGCCACCAGAGATTGCACTTAAAATAGAGAAATAGGTTGCATAATTTTTGCCAAACTCTTCAATAAGTAAATGTTTTCCTTCCTCGGTAAAGGAGGAATTTTGTCGAACCATGAAATGAATCATTTCATCAACTGATAAGGTCACATTTTCGCAAAATAACTCTACATATTTGGGTACACCTCCGGTAAAGGCATATAAAGCTAAAAGGTCATCATTAGTGTATTGTGGGTGAAAGTCTTTCATTATATCCTTAAGCGTAGTCAAATCGAAAGCTGAAAGTTTGATGATATTGTCTGCTCTACCAAATAATGGTTCTTTTGAATGTTGAAAAATTCTTTGCATTAAGGAATAGACAGAACCACAAACAACCAGATTCATTTTTGTTTTATGTCTGTATTGATCCCAGATATTTTGCATATCGCTATAAATGGAAGCATTAATGTTATAGAATTCCTGAAACTCGTCAATAATCAGATTAAAAGGTCTGTTTTCAGCTTTTTCCATAAGAAAATGGAATAAGGAACGAAAAGATTTTATTTCTACTGGCACATAACAATCAAGGGACTTAGAGATGTTAGCAGTAAATTCGGCACAAATGGAGGCTTCGCTTTTCCGGCCTACAAAAAGATAAACCCATGGTGTACCATCTATAGCATTCATGACGAGGCTTGTTTTTCCAATGCGTCTTCTGCCGGTAATCACTGTTAATCGGGAATGATCTTCAAATGATAATTTCTGAATCCGTCGAAGTTCAACTAATTCGCTTGTCCTATTGTAAAATTTCACCTTATTGGCATTTAGTAACGGCCGTTACGGTAACGGTGGTTACAAAAGTAAGCTATGTTTGAATAAAAAGATAAAAAATTGGATAAGTATCTCTTTTTTTATTAAATCAACATATTATTTGCTTATCTTAACCTTATTAACACCTAAATGCTGAAAAAAATGAAAGAATCGACAGAAAAATCAAGAAGAGATTTTATAAAAACAGCCTCAAAAGGAGTGCTTTTTGCGGCTGTTGCGCCAACAGCTTTACAATCGGCAGTAGAAATGCCAACCGTTGTTCCCCAAAAAGCTTTCGGGGCAAATGAACGAATAAGAATAGCTGTTTTAGGTCTGAACAGTAGAGGTCAAAACCATGTCGATGAGTTAATGGCTCTTGCCACGAAATCGAATGTGGAAATTGTCATGTTTTGTGATCCTGACATGGAGGTTCTTCAAAGACGTGCCAATGAATTTAAAACCAAACATGGTAAAACCGTTTTAATTGAACAGGATTTCAGAAAAGCTTATGATGATAAGACGATTGATGCGGTGACCATTGCTTCACCTAATCACTGGCACGCATTACAGGCAATTTGGGCTTGTCAGGCTGGAAAAGATGTGTATGTTGAAAAACCTGCTACCCATAATTTATTTGAAGGCAGGAAAATGATTGAGGCTGCTTATAAATATAACAGGATTGTACAACATGGAGTTCAATTAAGGAGTTCTATTGCTATAAGAGAGGCCGTAAAGCATTTAGATGACGGATTGATTGGCAATGTTTATATGGCGAGAGGGTTGGTGTTCAGACAAAGGGCTGATATTGGGAATAAGGGTATTTCGCAAACTCCTTCTACCTTGAATTATGACTTATGGTGCGGACCGGCTCCAATGCGTCCTTTCTCTAAAAATTATGTTCATTATAACTGGCATTGGCATTGGGATTATGGCAACGGGGATGTTGGAAATCAGGGGGTACACGAAACAGATTTATGTATGTGGGGTTTAGGTGTTGATAAGTTGCCGGAAAGAATAACTTCGATGGGTGGTAAGTTTTTATGGGATGATTGTAAGGAAGTTCCCGAGGTATTAACTTCTATTTATCACTATCCGAAAGAGAAAAAGATTATTCAATTTGAGGTTAGGCACTGGCATACCAATCTGGAAGGAGGTGCAGGCGTTGGTAATATTTTTTATGGCGATAAGGGATATATGGTCATAAAAGGTTACGGAACTTATGAGACTTTTCTTGGAAAAGATAATGAAAAGGGCCCAAGCAGATCAGAAAAAGGAGAGCTTGGTTTGCATTTTGAAAATTGGATAGAAGCCATTAGAGCGCGGGATATGAGCATCCAAAATGGTCCCGTACAATCAGGTCATTTAGCTTCAGGTCTGGCTCATTTGGGTAATATATCTTATCGCCTGGGACGGCAGCTTGAATTTGACCCTATTGCGGAAAGATTTATCGGCGAAGGAGAGAATGAGGCTAATGCCATGACATCAAGAAATTACAGAGCACCGTATATTGTGCCGGAAATCATATAAAAATGAACGAAAATTTAACAAAAGCAGAACTAAAGGCCCATTTATTGAAATCAATTACTGATTTCAATAGCCTGGTTGAATCATTGGATAAGCAGGAATTCGAATCACAACCGGGAGGTAAATGGTCAGCCGGGCAGGATTTAAATCACCTGGTAAAATCGAACCGTACGTTTGGTTTGGTATTTAGCTTACCCCTGTTTTTATTGAATTTCATGTATGGAAAAGCGAACAGACCAAGCAGAAGCTTGTCGGCATTAAAAACGAAATATGCTGAAAAGGCAAATAATTCAGGCCTGCAAGCCCCCGGTTATTTAAAACCTGGCAAGATATACGCAGAGGAAAAGGAGGTTTGGATTCGCAAACACAATGCTTCAGGTGAATATTTGTTAAAATGCCTGGATAAGTATTCCGAGTCAGCTTTAGACAAAAATATAATGGGTCATCCTTTATTTGGTAAAGTTACTGTGCGTGAAATGTTTATGAGTATTTTCATGCACATATACCATCATCATGCTATACTTCTCAAAAAATTAGGAAAGTCAGCGTAAGATTATTCCAGCAAAGCTCTAAAATAGGCGTTTATATCATACTTTAAGTAGGGTGATATAGACGCTTGTTTTTGAGGAATATATTTAGCCAGGTTTTTTGCTTTGGCATTATTTTCCTTCTTAAAAACCAGATTATGCCATTCATTAGGGTCTTTAATCAGGTCATACAATTCCTGAGATTTATCTTCATATTGAATTAACTGGTGGTTATCTTTTACAACCGACACATTGTTAGGTCCATAAAAGGTCAGCGCAGGGTGTGGCCATTTTTTAGATTGTGGTTGTTGAATTAATGGAAGGAGAGAATGTCCGTCATTTTCCTTATTTTGAGCAATACCAGCCAGATCAAGAATCGTTGGATAAATATCAACGAGTTGAACGGGAGCGTCACATTTTTTTCCTGCAGAAGTATTTGCCGCTGTTTTAATGATTAACACCGACTGGATGGCTTTTTTCCAAAGCGCCTGTTTTGCAAATCTATCTTTTTCACCCAAGTGATAACCATGATCAGACAGTAAAATGATGTGAGTATTACCGGCATATTTACTGTTATTTAAAGCATCCAGTATTTTACCAATTTGTGCATCAGCAAAATGTACACAAGCTAAATAAGCTTGAATCACTTCATTCCATCTACCTTGCTCCAGGAGTTCCTTCGTTGTAGGCATCATAGGAGCGGAAGAAATCTGTATGCCTAAAGGTGGAATATCATCCATATCATTTGGCAAATAGGGAGGAAGGGACAAGTTGTTTTTTGGAAAAATGTCATACCATTTTTGAGGAACATACCATGGAACATGAGGGCGAACGAGCCCAACGGCTAAAAAAAACGGCTTATCCTGGGTTTTATTTAGTTGATTAATAGCCCATTCAGCAGAAAAAACATCGGGCATTTCCTCATCCTTTTGAGGGAAAGCGCCCCAATCGGTAGAAGTACCAGTGGGTTTGCCATACCAAAACGGATCATAATTCATACGATCCTTCGGACTGGGACCATATTTACCAGACCAACCACCAAATAAATCAAATACTTTGGCATCGTCCCCGTTATGGAAAAGTTTTCCAACACCTAAGGTTTGATATCCAAATTTTTCCATATAGTCGGGCAGCATAACAGAAGCAGCAGAAACGGCATTACTTTTCTTTAGATCCTTATCGGGTATTTGAAGATAATTTCCAGTTTTGGATGGATACATACCAGAAAAAAGAGCAGCCCTTGAAGGGGCACAAATGGGAGCCTGACAATAAGCCTGGGAAAATACGATACCCTGACTGGCCAGTTTATTCAGGTTGGGAGTAAGGGTTTGGGGGTGACCTTTTAGAGGTTCAATCCAGTCGTTCAGGTCGTCCACAATTATGACCAAAAAATTTGGCTTTTCCTGTGCCAATGTATAGGTAGGCATAACCGAAAGAATCAAAGAAAAGAATAGAAGAAGGCCCTTCATAAATACAGTTTATTTTAATATGGTTTATTTCTTAAATGTAGTATTAACTCGGTGAAAATACCCAAATAAAGACCCAATAACATTTTTCACCCCCTAAAAGTAGATTTTTATAACAACGACAAATCCTTTATTTGCAATAGATAAAGTGGAAAAGTAAATTTCTTTTAAAATTAAAGTTTAGTCTATGTGGTTTAAAGTTGGCGTTCTTTTTGTTTTGTTCTATTTAGTTATTGGAAATATTTCAGGCTATAGTCAAAACAATCTGGTAAAGGGAAAGGTACTGGATGCGGAAATGAATTCACCATTGCCAGGTGCAAATGTATTTTTAAAGGGTAATTCCACCATCGGTGCAACGACTGATCTGGATGGGAATTTTCTGATTAAAATACCTGCCGGAGATCAAATTTTAGTCTTTTCATACTTAGGATTTAAAGATTTGGAAAAGGAGATTAAAGGTGGAAAGGATGAAAATATCTCATTGGTGATAAAAATGGAATCTGATGCAGTGATGGGTCAGGAAGTAGTGATTACCGGTCAGTTATTAGGTCAGGCAAAGGCGATTAATCAACAATTAAGTGCAGAATCGATTGCAAACATCGTTTCCTCTGATAGAATTCAGGAATTACCTGATGTAAATGCAGCTGAAGCCATTGCCAGACTTCCGGGTGTAGCCATAAATAGAAGTGGAGGTGAAGGAACTAAGATTGTTATCAGGGGATTGGAACCAAAATTTAATGCTATAACGGTAAATGGGGTTAGAATGCCAGCCAATTCGGCCAATGACAGATCTGTTGACTTGTCATTGATTTCACCTGAGATGTTAGACGGTATTGAGGTTTTTAAATCTCCTTTACCAGATATGGACGGGGAAGCGATAGGTGGAACGGTCAATTTAAAACTTAGAAAAGCACCCTCTGGATTAAAAATGTTAGGGAAACTGTTGGGTGGCTATAATGATTTGAATAATGACCTTAAAGATTATAAAGGTGTATTTCAGGTAAGTGATCGTGTTTTTAATAAAAATTTGGGCATTGTTGCACAGGGAAGTGCGGAAAGATTTAACAGAGGAGGAGATATTGTCAGTTATTCCTGGAGACAAGGTAGAACAGATCCAGCTACGGGGAATACCGCCATTGACGGAAATACTTTGGCTTTTGAAGACGGCCGTGAGATTAGAGAGAGGTTAAACGGTAGTGTAAATCTTGATTATACCTTGAAAAAGCATACTTTTTCTCTTTTTGGAATATATAGTCAAACAGACAGGAATCAATTTAGCCTTAGAAATTCTTATAATCCTGTTACTTCCAGTATCAATTATGAGAGTTCAGCCACGGATAATTCATTGAAAATGAATTCTGTGGCATTGAGTGCTACCCATCCAGTAGGCAAATTATTGATTGACTGGAGTTTATCAAATGCAGTTACGTTAGGAAAAACACCTTATGATTTTTCCATGAGATTTGTGGATGAGGCCAATCAATTTGATCCAGCATTAAATCGTATGGGACACCCCCGAACCTTTTTTGATGCCGCCAATCCAGATTTGAATTCTTCCTTTTTAAGGAGTAATGATTATGTGAACAGTCAGACAAAAGAAAATTCTAAAACAGCTTTTGTCAATTTTAAATTACCGGTTTCCATTGGTAAATGGTTAGGTGGTTATCTAAAAGCCGGAGGTAAATACTACTCAAGTGACCGTGACAGAAATTACGATTTACTTTCTGAAGGATTTTATTATTTAGGGTCCGCGGAAGCCAGACGAGCGGCTACCCAGTATAAAGAACCCTTGATTTATTCTTCTTTAAATGGTAACCTCATCAGTATTAAAAACTTTTTGGAAACCAATAATAATCAAGAGAATTTCTATGGGGAAAATGGCGAGCCTATCAATTTTGACGCGAAGATTTCTCCTGAAATAATGCGTAAATGGTTTGATGCTCAATTACCTGTTTTGAATAAAGACCGTAGTGGTATAGTCAATAATTACAAGTTAAAGGAAACGGTATCAGCTGCTTATGCTATGATTAAGCTGGAAATTGGTAAAAAATTAACCATTATTCCGGGTTTCCGCTACGAATATTCCAATAATACATACAGCGCAGGATTTACCAATATAAGCGGAAGATATGGAGTGAATGGTGAGTATAAAGACACTACTACCTATAAGAAGTACGGTGAATTCTTACCCCATTTACATATAAAATTTCAACCTTTATCCTGGTTGGATATCAGAGGTTCAATGGCTGCAACTTTGGCAAGACCTGACTATAATTTCATTACGCCGAGAGCTTTGATTGACGATAACGATACTAACATCAATGCAGGTAATCCAAATTTACAGCATGCAAAAGCAATGAATTACGATTTGAATGTATCAGCTTATAAAGGTGGATTAGGATTAATAACATTTGGAGTATTTTATAAAGATGTCAAAAACATCTTTGTTCCCTGGAACATTCAATTGACCGATAAGGCGATGGCTGCAGCAAATGGTTGGGCTGGTTATTCTGGATATGAGTTGAACTCCTACACCAATCTGCCAAAATCGAGTGTTTGGGGTTATGAAGCGGACATACAGACGAACCTTAGTTTTTTACCCAAGCCGTTTAATGGTGTGGTATTTAATTTAAATTATTCCAGATTATATTCTGAGACGGAGGTATTCTTCCTTACTTCGGAAACGGTTTTAATAAGACCTTTCCCTCCTATTTTTCAAACGACATACACCAGTCAGGTTAGAAAGGTAAATATGCCTAGTCAGGCACCACATATCTTTAATATGAGTGTTGGTTATGATTTGAAATCATTTTCAGCCAGGGTATCCGCTGTATTTCAGGGAACAAAGCCAAGTAGCTATTCTTTGAATAAAGACTTTGATAGGTTCAATCTTCAATTTTGGCGTTGGGATGCCTCTGTCAGACAGGGTATAGGAAGTAACTGGAGCTTATTTTTAAATCTCAATAATTTCAGTAATCAGCAGGATATTTCCTTCACCAGAAATATTGAATACCTTAATTCTATACAAACTTATGGTTTTACAGGAACCGTTGGCTTCCAATATAGGCTTTGATTTTTTAATTACACAAAACGGATTTTTATGAAAAAAACATTACCAATTTTATTCTTATTAGCATTCACGCTATATTCACCGAGTATTTTTGCTCAGAGGATTGTGGTGATTGATCCAAGCACGGATTTAACGAAACCAAAGGATATTTATCCGGTTATAATGGGCGATACGCTGGCGGGCGGCGTTAGAAAAGATGTAAATACTATTTACAAGTTGAAAAATGGCTCGGTTTATGTTTTGTCTGCCCCTTTGGTCAATAAATCGACCTGGACTTTGCATATAGAAGCTACTGATTTGGCCAACGTAAAACTTAAGCCTTACTTAACCCGAATTCCCAATGCGTCGGGAGCCTATCCTAATTATATTCTTTCAGAAGGAAATTTAATTTTGAAGAATTTATGGATGGTTACTGCAGAGAGAGGTCCTGCAGAAGAACATGAAAATGCAAAGTTTGTTATTTCAGGTGCCAATACCCGTGTAATCATTGACAATTGTATCATAGAGAAAGACAGAGGTGGATTGGTTCGTTTGGGAGCTAATAATGCAAAAGTATATGTAACAAATTGTCAGCTAAGAAATGGTGGAAACAGGAAAATTTTCCAGGGAAATGGCAGGGCTGTTGATGCCAGAACCTTTAATTTTGACACCTTGGTAGTAAGGAATACACTTATGCACAATTTGGTGGACAGGGTGTTCAGATCAATGGGTGCTGCGGTAAGACATAATTACATAGAATTTGACCAGAATACCGTTTTTAATATTGGTGGACGTCACGGTTCTTTTCAATTTGGAAAAGTGAAAGAAGTTAAATTCACTAACAACTTACTGATAAACCCTTTAATGATGGGTACGGTTAAATCGCAATTAGATGAACAAACCCAACCCGATAAAGAGGCAAAGAAAATCTTTACTATAGATACTCTTTACTCTGATGCAAAATTCACTTTTGCCAGTAACAATATTTTCTTCACAGAAGACATGATAAATATTTTCAATGCAAACGATACGGTTGACAGACCAGCTGTTTACTCGAAGTTGTTGCTTGACAAACTAGGTAGCTCAGCAGCCTCCACTTTTTTTGAGGAACCATTAAAATTGAATAATGTTCCGATGAATATCACTCAATTAATCATTGATATTTATAAGGATATTACCTCAAAAAATATGTTCGATTTTATTGTTGAGGATATAGCCTATAAAGGTACTCCATGGGATTTTGGCAATCTCTTTGACTTTTCAAAATTAGATCCATGCGTACCTTCCACAACCAAGTCTGCTAAAGCGAGTACGACAGGCGGTCCGATTGGGGTATTAAACTTTTGTGCCGTTGCTACTTCCAATGAAGAATTGGCTTGGAATAATTGGTTAAAATTATCCATAAATCCTAATCCAATATCAGGAAGTGGATTTATAGAATATGAATTACCAGCGGCAACGCAGGTTGATTTATCTATCTATAACCTAATGGGGCAGCGAGTGTTGAATATTGTGAATCAAAGACAAGATGCAGGTTCACACAAAGTTAACTTTTCTATTCCAACACAATTTAGTGCTGGTATGTATATTGGTAGATTAGTGACAGAAAAAGGAACTATGTCTTCGCAAATTATAGTTCGTTAATATTTTGAATTATATGAAAGAGAATGTGAAAAATTACATTCTCTTTCATACATATCCTTTACCACATGTATTTAAAATTTAGTTCGCCTGTATTTTATGGGCTTGGCACTTTTTTTGCCTTGATGATAGGCTTTTTATGGATTCAACCAGTAAAAAGCAATTGGGTAGAAAAAGAATTAAACCGTATTTATGATAAAGCGGTGAGGGATTTACCCAACCATACACCAGATTCATTAAACTTTCCAAGAACGCTTAATGTAAATGGCAGTCTCATGAATACACATTCTGGTAGTTGGACCAGTGGCTTTTATCCAGGTATATTATGGCAACTGCACGATTACAAGAATAATAGTAAACTGAAAGAAGCTGCTGAAGGTTGGGGAAAATATCTGGAAAAGGAAAAGCTGGATAAAAAGACCCATGACTTAGGATTTAAAATATATTGTAGTTTTGGAAATGGGTACCAGGCTACCAAAAATGAAAATTATAAGGCCATTATACTTCAGGCAGCAAAAACATTAAGCTCCCGGTATAATCCTAAAGTTGGTCTTATCCGTTCGTGGGATCATCATAAAGATGTCTGGGATTTTCCAGTGATTATTGACAATCTGATGAATTTAGAAATGCTTTTTAGAGCAACCACCTGGACAGGGGATTCCATCTATTACAAAATAGCTTATTCTCATGCTTTCCTTACCATGAAAAATCATTACAGGCCAGATATCAGTTGTTTTCATGTGGTTGATTATAATCCAAATACAGGAGCCATTCAAAAAAAAGTTACCCATCAGGGTGCATCTGATGCCTCTGCCTGGGCAAGAGGACAGGCCTGGGGATTGTATGGTTACACCATGATTTATCGGGAAACTAAGGATCCACAGTTTTTAAATTTTGCCCATAAAATTGCCGATTATATTTTTTCACATCCAAATATGCCCGCAGATTTAATCCCCTATTGGGATTTTAACGCACCCAATATTCCAAATGAGGAAAGGGATGTTTCTGCCGCAACTATTTTAGCTTCCGGGTTGCTGGAATTAGCTGAATTAGATAAATCAAAAGCAAAGAAATATCGTTCTTACGCGGATAAAATTTTAGAAAGCCTGCAAAACGAAAAATATAGAACCAATCTATCTCCCTTCTTTTTACAACATAGCGTTGGAGGAAAACCTAATAAGGTAGAAATTGATGTTCCTATTGTGTATGCCGATTATTACTATGTTGAGGCATTAAAAAGGAAGCTTTCCTATAAAAGGTAAAATTTAAACCCAAATAGTGTTTATAGGTCTGAAGTTAAAGGTAACCCCGATTTCTTCAGACTTTTTTTGTAAATTTCCTTTTTGGTAGTTAAAACTAACAATGGGAAAATTATCGGTTTTCATTTTTTGCTCCTTATTCTTGCACGCTTTCGGTTATAGTCAGGTAACTTTCAGAAGGTTAAGTGTGCAAGAGGGAATTTCAAATAGCTCCGTTATTGCTATCACGCAAGATAATGATCACTTTTTATGGTTTGGAACCAGAGATGGTTTAAATCGGTTCGATGGATATAATATACAAATTTTTAGAAAAGATAGGGGTAATCCCAACAGCCTGTTATTTGATGATATCCGTCTTCTTTATTTTGATCCCCTGCTAAAAACCATCTGGGCAGGTTCAACAAAAGGATTAAGCCGATTCATTTCAGAAAAAAATGTATTCCATAATTATCATTTCAATCCAACAAAAGTTAATGATATTTCAGAGTATTATATACAAGCCTTATTAAGAGATAGTAAAGGTAATTTATGGGTTGGTGTACCTGATGGTCTATATTTGTTCAATGCAACGAAGGATAAATTCGAAAAGCAATCCATTAATCATGAGGGGAATCCACTTAATATTTTATCTATACATGAAGATAAAAGTAAAAATATATGGATTGGAACCAATGCTGGTCTGTTTCAACTGAAATATGGATTGAATAAACAGGTTGACCTGGAGGAAGTTTATATTCCAGAGGTTCCTGGCGTTAAATCGATTAAGGGCCAAGCCATATATGCTATTCAAAGTGATCTTCATCAGCAGTTGTGGTTAGGAACGCATGGGGAGGGGTTGTATAAATGGCACACCGTAACAAATAAAATGGCACAATACAAGCATATTGAGAAGGATTCGAGATCTTTAAGCAACAATATGATAAGGAGTATTGCGATACATCCAAATGGACAAATATGGGTAGGCACTTTTGTTGGTTTAAATCAGTTTGATCCTGGTAGAAATAATTTTAAGGCTATAGTAGCAGATGAAAAAAATCAGTCCAATTTAAGCAGTAGTTCCATTTGGTCTGTATTTTTCGATAAAAAGGGAAGTTTATGGGTGGGCACTTTCTATGGGGGTGTTAATTTTTATGATCCGGGTATAAAACGGTTTCAAAATTATGTACATATACCTGAAAGAAATAGTCTGAGTCACAATGTGGTCAGTGCCATTAAAGAGGATGATAAAGGGAATTTTTGGATTGGAACAGAAGGTGGCGGTCTTAATTATTTTGAAAAAGGGAAGCAAACTTTTGTAAATTATTTTCATTCCCCCTTGAAAACGAATACTTTAAGTGGAAACAATATAAAAGCTTTGTTTTATGAAAAAAACCAGCTTTGGATAGGAACCTATAATGCAGGACTTGATAATTATAATGTAGATAAAAAATCCTTTACCAATTATGGAAAGGGAGAAAGAGGATGGGATAAGTTTTCAAGTTTAAACGTATATTCTTTACTGAAAATCAATAATCTGATTTATGTATTAACTTATGGTGGTGGCTTAAATGTATTGGATATTGAAAATAAAAAAATTACACAAATTCAACATGACCCGAAAAGAAAGGAAAGCCTAAGTAATAATCTGGGAAGGATCCTTATCAGGGATAAGATGGGAAATGTTTGGATTGGAACGGAAGATGGATTGAATCTGCTGTCAAAGGAAAATATAGATAAGGGGAATTATACTTTTAAAAGGTATTTAGAGGGGTATAATATTGCTTCCCTATATGAAGACAGTAAGGGAAATATTTGGATTGGCACTTTTTCAAATGGTCTCATTTTTAGAAAAAATCAATCCTTTAATTATTTCACAGAAAAGGAAGGCTTAGCGGGACATACTATTTTTACCATTCTTGAGGATAAGCGGGGGGAAATATGGTTGGGTACAAATCAAGGGATTTCCAGATGTAATGTGGCGCGGAAATCTTTTCTGAATTATAACAGCAGTGATGGTCTCCAAAATCTGGAATTCAACTATAATGCCGGATTAATGGATTCAAAAACAGGAGGCTTACTTTTTGGAGGTAAGAATGGGTTCACCTGGTTTCAACCTTCCAATTTAAAAACCAATAAGTATATACCTAAAGTTGCCCTTACCAGGTTGATTGTCAATAACAGGGAAGTAAAAGTTGGAGCTAAGGATGGAATCCTTTCCAAAGCTTTAAATCAAATGGATCTTATTACTTTTAAACATAATCAGGCCAATTTCACGCTACAATTTTCGGCACTGGATTATTTAAATCCGCAGAAAAACCATTATGCCATCAAATTAGAGGGGTTGGACAAATCTTGGCAAAACATAGTTGGTAGTCATGAAGTTACCTACACCCTTCAAAAACCGGGCAGCTATTTATTTCGATTAAAGGGTGGGAATAATGATGGCATCTGGAACCCTAAAGAAAAAGTGATAACCATAAAAGTTTTACCGTCACCATGGCTTAGTTTACCTGCCTATCTGGTTTATTTTTCGTTGTTCGCTATAGCCTTATTTATAGGATACCGATTTATAGTTTTGAATCATACCTTAGCATTGGAACAGGTGGAAAAAGGAAAGCAATCTGAAATTCATCAGATGAAACTTAGGTTTTTCACCAATATTACCCATGAATTAAGAACGCCATTGTCTCTGATTTTAGGACCCTTAGAAGAATTACTCGATAGTAATAAGGAGAATAAAAAGAATTATGGTCCTTTAAAAACAGCGCATAGAAATGCAGTTCGATTATTAAACCTGGTTAATCAGTTATTGACCTTCAGGAAACTCGAAAGGGATCATGAAGAAATGAACATAGAGGAAACGGATATTATTTCCTTTTTAAGTGATATTTCTGATTCATTCAAGGATGAGATGAGGTTACATCATATAGATTTTAAAATATCCTATGATTTTTCGCCATTTCCAGTATTCATGGACAGGGATAAAATGGAAAAAGTATTTTATAATCTACTTTCAAATGCCTTTAAGTTTACACCAGAGGGGGGGAATATTTCCATTGTCATAGCTAAAAAAGGGGAATCAGTAAGTTGTATATTCAAAGATAGCGGCATTGGGATAGAGCCTGAATTTCAGGATGAAATTTTCAGGAGGTTCTATGAAAAGGATAATAATCATCCATCTTTACGCGTCCAAAATGAGGGTACAGGTATTGGCTTGGCGCTTTCGTTACAGATGGTGAAGCTACATAAAGGGGAAATAAAGGTAGAAAGTGAACCTAATAAGGGAGCTTCCTTTGAGGTTACCTTTCCAATAAATTTAAATCTGGTAGCTCAAGAGATAAGTGTAAAGCAGAATGGGACGGACACTAGAAAGGGGAAAAAAATGAATGAATTGGAACAATCTCCATCCTGGGAAGATTGGTCAGAAGTTCAGGTTGCATCGGATTCCTTACTAAAAATTCAGTCCTTTCATTTCTTACTTATAGACGATAATGAGGAAATTATAGATTATTTGAGTACCATTTTCCCACCGACCATTTTCTTGTCCAGGGCAACAGATGGGAAGAGTGGATTTGAAAAGGCCTTATTATTACAACCGGATCTAATAATAAGTGATGTAATGATGCCTGGTATGGATGGATTTCAGTTAAGCTACCAATTAAGAGCAAATTTTGAAACCAGCCATATACCTATTATCCTTCTTACGGCACAATCTGATTTTTCCTTTAAATTAGAGGGATTAAAAACGGGCGCCGATGAATATTTGACTAAACCCTTTCACCCTAAGGAATTATTTATTCGGGTTGAAAATATTTTAAGAAATAGAGGGTTCAGCCGTCAAAAATTCAAGGAAAAGGAAATTTTAGAACCTTCAGAAATCACTTTCACTTCAGCAGATGAGACATTGATTCAAAATGCCATAGCGTTAGTTGAAAAAAATATGGATTTTCCTGAATATTCTGTGGATCAGTTCGCACAGGATCTGGCGGTAAGCCGACCTTCTCTTTTTAATAAAATGAGGGCATTAACCGGAGAGACACCGAAAAACTTTATCAAGATAATCAGATTGAAGAGAGCCGCTCAATTATTGAAAACGGGTAAACTTTCGGTTAGTGAGGTCTGCTATATGACAGGATTCAGGGATCCAAAATATTTTAACAAGTGTTTTCAAAAGCAGTACAATCAAAGCCCCTCTGAATACAAGGCAAATTTCCAATAAAACTTTTTTACCCTGTTTTATAGATTTTCCTTTCATTAATAATGCTTACATAGCATAATCAAAGCCATTTAATCCTGAAAAATGATAACGATAATAAAGTATATATTACTTTTTGTGCCTACCGTACTTTTAGGTCAAACGTATTATTCAAGTATTATTTATCCGGATTCCTCCGGACAATTGATGTATCATGCGGATAAGGAAAACAATTATATTCCAAATTTCAGTCACGCAGGTTATCGTGGTGGCGGAGTTCCTCTTCCCGAGGTAAGTATTAAAAAAACAATACAACCTGTTTCAGGGGACAATACCCAGCATATTCAAAAAGCATTGGATGAAATGGCTGCTATGCCGTTGGACCAAAAAGGAATTAGAGGAGCTTTGTTATTGAAGGCGGGTAAATATCTTATTTCTGGAACGATAAGGATAAAAGCAAGTGGCATTGTGCTTAGAGGAGAGGGTGATGGAGAGGATACCTTGAAAAATACGGTTTTAGTGGCAACGGGAAATGTACCCGCTTTACGGAATGTTATTGAAGTTGGTTTTAGTTCGACCGGGACTGACTGGAGACAAGCGGTTGGTGGGGTCAGAACAAAAATAACCAGTCCTTTTTTACCTTCTGGAACCAAAACTATTCAAGTTGAAAATAGTCAAAATTATAAGATAGGTGATACGATAGGTCTTTATCACCCAAGCACTTATTTCTGGTTGAAGAGAATTGATTTTGGCGGACATGATACAGACGAACCATGGACTGTAACGGCAGTTGATATGTATTACTTAAGGCATATTGTTGCTATTGATAGAAACCAACAAAAGATCAAACTTGACGTACCCATCTTTGATCATTTTGACAGGGAATTTGTTCAAACAGAAATATATAAAGTGGCCTTACCAGGCAATGTAACCGAGGTTGGCATTGAAAACTTAAGGGTTGATATTTTGACCAATGGTGTTTTTGATGAAGCGCACGCCAAGTCAGCGCTTGCTTTTTATGGAGCTGAAAATGTGTGGGTTAAACAATTTACTGGTCTTCATTTTTATTATGCTGCCGTCGATTTCACGCGTACTAATTTTGCAACGGTCATTCAATCTAAAGGATTGGAGCCACATTCCCTGATTGATGGAGAGAGAAGGTACAATTTTAATGTAGGTGCATTCACAAGTAATATTTTATTTACGCAGTGTCAAACAACAGAGGGAAGGCATTCTTATGTTTCGAATGGTGCTAGTACGGCATCGGGTATTGTTTTTCACCGCAGCACCAGCATGGGCGATCATAATTCAAGCGAAGGCCACAGACGTTGGAGTCAGGGATTATTATATGACAACATCGCCTTTTCAAAAGTAAATAATCAGATATTGATAGGATTGTACAATAGAGGGAGTTATGGAACAGCACATGGTTGGTCCACTACGTCAGGTGTTGCCTGGAACATTACCTCAGATCAGCCAAATTACAATCAGGCAGTCATACAAAAACCTCCTTTTCATCAGAATTTTGCCATTGGTGGAAATATTACGTTAACAGGCAAGCATAGGTTTAATCAACCACCTGGGTACATGGAGCATGCCTTCAGGCAGGTAAGCCCTGTATCTCTTTATGATGCGCAATTGGCCATTCGCCTTTCTGGGAGGGAAACACCCGACGCACCTGCTCAGTGGAAGGTAAACAGAGAGGTAAGTAAGGGCATAATTACCATGGAGTGGCTTGATATTGCCATGGATGAAACGGGATACCAGATAGAATACTCGATAGATGGCGGTAAATCTTATCAGGTTTTAAAAAATTTACCTTCTAATACGACTCAATATACTATTCCTGAGGCAGGATTTAATGCTAATACCTTATTCAGAGTAGTTGCAAAGGGTGAAAAAGGATGGTCGCCTTATACGTATTCAACAACGGCGTTGGTTACGACAGGTACGTCGAATACCTTAGCCCAAATGGGCATTACGCTTTATCCTAATCCTTCTGGGGACATTCTAAAGATTTCAAGTTCAACACCATTGAAAAATGGGGTGATATATCATTTGAATGGTACAAAACTTAAAGAATGGCAATGGGAAAATGGCACGGAATTATCTATCTCTTTGATTGAATTACCTCAAGGGCAATATTTCATTTCCCTGAGTTCTGATGATCAAAAGACGGCCATCGGTTCATTTCAAAAATATTGACAGCGAGGGTTTTGGGGGGATGAACCTCACAGGATTCCCTGCGCAATTTTAGGGTTTAATTTTAACGATTTTATTATCACGCATAACAACTAATACGCTGTTTTTAGATCTTTTGAATTCTAAAAGTTTTTCATAGGTTTTTTCAAGCCCCTTTAGAATTTTATCTTTTTCATCATTCTCCACATTCTCGTTTTTAGTAGTTGTCATTATATTTTTTTAAAAGATTAAAACCATCAATATCCATAATATTTAGTAAATCATTCATTTGTTTATTCGCTAAAAGTTTGTGTTTCCCTTCTGAGTGAATAAATTTTTTATTCCTCTGATATATCTTCTTTCAATAACTTCTGGTTCTATGTCGTGTCCGCCTTCGGATACTCTTATTTTAACTCGTTCTTTTGCTAACTGAATGCTTTTAAGCCAAAAGAATAATAAGGTTACTTGAAACCCTTTTTCCTTTGCCTCTATGATTTTAGTTTTAAAACTTTTAGTTGATAATGTGGTTTCAAAAGCAAAACTTTCACTTCTATATAGAAGTTCATTGATTCGGTTAAGCATTATTCGTCCTGCTTCAAACGATACTTTTTCAGGTTGAAAAGGAGATATTCCTCTTGCAATTTCGTCCGCATTTATAAATTCCTTACAATCCAGGATTTCAGGTAAAATAGTGAACGATGCAGTAGTTTTACCCGCTCCATTACATCCTGCTATAACATAGAGTTTTTTGTAAGTCATAGGTGCAAATATACAACTTAATAAGTTGGCGTTTTATTTTCTCGTCTCTACTCGTTTAAACATAAATTTTGTTCCAAAAAGCTAGGAAACCCATTGGTTTTTCATGATGTAGTCAAAGCTTTCTTTCAACGCCTTGAAAACTTCATCAGCCGTTTTGTCCATCTCAACAACTAACCAGGCAGGATGCCCGTTGGCGGCTTTTATGATTTTTGAATAATCCATTGTTCCTTTTCCAACGGCCGTCATTGGGTCAGGATTATCAACGGCTAACTGGTCATTCCATTTGGCAGGACCATCTTTCACATGGATAAATTTCAATCTTTCTCCTATCTTCTTAGCTATTTTTTCCGGATCCTGGCCTGCGACTTTTACCCAATAGGCATCCATCTCAAAGAAAATAGATGGATTAAGTTCGTTAAGCAGGATTTCGTAAATATATTGTCCTTCATTTTTAATCATATACTCCCACCAGTGATTGTGTAATCCAAAATGAAGTCCATGTCGTTCCGCTATTTCAGCTGCTTGATTATACCTGGCGATGAGTGATTTTGTACCAGCTAAAGACTGATAAAGATTGTCTTCCGGCCAGCCATGCCAGATGAGATATTTACAATTATAGGCAGCGGCCGTTTCGACCATAAGTTTTTCAAGGTTATCAGATGTTAGCTCAATATGGGCAGATGAAACTTTCAATCCAGCATCTTTTAACCATTTTCCACCTTCAGCCAGAGTAATTCCTTCCGGCCAAAAAGCGGTTTCCACCCATTCATAGCCAATCTCTCTCAATTGTTGCAGCGCCTTGGTGGGATTTTTACTTATTTCTTCCCTAATCGTATATAATTGAACAGAAAGTTGAGGCATTGATTTGTTTTTTTTAAACAGGTAGGACATTTCAGAGGGCTTAATCGAGGAGGCTAAAAAAGCAGCTCCAGCCGTTTTAAAAAAATTTCTTCTCGAATTCATAAAAAAAGTCTTTAAGCATTTTTAAATATACTAATTTGTTCCCTAATACCTATACATTCCCTTAGGTTTAATCTTTTAATGAATTGGGTTATGCGTAACATGATGTTCCTTTGTCTTTTATTGCCTTTGCTTTTAAAAAGCCAGGATGCTACACCAGTATTTGTATCTGGACAAGAAGGTCATAAAGTATATAGAATTCCAGCTGTCATTGGTCTTCCAAATGGTAACCTTTTGGCTTTCGCCGAAGGAAGGGTACAGAATAGTGCCGATTTTGGAGATATAAATCTGGTGATGAAAAAAAGTATGGATCAGGGCAAATCCTGGTCTGCATTGCAAATATTGGTAGATGTTGATAAACTTCAGGCGGGAAATCCTGCGCCGGTGGTCGATCTATTTGACCCAGCTAATCCCAATGGGGTTATTTATTTGTTTTACAATACGGGGAATAATCATGAGAATGAAATCAGGAAGGGGCATGGCATCAGAGAGGTTTGGTTCATCCGTTCTCTCGATATGGGATTATCCTGGACTGATCCTGTTAACATTACGTCTCAGGTACATCGCCCATTCCACCTTTCCTATAACTTTAAGGAAGACTGGCGAAGCTATGCAAATACGCCGGGTCATGGTTTTCAATTTACGGAAGGAAAATATAAAGGAAGGATTTTTATTTCGGCAAATCATTCTCAGGGGGAACCACAAAATGAATTCAGAGATTATCATGCGCATGGTTATTATACAGATGATCATGGAAAAACCTTTCATTTAAGCGAAAATATTCCATTAAAGGGTTCCAATGAAGCGATAGGTGCTGCGTTGAGCGGGGACAGGATGCTACTTAATATTAGAAATCAAGCTGGAGATATACGAAACAGGATCATCGCCTATTCCAGTGATGGCGGCGAAAAATGGGATACTGTTTTTTTTAATAGCGATTTAATTGACCCTGTTTGTCAGGGCTCAATCATAGGTGTTGGAGAAAAAGGGGGGAAAACGGTGTTGGCTTTCTCTAATCCGGAGGATGCGTTGAAACGAGATAATCTGATGGTAAAAATCAGCTATGATGAGGGCATAACCTGGCCAAAATCAATGCTCGTAGATAAATCCTCACCAGGTTATAAAGGGGATTGGAGTGCATATTCAGATTTAGTCCTATTGAATAAAAAAACAATAGGTATCTTGTACGAGAGGAATAATTATAGTGAGATTATTTTTAAAAAAGTTAAGATTAAATAAATTAAACCTACGGGTTTTTAAATGTGTAAAATGAAAAAGGGGTTTTTGGTTTCTGTATTTATGGTTTTAATTGTAAATATTTACAAGGCTCAGGTTAATTTCACCGAGTCTAATCTACCTATTTTTATTATTGAGACAGGTAATAAAACGATAGTGGATGAACCTAAAATTGTTGCTCAATTAAAAATTATTGACAATGGTTCCGGAACACGTAATCGTATCACAGATTTACCGACAGGCTATGCTGGAAAAATAGGCATTGAAATAAGAGGTTCCAGTTCTCAGATGTTCCCAAAGAAACAATATGGCTTTGAGATTTACAATGATGCGGAGGAAGGAATTAATGTCTCCTTATTGGGGTAACCAAAAGAGGAAGATTGGATTTTAAATGCGCCTTATACCGACAAATCATTGATTAGAAATGCGTTGGCTTATAAATGGGGTTCAGCTTTGGGGAATTATGCGCCAAGGACAAAATTTTGTGAAGTGGTTATTAATGGAGCATATAAAGGGGTATTTAAACTAACAGAAAAAATAAAACGGGATAATAACAGGTTTAATATCAGTAAGTTGGATGCTACCACAACTACGGGAAATGCATTGACGGGCGGGTATATCATTAAAATAGATAAACAAACGGGTTCGGGAGGAACGGGCTGGCATTCACCCTATTTTCCAATCAACAGGAAAGGAGCACAAACTATTTTTTATCAGTATGAATATCCTGATTCTGATGATATCAACGCAAAACAAAAGGAATACATTCAGGGATATGTCACCGATTTTGAAAAATCCCTTTTGCAATTCAATTTTAATGATCCGTTAAAGGGATTCAGAAAATATATCGATGAAAATGCATTTATAGATTATCTGATTGTAAATGAATTGACAAAAAATCCAGATGCTTATAGGTTAAGCACTTTTTTATATAAAAAAAGAGACGATTTAGGTGGTAAGTTATTTATGGGGCCAATATGGGATTTTGATTTGGCACTGGGAAATGTGAATTATTGTACCAATGGAAATCCAGAGGGATTTGTTTTTGAATATAACAGCATTTGTCCGGAAGATTACTGGTTAATTCCATTTTGGTGGAAAAGGATGTTGGAAGATCCATTATTTGTGCAAAGGTTGAATGACCGTTGGAAAGCATTAAGAAAAACAGTTTATTCGACCGAAAAATTATGGTCAGATATAGATAGTATGTCAAATTTATTGTCAGAATCACAAGCAAGAAATTTTAAGGAATGGCCTGTCCTGGGCACTTATATCTGGCCGAACTTTTATGTCAGCAAGACTTACAATGAGGAAATTCTATGGCTTAAAAATTGGGTTAAATTAAGAACTGCCTGGTTAGATAATCAATTTCAATCTAAGCTTGAAGAATTTAAAGTACGGGAATCAGGAATAAATAATGTGTATCCCAATCCGGTTTCTGATTTTCTGACCATTCAAACTACGATATACAAACCAGGGCCCTTCCAGTTTAAGATAGTGGATCAGCAAGGAAGACTATGTTATACGAATAATTCGGTCGAAACGAATATTGGCTACCTGGAAAAAAAGATTGACATGACCAATTTCGGTACTGGCATATATTATTTAATCATTGAGAATGGGCAAAATGTAAGCACCAGCACCTTTGTGAAGCAATAAGCGGGGAAGGATGGATTGAATGTATAAAACTAAGAACTTAATATTGTGTCTAAAAGTGAGATTGTAGAGGTATTGAAAAAATATATTTAGCAGGAAGCTATTTGTCGAATACTGCCACTGAGGACAGTGACATTGATGTTTTGATAGTTACGGAGAATGAGAATGATAATTTGACTGGAAAAATTTGGAGTTTGACAAAAAGGGTGAATTCAAGGATTGAGCCTTATCTTATTGATAAAGATAGGTTCATTAATAATAAAGACTCTTTATTGATTGATTTGGTAAAAAGGACTGGAATAGAAATAACTTAAGGTAACCTGGTAAAATATCAAAGAAATGGAATTTAATGAATTTTGTAAAAAATTTGAAAACGGAATTATTCTATTGGAGGGAAAGCGGGAAATTGATGTAGCATCACAAGAAAAGCTTACAGCTATTGGTAAACGGTTGGCTGAAAAAATGCCAAATGCTATTTTTCGAAGTGGTAATGCAGACGGCAGTGATTATTATTTTTCACTTGGTGTAGCAGCCGTTAATCCTAAACAATTACAAGTGATAACTCCATTTACAAATCACCGGAAAAAATATAATCTTGCGGAAACAGTTTATGCCTTAGATTCGATTGATCTGGTCAACGAACCTGACATCGTATATCATTCAAAAAGTCATAAAGGGACTAAAAATTTAATTGATAAATTTGTGAGTGGCATTGAAAATCAATATACTATTAAAGCGGCTTACATCCTTAGAGATACGATTAAAGTTTTGGGTACAAA
The DNA here is from genome assembly GCA_947501115.1 of Haliscomenobacteraceae bacterium. GTDB lineage: Bacteria > Bacteroidota > Bacteroidia > Chitinophagales > Saprospiraceae > BJGN01. The sequence goes on from CANMVX010000016.1 coordinate 77,997, forward strand.
AGGAGGTATTCCCCCCATTTCTGTTGGATTATTTTATGAAAATCTGGAAAAACCGATGCAGGGAGGAACCGGACACACCCAAAATGTATGTTTAACGCATAATATTCCCATATTTAACCAAACTATTTATTTCGATTGGTTAAACGCTTAATAAGATTTACACTGTATTAATTATATTTTTCAAAAGGGAAAAGAAAGAACACAGCTTAAATCTTTTTGCAGTTAAATGCAGTTTAGTTTGGCTGATGATGAATTTGGAGTTCTTAACGCTTTTAGATAATGTTTAAAAAATAACATGATTGCAATACATAACATTGAAAAGGTAAGTTTTGAAGCAAATTGTATGACCCTTCAAATGGATGGAGAGGCCTTGATACTTCATTTGGACAAGTTATCACCCAAGCTATTGAAGGCAAATAAAATAGAGAGAGAAGGGTATAAAATTTCACCTTCGGGTTATGGAATTCATTGGCCTTTAATAGATGAGGACATTTCAATAGAAGCAATGTTGAAAAATCGCAAATGAAAAGGGATGGCCTGTGACAATTTGTCAAAGCAGTTAGAATCTTTACCGTTAAGCGGTCTAAATAATAAGCTGATAACTAGTAGCTCTACCCGCTCCTTTCATTAGAAACACATTCATTTCTGTTAATTCTTGCAAGTCTCTGGTTGCTGTTGCTTTAGATGTGCCTGTTATACTTATATATTTTTTTACATTCATTCCACCCTTGAATCCATTAAAGCCTTCTTCCAATATTCTATTAATGACCTTTCTTTGACGTTCATTAAAATCTTTATCATACTTATCAAAGAATTTCACCTTTTTGACAGTAAACTGAATTGTTTTTTCAGCATCATCCTGTGCAAAAATTATAATTGAAGCAAACCATTGTATCCACTTTGTAAGGTCTAATTTTTGTTGAGCATTCTGTAATGCTATATAATAGGCTGATCGGTTTTCTTCAATAGATTTTGAAATACTAAACATAATAGGATGATCAAATCCTTGAGAAAGAGCTTTTTCTGCTATGGCTCTTCCAATTCTTCCGTTTCCATCTTCAAAAGGGTGAATGGATTCAAAATAAAGATGGACAACTGCTGCTTTAATAATGGGGGAACTAATTTCACTTTTATTATACCATTCAATAAACCTCTTCATTTCTTTTGAAATATTTTTGGATGGGGGAGCTTCAAAATGAACCTTAGGGTTTGATGCAGATCCTGATATTACTTGCATAGGTTCAGTGCCTTTTCTCCATTGTCCTGCATTGATTCGATTGTTATTCCCCATAAGGAGTTTATGCCATTCAAGAATCTTACTTTCAGTAAGTGGTTGTCTATAAGTGTTTCTTACATCAATTATTAATTGACTTAATCCAATGGCATTTTTATCTTTTGGTTCTTTTGAAATAGGTAATCCAAGATTTTTTCTAATGGATGACATTACATCTATTCTGTTTATTATCTCTCCTTCAATTTCAGATGTTTTGATTGCTTCTGAGACCATTATCTGTATTATCGTTTCTGTACTTATGTCTTCTGGTAATGCAGAGATGATACCTTTTAGTTCTCCGGCTTTTAACATGAACTTCATCAATACATTATCTATTGATGAGCTATCAAATGTAAATTCAGGCCAATTTTTGTGTTGCCAATTATACATAATGAGCCGATTTGGTTACTTTATCGGCTCAAATATACGAATAAAATGAGCTGATTTATATTTATTTACGGCTCAAGATGGATTAAAACTCAATAATCTCACGCCTTCGCCAAGAGGAGTTTCGCTTTTTGTAGCCCTTCTTCTTTCTTGTTATATAGTTTTTTTAAATGTTGGTTCTGCAGGAATTATTACTGAGAACCTCCGGAAGGTATAAAAGTCCATGGGATGATTTATAAATAAAATAGTCTATCTTTATTTATAAATAAACCGGAACAAAATTTTTGGTAATTCATTCCATTATCTTACCAGACTAAAATAAAAAATATAATTTGAAGATGAATTTAAAAGAGTTGAAACCAAGAAAGGCACTGAATAAAGCCTTTTTAAAAGTAAAACCAAACAGAATTGACATTGAAGGTTTCAAGACCCATCTCATTACTTTACTAGACAGAACAAATGACACGGAAAGCGAGGAGTTTCATAAAAACTTAGTTTCGGACTTTCTTAAAGACACATATTACAAGCAAACCCATTTTATAAATACGAAAGGTCGAAACGATCTTGTTATTCATAACGGACAACATGCGAACTCGACGGTTGGCGTGATCATTGAAGCGAAAAAGCCGACCAACAAAGCCGAAATGATTAGCACCAAAAAACTGAATGCAAAAGCGTTTCAGGAATTGGTGTTGTATTACTTAAGAGAGAGAATTACACATAAAAATCTCGAAGTAAAATATTTGGTTGCGACCAATATTAATGAATGGTTCATTTTTGACGCTACACTATTCGACAGACTTTTCGCTCAAAATAAAATTTTTGTAAAACAATTCAATGACTTTGAAGACGGACGTTTGGCGGGTACCAAAACCGACTTTTTCTACAAACAAATTGCCGAGCCGTTTATTGACAGCATTACTTCTGAAATTGAATTTACTTACTTCAACCTTCAGGACTTTCAAAAACCGTTACGCAATACCGACAAAGCAGACGATAACTCGCTCATTGCTTTATTCAAGCTTTTATCGCCAGAACATCTTTTAAAACTTCCCTTTACCAACGACAGTAACAGCCTTGACAAACGATTTTATGGTGAGTTGTTGCACATCATCGGCTTGACCGAAACCAAAGAAGGAAGCAAAAAACTGATTGAGAGAAACAAAGCAGGTGAACGACACCCGGGAACAATCATTGAAGCTACGATTATTCAGCTTGACAGCTTAGATAAACTGAGCCGGCTTGAAAAGACATACCAATTTGGGAATACGCAGGAGGAACGACTTTTTAATGTGGCCCTGGAACTTTCCATCACTTGGATTAATCGCATTTTGTTCTTGAAGTTGTTGGAAGCCCAACTCATCACTTATCACAAAGGTGACAAATCGTATTCCTTTCTCAATCTTGACAAAATAAAGAACTATGACGATCTGAACGACTTGTTTTTTCAAGTGTTGGCGCGCAAATATGAAGAGCGAAACGAAGATGTAAAAAAGGCATTTGAAAAAACGCCTTATCTAAATTCTTCGCTTTTCGCGCCTACGGACATTGAGCAGGTTACCTTGTTTATCAGCAACTTGAAAGACGATAAAACCATTCCGATATTTTCACAAACGGTATTAAAAGATCAGCAAGGTAAAAAGCGAACAGGCAAAATTTCCACGCTGCAATATTTCTTTGAGTTTTTAGATGCTTACGATTTTGGAGCAGAAGGCGGTGAAGAAATTCAGGAAGACAATAAAACACTTATTAATGCTTCGGTTCTCGGATTAATTTTCGAGAAAATAAATGGTTACAAAGACGGTTCATTTTTCACTCCCGGTTTCATCACCATGTATATGTGTCGTGAAACCATTCGCAAAGCCGTTGTGCAGAAATTCAACGAAACCCAAGAATGGAATTGTACCACGCTAGAAGAAATTTACGA
>CANMVX010000017.1 GCA_947501115.1 Haliscomenobacteraceae bacterium
ATTGAAGGCTATCATTCTATAAGAGAAACCATACTTGGGCTTTTGGCTAATGCACATAAGCTTTCCCATTTGGGCTTATCCTATTTGGTACGAAGAAGCACCTTATCTGAGGCTAATGCTCGCCGTACTAGTCGAGTCTTTGAGGATATATACATGAGCGTCTACCGTAGACATGCGAATTTTTTAGCGGACAGCCGGTTGAAAGATGCTGATATGAAACGTCTATATATAATGGATTCCACGACGATTAGCTTATTTAAGGATATTTTGCGTGGAGTTGGTCGTAACCCTCTAGAGGGTAAAAAGAAAGGTGGAATTAAAGCCCACACCATTATCAAGGCCAGTGAAAATATACCCTGCCTTATCCGTTATAGTGAGGCTGTGCGTCATGACCATACGTTTATAAAAGAAGCCCAAAACCTACCAAAGGGGTCGATCATTACCTTTGACAAAGGATACGTTGATTACGAGCAATATGAGGTTTTCTCCAAAGAAAGTATCTGGTATGTAACCAGATTGAAAGAAAATGCTTTATACAAGGCAAGTGAAGAGTATGATATTCCAGATGAAGCAGACAGTGGCGTGCTAAAAGATGAAGAAATCGTCCTTTGTTATGGTGAAAACAAAAAGAAAGAACACAGAGCACGTCGTATTGCTTATTGGGACAGCGCCAATGAGCGATTATTTGAATTTGTTACGAATAATTTTGAACTATCGGCAGAGAAAATAGCCATAATATACAAGAAACGCTGGCAGATAGAACTTTTATTTAAACAACTAAAGCAGAATTTTCCGTTAAAATACTTTTTAGGTGACAATGAAAATGCCATTGAAATTCAAATATGGGCAGCTATGTTGGCAAACCTATTAATAACCTTGGCCAAAAGCAAATTAAAACGTTCTTGGGCATTTTCAAATCTTGTATCGGTAATACGCCAACAATTAATGAATTATATCGATATGTATGGCTTTTTGGAAGACCCTGAAGAAAGTTGGCGCGCCATTATCAAGGAAAATAAGGATAAATATAAATATTCGCTATTCCCAGAAATGAGGGGGGCTTACTTTTGAAAAACCAAAAAATAGGTATTCATTATCAGAATGTTATGCTAAATTTTTAACCATTTTACGGATTTACCGGACAACAATGATTTATAATTGGAAACAAAAGTGATCTGAAGATTCACTTATCGAGACTGATGTAGTATATTGTCGAAAGTTAGTTTCGCTAATATATCAGTTAGTGCACAGCTCTAAACCGACATCAATAAAAAAGCAAAATGAATATTACGATCATAGGAGCCTCGGCTGGAATAGGATTAGAAACTGTAAAAAGAGGATTAGATAGAAATCATTCGATAACGACCCTTTCTCGGTCTGGAATTGAAATAGAAGAGAAAAAATCGTTAAAAGTGATACTTGGTGATGCAACTAATAAAGCTGACCTATTAGGTTCAATCCAAAACGCAGATGCTATAATTGTAACATTGGGGACTAGTAAGAATATGAATGCTACTACTCTTTTTTCAGATTTTGCACAATTAATGGTGGAAATTCATAAGGAGAACAAAATAGATATTCCATTTATTTTTGTTACTGGATTTGGAGCCGGAGAAAGTAAAAATTATGTTCCATGGCTTGTAAAGATGTTTTTAAAATACTTTTTAAAAGACGTTTATGCTGACAAAACTAAAATGGAAGAAATTATTACTAATTCAGATCTGAATTGGACCGTTGTGAGGCCAGGAAGGCTATTTGACAAGGAATTGACAGGAAAATATCGTATTGAAAACAAATTATTCAAAGGAATTAATGTAGGCGGAATTAATAGAGCTGACGTAGCAGACTTTTTAATTAAACAAGCAGAAAAACAAACTGAATTAAAAAAATACATTGCTATATCTGAAATATAGGATAAAATAATAGCCGAACAGCTAACGGCACCGACAAGAAATTGGCGCTTCAATGCCGCGTATGACAGTTTTTTGGTAGCCTTCTTTCCAAGTACATATTTTATAATTTTTGGAAATGAATCGACATTCACAAGTTATGGCAGTCTCTGTCCAATGAATAAAAGTGTGTTTGTATGTGGAATACAAATGTGTATTTCACGCATTCCATACCCTTGATGAAAGGGCTCTTTAAATTTTAATCCACTTAATTTGTCTTTGATTGAATACCATAAATCATCGACATTGTCAACTTCCAGATAGAATTCCATTTGTCCTATATCTTGTCCTGCCGGTAAAATATGGATAGTTAGATTGTCTTTCTGGCATATTATGTAAGCTTCATTTTCAATAACAGGTGAAAAATTTAAAATGTCTTTAAAAAACCCTGACGTTTCAGAAAGATTAAATGAGGGTATCATTGGGCTAAGATACAGTGCCTTATATGTCATTTTTAATTAAAATTTTATTTGCAATAAGGAAATTATTGGGTTGATTTTCTATTTTTTTCTAATGAACTTAGCACAATAATTCTCTTTTCATCCGAATCTTTAAGTACGATATAGGGCTTCACGTCCGTAGATTTAATATCGTTTCCTTTCATAGCAAAAGCCTCTTGCTTCAAATTTGCTATAAAAATTTCTGTATTGACTGGTAAGGAATATGATTTAATTTGGTCAGGAGTTAGGTTACTCACTCTGGTTTGAATTTTTCCATCAGGTGTATAAATAATAAGCGAGAGATGATATACATCTTTGTAATCATTTGAGAAACTAATGTTGATATTCTCCTGGCCGTTAACCGAAAATGCAAACAAAAAAAGGGCAATGAATAAAGTAATTTTTCTCACCGGTAAAAGATTTCTAATGATTATAATATAACCTAAATTTAATCAAAGAATAAACAAAAAGATGTAAAAATCCTTCTGTTAACTTGCAAGAAGCAAAAAAGGAATATATTATAACGATTCCCCCACGGCTATTTATCCTGGCTTTTTTCCAGGTTCTTTATCATATATTCAGCAATTGTTTTTTCGTTTGAATGTGAACTTTCAGATAAGGTGGAGATAATGTGCTGTTGTTCTACTTCACTCCTATTTTGGCTCAATTTCATTTTTCCCTGTGGGTCCGTCACAACTATCTCAAAGGCAACAATGCCAGCAGCCATATTTGACTTATATTCATCCGGAAATAAATTCCAGTCGGTTCGGAACGCAGGTTCATAATTTTCCATCATGTTTTCAAGTAGTGCAAAAGTATTTTCCCTGTCATGTATGATTTTCCCATCTCCATAAGCATGAATAGTTATATAATTCCAGGTGGGAACTTTTAATACTCTTTCATAATTTTTAGTAGAAATATAGGCATGTGGTTCACTAAAAACAACTAAAATCTTATGATTTTCAATGTCTTGCCATTGATTATTCGCTTTTGCAAAATGAGAACTTAATATTAATTGACTATCCCTTCGGGAAATGGTAAAGGGCAAATGTGAAGCAACAGGTATGTTATCCCTGGTAGTTATGAGCGTAGCAAAACTGTATTTTTTCATGAACGCCACTATTTCATCTCAAATATTCTTAATGAAAATTTTGCTTGATGAGCGCGTTACCAAACGCCTTAAAAAACATTTGGACACATTTGAAGTTTTTACTGTGAGGGAGTTGAATCTAGGTGGAACGAAAAATGGAAAACTTATGACGTTCTGCGTCGAAAATAATTTTGATATAATATTAACGATTGACAAGAACCTTATGGATCAGCAAAACCTAGAAAAATATTCTGTAACAATTGTAGTATTAAATAGTCTAACGAGTAAAATCGAAGAGCTTCTAACTTTCCTGCCTTCATTTAAATCTCAAGGCGATCGCATAACAACACCTAATCAAAAGTGGTACGAAGTAGTTTGACTTAAAAAACTATTGTCAAAGCAAACTACCTTTGTTGCCGAATTAGAAAATTAAGTAACTGTCTACCTTCAAAATATGGGATTTGTATGGAGCTAAATAAATTTAAAAACCAGTTATATGATGATTTAGTTCAATTAATTGAAGAATCACGGGCTTTTGTAGCGAACACAGCCAATAAAACAATTACGTTGATGTATTGGAAAATTGGCCATCGAATTAATATAGACTTCTTTGATAATCAAAGAGCTGGGTACGGGAAACAAATTATGTCGCAGTTGGCGACACAATTGCAACAACATTTTGGAAAGCGGGGTTTTCAAGAACGGAATATTCGCAGAATGATGCAGTTTGCCGAATTATTTCCTGATTTTCAATTTGTGTCGCAGGCTGCGACCAAATTAAGTTGGTCGCATTTCATAGAGCTTTTATCTCTGAAAGAAGAAATTAAAAGGGATTTTTATTCCCCAAAAATTGATTAGCCACCAAGATTCTTTTATTATGCTCTCCACGACTATTTTCCCCGACTTTTTCCCATGTTCTTTATCATATACTCAGCGATTGTTTTTTCATTTGAAGGTGAACTTTCAGACAAGTTGGAGAGTAACAATATCGTCCCTTAAATTATTTTACTTGTTTTCACAAAAACATCTAACTCCTTAAATTCATAACTACCGCTACTTTTGTAGCCCTACACAAAGAAAGACACCTCATGTAATTTCCTCATAGTTAAGTCGATAGATTACCGCTTGTCAAAATGATCTGAAATATGGATGCTGCCATCAGCTTTAAAAGAAACCCTATTTAGAATATAGGAAATCAATTTTAATTCAAGCCTTCCAAGAAACCGGTGTAAGCTTGTTTTGCATTAAAATTTGCATCAAACAGAAGAGGCCATTCATTGAAATTATTGTGATGTTTAAGGAGCCAGGAATCATCGTCTTTTAGTCCCCAAACAGTAATTCCAAATTTATTAGATATTGGAATAGCATTATATATTTGAACTACCTCCTTAAATTTCAACCGCTGTGCTTCGGATCTTTCTAAGGTAAATGTTGAAATATCCTTATTAGGATTTGCCCTGATATCCAATTCTGAATAGAAAAGCAACAGACCAGAGGCAACGGCTTTATTGGTTGCTGTTTGAATTTGATCTTTTGGTGTCAGATAACTGATATGCATTTGAAAACCTATCCCGTGAATAGGCACTTTTCTTAATTTCCAATCCTCAATCAATTCAAAAACCTTATTTTGTTTTGCTTGATTTGTCTCTAAATTATAGTCGTTGTAGAAAAGTTTACTGTCTGGATCAGCATCATGTGCAAATTGGAAACATTTGACCATGTAATCATCTCCCATACGTTGCTTAAACACCGTATTTCTTAATGAACCAGCACTATCACTCACCCCTTCATTTACAACGTCCCAGGAGGCGACTTTCCCTTTATAACGCGAGACAACCGCGGTGATATAATCTTTGACTTCTTGTTCAAATTGCACGTCTGTTCCCTGATAATTAAGTAACCAATCTGGCGTTGATTCATGCCAAACCAATGCATGTCCATGAACTTTTAAACCTTTTGATACCGCATAGTTTACAATTTGATCAGCTTTTGACCAGTTATAAGTTCCCTTAACCGGGAGTATGACATTCATTTTCATTTGATATTCCGCAGTAATACTTTCAAATTCCCGTTCTATAATTTGAGTATAACTGAGCAAATCAAGTTTTGGTGTACTAGTGGAAAGGCCCACGGAAAAACTAGTAGAGGCACTTTTTAGTGATTTTGTGGGTAATGGAGTAATAATATCAGGTGTAATATCATCCTTTACAGAGCAGCCCATTAGAATCAAAAAAAAATAGATTAAGAAGTGAAATGGAGCCTTGGAAAATAATACGTTCATTTTAGTTTTTTTAATGCTTAACAATAAGATACTCCCTATTCTTAGGCCAGCTGTACAACAAATTTAAGATATTATTTCGTGCATTAACTAAAACTGGTAATAACTTTTTGACTAATATCAACTGACTATCCCTTCGGGAAATGGTAAAGGGCAAATGTGATGCAACAGGTATATTATCCCTGGAAGTTATGAGCATGGCAAAGCTGTATTCTTTCATGAACGCCACTATTTCATCTTGGTCTGTTGTTAAATTTGCTTTTGGGATATACATGTCATTTCCTTTTACTTTGTATAAAATCCTAAAATATAACGCGTTAGCTTACATTTACTTTTCTGGTAAATTAGCGCGTATTTCTTCAATTTGGCCTAAAGTTAATCCGGTAATGTCAGCAATAAATGTATCTTCTGCCTCTAATCTTAAAGATAGTATTTAAAACTGCTTTTCCGGTATAGAAGAGTATAATTTGGTACTTTGTACTTTTTCAGTTGAAGTTATTCTTGGTCCTTTTCATAACCTTCATAATAATAAGACTGTTCAATTCCTTTAAAGATGATTTCTCTATTGTCGATTTCCTCGGTTAAATTTTCTTTCAGAAGTGTTCTTAATTCCAAATCGTTGATTGGACTTCTCTCCATAGATTGTAAATAAAGCGTTTTATCAACGAATTGCCAGTTTACAACTTTTTTGAGTTGTTTTTTTAATATCATGTCCAACCATATACGCATGGATCTACCATTTCCTTCAATAAAAGGATGCGCAATATTCATTTCAACATACTTGGCAATAATTTCTTCAAAAGAGTTTTCAGGCATTAGTTCTATTTTTACAAGAATCTCCTTAAGATATAGTGTATTTGCAAATCTAAAGCCGCCCTTAGAAATATTAAGGTTTCGTATTTCGCCTGCAAAATCGTACAAACCGTCAAACAAAAAATGATGAATTTCTTTGAGGCCTTTGGTTGTGCCTGTTTCTATTTTATTGATACTATTCGACTCGAACAATCGAAATGCATTTTCCAAACTATTTTTATCAATATTTTTCATAAGATTTCATTACTTACATAGACCAAGTTAATTTAAGTTACAGAATTTTCCTTTTTTATAAAGCCACTTACAAGCACAATAAATATCAGAACAAGACCCACTAAGGCTGCCTGACTTAGAAATGGCGCATCATCAGTTCTCGCTGCGCGAATGCCCCATAAAGCCCACATTATGACAAAAGAATAACTTGCTGTTTTTTCCACCCAAATAAAATAAATAGCCAATATAGTAGCTGTAATCATCATAATGAGACTCCAGGTGACAGGTGAAATGCCAAATCCATTCCAATCTATTTTGACCAGTAATGCGGTTGTATTGGCTATGGTGGCCACACTTATCCAACCCAAATAAACTAAAAATGGGGTGTACAAGAGAAAAGATTGCATCTTGTTTAGTGAGTTTTCTTTTTCTTTTCCTGTTATGAAAATATAGATGAGCGTGCTCAAAAAGAGTAGCATGATGAGTACACTCGTCCAGATCCATAAATAGTGCCAGGCCAAAATCCAGCTTGCATTTAAAAAACAAGTTACCCAAAACCATTTATTGATAACCGATAAATAGGCAGCAACTTTTGGGAATTTGTCCGATAGGACGGTGAAATAAGTATAAGAAATAGCGTAATTGATCAGTAACAGATAGATAATTCCCCAAATAGAAAAGGTGAATCCCGCGGGAACAAAATAATTGGGATAAAAAGCGGATATCTGACCTGTATTTAATTGGTTGATAGGCAATATATTAGCTAACGAATTGGCCGCTATCATTGCAGCAAGGAATATCCAGGTAACCAATATATTAACTAATTTCATATTTATTTGCTTTTGTAAAGTACCTGACGATCACCTTTTATTTTATCTGAAACAAGATAGTCATCATAATTCATTAAACTGTCAATGACTCCTTTCGGCGCCAATTCAATAATCCTATTGGCAACAGAGGCGGTCAAGGCATGGTCATGAGAACAGAACAATAAATTGCCCTTAAAGGTCTGCATGGCGGTATTTAAGGCCGTAATAGATTCCAGATCGAGGTGATTGGTAGGTTCGTCTAATAGCACAAAATTAGGCGAGCCTAACATGACTTTAGCTAACATGCAACGTACTTTTTCCCCTCCAGAAAGGACACTCGATTTTTTCTGAACCTCTTCACCACTAAAAAGCATTCTGCCTAAGAAACTTCTAATAAACTGCTCATCTTTATTTTGAGCAAACTGTCTGAGCCAATTAATCAGGTCGATATCATTTTCAGCTGAAAAAAATTCCTGATTTTCATTGGGTAAATAGCCCACCGTTATCGTTTGCCCAAATTCAAAGCTCCCTTTTTCAGCTTCTTGATTTCCAGCAATGATTTGGAAAAAAGAGGAAACAGCCATAGGATTCTGACTAATAACAGCAATTTTTTCTCCCTGATTAACGGTAAAAGAAACATTGGAAAATAAGATGTTACCCTCAGAATCCTTGGCACTCAAATCTTTAACAGCTAGAAGTTGATCTCCAGGTTCCCTTTCCATCTGGAAGTGGATAAATGGATATTTCCTGCTGGACGGCTTAATCTCCTCTAAATTTAATTTCTCCAGGGCCTTTTTCCTCGAGGTCGCTTGTTTCGATTTTGATGCATTGGCGCTGAATCGTTGGATAAATTCTAACATATCCTGACGCTTTTGCTCAATTTTCTTGTTCTTATTGGCAATTTGCTGCGCCATCAACTGGCTCGATTCATACCAGAAGGTATAATTTCCAGTGTAAATATTTATTTTTTGAAAATCAATATCGGCTATGTGCGTGCACACCATATCCAAAAAATAACGGTCATGGGATACCACAATAACCGTATTTTTAAAATCGGCAAGGAAATCGGCCAACCAGGTAATGGTTTCGGCATCCAGGTCATTGGTAGGTTCATCCAAAAGTAAAATGTCGGGATTTCCGAAAAGGGATTGTGCCAACAAGGTTTTCACCTTTTCCGGACCACTTAGGTTTTTTACTAAACGATAGTGTAAATCTTCTTTTACACCAAGATTACTCAATAGCGTGGCGGCATCACTTTCAGCGGTCCAACCACCCATTTCACCATATTTATTTTCCAGATCAGCCGCACGTAATCCGTCCGCTTCAGTGGCATCCGGATCCATATAAATGTTGTTTTTTTCAACTTGAATGGCATACATTTCCTTATGCCCCATCATAACCGTATCTAATACAGAATATTCCTCAAATTCAAAATGGTTTTGTTTTAATACCGCCATCCTGTTTCCAGGCTCTATGGAAACAGAACCTCTATTAGGATTAATTTCACCAGATAATATTTTCAGGAAAGTGGATTTTCCAGCACCATTTGCACCAATGACACCATAACAATTTCCACGGGTAAACTTAATATTTACCTCGTTGAATAGAAATCTTCTACCATATTGTAGCGAAACGTCATTTACTGTAACCATATAACATAATTATTGAAACGCGAAGGTAAAAAAAGTCGGGCATATAATGGAAATTAACTCCTTGCTTGCTAACTTACACGTAAATAAATGCTGTAAAATGAAAAAACTTATACCTCTCATTGGACTTTTAATATTGTCAACCATGTTGTTCTCCCCATTATATGCCCAAAAGGATGCGGCGATTAAAGTGGTTGTTGCGGGTACTTCCCATGGACATTCTGGTTGGATTTTAAATAAATTGGACAGACCTGAAATGCAGGTTATAGGTATTTATGAACCAGACCAGGATCTGGCTGAAAAGCAATCGTTAAGGTACAAAATACCTAAAGAATTATTTTTCAATGATTTAAAAATGGCATTGGATAAATTAAAACCAGAAGCAGTGTTGGCATTCGGCGCTATAAAAGAACATTTGGAGGTTGTGGAAATTGCGGCTCCTCTCGGTATTCACATCATGGTGGAAAAACCGCTGGCAGCAAATTTGGAGGATGCCTTAAAAATGCAGCAATTGGCAAATAAATATAAGGTAATGCTACTGACTAATTATGAAACATCCTGGTACCCATCTACCGCTGAAAGTTTCAGATTAGTTAGGGATAGTAATTTTGTTGGTCAAATAAGAAAAGTGGTTTTTCATCATGGTCATCAGGGGCCAAAAGAAATTGGCGTAGGGGACGACTTTTTTAAATGGTTGACTGATCCCGTTTTAAATGGTGGTGGTGCGCTCATGGATTTTGGTTGTTATGGCGCTAATCTGGCGACTTATCTATTGAAGGGTCAGGAACCTGTGTCGGTCACCGCTGTGACGAATCAATTTAAGCCCCATATTTATCCAAAAGTAGATGACGATGCTACCATTATTTTAAATTATCCCTCCCTTCAAGTGATTATTCAGGCGTCCTGGAATTGGACATACAATAGGAAAGATATGGAGATTTATGGCGACAGTGCCGCTATTACTGCTCTGAATGCCAATAAGATGCGCTTCAGAAATAGCAAAAATGGAGCGGAATACGAAAAAACGGTGACGGACAAAGATATAGCCGTTTATACCAATCCTTTTTCTTACCTGCATGCGGTGTTGAGAGGAAAGGAGAAGCCAGAACCTTTTGGACTTTATACCCTCGAAAATAATGTGATGGTAAATAGGATTTTAGCGGCAGCAAAAATGTCAGCTGCAACAGGAAAAACAGTGAAACTGAAATAGAATGGTGAAATATTCAACATTTAAGGTGCTAAAAATAGATTTATGTAACAAAGGTTACTTAAATTTTTAAAAAAAAGGTATATTGGTACTGCATGTGATTTATTAACCTAAAAACACTTAAAATATTCATTATGGTAAACGACAAACGACTTTTTTATGGTAGTTGCCTTGCATTGATAACTACAGCTCTTTCTTTTAGTATAAGAGCAGGTATTTTGCCCCAGTTAGGAGAGCAATTGAATCTTTCAGCGGAACAGCTTGGATTTATAAACTCTATGTGGTTTCTAGGCTTTCCTTTATCTATGGTTGTTGGAGGTCTTGTTTATTACACGGTTGGGCCAAAAAAAATCATGCAATTTGCTTTTTTCGCCCATGCAGTAGGTATTCTTCTTACCATTTATTCAGGAAGTTATATGGGCTTGCTTATTTCAACTTTCCTCATAGGATTAGGTAATGGCTGTACGGAAGCCGCTTGTAATCCAATGATTTCTGATACTTATGAAGGCGTGAAGATGAGCAAAATGATGAATCGTTTTCACATGTGGTTCCCTGGTGGTATCGTTATAGGAAGTCTTGTTTCTAAATTTATGACAGACGCTGGTTTCGGATGGGAATCACAGATTTGGGTGATTATGATACCAACCGTAGTTTATGCTTACTTGTTTTTCGGTCAGGAATTCCCAAAACCAAAGGTTGCCTTGTCTGCTTCAATCAGTGAAAATTTCAAGGCAATGGCTACGCCTCTTTTCATATTTATGTTTGCTTGTATGGCCCTTACGGCTATTTCCGAATTCGGCCCTCAACAGTGGACAGGTATCATTTTGGCAAAAAGTGGTGCACAACCTATGTTGATTTTAGCACTGGTTACTGGTCTGATGGCCGTTGCCCGTTATTTTGGAGGTGAAGTGGTTCATAAATTAGATCAAACTGGTGTTTTACTCGGTTCTGCTGTGTTGGCTACCATTGGTATTTATTTATTTAGTACGCAGACAGGCACCATGGCTTATGCTGCAGCTATCATTTATGCCTTGGGTATTGCTTATTTCTGGCCAAATATGATTGGTTTTATTGCTGCCAAAATTCCTAAAAGCGGTGCTTTAGGTATGTCAATCGTAGGTGCAGTAGGCATGTTCTCTTCCTCTATTTTTCAACCCATTATTGGGAAATGGATAGACAGTGATAAAGCTGAACAGGCTGCCTTAGGTCTGACTGGTGATGACCTTGAATTAGCAGCGGGTCAAGCAACGCTCAGTACTATGATTTATTTTCCTTTAATTTTAATTGTAGCCTTCACTATTTTATACTTTTGGGTAAAAAGTATGAAGTCTTCTGAAGCGGCTTAATATATGTTTTATAACTAAAAAAGGGATCTTTCAAAATAAATTGAAAGATCCCTTTTTTAGTTTAAGATGAAAGGGTTGTCAAAGTTCAAATCCAAAACTTTACCGCTAAGCATATTTATTAAAACCCTAAAATGAATGTCTTAAAGTTATACCCCACGTTCTTTGGTCTCCTAAAACGGCTGCATAATGACCCGCACTTCCACCAGCAGGAAGTAGTTGTTCAAAATAGTTTTTATTAGTTAAATTTCTGGTCCAAAGGATGATGGTAAATCCGTTAAATGCATTAAAGCCTGCCCTTAAATTTAAAAGATGATATCCATCAATATTCAAATATTGGGATGGCGATGGACTGGAGGAAAAGGAGGATCTTAAAAAAAGATCTGTGGAAATAAAATATTTTCCCTTAAGTTGAAGGAATTTTCCAGGAAAATTAGCGTCACCTCTGAAGGAGCCTGCCCATTTGGATATACCTGGTAATTGGCCACCTGAAATATCCTTAAACGCTGAGGTGCCTCCAACTTCCTCTAATGGAACAGGTGCATTTTTAAAGGAAATATACTTTCCATCCGTGTAGGCAAGGGAACTGGAAAAGGATAAAAATGAATTTATTTTAAGCGTAATATCTATTTCTCCACCCTGAACCCTTACTTGCTCAGCATTAGCTAAATATCCCCGATTCACCCCAATTTCTGGCGTTTGAACCAGCGTTTGATAGCCTTTTATGTCCGTATGAAATAAAACAAGGTTAAAAGTTGTATTTTCAAATGGTTCTGACTTAATCCCTGCTTCTTTATGCGTTACAAATTCCGGATTAACTCTGGCTAATTCAATTAATACCTTACCATTTGAAGTGGGAAGTCCACCAAGATTAACGCCAACTGGCTTATAGCTATTGGAATAGGTTGCAAAAGTGTGTAACTTTTTACCAGGCTTATAGGAAAGGGTAACTTGTCCGGATAAATTATTCTCATTTACGGAGAAGTAAAAGGCTTGATTTGAGTATAAACCATTTTTTAATGCAATTAATGCAGGATCAGTAGTTTGTAATCCTCCATATACCTCTCTTTTATAGTCAACATTTTTTTTATCATAATTAAATCGGATGCCAGGCAGTATGTGAATTTTTTCACTAATGGCATAGTCAAGTTGACTAAAAACGGCAGATCCCAAAGACTGTAACCGCGAGGTCGTGTTTACACCCATTCCATCAAATAAACCTGGTGTTTTCCAAAGAGGTGAAGTCGAACTTTGTGAAAAACGCCATTGTGCAGAACCTGATTCCTCTGTTTGTACCGGATCAGATTTTAAATCCTGTTGGATCAAAAATGCCCCAAATACTCCGCTTAGTTTTTTAGATAACTCACCTGCATACCTGATTTCTTGTGTCCATTGTGCGTGTTTTGAATTTCCCTGCGATTTTGTCAGGACAGGTAAACCGATAAAATCCCTATCATTTGACGGATCCCAAATCCAATAGCGCCAGGCTGAAGTAGAGGTTAAAGTTCCTTTCCCCAGTTTAATGTTCGCATTTATAGAGGCGCCTCCAAAATCATTATTTACCCTCCATGGAGAATCGGAATCTGTTAATCGATCAAACGGATTTGTTGAAGGTAACTTGTATCCCAAGTCCGTAATAATTTGGTTAAATTGTCGGTAAGCTGCCCTTTTGGTAGTAACTACACCAGCAACAACCGTTGCATTTCCGTCTGGTCTTTGTCGCGCATTGTCTCCTGCAATGGTAATATTAATATTTTCAGTGGGTGTGTATAATAATTGTGCTCTGAAAGCAAGGTTATTCAGCGTATTTACGGGCTTTAAGGTGGTTAGATTATAAAGTGTACCATCTCTTTGAGTACCTGAAAAAGAGAATCGTCCTGCTACTTTTTTAATCAATGGACCCGTAAAGGATGCTTTTGCTTGTATGAAATTCAAATTTCCATAGGTAGTTTCAAATCTTGCACTTGGAGTGAAACTTGGGCCACGGGTTGTAATATTAAATGCGCCTGCCGTTGTGTTTTTTCCGTAAAGGGTTCCCTGAGGCCCCCTGAGTACTTCAATTTGTTCTATATCAACAAAATCAATGGCCGTTGCAGCTGGTCGGGCATAATAAACACCATCGACATAAAATCCGACGCCAGGGTCAATTCCATCGTTTGTCAAACCAAAGGAAGATCCAAGCCCTCTAATATTTAAGGTGGTGTTCCGTCCATTTGAGGCATAAAATTGAACGGAAGGAATATATTCTTTAATTCTATTTGGATTAAATGCACCTGTGTTTTCAACATTTGCACCACTAATAACCGAAATAGGTAAGGGTATTTCCTGTGGTGATTCTTTTCTTCGTCTGGAGGAAACGGTTATTTCTTGAAGTTCATTTTCACTTTCCTCCAGTTTTATTTCAACATTACTATCGGAAATGACTATTTCCGCATTCTTATAACCTATATAACTCACAATGAGCGTTAAAGGAAGTTTCTGCCCGGTAATAAGAACAAATTCACCGTTCTCATCGGTAACAGCACCGTTGGTAGTACCCTTTATAGAAATGGATGCACCAATTAATATTTCATTCGTCTGATTATCTAATACTTTTCCCTTTATTCGCGCATTAATAATGGGTGCCTGTTGGGCATTTAAGTTTAAAATGCCAAAAATTAGCCATAGAATGGAAAGGTAGGAATGCTTTTTTTTCATCTTAATTTACTTTTAATGTGATTGATTTTTGCTTTAAAGAGTGCTCTTTTAAAATGTTGGACAAATCTATGTAAAATATTCTATTAATTCTATCAAATAAGTAGGATTTATTAAATTGAAACGGATAAAATGAGTATTATCAAATATAAGATATTGAATAATAGATATCTATGTAAAATATATGAACAAATCAAATTTGGGAAAAAAGGACTGGGGAATCCTATTCTTCTCTAATTGTTGAGTATCCGTCCATTTCCTGAGACATGAACCAAAAGAAATAAATCTTTACGATCAAGGAGTTGTATCAGTTCAATACTGGTCTATGAATAGTAACTTTAAATTGTTCCCCATCGGCATCATTTAGAAATTCAATGTTAGGGTATGTTTGTAAGGCACGTAAAATTCCGCTTCCTGCACCTCTGTAGGCTAATAGATCGGGAGCAAGGGATGCAATAATATGATTTCTAGAACGTCGTACTCCTTTTTTAATTTGCTCTTCAGTCAAACTATTCGGTAATTTACCAGGACTTGTTATTTCAATGCGATTTTCAAATACAAATAATTTAATTGAATCGTGTATGAAATAATTTCTGTGAATGAGCGCATTTACCAATAATTCGGTGATAACAATTTCAGGTATTTCTGATTTACCTAGACTATTGAATGACTGGCCAGCCTGAACTTTTTGTAATTTGGATAAAATAAAATCATAGCCCTTCTTATACATTTCGTCAAGGGTTCCAATTAAATTTTCACTACTTCTGTAGGTTGTGTCAGTAATAGTATTCCCTCTAAACCAAATGGCTGTAATAAAAAAAGTTGGGATTAGTTTTTGGACATTTTTGCCAAAAAGTAAAGCGCCAGCAATATTTAATTTTCCTTTTGTACCCAGTCGTAAATTTTCGAGATACTTTAAAGTATCTTCTTTAATGGCAGCGTCCTTGTATTTTTCTTCATAAAAGGGCTGGAATTTATCCCAATTAAAATCATCCAATGAACTATGCTGCAACAACATTTCTTCTGCATATAAATTACCACTATGCTGCAAAAGACGAGACAATTCCTCCTTACTGATTACTTTGCGTTTATCTGATCCGTTTTTAATCCAAATGATACCATCTTTATCTGTATGTGGTTTATCCGTGCCTTCAGGAATGGTCACAACTATTACCCTTTTGCCATGTATATTAATTGTTTCAGTGGTTATAAATATGGGAGATTTAACATGATCATTTGCTGCTGTTGAAATGAGGTTATTAATTCTTTGAATATCCTGAAATGAAAGACCAGCTACATCACCTGTTTTATCATCAACACCGATGATAATCATTCCTCCAAGGGTATTTGAAAATGCTACCATCTCCTGAGAAATACTAATGACATTATGCACATCACTTTTAAACTGGATTTTTGTAGTTTCTCCATTGCCAATGATTTCAAGTAATGCTAATACTTCCATAATTTACATATCATTTTAATCTGTTCTACATGTCGAAAAACAATTACATCATTGAATTAGGTTTAATGGTACCCAATATTACAAATTTAATTTCACTCCTTTTTGTTGAGAGCATATTTTGTTAACAGTTTTAGTTACACATCCGTCACTTCATTCCTTTAAACTGAGCATTCATGGCGCTTTGCTGGTCTTTAAACACACAGGCGCCAAAATCTCATAATATCAAAAATATCTCTTGGATTTTGACGGTCCAATGCTAAGCCGTTTCAATTCCTCTTGGTCATTATAATTTCGAAAAGCGTCCTCTCGACTCTTCACGGCCATCATTGGATGGGAATTACTATTTAAAAAGCGTAAAAATGAGAAAACAAAAAGCAAAAATGAAAGTAGGATTTCTATAATCGAGAATTTCCCCCAAACAATAAGTGAGAAAACTAACCAGAGCAAGCCTATAATGGTCAGAACCCCAGAAGCAGCAATAGATTTAAATGATATTTCCAATAGTCATTTCCTAATTTCAATTCATTATTCTTTCTGGCTTTTACTGTACTTTCGCCAGGAAAATTTTAACGAAACGATAAACCCTATCATAGGGATATAGTGTATAAACCATATCCGGATTTGATATTCCCTAAGAAAAAATTCGCTTTGTTTGGGCGAAAAAGGTCGATCATTAGTGCCATGCTGAGTAAAAAGCCCAAACCAGCAGAAATTAGAAATACGCTTTCTAGAATATTATTTACTTTTATAATCTTAGGCCACTACCTATTTCAAAGATTCGGTTTGTATTTTCCAAATTAGGCACAACCTCCAAGGCTATGTGACGGATGAAGGAAAATCGAAATCTGTTCATCATAGCCAATGTTATGAGCTGGCCCTTCTTATTCACTTAACAATAGCTTTTGGTTTTCTAATTCAACTGTAAAGTTCACTTTTGCATTTAGTGCATCAAACACCCTTAAGATGGTTGAGAATCTTGCATCAGTTGTTGAGTTTTCGATTTTTGCAATTTGTGATTTTTGTACACCCACAAGTTCACCAAGTTGCTCTTGTGTCAAATGCTTAGCTTTTCTTGCTTTCCTTATAGCATCACCAATCAATTCAAGTCGAAGCTCTTGTTCAAAAAGTTCACGTTTTGGTGTTCCTGGTTTGCCAATATATAGATCTGTCAACTCTTCTAAACTATATGTTTTCATTTCTTATTTGTTTTTAAGTACTCTTCTCTTAATTGTTTGGCTTTATTGATTTCTTTTTTTGGCGTTTTATCTGTTTTCTTGGTAATTCCATGTGTTGCTATTATTATTGATTTCTCGGTTTCATCCCAAAATGCAAATAATCTATAAGCACTTTTGTTATACAATGTTCTGAACTCCCAGATTTCATCGTCAAGTTTCTTGAGAAGTTCTTCATCTTTGGATATTTTAGATTTCCAGATATTGTAAAAAATCTTATTCCTAGGTTTTTCATCTAGAGAGTCTAAAAACTTTTTGGCTTCTTCTAGAAATTTGACCTTAAACATTCATGATTATTTAACAACAGGACAAATATAATAGTTTCTTTATTGGGACACAAATTTATATTAAAGGTCTTTTCTCTTTTGGTCGATCATTACGGTTTCGCGCCAGGCGAAGGTGGCGATTTTCACCACAAATGTTGATGCGGAGCACTGAACCGCCACTTTTGCAAAATCCGTGTTAGCGGTTCGGTGTTTTTTCCTTCGTCAATATTTTATAAAAACTCTCAGGTAAAAATATATTTTCAATGTTTTTGTCAATTGCTTTATTAAATAAACGTGCAATTTGTTCAACTGTAAAACCTGCAATACCAGAAACAATCTCAGTCACTAAGAATTTTAAGTTAGGTTTTGAAAGTGAAAAATAATAAGACAACGACATAAAAATTAAAATTTGTTAATAGGTGTAACATAATGACTAACCATCCTTTCCGTCATCATATTGATGATTCTTTTGTTCATTTCCTTTTGAAAGGTTAGATATTCATCCAATTCATTCTTACTGAATTGGCCTATGACCATGCCGATTAATTGATTCTTAAAGGGTATATCTCTTTTTATATTTATGTTTAGCCATTGAAATGGATCCTTTTCTTTTACCTTTTCCCAGGTGATATTTCTGCTTTTGAGAAATTCTTGTGCCAGGGTGATGATAAGTTCATGTTGTAATTTTAAAATAGGTCTTAAGATTTCATTTTGAAAAATTTCTTCTTCTGAATTTGCTTTTTTTAATGATAACAATGGCCTTGGTTTTAGTTCCATAAATATAAATTTTGTAAATTTGGAAAAGAGGGTTTATTGATAATTTAACCATTTAAATAATAGGTATATGCGTTTTTCAACCTTTTTGTTCATTCTCGTTTTTCAAAGCCATTTAATTTTTGCTCAAATACCAGCCTTTCCAGGTGCGGAAGGATTTGGTTCAACAACTACAACAGGAGGAAGAGGGGGTAATGTTTACTATGTTTCAAATCTGAATTGTTCAGGTCCGGGATCACTGAATGATGCGCTAAAGAAGCCAGGACCAAAGTATATTTTGTTTTCAGTGAGTGGCGTCATCGATTGTGCTGCGGAAATAGAATGGGGCGATTGCTATATTGCCGGTCAAACTTCTCCGGGAGGTATCATCGTTAGAGGCATTTTAATAGATGATTTTTATGAGCCCTCTGGTAAGGCACAAAATATCATTATCAGGCACCTTAACTCCCGGCCGGGTAATCCGGAATTAAGGCCTGGTAAAGGTTGGGTTTTGGATGATGCCTTGCGTATCGACGGAGCAAAAGATGTAGTAATTGATCATTGTTCCTTTGCAAATGCCATAGATGAATGTATTCAATTATCGAGAAGTTCGCGCGTCACCATATCAAATTCCATGCTTGCTGAAACCTTGGGTGGACATTTTGATTTGGGCGGAATGTTAATTAATTATTCAACAGCAGCTCATCCTAAAGATAGTATTTCCTTGCACCATAATCTATGGAACAGGATTGGTGGTAGAATGCCTGAAATAAGTTGCGAGGAAAGTGGTGAAAAACCTGGAGATAGAACCTGTCTTACCCGACCTTTCCGATTCGAATTTTCAAATAATTTACTCTGGGATCCAAATATTCAGATTTACTATGGCCCAGGTTTTAGTCCGGCCAATACTACCTCTTTCCATGATATTTATGCCAATTTTGTCTCTAATCACGCCATTTCAAGACCAGGTTACTGCGGTGGTTTTTTTAATTTTGATCTATTGGCAAATAAAAATAATCAGTTTTATACCGCTGGAAATTCCATGGCCAGATATCCCAATTATTCCGATTATCAACTATTTTACTGTTGTAATGATTTCTGCCAGTATAATCCAAACACGGAAAATGGTTCGGCCACCCGTAAATCAACCCGTTTTCCTTACCCTTCCATTACCTACACACCTGCAAATCAACTGAGAAATTATATGATTGAACAGGTTGGTGCTTTTAACGGAATTAGCTCGGGGCGCCGTGATCCTATGAATAAAAGATTGCTAAATGCTTTGAGAAATAATGTAATTGATACAAAACCCGTTGATGGGGTAGACTATTATAAGGATGCATATACACTGGATTTTTTAACACAACCTGCTTCACCAAAAGATACAGATGTTGATGGGATGCCCGATGCCTGGGAAATAAAATATGGTCTCGATGCAAATAAACCAGACCATAATGGGACACAACTTTCTAATCAAATAACGGGTGTTTCAGGATATTCTAATTTAGAATGCTATCTGAATGAGTTATCTAAACAAATGATATCAGGCACTGCTACGCCCGTAAATGAAATCAAGGAGCAAAAACCCCAAATCACCTATCTGGGGGAAGGGCGATTTAAAATAGTTTTTACAGAATCTAAAGGAGAAAATTATACGGCAAGTCTGACGGATCTGTCCGGCAGATTATTGTTACAATTTCCTATTGAAAACGGTTATGGTGAGGGATTTAAAAAAGATTTGGATAAAGGAATATACATTATAAATATAAGTAATGTGAAATACAGGTTCGCTGAAAAATTATTTATTTTTTAATAATAAATAGTTTATAAATTTGGTTTTAGTTTCGAAATAAATTTATTAGCAAAAAACAACGTGTCTATGAAAATTAAATTCTTTCTTTTATCCCTTTTATTTTCAGTATCAGCCTTTGCTCAAAAGGATTACCTGACCTTTTATATTGAAAATAATACAACAACCGATCTCTATGGCATTTATGTTACAGGTACTGATAGCGATTCCTGGGGAGAGGATATTTTACCAGATGATATTTTTGAAGCTGGGACAACCTTGACGGTTACGATACCTATAAATAAATCAACGCTCTGCGAACAAGATATTCAAATCACCTTTTCAGAAAATGATAAAAATCCATTGATTTTTGAAAATATTGATTTTTGCTCCTTAGATAAAATGATTTTAACCCAAAAGGGTAAAACAATTTATTATACGTTGGATGTCTTGGAAGAACTAACTTTTGAAATTGAAAATAATACAAAAACAAGTATGTATGGGGTTTTTGTAAATGGTTCAAAAGAAAGTACCTGGGGGGAGGATATTTTACCAGATGATACGTTTGAAGCGGGAACGGTTGTTACCGTAACTATACCTATTCTTGGAGGTACCACTTGTAAGCAGGATATTATGATTACCTTCTCGGAAGATGATGATAATCCGCTTATTTTTACTAAAATTGATTTCTGTAGGTTGACTAAAATGATTCTGACAGAAAGTAAAGGTAAAATATTTTACACCCTGGAATAACCATTATAAGGAAATGATTTGATGGATAACTAATAAATTTAGAAAGATGAAGTTCAACTTTTCAAAGGGTTTATTCCTTATTTTTCTGTTGTTTTCTTGTCAACTTTTTAGTCAGGGAACACAAATCTGGTCAGAGGAACCACCAGATAATATCAAAGACCTCAAGTTCATGACACCAACAGAGCTTAATCAGCAATTCTCAACTTATCAGAAGGTACCAGCATTTGCAGCCGTTCTGAATGGTTTACAGAAAAGAGGATTTGTAAAATTGAATATGAAAGAGGGAAACTGGGGTTTCACTGGGGAGTATAAAATGGAGAACGGCGTTTATGCAAAATCCAAATTTTTAGCTTTTGACTTTTATAATCCTAAAGCTGGAAAAGGGGGGCAAGGGGCATCCATTATTATGCGACAGGTGGGAACATCCACTTATACTGCTTATATCATTTTCCCAGAAGGTGATGTGAGTACGGAAGAGTCTTTTACCAAAGGAGAAGAATGGTATGCCGATGCTCAAAACAATCTGCAACCAGCAAAAAGCTGGATTCGCTGTTTTTGGCGGGAAGTAAAAAAGGATTGTGCTTCCAGATGTCTTATTCGTGTAGCTGTTTGTACCGCACTGAATGCTGCGTTAGGTGTGGCTACAGGAGGTGTTAGTTTCTCGGCCGCAGTAGCTATTTTTGCAAGTTGTGCCGGCGATTTTTGTGCACCCTGTCTGGCCAGGCAAGCCCTTCAATGCTTTTAGATAAAGTTAATTACCTATTTTTTAGCTAAAAAGGGAGGCGAATAATGATTTTTATTCGCCTCCTTTTTATTTACTGCAAAACTTAGTAGGATGGTTTTATCCTCGTTCTGTCGTCGACTATTTTAGGTTGTTTTTTATCTTAACCTGTTGAATTACCAGATTTCCTACTTTTTTACCCTGTTTTACGCCCTCTTCAATCGCTTGCCTGTAATGAATGCCTCCATATAGCCTGCTTAAGGATGCCTCATTTCCAGCATGTCGAAAAGAGGTGAAAGATCGCTCTGGAAGCCCATATTCTACTTCAGAGGTATCTCTGAAAGCAAAATTATCACCATACAAATGGGTTAATACTTCTGCCGAGGCATTGGAAATTACGCTATGCCCGCTGGTATATTCTGGAAAAGGTGGCGTTTGAAGAAGGGGTACCCAGTCTTCGTCAACATATTTGTTTATGACCGTTTCGGGCCGAATGACAACACTACGCCATTTTTCATCCCAACAGCTAATGAATCCATCGAATAAGGAAATGGAAACCATTGTATAAGCAGCCACAGTTTCCACGAAGCCAGCCTTCGCTTTCTGTGTCGTAATGCCTGTTATGCCCATCCAATGTCCTCCCGGGGTAATTTTCTTGGTGGCAAACATGGCATGACCCTGAACATGCGAAACATAAGGGTTACAATCCCAAAATTTTGCAATGTTAAGAGATTCCTCCTTTAAGTTCTGACCTGTTTTATAAACTTCTATCACTTGTTTATAAAAAGGACTTCCCTTCGTCATATCAAATTTGTGTGCCGGGGCAGGTTTGAACTGACTGGCAGAATCTAATACAAAAGGACGGATTTTATTCCAATGGGGTTCAATTCCCTCCATATAATCGGGGGGAGTGGGTTTCCAATAGGCATCATCCTGCCTTATGGTATATTTGGGCATTGAGCGGGTTTGTTTGTAATTATCTTTCGCAGCCCATGTCAATATGTGTTCAGCTACTTTCTCCCCATAAGCTAATGATGGCAAATATATTTCCTCGGGCACGCTGCCTTTTTTAAAATCAGCATAAAGGTTTTCCCTGAATGCGTCCATCTTTTCCTCAGAAAAAATAAGTGCTTTACCAACAGTTAAAAAAGCATGGATGGCAGCGAGATGAATGTCAATTTGTTTTGTCGTATCCTGTGCTGGAATGGGGGTTAATTCATTCAGTTGATTAGCTAAAGATTGATATTCAGGATATCCGAGAACTAAAACCTCGTAGGCAGCAATATTTGAATAGGCATAAATTCTACTTGCAATTGGAGGAGAAAATATATCGTGAACAATGATATCCGTCAATTGCTTTAAGGAATTATGGTAATATTGCGGATTATCAATTTCCGAGGTATAAGGCGTTGATTCGGTTTTGCATGACCATATTACCAGGCAAAGTAAACTGATGACACCCGTTCTTTTTATCATTATGGCAGACATGATGGTTTTATTTTTTAAGATTCAATTTGTAAAGTAACGCTTTATCGTCATTCAATCCAATGATTAAATGCATAGTGCGCTGTAGATTCAGTTTTTTTATATCGCGTATTTGTCCCGAAATATTGAGTCCACTCTTTTCAGCACTTAGCGGCGAGAAATTAGCACCGCCTTTTCCTAAAAGGACCAGCCCTCTGCCAGCGTCATAAGTTCCAAAATACGGTGCAGTTTCCTCATTATTTCCTCCAGTAATCAAATCTGGTAAGTTGTCCCCATTGATGTCAGTAGCCAAAATGGAATAAATAGGGGTGAATTGTGCTTCTTTAGGTAGTTTTTTAATGTTAAAATTGAAATTCCCCATGTTTTCAAGCGAAATACTGCTAAAAAGGGTGACTTCCAGTCTATTACTTTTTCTAATCATTTCTGCTCCTAATATCTGTGAAATGGTCTTCCCTGCAAAATCTTCATGCTTGACAAACTTTTTCTTTAAACTCGGTATTTGTTTGACAAGTTCGTCTCTGCTATGTATTGGGAAAATACCCTTTTTACTTTGATAGGTGATGAGCGGGTCTAAAGTGCCGTTATTGTCAAAGTCACTGACATACAAATATATGGGAAATTCTTTGGATGGTTGGTGCCTCGTATTCTCCCCCTGATTCCCCAAAATAACATCGCTGTCACCGTCATTATCTACATCAGCAATCTCTATGGTTTGCCACCACCCTGAAGTATTTTCTAACGAGGTATTCTTTATTTCATTTAGAATGCCTTGCTCATTTTTAAAAATTCGTACTGGCATCCACTCCCCAACAATCAACAGGTCGAGCCAGTTATCTCCGTCCAGATCCACCCATTTTGCATCAGTAACCATACCAGATACTTCAACCCCTTTTTTCCCAGATAAAGAGGAAAAATAACCCTTCCCGTCATTTACAAGCAGGTAACTTTTCGGGGAAATACCGTATTTACCAGAAATGAAATGATTTCCAATAAACAAATCTTCGTCCCCATCCTTATCAAAATCAGCCGAGGTAATGGCTCCGGTATGTTGGAAAAAGGCAGGTAATCGGAAACTTTCATCTTTAAAATTTCCTTTTCCATCATTAATGAGCAATCTGTCCCTTAAGTTTTTATGTCCTTCCGGCCATTCATTGCCACTCATCCCAATATATAAATCTTGGAAACCATCTTTATTGGCATCGAAAAAATGAACATTGGTTTCTTCGGATTCTTTAAACGAAGAAAAAACAGCCTGCTCTTGACGCTGAAGTTTTCCATTTTTTGTTTGAAAAAATAGACCACCCGATCCGTTTTTGGCCTTTGTTATATAAAAATCCTCCAGTTTATCGCCGTTTACATCTGCTACAGCTATTCCAGGACCTAAAGTTGAATATTTATGGGGAAGCAAATAGGAAATGTCAAAATCGTTGAATTCATTTTCCTTGTGAACAAATTCAATCTCGTCCGAGGTGGAAAAATAGGGTACAATCCCATTTGTTTGCTGATAGGAATATAGCTCGGTCAAGTCCTTTTCATTAACGGTAAGGGTTTTATTTACAGGAATATTTTCCCATAATTTGGTTTTACCACCTGGCCATATTACGCGCAAAGAATCAATGGTTTGAGTTTGACCTAAGCCCATCTGAAGGGTTGGCGGCATGGACGATTGAAATCCCCGGCTAGGGTAATTTTCCTGAACTATCTTATCCCCATGGGCATAAACCATGACTTTTGCCCCTATACCCTTAGTATTTTGGGTTGAGCCGTTAAAATGGATATTTATGAAGGAATTTTTAGCGGAGAGCGGAGTATTTCTGGATTGATTGTTTAGTAAAGTAGCTTCCTGGTTTATGTTATTTATCACGAGATCTAAATCTCCGTCGTTATCCAAATCGCCATAAGCAGCCCCATTGGAAATGCTATTTGTATTAATGCCCCAGTTTTTTGTCACATTTTTAAAAGTCAAATCCTTATTATTTTTAAAAAAATAATTAGACACTTCTCCATTTGGCATTTGACCATATAGCTTTTTATCACTCACATCGGGGTTATTGACCATTTCCTCGCTGGCAAGAAAATTTATATAGTCCATATCATTTGGCCTTCTTTGAATACCGTTACTGATAAACAGATCTTTCCAACCGTCATTATCAAAGTCTGCAAGCAAGGAAGCCCAACTCCAATCGGTGGCAGCAATACCCGCCAAATGGGCTATTTCTGCAAATTGAGGAATATTATTTTCATCTAAACCCAGGTTCAATTGAAGGGCATTTTTTGAAAACTGTCTGCCAAAACCTAGGGATAATTTTAATTTATAGGTATTATAAGCATCTTCACCGGCCGATTTTTTTATTACTACTTCGTCTTCCGGCAACATATCCAGGGAAACAATATCTATGTAACCGTCATTGTTATAATCAGCCAGATCATTGCCCATAGAAAATCGGGAAGTGTGTTTTATCGACTGACGTAGGACTTCGGTGAAACCTTTATTTTTATTATTCAGATATAAATAATCATTTTCACTAAAATCATTGGAAATGTATATATCCGGCCAGCCGTCATTATTTACATCGCTGACCCCAATACCTAATCCATATCCCAATTGGCTGCTGTAGATACCTGAACTATTAGTTACAGGGTAAAAGGTATTATCAATATTTTCAAAAAATCTGTCCCCAGCTAAAGCGTCATCAAAATTCCTTTTTGATGCTTCATTCAATCTGTGTTCTGTATGAACGGAATGATTGAGTAAATACATGTCGAGATCTCCGTCAAGGTCATAGTCGAGGAAGGTGCTTTGTGTGCTGAAACCACTAAAATTTAAACCGTATCGTTCAGCCTCCTCAGTAAAAGTCTGATTACCTTGATTGATAAATAGTTCGTTTTCCCCTTTTATTCCCTTATAATTACCCAATCGGCACTGATAAATATCCAAAAGACCATCCCCGTTAATATCTACTATAGTAACGCCTGTTTTCCATTCGCCAGGTGATGCAACGCCAGCTTTCAGCGTAATATCCTCAAATTGCCAGTTTCCCTTATTTAGATATAACTTATTACTTGCCTGATTACCAGTAATATAAATATCTAATAGGCCGTCATTGTTAATGTCGCCCAGTGATACGCCGCCGCCATTATAAAAGTAGAGGTACTCGATAATATTGAAATCCTCTGTTTCAGTGAGTTGATTTGAAAAAGTTATATTTGATAAAGAGGAAGGAACGGTGTTGAATAAAGTCGATTCGGACGATTTATTTTGGTTACACGTACTTACCGTAAGGGACAGCGTACTGTACAGTAGTAAAATAGGCCATTTTGACTGTTTCATTTAACCTCCTTTTCTTGCTGAAAATTAATTTTTTCCCTTTTGAATGGTAAATGCCTGGGTTTGCTCATTATTGTTCGCCACAATTAAAACAGGTTTATTATTTACAGTAAGCATAGAAAAACCTCTGGCTTGACCTTTCAATTTAAAGCCTGAGTCTTTTGAGGAAACTGATTTGAAATTTCCCTTTCCATTCCCTTTTAAATATAAACCATAACTGGCGTCATACCTACCGACTTCTGGTTTAGATTGATAAAAATTTCCCCCCAATAGAATATCCAGTTGATTGTCCCCATCAAAATCATTGATTGAAATGGCATAAACGGGTGAAAATTGAGCTTCAACAGGCAGGGGAATTTTTGTAAATGACCCTTTTCCCGTATTTAAATATACAACGGTTTCAAGCGTATTCGCCTGTAATTTCAAAGAGGATTCAAGCAACGGCTTATCAAAAATATCAGTAATTTGCTGGTTCTTGTAGCTATTGTATTTTAAGTATTTCTTTTTCAAAATAGGCATTTGTAAAACTAAATCATGACGTAAAATGAAGGGATATGATTTATCTCCATTATACTGACATAAAATTTGTTCTATCGTACCGTTTTGATCAAAATCGTGAATGTAAAGTTCAATAGGTTGTTTCATAGAAGCGCGAAACCTTGAGTTTAACCCATGATTCCCAACGACTAAATCTGGATATCCATCGTTATTTACATCCGCTGATTCTACGGTATTCCACCAGCCATTCGTATTTTCAAACCCTGCGTTGGTAGAAGTTTCCGTAAACTTACCCCCATTATTTTGAAAAATGCGGAGTGGCATGTATTCTCCAACAACAAGTAGATCAAGATCTTTGTCGCTATCATAATCAATCCAAACTGCATCGGTGATCATGCCAATATTTTTTAAAGAGGGAATTATTTTTGACGTAACGTCGCTATAGTTTCCTTTTCCGTCATTCTGTAAAATAAATCCATTGGCGGGTAAACCGTAATAAATTGGGATAGAACGAACACCTACGAATAAATCAATATCCCCATCAAGGTCATAATCTGCTGGTTTAACCGTTGAGGTACTTTCAAACTGATTTGCAGGAAGTATCTGGTTTGATTTTACCAGTTTACCATTGGATGTATTAAAATATAGACGATCGGCCAAAGTGGAGGAACTATTGGAAACCTCGTTACTTCCGCTGGCAACATAGAGGTCATTTTTTCCATCGCCGTTGGCATCAAAAATAGCACAATCAGTGTCTTCGGAATCTTTATCTATATCAAAAAGAGGTTTTTGAACAGATACAAACTGCCCATTGGATTGCTGAAAGAAAAGGGAACCAGGGGTACCTGATGAACCGCCAATGTACAGGTCCTCTCTATTGTCTCCATTCATGTCGCCCTTACAAATACAAGGGCCTTCAGAGGAAAGCATGTGAAAAACCAGTCTATCCCGATCGAAATCGACAAAGGGATTTTCAATATGGCGATAATTTAAAATAGAGGGATTATTGAATTCAGCGAATATTTGTTGCTTGCTTACGTAAGGAATTTCCTTTTTTAATACAGCATTTTCCTGCATTAGCCGAACGGTTTGGTTTACCTTAACATCCCTGAGGACCGTTAATTCATCATTTGGCCATTCTATAAATATACTATCTACCACCTTTATTTTCCCCAAGCCAATATTTGGTCTGGGATCTACCGTTGATTGGAATCCACGGATGGGAATATGCTCCAAATATAGTTTCTCCCCACCAACAAAGGCAGTAATTTTAGTCCCAATGGCATTGGTATTACCTTTTAAACCTGTTAATTGAAACTTTAAATAACTATTTTCAGGATTTATCTGTCTGCTTTGATTTTGAAATAGGGAAAAAGGCGCATTGACGTTGTTCACCACTAAGTCAAGATCGCCATCATTATCGAGATCTCCATAAGCTGAACCATTGGAAAATCCAGGATTTCCCAAGCCTAGTTCTGTCGCATTATCCTTAAAAGATAAATTTCCCTGATTGATAAAGGCATGATTTGGAATTGGATTGGATGGAATGAGCTCAACCAATTTTTTATAGGCGTCCCCCTTATTCGACATGATTTGTTGAACCGTATTTTCCTCGGTAACGAATTTTAAGAAATCCTGATCGGTTAGATCCTGATAGATACCATTGGCAACAAAAATATCTTTGCGTCCATCATTTTGAAAATCAAAAATAAGGGCACCCCAGCTCCAATCGGTTGCGGCGACATCGGTTAAACGGCCAATTTCACTGAAAGTATTATCTCCATTGTTCAATTGAAGCATATTTCTGGTGAATTGATGCCAATAGCCATTTTGAATATTTAATTGATATCTATCCCAGTTATCATAAGTGGTAACTGTTTTTAATCGGGCATCATCGCGAGGTAGCATATCGGTCACAAAAATATCGGGAAATGCGTCATTATTGATATCAGCCATGTCAGCGCCCATAGAAGCAGCACTGATAGAGCGCATGTTGCTTTCTAATTTTTCTGTGAATGTTCCGTCACCGTTATTGTGATATAAATAATCACGCTCGAAAAAATCATTAGAAACGTAAATATCTAACCAGCCATCTTTATCGATATCCCCGACGGTTACCCCTAATCCAAAGCCAATGATACTGCCATAAATACCTGCTTCTTCACTCACATCGGTGAAATGATTCTGGTCATTTCTAAAAAGTTTATCCCCACCTACCGGGTCGCGATTTGGCCTTTCATTTTTGCGTAAATTGAAACTTCCAATGGCTTGATATGAGTTATTGAGTAAATACATGTCAAGATCACCATCTTTATCATAATCAAAAAAAGCAGCATGGGTTGAAAAACCTTTATCGGCTAAGCCATACTTTTCGGCTTCTTCAGAAAATTCAGGAATACCGTCGGCATTATTGCCTTTATTAATGAATAATTCATTCTGTTTATTATCCCCTTTAATATCTCCAGAGTTACAAACATAAATATCGAGTAAACCATCCCCGTTGACATCGGCCAGGCTAACGCCGGTGGACCACGCTTTGGTTCCCGCTACTTTCGCAGTGGCCGTAATGTCTTCAAATTTAAAATTCCCTTTATTAAGGAATAATTTATTTGGAAGCATATTAGCCGTCATATAAATATCAATGAGTCCGTCATTATTTACATCACCAAGTCCTACACCGCCACCATTATAGAAATTTCTATAGGTATAGATATTAAAAGCAGCATCAAAACTGAGCTTATTTTCAAAAGATATGCCACTTTCGCTCGCTTTTATCTCTTTGAAAAGGGTATTAGACTGGTTTTTTTCCGATGAACAACCCATAACTCCTAAAAGGAGTGGAAAAAATAATAAGGCCTGAAGGGAATAATTTTTCATAATAAAATACTTCGTTGAAAAAGATTATTTTTTTTCTTCTTCCAAATCTTCCTTTGCTTTCTTTGCTACCGCCTCCACTTTTCTCATATCGGTAAATACAACTTGAACAAACTGATCATCCCGAATAAAAAGATTTATTCTTCTGTATTTATCCATTTTAGCGTAAATCTTTCCTTGCGTAGGATGGTTAATCAGTTGAAAGTCATCCCCATACCATTTTTTAAATACAACGAGCAAGTCTTCCAGTAATTTATCGGACCAATACTGCTTATTCCACGGAGCCCATTTATCATAAGTAAAGGTAACAGGCATTTCATAAATTTTATCCTCGTGGAAGGAAGGGTAGAAACGCATAAAAACGGGTTCTTTCAATTCATTTTCCAAACGATATTGCACACTGGTATTCCCTGTGCCGTGCGTAAATATTTTTTGTTTATTCATTTCCCAGCAATAATCATAAAATTCTTTTCTGGACATACCGAAGAAAACATCTAAGAAAAGATAGTCTGGATTATTAATGCCATCTTTCTCTTTAGAGGGTTCTTTTGAACAATTTGTTGAGAAGACGGACAGAAAAATAAGATAAAATAAAAGATACTTTTTCATGTGTTAATAACTTAAAAATGCTGGAAAATCATTGTTTTTACCTACGATAATATGTAGTTTGTCTTTTATACGAATAGAGGTTAGAGAACGTATCTCTCCTTTTATAAAAAGGCCTGATTCCTTTTGTTTTTGTGGAATAAAACCCCCATTTCCTAAGCCTTTTAAAAGCAAACCATAGCTTCCAAGATATATACCTGTTTCAGGTTTTGCCCTGGATTGGTTCCCGCCAAGTAAAATATCCTCATGTCCGTCTTTGTTGAAATCAGTAACTAAAAGGGCATAAACAGGGCTAAATTGTGCTTCGGCAGGAAGCGGCTTTTGGATGAATTTTTTACCTCCTTGATTTAGTAGTATGTTCGACGACAAGTTAAAAGCTTTTAATTGTAAGGAAGATGATATTTGTTCCTTAGTGAATATATCGCTAATTCCTTGATTTTGATAGTTTGAAAAACGAAGGTATTTTTTCTTTAAATAAGGTAGTTGAAGAACCAAATCAGTTCTTAAATGCAGCGGCAACTCCTTTCCATCGTAATACCTCGTTAATATTTGTTCTACGGTTCCGTTATTATCAAAATCATTGATATATAGACTGATTGGTTCAGTACTTGTTGCTTTAAACCTTGAATTTAATCCATGGTTTCCAAGTACAACATCTGGGTATCCGTCCCCGTTAAAATCACCTTGTGAAATGGAATGATACCAGCCATTTGTGTTTTGTAAGCCAACTTTTTGAGATTGGTCAATAAATTTACCTTTATCTTGAAGGAATAAACGCACAGGCATCCATTCTCCTACGATGATTAAATCTATCTGGCCGTCCTTATTAAAATCCAGCCACTCAGCATCTGTTACCATGCCTAGAGATTGGATATCAGGTATTAAAGTAGAGGTAACATCTTTGAATTGCCCCTTGCCGTCATTTTGTAGAAGATAACTTGACACGGGTTGGCCATAAATATTAGGCGAAACTCTTCCTCCAACAAAAAGATCTACATCTCCGTCATTATCAAAATCAGCTGCTTTTACTACCGAGGTACTTTCTAAATTTACAGGACTTGGTAAAACTTGTTGACTCTTGGTCACGACTTTCCCCTTTGTATTCAGGTACAAGCGATCCATTAAGGTTAAAGAGCTATTATTAACTTCGTTACTTCCGCTGCTAACATAAAGTTCAGGATAACCGTCGTTATCTGCATCGAAAAATACACATCCTGTATCCTCTGACGCTGCATCCTCGTCAAAGACGGTGTTTCCCATTGATTTAAAATGACCAGAAGTATTTTGAATCCATAATCTACCCGCCTGACCTTGAGCACCACCAATATAAAAATCATCTAATCCGTCCTTGTTGAAATCTCCGGAACAAGTACAGGGACCCTCATTAGAAATCATATTATAACGCAATCGTTCTTTATCAAAATCAACGTAATTACTTTCCAAATGTTTAAATTGAAAGCCTTTTGGAAAGGATACAGATTGAAAAAGAGGAGGTAAAAAAGAGCTTGGTTTAAGCGTAGTATTGTAGCTAAGCATTTCAGCTTTCTTTTGGGAAACTGATAATAACTGGTCGGCCTTTATGTTGTACAGTTTAGATATATTTTGATTAGGCCATTCAATAATTAAGGAATCTACAATAGAGTCTAAGCCTAGTCCAAAATGGAAACGGTAATCTACCGAAGACATAAAACCTCTCATGGGCGCTAATTCCTGATAGAGTACTTTATCTTTTACATGAACACTTACTTTGCTGCCCAGGGCAAAAGTATTTTTTCCTTCTCCAACCAAGTCCAGACTGAGGAAGTGCCGGTCTTTAAAAATAGTATTACTTCTATTTTCATAAATAAAAGAAGGCATGTTTATGTTATTAATAACTAAATCCAGGTCTCCATCGTTATCCAAATCGCCATAAGCTGAACCATTTGAATGAGAGGGTAAATCTAAGCCCCAGTCTTTAGCCATATCTTTGAATTCAAAACCGCCTTCATTTTTAAAAGAAAAGTTGGAGATTTTATTTGAGGGTATGGAATCGATTAGTTGTTTTATCACCTCTTTCTTTTGCCTGATGATTTGTCTAACCATATCGGGATTACCTATAAAGTTGACATAATCCTGGTTTAGAAGATCTTTATAAATGCCGTTTGCGACAAAAATATCCTTTAAACCATCCATATCCATATCAAAGATAAGCGCACCCCAGCTCCAGTCCGTGGCATGCACCCCTGAAAATCGGGAAATTTCAGAAAAGGAAATCTCTTCGTTTATATTTGATCCATTGTTTAATTGTAGCGTATTTCTACTGAATTGATGATAATAACCCTGGTTAAGATTGGTTTGATACTTATCCCATTTTTCAAACTGAGCCGTAGTTTTTAAACGTTCGTCCGTTGCGGGAAGCATTTCGGTTACAAAAATATCAGGAAGTGCGTCATTGTTAATATCAGCTATATCAGCACCCATAGAACCCATACTAATTTCCTGAATGAAAGATTCCAGTTTTTCAGAAAAGGAGCCATCCTTGTTATTGATGTATAAATAATCCTTTTCAAAAAAGTCGTTAGAAACATAAATGTCTTGCCAGCCGTCCTTATTTATATCACCAATAGAGACACCCAATCCGAAACCAATAGCACTGGAATAAATGCCGGCTTGCAGGGTTATATCGGAAAAAAAGGCCCCGTCATTTCTATATAATTTATTACCTCCGTCAGGATCAGGAATTTTCCGTTGGTCTTTCCTTAAATCATACCCTCCAATAGATCTTAAGCTATTATTGAGCAAATAAAGATCTAAATCGCCATCTTTGTCATAGTCAAAGAAGGCGGCATGGGTGGAAAGTCCCTGATCATCAAGTCGATACGTTTTTGCCATTTCTGTGAAAGTAGGAATTTCACCTACACCGTTTCCATCATTTATAAAAAGCTCATTGTGTCTGTTCATACCACCTGGAGGTCCTGATTTACAAATGTAAATATCCAGCCATCCATCGGCGTTAATATCAACTATACTTACGCCAGTAGTCCAAACACCCTCACTTCCAATACCTGCCTGTATGGAAATGTCATTAAATTTAAAATTGCCTTTGTTTAGATAAAGTTTATTGGCCACCAGATTGCCTGAAAAAAAAATATCAATCAGGCCATCTTTATCAAAGTCACCTAAACCGACGCCACCACCATTATAAAAATTACGAAAAGTATAAGGATTAAGTTTTTCAGTATAACTAAGTTCATTTATAAAATCAATACCTGTGTCTTCTGCATCATGCAAAAGGAATAATTTATTTATTTCTATATCTTCGGATTTTGTACATGCAAATCCAACAAAAAAAAGAGGGAGAAAAAGAGAAAAGTATTTTACCGGTAACATTTTCCCTATATTTTTTTTCATAATGTGAATCAATTAAAAAAAGAAACCCCCGGAGGAATTCTTCGGGAGTTTCTTTTTTAAAAAATCAAAGGATGATTAATTATATCCAGGATTCTGCTTCAATTTAGCATTTGAGTTTAATTGAGGCTTTGGAATTGGGAATATAATCTGATTTGTTTTAGCAGCAGTAGATGGCTTTTCCCACCATGTTCCACCCCATTTTCCGAAACGGATCTGGTCCTGACGACGAGTCATTTCAGCAAACATTTCACGACCTCTTTCTTCAAAGAGTTGGTCTAAAGTTAGAGATGAGAACGCATCTACACCTGCACGCTTACGTATTTGATTCACAAGTACAAGCGCTTTCGCAGCGTTACCTCTTCTGAATTCTGCTTCAGCAAGCGTAAGGATGATATCACCTAAACGGAAGATAACGAAGTCGTTACTCATGTTGGCATTACCACCAATTTCGTACTCATATTTTCCAATACGTGCACCACCTTGTCTCCAGGCATTTGGGAATATCTGGTTGATTTGAGGAGTGAAATTCAAAGGAGTTCCGTCTGGGTCACCTGCGTCAACACCTGGGTCTTGTGCACGTGAACCATCAGGGTTAAACTGAGGTCCAACCACAAAGTTGGATAAACGCTTGTCAAGGGTACCAGTTGATGGAGCAGTTGCTAAACCTTTCCAAACATTACCTTGTGGACCAGGGTTTTTAGCTGCATCGATGTAAGAATTATAAAACTCTTCTACAACAGAATATCCATTCCAAGGCTGGTCAGCTAAGCTATAAACACCTTGGCTGGCATAGTGAAGGGTCATCATTGGCCAGTTGAAACCACCAGCGAATACTTTATCATAAGCATAAACCATGATATTCTCTGATGATCCACCGTTGCGGATAGCAAAGTTCTCAGAGTAAACAGACTGAAGGCTGAATGGGCCTTTGTCTATAATCTCCTGAGCATCAGCAGCAGCTTCAGCCCATTTTGCCTGATTGATATAAACTTGTGAGTTTAAGTATAATTTAGAACGGATAGCTAAGGCAGCCCATTTGGTCATACGTCCATAAGTCTTCGAATCTTTAGAAGTTGGAAGAACAGGAATAACCGCATTTAATTCAGAAAGTATAAAGTTATAAACTTCAGCACGGGTAGCATTTGCAGGCGCCTCTTTAGCTGTAAAATCTACTACTAAAGGAACATTACCAAAGGCGTCCATTGCCCAAAAGTACCATAAAGCACGTACAGCACGTAATTCAGCAATAAAGACTTTTGACTCAGGTGTACCTAATTTCTCGAAAGAGAAAATCAAACGGTTAGCTGTGTTAATACCGCCATAAAGGAAACCCCATGCGTTATTGAAAAAGTCGTTGTCTGAAGTAAAGTTATGTTGGTGAAGGTTTATAAGAATACCACCGTCATACCAGTCACCACCTTTTGTTGTGATAACCAATTCGTCAGAAGAAATCTCATTCAAAGACCATAGATTACCGTGGTTTCCTAAGCCGCCAAAAGAAGCATAAGCTTGTCCCAAAGCAGCAATAAACTCTTCGTCTGTTTTAAAGAAATTATCCGCAGTAATATCGCTGTACAATTCCTCTTCCAGGTTTGTACAAGATTGGATAGATAGTGTTAACACAAATCCAACCAATAATATGCGTTTAAAAAATAAATTTTGCATTGTTTGATTTTTTTGAATTTTAGAAACCTAAGTTGGCACCCAATGTGAAAATACGAGTAGTGAAATAGGTTGATCTCCTTTCAATACCTGGTGATAATGGGTCGCCATTTTCAGAGTCAGTAAATCTAACTTCTGGGTCAATACCTGTGTAACCAGTAAGAATGAATGGATTCTGAGCAGAAAGGTAGAAACGTAAGCTTCTAACGCCTGATCCCGCTTTAACATTCATTTTGTAGCCAATAGTTGCGTTATCTAATTTGATGAAATCACCTTTTTCAACATGCGTGCTATTAACCTGTGCTTTAGTAACTTTTTGGTCTAAATATTCGGTATTAACGATGTTATAGTTGTTAACTGTAGTCGTTTCTAAGTTTTCGTAGAAACCACGGTAGCTATTCCATAATTCGTGACCAAATGCTCCTCTGAAGAATAAGTTAACATCCCAATTTCCAAAAGTGAAGGAATTATTTAAACCTGCAGTTAAAGTAGGTAAACCTTGTCCAACCACTGTTCTGTCAGCGTCGCAATCACAGAATTTGCCATCACCATTTAAATCCTGGAACTGAGGTGTTCCGTTTGGATTAACACCAATCTGAACTGGTCCCCATAATTGACCTAATTCTTCTCCTTCTTTCACACGAATCAAGTTAGTGTTATTCTGACCAGGAGAACCCATTCCGGCACGGAAAAGTACACCTCCATTACCAAAACTTAAATCACCTGAGGTTAAACTCTCTACTTTAGTTTTGAAAGTAGCTAAGTTAATACCTGCTGTCCAGCTGAATTTCTCCTTGCTTACAACATTGTAATTCAATGCCGCTTCTAATCCGCTATTTGATAATTCACCAATGTTAACCAATGTTTGACCAAAGAGGTTTGGTGGAACTGGTACGTCAACCAATAAAATCAAATCTTTTGTTGTTCTTGAGTAGTAATCAATAGTACCTGTTAAACGGTTGTCTAACATAGCGAAATCAAGACCAAAGTCAATTTCGTTTTTAGTTTCCCAAGCCAAATCAGGGTTTGCATTGGAAACCGGTCCGTAAGTTGGTACATAAGCTCCGTCAATAAAGAAGTTACCTTGACGGCCAAATCTTTGAAGAGAAGCATAAGAACTATTAGGTTGGTTACCTGTAATACCCCAGCTACCACG
The DNA here is from genome assembly GCA_947501115.1 of Haliscomenobacteraceae bacterium. Classification (GTDB taxonomy): domain Bacteria; phylum Bacteroidota; class Bacteroidia; order Chitinophagales; family Saprospiraceae; genus BJGN01. The sequence continues at coordinate 36,461 of CANMVX010000017.1, forward strand.
AAGTTTCAAGCTGTTTACACCTGGTAATTCAAATAGGTTTGATAAAGTAACACCCGCACTCACCGCTGGGAAAAGACCCCATTTGTTGTTCGCTCCAAAACGTGAAGATCCTTCGTAACGTGCACTGGCAGATACGTAGTAAGTTCCGTCTATATTGATATTTGCACGACCGAAGAAGGCAACTAATCTGTTAGAATTCTTGTAACTGCCAACAGAGCCTAAACCATTGGCAAAGTCAAGGGCAGCGCCCATGTTATTGTAAGTAAAGGCATCTGTCAAGAAATTACCACCTTGCATATAACTTCCTTCATAAACGAAGTCCTGATAAGAATATCCACCTAGTAAAGTTACGTTAGAAGAAGCACCAATAGATTTATTGTAATTAACGGTAGCTTCTAATAACTCATTGTAACGCTCGTTAGTTTGCTTTGTAGCTAAACCTTTTCTACCAAATCCTCCTCCAAATTTTGAATTCTTAGGAGAATAATCAGCTCTGAAATCAGATTCCCACTGGCTTGAGTAGAAAACACCAACACGTAAATCATCGCTCAAACTATAGTCACCACGAACACTGGTAAGTAAACGAGTGTCTTTTCCATCATGGATATTTTGTTCTGCAATCGCTAATGGATTAAAGAAGTCAAAGATATCGCGTTGTGCATAACCACCAAATCTGCCACCGGCAGTTGGAGAAGTAGTCGTATTATCATAAACAGGCATAGTTGGATTTGCAACTACTGCATATCTGAATGAATTGGCATCACCATACGTTGCTTCTCTTGTTGTTGAAGAAACATTCACAGTGAAAGTTGCCTTGTCATTAAAGGCTAATTGTGTAAGATTTATTCTACCATTTAGTTGGTTAAATCCTGAATTAATACCAATACCGTTAGCATCACGTAAGTTCAAAGAAGTACGGAAAGTTGTGTTGTTCACACCACCACCTAAAGAAAGGTTGTGAACCTGAGAATAACTTGTGTTAGTTACTAAGTCCAACCAGTCAGTTGTAGCACCCAAGTTTGGAGCACCTGGAACCTTACGGAACTCATCTGCCGTCATAACAGGTATTTTCCTTGCTAAGCTTTCCATACCAACAGAACCATTGTAGTCAGCAGTTACTTTACCTGATTTTCCTGTTTTAGTAGTGATAAGAATTACACCACTAGAACCACGAGTACCATAAATAGCCGCAGCAGATCCGTCTTTCAATACGTCGATAGAAGCAATATCGTTAGGGTCAACAGTGCTTAAAGAACCACCAATAACCCCATCAATTACTACTAAAGGCTCAGCATTAGCACCTACCGTAGATACACCTCTCAGACGTATCTGGAAACCACCATTTGGGTCACCACCTGGACGTACAACACTCAAACCTGCTACTTTACCCTGAAGTAACTGAGCAGGATCATTTACAGTACCTCTGTTGAAATCTTCTGATTTCAAACTGGTTACCGCACTGGTAATCTCCTTTTTCTTTTGAGTACCATAACCAACCACAACAACCTCACTTAGGGCTTGTTGCTCAAATGCTAAGCTAATGTTAACAGTAGTACTGTTACCTACTACTACATTCTGTGTAGCATAGCCTGTAAAAGAAAAAGAAAGCGTTGCATTGGCTCCAACAGTAATCGTGTAGCTACCGTCTAAGTCCGTTACAGTTCCATTGGAGGTTCCTACTTCAACGACGTTTACGCCGATGAGTCCCTCTCCATTTCCTGCATCAATCACTTTTCCACTGATTTTGCCTCCTTGAGCATTAGCCATTCCAATAGCCAACACAGAAAAGCACAAAACCGAGAAAACATGTTTCAGAAATCGTTGTTTCATAAAATCTGGTTTAAAAAAAATGCTTAATAAATGTTTATTCGTAATAAATCCTTTAAAGTTTTTGTTTCAGTTGATTTTTTTTTAAAAAATCATTGAAATTCTCTTTTGCACTCAAATTTAGATAATAAATCTATATTTTATAGGAACAGCGTAAAATAATACCTCTTCGAGAGGTAAAATTCCCTTTTTATATTCCGTTTAACGAAATCCTATTTTCTTTCGCTGCTTTATGGAGTAATTAATTATTACTTTCTTTCTATTTGTGTCCTTTGTAATGTCCTAATGCCTCATTTTCTTTTTGATCCATTTCCTCCTTCTCGGCAGGCGTTTTATCTTTAAATCCACATAAATGTAAGACCCCGTGTATAATAACTCGAAGCAATTCTTCCTCAAAGCTTACCTTGAAAGTAGCTGCATTGTCTCGTACTCTCTCGATGCTGATAAATATATCTCCCTCAATTTGTGGTGGGGTACTATATGGAAAGGTGATGATGTCAGTAAGAGTATCATGGTCCAAATAACTGACGTTTAACTGATGAAGATAGTCATCGCTACAAAAGATGAAGTTTATAAAACTTAAATTACAAGCGTATTTTTCTATGGTTTGTTCTATCCAGGGTATTATTTGATCTGTATGCTGAGGTTCAAAGGCTATGTCTTCTGAAAAAAAAGAGATGGGAGATGTTTCTTCATCCATTTCCTCTTCAGGAATATTATTTTCTGAAATCATATTTTGAAATGCATTTCAACCGTACGACCGTTATCTTTATACTGAATTTGGTCGCATAATCTTTGCATTAAAAACACGCCTCTTCCTCCGCATTTACAGATGTTTTCATCACAAGTTGGATCCGGCACACTGGCAGGGTCAAACCCGCAGCCCTGATCAGAAACGCGTATAGCTATAGTGTCCGATTTTTTTTGCAGATTTATTTGGACGACTTTGTTTTCGTCATAATGGTTGCCATGAGTAATAGCATTAGTCACAGCCTCTGTTAACGATATCAACATATTGCCATGAACCTCTTGACTTATCTTGTATTGATGCACCAAATCTTGTACGAAACTGTCAAGAACATTGATGCTCCTTAAATTGGAGGGGAGTTTAAGCATGATACACTACCGTTAGGTTTAAAAATCATTAGATGATTTTTGTCATCTAATCAATTGACAATAGTGTTCACGGGATTATTGATGCAAAAGTATATCCGAATATTGAGAAAGTCAATATGCGGATATACTTTTTTACCTATTCAATTTTAATTATTTGATTTATAAGACTTTAGATATGTTTCAACTAAATTCTTATAATATGGCTTTAAAGAAGGGGACACGGTTTGATAATTTTGAATCTCAGCTTTCCTTTGGCGGATATATTCTTCTAAAGCGGGCGGCATAGGTGCTGGTATAGTTTTAGCTATTTCCGCTTTTCTTTTTTCATCTTGATCCTGTTGTCTCTCCGCCTTTTCAAATTCAAGCATTCTCGTTAATATTTGTTGCTGGCGTTTCATTACTTCGCCATTCATTCGCTTATTTACTAAATCTATTTCCGTTTTATTCATCTCCTCTACCATCTCTTGCATCTCTTTATTGCCACCTTTTCCCTGTTGTTGTAACTTGCGTTGTTTTGCTTCCATAGCTTTTCGTAAAGCAGCTTGCTTTGCAGCCATTTCAGCAAAATCTTTTGCACTTGGGCTTTTTCCCTCTTTTTGCTTCCCCTTCATCTGTTCATTTAACTTTTCTTGCCCTTCTGACATCTGATCTTTAGGTTCACCCTGCCCAGGACTATTTGGATCAGCACACATTTGCTGTCCTTTCATTTTTGAGGCCATCTGTTGTTGAAGTTGCTCTAAACTCTCACTAAGCATTAAGGCCAGATCATTTAAACTTTTCATGCCACGCTGTTGGAAATCAGCCGCTGTCGTTTTTTTCCGCTCCTCTAACTGAACGATAGATTCTTTATACGATCTGTTTATTTCCATTACTTTGTCGGTTACAAAGCTTTCAAGTTGAATCATTCTTTTAGCTAAGGCCTGTAAAGTATCTTCTGCTATTTTAAAATCGTCTTTTAATTTATTTTGCTTTTGAGTAAGCTGCACAAATTTAGGCGTAGATGGATCCGTTTTATTAAACTCAGAAATCAAATCTTCCTGGCTAAATGAAAGAGAAACAAGGTTTTCAAGTAATTGCCTTAGGGTCTTCATATCCATTTGCATTTGCTTCATCTGCCCGGCTTGCATTTGGTTTTGCATCTGACTCGCCATTTCCTTCATTTTCTTGGCCGCGTCTTTTTGATTTTTACTCGCCTTATCATTCTTTTTTTGTTCCAGATTTTGCTGGCTGTCTTTCATGTCCCGCTGAATATCCTTTGCGTCCTCTTTCTTATCGTCCATCTTTTGTGGCTTCTCTAAGGCATCATTCTTTTTTGCAATTTCTTTCAACTTTTCTTCTACCTTTTTAAATTCTTCTTGTAATTCCTTCTGCTTTTCAATTAATTTCTCTTGCGATGCCTCTTGTTTTTCAGGCGATTCCTTTTGGGAATCTTTTTGATTGGCCTCCGTTTCTTTCGTCAGTTCTTCCTGCTTATCTGATAATTTTTCCAGTTCTTTTGCCGTTTCAGTTACCTCCTTTTCAATCTCAAGTTGTTTGAATAACTCAAGCATCCTATCCATTTGCTTATTTACCTTATTATCATTCATCTCCATTTCTTCCATCATCTTTAAGGCCTCATCTTTATTCAGTTCCTGCATAAGTTCCTGAATTTTTTCCATCAGAGATTTCATTTCGTCATTCACCACCTCTTCCATTAAATCTTCAAGTTTCTCCTGTTTTTCCTTCATCTCCTCACTTCTTTCAGAAAATTCTTCCTGATTCTTCTTATTCTCCTCCATGGCTTTTTTAGCCTCTTCAACCAATTTTTCTAATTCTTTTTGTTGGTCTAATATCCGTTGAAGTTCTTTTCTCGTCTGCCAATCCATTTCTTTTTGTTGCAACAACTTTTCACGCATCTTTTGAAGTTGTTCTTGCAATTTTTTGGATTCCTTGGCAGCATCCATCATATTTTTTTGAATCAAATCTTCATTCAAATCTTCCATCTTTTTAAATTCCTCTACCGTTGGCATTTCATAAGTCCACGAGGTTGATTTGGCCGATTTGCTGCCATTAACGCCGTCATTATCAAATACCTCAAAGTAGTATTGGATATTATCCCCAGGTTCAATATTTATAGTGCTAAGGTCAAATGAATGCCTGAAAGCCACCGGAGAACCTTCATTTTGTTTGATAATCTGGGTTTTCTCAGTGATCAGTTTATCACCCCGGAACAATGAATAATTAAAATTTATTTTTTCTATACCATAATCATCGGAAGCATCACCAGCCAGAAATAGTAACTTATTATTGGTACTATCTTCAAATTTCTGGGCATTTATTTCTGGGTACTTATCGGGTATAACATTCAGATTATATCTTACTGAATCCCCTTTAGGTAAAGCTTTATTGCTAAAAAATACCTGATAAATATCGTCTTTTAATGCCTTTTTCTTGTAAGTGAACAGATAATCACTGAATCGCTTTGCCTCAGATCTCCTTTTTTCGGTCTCAAAATAAAAGGAAATATCGTCTGTGTGGTTGGCATCAAAGACCCAATTCACCAAGGTCCCTTGAGGTATTACCAGGTCGCCAATATTTTGAATAGTCTCATCTTTTCTACCCGTGTAAGATGGGTAATCTAATGAAATTTCAAATCCCTGTATAGTAGGTTTTGAAAGTACGTTTAGCGTAAAAGTGGGTGATTTTACTTCCGCACCTGATATCTTAAACCGAGTGGTTTCGGCAACGTTATTGAAACGATAAGAAAATTGATCAGGACCTTCTTTTTTAAGTCTATATGGATATCCCCCAATCTCTATAAAAGCTTCATCGGGCAATTGATTACCCTCTACCCGTATGTTTAAAACAAAATCGCTGTTTTGTACAACTTCTAATTTTTCGTTTGTTACAGAAAACTGAAATGGAGATGGCTTAATAAACTCTTTACCATTGTAAATGAGTCTTTCTGTTGAATCAATAAGCAAACTGGGCGCCGCAAATAACAAGATGAATAATAGTAACAATGGAGGTAGCGCATATCGCAAATACCTGCTGTTTTGATTTAAATTTATAGCAGCCTTGAATGGAACTAATTTGATTTCCGATGCTTTTTGATCAATGCCCGCTAAGATTAAATCGGGTGCCTCCGCGTTGTTCGCCAATTGCTTCAACTGTAATATATTGAGCAACTTATCTCCAACATTATTGAAGTGGCTTCCAATAATATTTGCAGCCTGCTCATGAGAGATTAATTGTCCTAAACGAAAATATTTCGCCGACGGAACAAATACCCAATTAAATAGTGATATTCCTGAAATACCCAGAAAGGAAAATAAAAGAGCTTTCCTGCCTAAAGTTGGGAAGTAAAAGTAATATTCAAGCGTATTGATGGTTAAAAAAAGAACTAATATCAACGCTACGCTGTATAAAGTTCCTTTTAACAGCTGGTTTAAATAAAACTTTCGAATAAACTGATCTAATTTATTAATCAGTATTTCATATTGGTCCTGGGTAGATGTATTCATTTTATTTATTCTTTTTCAACTAATTGAAGTTGTTGGTAAACGTTTTTAAGTTCCGTAAGTTGCTCCTTATTCATAACTTCTTCTATCCAACCGGATATTTCAGTTACTTTTTTTTCTAAAGCTCCTTTTTCCAAGGCATTGCTTGATTTATTCGCTTGCTCTCTATACAAATTTCTAAGATTATTTAAAGTGGCCATGCCTCCTAACCGCTTCCATGGTAACGAGTCGAATTCAAAGATTATTTTATGCAAATCATTCATCACTTCTGTGGTATTCTCAGGGCCGGTGTATAATCCATATAGCAGAAATGCTTCATAGAAAGCAAGAATTTCATAATCGTTTATTTTGTTCAAGCCTTCTCTAAAAAAAGATAATTTACCAGGCACTTTTTGGTTGGCATAAATCATTCCAATGGCATTTAATATCGCTGGGTGACTTTCGGCCTCTAATTTTTCGGCATAAGCTAATGTTTGGGCATTATTTTTTGTAGATAATACTTGTAACGATGCCGCGATAATGAGATAAGAAGAATCTGTCTCAATGCCTTTTATGGCAATTTCATCTATTGACTCATCATCCCATTTCATTAAAACCTCGATAGCCGCCGCACGAACTTCGCTATGGGCATCCTTTGAAGCCATATTAACAATGACTGGAATAAGTTCTTCTTTTCTTTCTTCAGGTAAAAGGGTAAGTATTTTTTTTCTAATAGCCCAGAATGAATCATTTAATCCAGGAAGATACATTACATAAGGGGGCAAGGTCGATTCTTCAGAAAACATATTTATCGCTTCCATTCTATCTATCACAGAGGGAGAAAATTTAAATTGATTCAATAAATCCTGGCGCGATTTAATAGCTTTTATTTCAGCTAGTAAAATGCGGTGCGGATCTAAGGTTACCCAAGTTGGTTCAGCAGATAATGGGAATACAAATTTTTGCTTTCGTTCGTTAATCGTTATCTTTTCAAAGTGTAAGGAATCGCCCATTTGAATACCAATAGATGTTGGTAAAATAAAAATGGGGAGCATCCTGTCGGGGTTTTGAACCTGCTCTACCGTTACAGAAAGTTGTTTTAAAGAGGCATCATATTGATAATCGTAATTTAATTCGGGATGACCTTTCTCAAAAAACCATTGATTAAAAAACCAGTTTAAATCTTTTCCAGTTACCTCTTCAAAGGCCAAACGCAAATGGTGTGTTTCTACAGACTGAAAGGAATTTTTATTTAAATACCTGTTCAAGCCTAAGAAAAAGGCTTCGTCTCCAAGATAATTTCTCAAAACATGTAAAACACTTCCTCCTTTATTATAACTGTGTGAATCAAACATTTCTTCATTATCCTTATAATTAAAATGAATTAAAGGATGAAGATTATAAATAACTTCAGAAATATAGGTTTGCCGCTCGTTCATAAGATGGTAATCAGCCTCATCTCTGCCATATTTGTGTTCAAACCATAAATATTCGCTGTAATTGGCAAAACCCTCATTCAAAGTAAGGTTTGACCAGCTTTCACAGGTAACCAGGTCACCAAACCAATGGTGAAAGAGCTCATGAGCTACTATTCTTTCATTCTCCTTGTCGTCTATTAATTCGCGGCTTGTCCTTTGAACAAATTCACCAAAAACAGAGGCTGTGGTATTTTCCATAGCCCCGGAAACATAATCCCTTACAACAATTTGTGCATATTTTGACCAGGGATAGGGGTAATCTAAAATGTCAGAAAAGAACCCCATCATCTCTTTAGTGTGTGGGAAAATATTTTTAGCATGCGCCTTAAAAGCCGGTTCAACATAGTATGATAATTCTATCTCGTTCCAATATTCCCTTACCACAGCGTATTCTCCAATGGCTATCATGGTCAAATAAGGTGCATGAGGCTGATCCATAACCCACTTATCGGTCCTAAGTCCATTTTCAAAGGGAATGGATGATGTTAATTTCCCGTTGGAAAGGGTTACATAATTTGAATCGACCGTTAAGTTGATTTCCTGTGTGGCTCTTTCATTTGGGTGATCTATGGTTGGGTACCATCGGGAATTCCAGTTGGTTTCTCCTTGTGTCCATATTTGTTTTGGTTTACTAACGTCTGTTCCCTTTGGATTGATGAAAAATAAGCCTTTATTTGAGGTAATAGCGGCACTACCTCCCGTTGAAGAAGGATTTGCCTCATAAGTAATTAAAACCTTAAAATCTTCATTTCTCGTAAATGATCTACCAAGATAAAGGTATAGGTGACTTCCCGTATTTTCAAAGGGAATAGGGGAGTACTGATTTTTATTTTGTAGCTGTACTTCTTTTATTTGCAATTGTTTAGCATCTAAGCTGACCATTTGAATAGTATCAAAATAGGGCTTTAGATGAAGTGTTGCACTACCTATAACTTTTTCATTTTCCCAGTCAAAAGAGAGTTGAAGTAAAGTATGTAACAAATCAACTTTTCTTTCATTGGAAGCCTGATACACAGGAAGTACAAAATCCTCCGCACTTTTAAGTATAGAGGGTTTGTCAGCATTTACTGTGAGGGTATCTAAATCTCTGAGTTCAACAGGTTCAAAAGTAATTGGATTACTTTTTTTGCTTGATATACAAGAGATTAATAGAAAAGTGAGCGTAAAAAATGAAAGAAAACGCATGGTGGTGACTGGTTTTTACCCACGGGATAGTGCCAGTTTATTCAGGAAATCCGTCAGGTATTTATTAAATTCTACAGGCCTTTCCAACATAGGGGCATGGCCACATTTATCAATAAAGAACAAAGTTGAATTGGGTAATAACTCCTTAAATTTTTCTCCAACAAAGGGAGGCGTTATGGCATCCTGCTTTCCCCAAATTAGCAAAGCTGGGGTGTTTATTTGTCCGAGTTTATCTGCCAGATTATGTCTTAGCGCAGATTTTGCCATAGAAATGGCACGAATTACTTTTCCACGATCATTTACAGCGGCAAAAACCTCGTCAATCATAGCATCAGAAGCAGATGCAGGGTCATAAAAGGTAGATTGAATTTTTTTTCTTATGTATTCTTTGTCTTCACGACGAGGAAAGGTAGTCCCCATCGCTTTTTCATATAAACCCGAACTACCCGTTAAAATAATAGATAGTACATGACTAGGTTCTTTCAGAGCATACAACAGTGCAATATGGCCTCCCAGAGAATTTCCTAAAATATGAAACTTACTTAACTTTTTGAAATCAACAAATCCTGCCATAAAATCAACTAAGCCAGCTACGGAAACATTGCGCAGTGGAAGCTCAAAAACAGGCATTATAGGGGCAATCACATTGTAGGTTTTTCCAAAATCTTTTAAAAGATATTGAAAATTATCTAAGGTTCCGAATAAACCATGTAATAATATCAGGGTTTCTCCTTGCCCTTCGGTCTCAACAAATTGATATTTTCCCTCAGTAGTAATTGGATATTCCATCTAACACGCAAAAATTGTGGTTAAAAATGTATGGTCAAAAAACCATTATTAAAATCAAATATAAGCGTTTTAATCTATTTTTGATAAGACACTATAGATTAAGCCAAATTTAGTTTTTTTAAAATTGGCTTAAATCTTTGTTTAATTGTGTAATTATTCTTTCTTTTGCATTGGAACAAAAAATTCTAAGTAATTAACACAAAAAATTCCTGGGAGTTTTGTCTGGCATTTATGAAATTTTAAAATAGTAATCACATGCGTTTTTTAAACTACCTGCTTATCGTTGCTTTTGCGTTGGGATCCTTTCAGTCTTGTGTTTCAAAAAAGAAATATGATGATTTAGTAACCGGCAAATCAGCATCAGACGCAGCTTTGGCGGACACTCAGAATAAGCTTAAAAAGCTTGAAGAAGATAAGAATGCCCTAGCTGCTCAATTCGAATCTGAAAAGACTCGTATGAATGGTGAAATCGGTTCTATTAAAACAGAATTGAATAACACTAAAAGCCAGATTGCAAAAGTTCAGGAAAAACTGAATATGACATCTGCTGAATTGGACAAGGTGAAGGCCGAAATTAACGGTGTATTCGCTACTTATGAAGGAAGTGGTTTGAAATTGGAAGAAAGAGATGGTCGCCTCTATGTTATGACTAGCCCTGTAAATTACAAAAGTGGTTCTTACAGGCTAAATCGTGCAGAACGCGATGCAATCAAAGGTTTGGCTGAATCTGTAAAGAAGAATCCAAATTTAAAACTTTTGATTGAAGGTCACACTGACAATGCAAAGGTTAACTCTGGTTCTGCACTACAGGACAATTGGCAGCTTTCGACTTTTCGTTCACTTGCTATTGTACGTGAATTAGTTAAAAATGGCGTAAACCCAAATCAGGTGGCAGCCGTAGGTCGTGGTGAATCAATGCCAAAGTCAGCTAATAGCGACAAAGCTGGAAAAGCAGCAAACCGTCGTTCTGAAGTTGTTGTTGATGTTCCTCTAAAAGGAATTTTTGATGCCGCAAAAAAGAACTAATCCTCTATCAAGGATTAAAATTAAAAAGCCGATGGATGTATTCTATCGGCTTTTTTAATTTAATAAATCCGGCGCTATCAGTAAGAATAAAGGTATCTTAACACTAAAATGCTCCTCAGTTAGCGTATTTACCATATAATACACACCCTCCATTTTGCCAAAATTGTTTTGCATAGATGACCAACTAATATATTGGAAAGTACCCGAGGGTTTAATAATGGGTTGTTGACCCAAAACACCCTCTCCCTTTACCTTTTTTACCAGGCCATTTCCTTCCATTATTTTCCAGGACCGCTTAAGCAGCCTTATCGGAAATTCACTCTTGTTTTCAATGGTAATCCTGTAAGCATGAACATATTTACCCTCAACAGGTGCTGAATATTTTTCTTGGTAGAAGGTGTCAACACTAATGATAACTAAAGGTTGGTTGCATCGTGTTTCCATGTATGTTTTAACTGAGTCATAAAATGATTAATTATATCAACTATTTGTTTCTGAGCATCTTCTAATACGTCGTTTACTAAGACAATATCAAAAGATTGGGCATAACTTATCTCTTCTTCTGCCTTTGAAATTCTCTTCTGAAGACTTTCTTCCGTTTCCGTTAATCTCTTTTTAAGTCTTTCTCTTAAAATATCTAAGGAAGGTGTCTTTATGAAAATAGATAGTGCGTCAGTGTTAAATTTATTTTTTAAAGCAAGTGCGCCTAACACATCTACGTCAAATAGTACAATATTTCCTCTCTCCCATATTTTTGTTAACTCTGAATATAACGTGCCATAAAATTGATTGGGATAAACCTCTTCCCATTCGGCAAATAAACCTTCTTCCCTTAAATGGAGAAATTTTTCCGAAGTAATAAAGTGATAATCCTTCCCGTCCTCTTCCATCGGTCTTTTAGCCCTCGTAGTAGCAGAAACAGAAAAATTTATGGAGGGGAATTGAGATAAAAGATGTTTTACCAAGGTAGTTTTTCCAGAACCTGATGGTGCAGTAATGATAATTACTGGCCCAATAACTTTTTTTTGGATGAGCTCAGAGGACATTGGCTACTTGTTCTTTGATTTTTTCTAGTTCATCTTTCATGGAAATTACCAGCTTTTGTATAGCCGCATGATTAGCTTTAGCACCTAATGTGTTTATTTCACGACCAATTTCCTGGGTAATAAATCCTAGTTTGCGTCCTTTTGATCTTTCTGGCTTCTCCAGTTCTTCCATAAAATAAGCACAATTTTGCGATAACCTATGTTTCTCCTCCGTTATATCCATTTTTTCTAGAAAATAGATAATCTCTTGTTCAAATCTGTTTTCATCTATCTTTTCTTTACCTTCGTATTGGGCAAGATTTTCTCTTAATCTGTCCTTCACTCTCTGTATTCGTTCCGGTTCATGTCCAGGAACTTTTGAAAGGGAAGCTTCTATGTGTTGAATCCTATATTTCATATCCATTTCAATCGACTGCCCTTCCTTTTCCCTGTAATCATTGAGTTCCTTAATACAGTCTGCAACGGTAAGTAAAACTTTCGACCATTCTTCTTCTGAAAATTCCTCCTCGCCAGTGGCTACAACATTGGGTAACCTTAAAATAGATTGGAAAAAATCTACTTCGCCTAAACCTAAACTATTTTTTAGTTGGCTTAATTCCCTGTAATATTTTTCGAAAAGAACTTTGTTTATAAGGTTTTCCGGCTCGTCTGTTTCACAATGAATTTCTAAAACCAAATCAATTTTTCCTCTTTCGAATTTTTCGGACAATATTTTTCGAATATCCGCTTCTTTATTCCGGTAGTTTTGTGGCGTTTTCGTGCGTAAATCGAAAATCTTACTATTGAGAGACCTAATCTCTACAATAATCGTTTTATTCTTCCACGATGATTTAACTCTACCAAAACCAGTCATTGATAATAACATAAGCAAATATTTCCTTCCTATTTAAAGATTGAATGAACAGGCTAAGTTAACAAATATTAAAGGTAACTATCTATCTAATGATAAAATGAATAAATTTGTTTTTACACTTTAATTTAATTTAAAATATTATCACTTTTCCTTAAATAATTGGGAAATTAATACGACCTTTGCCCATCTATTAAAAATAATTTTTTTTCACAAACCTTTCAAAACCAGTAGATATCAATGAGAAAAGCAGATTTGGTAGTTTCCGTTTCTGAGAAGACAGGTGTTCCAAAAGTAGATGTTTTGGTCGCTATGGAGGCTTTCTTTAAAGAAGTTAAGATTTCACTGTCGGAAGGTGAAAATGTTTATATTCGTGGCTTTGGTAGTTTTATTATCAAAAAAAGAGCTAAGAAGATTGGAAGGCACATCAAAAGGAATGTTGCTATCGAAATTCCTGAACATTTCATCCCTGCATTTAAACCAGCAAAGATTTTTGTTGAACAAGTAAAAAGTAATGTAACTTCGTTGCCTTCCGATGAAGGATTGGAAGATTAATCTTTTCTTACGTTTTTTTTCTTAGCCTCATGTATAGAGTTCAATATCTTGTTTTGTTTTTATCGGTTTTATTACTCCTGACAATGTATGTTGGTTGCGAAACAAAAGCTTCCGACGTTAAAGAAATGACCAAAACAAGAGCATTGGTAGTTGAAAATACTACGCGCGAAGTGCTCGAAATATATGCTAAAAAGAAACTTAGTTCAACTGATTTGCTTCTTTTAGAAAATCTAAATAAAGATTTAGATAAAAATACAGATCTTAATAAAAAGGCAGAAATTGCCCGTAAACTGTCGGCAAAATGGTACGACTTAGGATTCCCTGCTATCGCTGGCGCTTATGCTGAAATGTTGGCAGAATGGTTTCCAACGCCTGAGGCCTGGTCTATTGCTGGTACAACTTTTGGACAAGCAATTCCTCAAAAAGAGGATGCCAAAGTAAGAGATTTTGCCGCCGCTCACGCAGTAACTGCTTTTGAAAATGCCATATCTTTGGCTCCCGAAGATTGGACTAATAAATTGAATCTGGCGCTCGTGCTAACAGAGGTGCCTCCACAGGATAATCCTATGAAAGGGGTTAAAATGTTGTTGGATCTTGATGCAAATTATCCGGATAATGCAAGAATTCTTTTTCATCTTGGGCGTTTAGCCATTCAGACAGGTCAGTTTGAAAAGGCAGTGGTAAGATTAGAAAAATCTCTTAAACTAGATAATAACCAGCCTCAAATTTATTGCTTACTCGAAAGGGCTTACCGCGAAACGTCTATATCTGATTTGGCTGACAAAGCCGCAGAGAAATGTCGTAATTCAATAAAATAATTTTTAATCTCTAAAAAAGAATATTATGCCATGTGGAAAAAAGCGTAAAAGACATAAAATAGCTTCTCACAAAAGAAAGAAAAGATTGCGCAAGAATCGTCACAAAAAGAAAAAATAGATAGTCTTTAGCCCCTCTGTCCGGGGTTCTTAGGGAATGTATATTTGTTTCCGCTACCATCAGTGGTTAATTAAGTGAATTATCTATGATTTTTATAGATAATTTACTTAATTATAACCCTATTTTTGTTTGTACAGAAACATTCATTTCTGCGCCGTCTTCTAAATTATTCTCTTGTGGAAAAAGAACTTGTTATTTCCTCGACTTCAACAGAAGTGGAAATTGCTTTAATTGAAAATGCTCACCTTGTTGAAATTCATTCACAAAAAGTTAATAATAACTTTTCTGTGGGTGATATCTTTTTGGGGAGTGTTAAAAAATTAATGCCTGGCTTAAATGCCGCTTTTATTGAGATAGGTCATAATAAGGATGCTTTTCTGCATTACACAGACTTGGGTCCAAAACTAAAATCTCTTACCAGATTTACTCAATCCGCTGCCAATGGTAGCCAAAATACCCCTAGTCTGGATAATTTTATATTAGATCCAGAAATTTTAAAGACGGGAAGAATCGATCAGGTTTTAGCCAAACGCGACCTTCTCCTCGTTCAGGTCTTAAAAGAACCTATTTCAACCAAGGGACCCCGTTTAAGTTGTGAAATTACTATCCCGGGTAGATTTTTAGTCTTAACTCCTTTCTCTGATATCGTTGCCGTTTCTAAAAAAATTGCCAATAACGAAGAGAGAAAAAGACTTAAACTTCTAATTGAAAGTATCAAACCTAAAAACTTTGGTATCATCGTTCGTACCGCCGCAGAAGGTAAATTAGTAGCCGATCTTCATGAAGAATTGGGCTTTATGATGGGTAAATGGAATGATTTATTCTCCTCTCTTCACAAAGGTGCCGCTCCAATGAAATTGCTAAGTGAGCTTGATAAAACATCAAGTATCTTACGAGACCTTCTTAGCGATTCTTTCAATAAAATACTGGTGGATGACAAAGACCTCTATCAAAGTATTCGAAATTATTTAGCTACCATCGCCCCAGATCAAGTAGGTATCGTTCAGCTTTATAAAGGTAATAATCCCATTTTTGAATCAATGGGGATTATTAAGCAAATTAAATCTTCCTTTGGTAAAACTGCTTCCCTTCCCAGTGGTGCATATCTGGTAATAGAGCATACTGAGGCCATGCATGTCATCGATGTAAATAGTGGCCATAAAATGAGCTCCCAAAATGCCGATGAAGCTATTATGAGGGTTAATGTGGAAGCCGCAGCAGAAATTGCCCGCCAACTTCGCTTAAGAGATATTGGAGGTATTATCATCGTCGATTTTATCGACATGAAAAATTCAGAGTATAAAAAGGACCTGCTCAGTGTTATGCGGGCAGCAATGAAAAAAGATAGAGCGCAACATACTATCTTGCCCTTGAGTAAGTTCGGCTTGATGCAGATTACTCGTCAAAGAGTTAGACCCGAAGTGAAAATTGATACAACAGAGGTTTGTCCAACTTGTAACGGAACTGGTAAAATCAATCCTTCTATTCTTATTGTTGATGATATTGAACGAGATCTGAATTTTATTTTCCAATCCAGACCTTCAGCTAAAATTACTATCGTTACTCATCCCTATATCCATGCCTTTCTTAAAATGGGGTTGTATAGTAAACAATTGCAATGGTCTTTTCGTCACATGAAATGGATCAAAATATCCCCATCTAATGAACAACATATTTCTGGATATCAATTTTTTGACGAAAATAATGATCAGATTAGACTAAATTCATAGTTCCTCTCAGTTCATAGGACACCCACAGCCTGTTTTGCAAGCATTTATTAGGACGGAAATAATTACTAACAGTACAAAAACGTAGTTTATTTTTAGTTTTTTCATGCCTTAAAGATAATTTAATATCAGTTTTACACCAAGTTAATAAATAGCCTTCAATTTTGTTCTTTTAAAAGTTCAAATTTGTACCACCAATGACAGTCTTTCTAAATAACCAGTCAGCATCAGGAAGTAAATTTTTTCCCGAAATACATGAACCAGCTATTTTGGTAACTCCTTTAGACTGGGGTTTAGGTCATGCTACTCGGTGTATCCCGATTATTCGCTGTTTGTTAGCGCTAAATCAACCCGTTTTGTTAGGAGGGTGTGGTGACTCTCTTAAAGTATTGAGACTGGAATTCCCAGATTTACCATTCGTCCTTCTTCCCGAATATAATATGCGTTACCCCAAAGATAATATGCTTTGGAACGTTGCGCTGAAATTACCTCAGCTTCTTTCTACTTTTGTTAAAGAACAACAAGTGGTGAAAGCGCTTTATAAAAATAATAAGATAAAGGCGGTCATTTCTGATAACAGATACGGTTGTTTTCATCCTGATATTCCTTCTATCCTCGTTACCCATCAGGTTTATCCTATCGTTCCATTGCCCTCCGTAGAAAAGGGTATTCAAAAATATGTGCAGCTTTTAATAAATCAATTTAACGCCTGTTGGATTCCCGATATGCCTGAAGCTTCTTCCTCGCTGGCAGGCAAATTGGCTCACCCAATGGTGAAAAATGCCAGATGTATCGGACCCTTAAGTAGGTTGGCTCCTCAAGAGAATTTAATTAACCCTGCATTTAAAGCCCTCTTTCTTCTTTCAGGTCCAGAACCTCAACGAACTTATCTTGAAAATATCATTAGGGATCAGGTAGCCTCTCTCGATGGAAATTATGCTTTAGTTCAGGGGCTTCCCAATCAAGTCAATGCAGCTTCCTTTAAAGAGGGGAATTTGTCCGTTTTTCCTTACGTTCAAGCTAATGAGTTATCTCTTTTAATTGCAAACAGTGAAATGGTTCTCTGTAGAGCTGGGTATAGTACCCTTATGGACCTTGCCTTTTTTGGGAAGAAAGCCATTTTCGTCCCAACACCAGGGCAAACAGAACAAATCTATTTGGCAGATCAATTACATGAGGCAAATAGAGGTACTACCATTTCTCAAGATAAATTAATCCTGAAGGAAGCAATAAAAAAAGCGGAACTTACGGTTGGGTTGCCTAAGTACAAACCAAATATTGGGGAGGATTTACTTATGGACGCAGTGAAGGATTTGCTAATTCTTTGTGAGAAATAACCTATTTGTTTATTTCGTTCATAGCCAAACTAATGCCTAAAGAAACAAACTTTTTTACGGCATCGGCACTCTTGGATATAATTTCGCTGAGTTGTTTATTTTCTTCTTCGCTCCATTCGCCAAGAACATAATCAACTTGTACCCCTTTTTGTTCCGGACGACTTATCCCGACTCTTAGCCTCGGATACTCGGTACCGTTTAGCACAGCCTGGATATCTTTAAGTCCATTGTGCCCACCGTCACTTCCGCGGGGCTTCAAACGGACAGTTCCAAAATCAAAATTCAAATCATCAACAATAACCAGTAAATTATTTTTGTCAATTTTTTCTTTCTGCATCCAGTAATTAACAGCTTTCCCACTTAAATTCATATAGGTGGTAGGTTTTACTAAAATAAGCTGCTTCCCTTTATATTTTATCCTGGCTATATGCGCCAGTGTTTCATTTTGAAATGAAACACCGGCGGCATTGGCTAGTTCATCTACTACTTTGAAACCAATATTATGCCTGGTTTCAGCATATTCAGCCCCTTTATTTCCAAGGCCAACAATTAAATACTTCATGAAGTGAAAATTAAACAGCTACATTGTGCTCTCTTAAAGCATCATTTAGGGATACTTTTTTATCTGTAGATTCTTTCCGTTTTCCAATGATTAACGCCGCAGGTACCTGATATGATCCAGCTGGAAATGTTTTGGTGTAACTACCGGGAATGACTACTGATCCGGGAGGAACGTATCCTTTGTGAGTGATTGGTTCTGAACCAGTTACATCTATAATGTGCGTGCTTTTGGTTAATACCACATTAGCTCCCAAAACAGCTTCTTTTCCTACCCTTACCCCCTCAACGACAATACATCGGGAGCCTATAAAACAATCGTCTTCAATGATAGTAGGTGTTGCTTGAAGGGGTTCAAGGACGCCTCCAATACCTACGCCACCACTTAAATGTACGTTTCTGCCAATTTGGGCGCATGAACCTACCGTTGCCCAGGTATCAACCATAGTGCCGCTTCCAACCCATGCCCCGATATTTACATAAGAAGGCATTAAGATGACCCCTTTTTCTAAAAATGATCCATGCCTTGCAATGGCATGTGGTACTACCCGAACCCCCTGTGAAGCATATCCTTTCTTTAAAGGAATTTTGTCGTGAAACTCAAAGGGGCCAACTTCTATGGTTTCCATTTCACTAATGGGAAAATAAAGTACCACCGCTTTTTTTATCCATTCATGGACTTGCCAATTTCCTGATTCGTCAGGCTCGGCAACACGCAATTTGCCCTTATCCAGTTGTTCAATAACAGAGAAAATAGCTTCTTTTGTGCCGCTTTCTTTTAAAAGCTCCCTGTTATCCCAGGCAGATTCAATGATTTGCTTCTCGTTAAGCATTCTTTATTTGTTTGGGTATTAATTAAAATTCTAACCTGGCTAAACGAAGTCTTCCCCGCCTTTCACTAGGTATGATGATACGCTGGGCATTGACCTGTAAGGCATCTTTGAAGCGAAGTCTTATCTTCTGATTTTCAGTACTTAAAATGCTTTTTCGTTCCGATTTTCCATCGCCTCTTAATAAATATTCACTTACCGTGTTCTCATATTTTATCTCATCATTGAAAAGAAGATGCAATTTTTCAGGCGTCCGAAATATGAAAAAAGAGGAAAAGGCCCCCATGTCATCCTGAGAATATTGTTTCTTATACAGTATGGACTGCCAATGAAATTCCCCGTCCGGATTAATAGCTATGATGAATATATCGTTGTAATAATAATCTATTATGCTGCGGCTGAAATTATCATACATCATCCGGTTCATATTATTGATCCGCCGTTCCATATCCTGCGATTCTTCCCCTATAATTAAAAGACCCCCGTCTTGTCTTAAAATAAGATCAGCAATGTTAATATTCATTATGCCCCGGTTATTTCTCGAATCTTTACCCTCTAAATCTGACACAAACCGATCGTTGAATGCCTGTAATTTTGCCTTTTCTAAATTACCCTCAGGACTAAGATTTACAAGAAAGTATCCCTCCGCTTTTTCAGGATTCCTATTATAATAGAATCCCGATGCAATTAATTTTTTATTCAGATTATCGAATATGAACCGTGCATCATACACTACTTTTTCTCCTAAATGTATCGTTGAAATTTTAGGGCCAGATTGTCCTTTACCATAAATGATTAGCCTGAAATGACCCTCCTCTCTTCTTTGTTTATATATACTCTCCTGTATGAAAGAATACATATTTCCTTCATTATCAATGGTTACAGACATTGGGTTGTCAAAATTACTATAGCCGTCAATGACTATTCGCTTCTCCCATAGTAAGTCCATCGTCTCATTGTCAAGCACAAAAGCGTGAAGCTCATTTCCTTTGTCAATCGCATAAAATAAAACCTTATTCCTATCCTCAGATATAACCATTTCATATTCTGGAAAGAATACAATAAATCCCATGTTAATTAATGTAATTGAATCTTTCAGATTAGCTGACGCGTCATACCTATGTGCACGCAAATAGGTGTCTCCTTGTTGCCTGACTTGATAGATTAAGGTGAAATCACTCTCCCTGACGTTGTAACCCATGATGCCGATCTGCTTCTTCTCGAAATTTAACTCCTTTGTCCAGGAATTTCTCATCTGTTCATCAAAGCCCGAAATTTCATATTTTAGGCCAATGGTACTCATCATTAATGCGTTACCCTTTATTTCTCCTAAAATATCGTACTTTACCTCACTTCGCAAAGGAATTTCATCAGAAACTATCAGCTTCTGGCCAAATCCATAAAAATAAATCAATGTTCCAATAAAAGTCGCTATCCATTTCATATTCATAAATATAACTTTTTTCGACGTAATTATTTCCGCCAAAGGAAACGGTTTATTTAAATAAGTAACTTTATCCTATTATTGTTCAGATAAACGTCAAATTGTATGAAAATCTTTCCCGCTTTATTTATTTTTTGTTCTCTTTGGTTCGCTTCTATAGCTGAAAATAGTCCAACCTGGTTGAGATATTCAGCTATTTCACCCGATGGAAATTCAATAGTTTTTACCTATAAAGGTGATCTTTGGCTCGTTCCAACTCAGGGAGGGGAAGCAGTGCCTCTTACCTTTCACGAGGCGCATGACTTTATGCCAGTGTGGTCAAATGATAGCAAAACTATCGCATTTTCGTCTGACAGATTTGGTAATTTCGATATTTTTACCGTTTCTGTAAACGGAGGTACACCAAAAAGGTTAACCTATCATTCCGCTCCAGATTATCCTTACGAGTTTACAACCGACAATAAATTTATTGTTTTTGGTTCTGCACAAAAGGATCTGGCTGAAAATCGGCAGTTTCCTACAGGTTCTCAACCTGAGGTGTATAAAGTACCTCTGACCGGTGGCCAAGTTCAACAAGTTTGGACCACCCCGGCTGAAGATATTTCTATTCATAAAAATGGAAATCTTTGGGTTTATCACGATAAAAAAGGGGGAGAAAATTCCTGGAGGAAACACCACGTTTCTTCTATCGCCAGAGATTTGTGGCTTTTTAATCAACAACTGAATAAACATACTAAATTAACTGCTTTTCCTGGGGAGGACAGAAATCCTGTCTTTTCAGCAGACGGTAAATCGGTGTTTTATTTAAGTGAGCAGTTTGGTTCTTTCAATGTCTGTAAATTAACCTTGGACAACCCTTCAAAAGTAGTACAGGTTACAAAATTTGCTAAACATCCCGTTCGATTCCTCACTCAATCCGATGCGGGAATACTCTGTTTTAGTTTTGACGGAAGTATCTACACTTTGAAAGACGGGGGTTCTCCAAAATTAGTGGATGTTAAAATCTCTAATGAAAATAGAAAGAATAATGAGCAAATTCTCTCCGTTAAAGGTGGCGTGCGTGGTATGGCTGTTTCTCCCGACGGTAAAGAGGTAGCTTATATCTATCGCGGTGAAGTGTTTGTTTCCTCTGTGGACGGGGGTATGACAAAACAAATAACAAAAACACCTGAACAGGAGGTCTCTGTTAGCTTCTCTCCAGACGGAAAGTCGCTGGTTTATGCTTCTGAAAGAGGGAACCGCTGGCAAATTTTTGAATCTACCAGGATTCGCGCAGAAGAACTTTATTTCTCTTCTTCTACCTTGCTTTCTGAAAAAATTCTTTTTACAAATGCAAATAATTGCTACCAACCCCTTTTTTCCCCAAATGGAAAAGAACTGGCGTTTATTGAAAATAGAATGACCTTGAAAATTTGGAATAAGGAAAGTGGCCAGTTCAGAACTATCTTAGGACAAGACCATCTCTTTGCTATGGGCGAAAATGACCAGTATTTTACCTGGAGTCCCGATAATAAATGGTTGATCTTTGATTATAGCCTGCCTGGATCCGCCGTTGGGGAAATTGGATTAGTGGCCGCAGATGGTAAATCAAAACCCATTAATATCACTGAAAGTGGCTTCCAGGATTTTAATGCCAAATTTGCGCTCGGCGGGGAAGCTATCTTTTGGTTTAGTAATAGAGATGGTTTGAAATCAGTCGCTCAAAGTGGCAATAGTCAGTTGGATATATATGCTATTTATCTTACAAAAGAGGCTTTTGATAAATATAATTTGTCTAAAGAGGAATTTGCCCTGGCGAAAGAAATGTCCGATAAGAAATTAAAAAGAGATTCCACTGCAAAAAAAGATTCTTTGAATCTCCTGCAAATTGATTGGAAAAATATAGATAGTCGTAAAGTGAAATGGACCTTAAACTCTACCTCAATTTCTGATGCTGTCGTTAGTAAGGACGGAGAAACCTTGTTCTACCTGGCAAGGTATGAAAAGGGTTTTAATCTTTGGTCCCTAAATCTTAGAACTAAAGAATCAAAAATTATTTCAAATCTTAATGCTTCCAGTGGAAATTTAACCTGGGATAAGGATTTTAAAAATATTTTCTTAAATGCCTCAGGGGGCATAATGAAAATTAATCCTGAATCTGGTAAACAGGAATCTGTCTCTATTCAAGGTGAAATGGTCCTGGATGTGGCCGCTGAGAGATTATACATGTTTCACCATGTTTGTAGAAAAACGGAAAGTACTTTTTATACCCAGTCTTTTCATGGCGTTCCCTGGAATGATTATAAAACAGATTATTTAAAGCATCTTCCCCATATATCTAATGGACATGAATTTGCAGAGCTACTCTCAGAATTATTGGGCGAATTGAATATCTCTCACAGTGGAGCAAGATATTCAAATGCCACCCCGCAAGATGACGAAACTGCTTCTTTTGGTGTATTCTTTGATCCTTCTTTTACGGGAAATGGTTGGAAAATTAAAGAAATAATCGTCGGCGGTCCTTTAGATAAGGCTGCACTGAAAATTGGACCTGGCGCCGTCATTACCAGTATTGACGGACTTCTTTTCGATAAAAATCAGGATCTGGCCGCTTTCCTAAATAGGAAGGCTGGTAAAAATGTACTCATTTCAGTGCAAGATTCCGGGAAGTCAGTGGAAATGGTGGTGCAACCCATCAGCCTGGCAGAAGAAAGTCGTCTGCTTTACAAAAGATGGGTGAAGAAAAATCAAGATGAGGTAGATAGATTGTCTTCTGGTCAGCTAGGTTATATTCATATTCCTGGAATGAGCGACGGTGCTTATAGAACGGTCTTTGAGGAAACGATGGGTAAATTTTTTAATAAAAAAGCGCTGGTAGTAGATACCCGATTCAATGGCGGTGGTGATTTAGTAGCCGATCTGGCCACTTTCTTTTCAGGGAAAAAATTTATGGATTTTGCCGTCGATAATAGAAGCGCTGGATTTGAACCTAATTTCAGATGGACTAAACCTATCATCTCACTGGCCAATGAGGCTAATTATTCCGATGGTCACTGTTATGCCTATATGATCAAAGAATTAAATCTTGGTAAATTAGTGGGGCAACCTATTCCAGGCACTTGTACCTTCGCTGGTTGGGAAGTCCTCCAGGATAATGCCATCCGTTGGGGCGTTCCTTCTTTGGGCGTAAAAGGTACGGACGGGAAGTATCTGGAAAATGCTCAGACTTACCCAGATGTTACCGTTTGGAACGATTTCGATAAAATTTCAACAGGGAAAGATCAGCAATTAGAAGAGGCTATTCGCTTGCTTTTAGCTGAGTTAAAATAATGTAAAGGGTTGTCCTCCAGGGTAAAAGACTGATTTGGAATGATCTTTTGCCATGGAGGACAACATTTTTATAAACAACAACGATTTATTTCTTTTTACTTATCTGAACAGAATATCGAAGGTTGATGAGGTAATCAGCAAAGGCTGCGTCTCCGTTCCTAAACTGACCTGTTAGTTTAGATGTCTCGATGTCGGTAACACTTTGTGGCCTGCTTCTTCTCACCGCAATAGGTACACTTAACTGAATATTCGTACCTCCTTTCATATAATTTATTCCCGGTTCAAGAGAAATGATACTCCCTGGTCTCCTGAATCCTAAACTTCCGCCGAGTACATCTCTAACGGGAACGCCTTCATATCGTGCGCCAATAATGCCGGAAAAACCCTTTTGATTACTACCCGTCATGAGCCCTGCCCGAAAACTATATTGATCAGTCACAGACATGATTGATTCATTTTTTAATATCGGGTTTAACGTTTCTCTAAAAGTACGAACGCCATTTATCTCTCTTGGATTTGAAAGATAATAACCAGTAATATAACCAGTTATACCCGAAAATATGGATTGGTAATATTGAAAATCTAAGGATATTCCAAAGCCTCCGTCTCCCGGTTGTATAGATTGATCCACAGGACGAACCTCGGAACCACCATTCGGCCCGACATTGTAAAACAGATCCAATGCCTGGTAATTTCCCGTAGGTAGTTTTATAGAGAAACCAGCCGCTAAGGCATGCTTTTTTCTTCCCGGTGCCACTATCCAATAGCCAAGACCCGTCCGAATATCTCCCAAACCTCTGGAAAAGGTAGTTCTTCTCTCTTTTCGACCATGCTCGTATAAAGATGATCTTGTGTTAATGACAAATGGAATATCACTGGTGAAGAATAGTCTTTCTGTTAACCCATGTTGTACACCTAAATTGAAGGCACTAGTGTGGTTGATAACTTCCGTTCCATTCGCTACTCTGTCCGCCTCTTCTTCCAATCCTTTGAAATGACGAAACGATTTAAAATATCGAAAGTCTCCGGAAATATTCCATGCTCCTTTTAAGCCGGCCTCAGCATGGCTGTTAGGATTTAAACAAGACCCAACGCCTCTTATGGCAACACATCCCTGACCTTGTAAGGAAAAGTTCGTAAGGATTATTGAAAAAATTAAGATAAGATGTAATTTCATTTTCAAAGGTGATTTTATATAACAAAGGTCGGTTTTGTATCCGGATAATGAGGCTAATGAAAAACGATTAAAAGCGAATGATAGGTTAATGTTTCTTTACACTTACTCTTTTTGTCTTATTTTACATCATTAATAATTTTAACGCAACTTAAATTAGGGTTCCTTGAAACGTTTTTATTTCGGTTTAATTTTGTTTAGCCTGATTGGTTTAGGTGTAGTCCAATACAGGTTTTTTATACTCAGTTTGCAATTAGCTAATGCCAGATATTCTATTCAATTAAATGAAACTTTGGGATTGGTCGGTAAGTATTTATATTTAGAAACGCCTCTGACCACTCTGGTTTCCTCAAGCTTTAAAGGAAAAACAGCTAATTATGAACCAAATAAAATGTATGATAATGCAGCGGCGATTCAATTAGAGCAGTTTTTAAGAAATCGATTTGAAAAGGTCGGGGTAAAGGTTGATTTCGCCTTCGCATTGTATAATACGCAGGAAAATGTGGTCTTGCTCAAATCATCAAATTATGTAAAAAATATCCCTCCTGATTTTTCTGAACCTCTGGACGGCTTCTTACCTTATCAATGTAATTGCCCTCTAAGCCTTTATATTCAAAATAAAAATTTGGTTCAATATTTTTTAGCTGAATCAAAAAATATTTATCTACCCGCATTAATCTTGATTTTCTTGCTGTTGATTGGCGGTATTGGTGCCTTCGTGGTCTATGAAAAAGTACAATTTCAGACAAAATCAAAACAAGATTTTTATAACTTCCTGACTCATGAATTAAAAACACCCGTTTTTACTATGTCTATTGCCTCTAAATTGTTAGAAAATTATAACCTCAATGAAAAAGCCTTAGAAGCAGTTCATATTATTAAAACAGAAAATAATAAACTTAAAATTCAAATCGAGAGAATTTTGGAAATGGTGGTCGCCGATAAATCTATGCCCCAATTGGAAAAAGTTAATATCGATCTATCCCCATTTTTCTTAAGCCTGGCAAATGATTTTTCTACCCAGATAAGCCAGGATCCATCTATCCGTTTTTCTCATCAGATAGAAATATTTTCTCGTTCTATATTAGCAGATAAACACTATTTACAGAACGTTTTTATGAACCTGCTGGAAAATGCAAAAAAATTTAAAACAGGTACTGTGAATATTCAGCTTATTGTAAAACACGTTAATGATGAAGTCCTTATTGATATTATTGACGATGGTTGGGGTATTGAAAATAAATTCCAAAAGTTGATTTTTAAACCTTTTTTTAGAATAAAACAGTCTGCAAATGTTCAAGGCTACGGCCTGGGTCTGAGTTATGTTAAAAAAATGATTAAGTTTCATCAAGGTAAATTAATTTTGCATTCAACACTTGGAAAAGGGAGTAAATTCACAGTAATATTACCTTTAATTAAAGACTAACTATATGATTTATAAAGTCTTATTGGTTGAAGATAATGAAAATTTAGGCTATATGCTGAAAGAATACCTGGCTATGAAAAACTTTCATATAGACTGGGTTACCTCAGGAAGTTCAGCTAAAATTTTTCTGAAAAGCAATAAACCAAATTTAATTATTCTCGACGTCGGTCTTCCCGATATAGATGGTTTTCAATTGGCTCAATGGATAAAAACGGAGTGCCCCTCTTTGCCTTTCCTATTCCTTACCGCCAGGGTGTTGAAAATTGATGTTTTAAAGGGTTTTAATTTGGGTGCAGAAGATTATATAAAAAAACCTATTGATGAGGAAGAATTAGTGATGAGAATGATGGCTATTTTAAATAGAACAAGCAAAGAACCTGTTATTCCAACTTCCAATCTAAACATTGGACGGTATCATTTTAATAAAAACACAAGAATTTTATCTTCCCCAAATGGAGAGAGAAGGTTGACGGCCATGGAATCAAAACTATTGGTTATGCTGTCCCAAAAGTTGAATCAAGTGGTGGAAAGATCCCTTTTGTTAAATGAAATATGGGGAAATGATGACTATTTTTCAAGAAAAAGTATGGATGTCTTCATTTCCCGTTTACGTAAATATTTAGCTGAAGACCAAAATATTAAACTTTTAAATGTTCATAATACTGGTTTTATTTTGAACGTCGAAACTGAAATGATTTAATAATCCAGTAAATTCTTTTGGTGAAAATACCTTGTGATTCTATAAATTAGTAACCCAGCAGGCCCAAACATAAAGGTAAATAGAAAACAAGGGACTAAAAACACGTGTTTTATATTTGCTTTTTGGCCGTTGTCCAATATATAAAGTCCTACCATGAGATCAAAAGCTAAGTAGTGAATCCACCCAAGTAAAACAGCTTGTTCACTTTGAAATAAGGTCATTAATCCCTGTAAAGTGCTGAATTCTTTGAAATCGTCCATCTTGAAAGTGGAAAATACCATCCAGGCGTAAACCACCGATAATAGAAAAATGGTAAAGCCAAAGACGATTCTTTTGGTATATTTCATATTTGGTAAAAATATTATGAATAACCAAGTGAGTAAGGCAAGTAAATTGACTGATTGGAAGGCTTGAGTATAATTCATTTTTCAGAGGTTTTGTTTTTTAAATAAGATTGATAATATTCAAATACCTGGTTGTCGCCCATTCCAAGGTTTGGGAAAAAATTGGAAAATGCCTCGAATAGTTCCTGAAAATTATCAACGCCGCCCTGGATTAATTCTTCTACTTTTTGCTGGGCTATTCCTTTTCCTTCTTTAGGAAATAAGGCAATCCACATATCTATAGATTCTCTAATCATCGGAAATCCTTCAGTGTTTAAGACATTTAAGTTACTTAATCCTTCAATGTCCGCATTTTTACAAAGATTCCATAAGGTTATGGCTATTTTGATTTCTTCTTCTTTCAAATATACAGGTTCATACTGAGCGTTCGCTAAAAAAGTAGCGGGATAATGCCCAAATGTTTCTTCGGAAGGGTAAACTGGCGGATAAATGATACCTATTTTTGATGCTATTCTTTTTTGACTAATAAAATCAAGCAAAAACCAAATATTTATTTGACAAAACAAATCGGTGCCAAACCAAAATAGAATGGTGTCCTCCTTTTTCGCCTTAGTAAGATTATCTAGGGGTACAACAGTCTTTTTCTTATAATCGTTCAAGGAAACTTGCCAAAAATCAGCGCGTATTTTCCAAAATTCCTCTAAGAATAGATTAGTTCCCAGAGGTCCATTTAGGAGTGCTTCATTCATGACCACCTTTTCTCCCTTTATTTGCGGGGGAAATTTATCATACAAGCACATCCCATTTAGGATATGATATTCCATATTATCTTTTTATGGTTTTTTCATAGAGGTCAATCCAATCGGAAGGGCTCATTTTCTCAATCAGTTCTCCGATGAGTGCATAAGGTATTTGTTTTTTTAATCGAACGCAGCTCTTGCCCATATCTAATTTGGACGTTGCATGTTTTGGATATTCTGCCTGAAACCACTGAAGTAATGACGGGTCAACATATAGACCAAAATGATAAAAACCAATAAAATTTTTCTGAATGCCAATATTTAAAAAGGGCAATGGTAAATGTGGCGTAGAATGATAACCTGGCGGGTACATTGATTTTGGAACTACGTAGCCAATCATGTCATAAATGATGCATTCCTCAAATCCTTCAGGTAAATGTTGAACAATGGTTTCCCTTAATTTTATAAAGGATTCTCTTTTTTCAATAGGAATTAATGATATATATTCTTCCGGATGATTTGAAACTATCTTCATTCCTCTTATTTTGTACCGTGAACCGTTGACCTTAATTTTTGTTTAAAGATAAAAATATTAAAATGAAAAAATCATTGCTCCTGCTTTTCGGTGTCTTTTTAATTACTTTTAATAGTTGTGCCCAAAATGTAGGTAAAAAAGAGAAACAAAGAGAAAAATCTCCAACAGGAGTAATGAGAATCAGTGATTATATAAAAGGTAAAAATCTGGATAACTTAAGTGTAGCAACTTTTGCAGGTGGTTGCTTTTGGTGCACTGAAGCTTCATTCGACAGACTAAATGGCGTGGTAGCTGTGATAAGCGGATACACTGGTGGTACGTTGGATTATCCAACTTATGAGGAAGTTTGTGCGGAAAATACCGGTCACGCTGAAGCGGTAAATATTTATTTCGATCCCGCCATTATTTCTTTTGAAAACTTATTAAAAGTTTTTTTTGTAGCTCATGATCCAACTACACTAAACAGACAAGGTCCCGATAGAGGCGAAAGTTATCGCTCTGCTATATTTTATCATGGATTAACACAAAAAGAAGCTGCATACAAATATATCAATGAACTTACAGCAACTAAAAGTTTCTTATCACCTATTGTAACTCAAGTGACAGAGGCTAAAGAATTTTGGGCGGCTGAGGAATATCACCAAAACTATTATCCCCAAAATCCTTATCAACCTTATATTCTAAGTGTGTCTAAACCGAAAGTGGAAAAGGTTGAAAAAACCTTTTCCACTTGGCTCAAAGATAAAAGGAGCAATTAATATTGATCGCCTAATGCAAATACAACAGGGCGTTTCATCCATCCTCCCCTGGTAAAATCAGGGAATGGTTGGGGGGCGCTACCCGCAGCAATAGATTGTTCCGATAATGGCGTAATGGCCATCCATACTGCCGCATCGTACACATCAATTGGGGCTGGTTCGTTGACTTTGGCTGCTTCTACAAAAGCGTGAAGTAAGAAAAAATCCATGCCTCCATGCCCGGCACCCGTAGCTTGTGCTTCGTATTTTTTCCAAAGGGGATGATCGTATTTAGCTAAATAGGTTTCCGCAGCATCCCATTGGTGTGGTTTGGCACTAACGCCCTCTATATAAAGGGATTTATTGACGTCCATCCATATTCCTTTGGTTCCTTGAACCCTGAATCCTAAAGAATACGGTCTGGGTAAATTTGTGTCGTGATAAAGAGTGACTGTTTCGCCATTAGCGGTTTTGATAAGGGTAGTAACTACATCGCCTAAGGCAAATTCAACTTTTGCGTTTGGGTGATTTTCTCCTCCTTTCGGATGATTTACAACATAATCATGTAATCCCATCGCCTTAGACGATATGGAAGTCAGATAAAGGAAGCGGTTTCCCCTGTTTATATTAAGATAATTAGCCACAGGGCCAACACCATGCGTCGGATAAAGATCTCCGTTTCGGCTGACAGAATGTTGAGTCCTCCATTTGGCCTCACTATAGGCATTTTCGCCAAATTCTACACCATTATGTGGCGCTGTCGCAGCATTAAATTTTACATTTCTCAGGTCGTGCTGATATCCACCTTCCAGATGGATTAAATCGCCGAACATCCCTTGACGAACCATATTTAAAACGGCCATCACGTCACGTCGGTAGCAAACATTTTCAAGGAAAAATAAGTGGCTTCCCGTTTCCTCGTGGACATGAACCATTTCCCAACATTCTTCTACAGAAAATGCCCCGCATACCTCGACACCCGTATATTTTCCTGCTTTCATGGCCGCTATGGCCATTTTTGAATGCCATTCCCAGGGAGTTGCAATAATTACAGCATCCAGGGGGGCCTTCTTTAACATATTTAAATAATCATTTTCCCCTTTATCATACACCTCAACCGGTTTTCCTCCTTTCTTCTCAATCAGTGATTTAGACCGTTTTATCATGTCAGGATCAATATCAGCAATAGCCGTTACCACGCAATCCTTTCTATCTAAGGCAAGACTTAAATGTCCCTGACCTCGCAAACCCACCCCTATAAATCCAATACGCAGTGGATTTGCTTCGCTTTTAATGCTATTTCTTAATATTGATTCCGCCGTAGCATCACTTGGGGTAGAACCTTTTAAAACACCACCTAAAGTTAATGCCGCTCCTGTGGCAGCAGCCCCACGCAAAAATGCGCGGCGATTCCATTTTTCGCTCATTTGTTTGTTGATTTATCCTTTATCAACAAAATACGATAAGTTTTTTATTTAACATTATCAATCAGCTTGTTTTTTATGAAAGAAGGGGAATGTTAAAAATATTAAATTGTTTCCAGCCATTGATTGTACAACTAAATCAGTGTCGGAGCAAATGTTTATTCGTCAATGGTTAATTTATCGTTGCATTCTGAATCACGGATTTTAGGGATTAGCAGGATTACACGGATTCGTAGAGACGCGATGCCTCGCATCTTCTCCCCGATAGGTTTTGATCTAATATTTACCCCTAACCCTCGGTTCTGAATCACGGATTTTAAGGATTAGCAGGATTACACGGATTCGTAGAGACGCGATGCCTCGCGTCTTCTCCCCGATAGGTTTTGATTTAATATTTACCCCTAAACCCGGTTCGGAAACACGGATTTTAGGGATTAGCAGGATTACACGGATTCGTAGAGACGCGATGCCTCGCGTCTTCTCCCCGATAGGTTTTGAATTAATTTTTAAATCTAACACCCGTTTCTGAATCACGGATTTTTAGGATTACAGGATTTCACGGATTTGTAGAGACGCGATGCCTCGCGTCTTCTCCCCGATAGGTTTTGAATTAATATTTGCCCCTAACACTCGTTTCTGAATCACGGATTTTTAGGATTACAGGATTTCACGGATTTGTAGAGACGCGATGCCTCGCGTCTTCTCCCCGATAGGTTTTGATTTAATATTTGCCACTAACGCTCGGTTCTGAATCACGGATTTTAAGGATTACAGGATTTCACGGATTCGTAGAGACGCGATACCTCGTGTCTTCATTAAAAATAGTCCTGTGACAAATTCACACTTTCCATGCCTGACAACTTTGGGGTCACATGTCTATTTATTCTTTTTGAAGATTTTTGATTCTCAAAGTGGCCAATGCTGCAAAAATTAATAGTACCCCTGCAAAAAAAATAGCCTTTCCCGGGTCGTTATTCAAAAAGTTTTTTGATATAAATCCAAAGGTGAGCGTTTGAAAAATCATAGGAATAACAATCATCATATTTATGATACCCATATATACACCATACCTTTCTTTCGGAATATCATTTACTACAAGTAAATAGGGAACACCCATCATACTGGCCCAGGCGACCCCAAAACCAGTCATGGGAGCGAAAAGCAGGTATTTGTTTTCAATAAACGGGAACATCAACAAACCTCCGCCTGCCAATAACAAACAAATAAAGTGAACTTGTTTTGGACCAAACTTATTGGCTAAACCGACCAACCCAAACGCCGATAGAAAAGTGACCACATTATACCAGCCGTTGACCAATCCTGTCCAACCTACAGCCTCTTCATATAAAACTTTATTTAAAGACGGAGAGGTTTTCCAAACAGATTGAGCAATACTTTTTGCCGCATTTTGCCAATAACAAAATAACGCATACCACTGAAATAAATATATTAACGCCAATTTCCACATCACAGGTGGCATAACGATAATAGCCTCTATGATTTCTAAGTTTTGAGCAAATACAATACGTAAAAATGTATTCTTTTCCGTTTTGTCAATGATATCCCGTAGTAATTTGGGATAAAATAAGGAAGGTATTAATAGGATAATGAGAATGACAAAGGCTAATAAAGTGGTTATAATGGACAGGAAAAATTGAACAACAGGGTGAGGCATGCCCTCATTTTTTCGCTTAATCCAGGCTATTTCTTCGTCAGAGGGAGGAATTTCAGGTGTTTTATACATGCTCCATGCAACAGAACCGATGGAACACACCGTTCCTAAAAAGAAAGAAGCATACACCCAATTTGGTAAAGATCCTGAACGACCCGGTATGTATATCTGAAAAATAAAAAGAGAGATATTTGCTAAAGTAATACCTAAACCGGTAAAAAAGCTTTGAGATAGAAAGCCTGTGCCGTATTGCTCTTCGGGTAATTTGTCCGCAATAAAAGCCCTGTATGGCTCCATGGCAGTGTTATTTGCGGCATCTAATACCCATAATAAACCCGCAGCCATCCATAATGTACTGCTGAATGGGTAAATGAATAAACAAATACTACAAAATAACGCACCTATGAAAAAATAAGGTTTCCTCCGCCCATATTTAGGATGCCAGGTTTTATCACTTAAGGCTCCAATAATCGGCTGAATTAATAATCCTGTCATTGGACCCGCCAGGTTTAATAGGGGAATCTGGTCGGGTTGTGCACCCAACATATCATATATTGGATTTACAGCGCTTTGCTGAAGGCCAAAACTGTATTGAATACCAAAAAAACCAACGTTCATATTGATTATTTGGGAAAAAGTTAATCTGGGCTTAGTCATTTTTCTTTATTTTTAAACAGCTGCAAAAGAAATGGCATTTTCATCCCATTCCATAGATTGATTGATAGCGGACATCACTTCCTCTGGTTGATGCACAAAAGTCCACATTTCAGCATGGATAGGTCTTAAAAACTTTTCTTCAACACATCGTTCAAGCATCTGTATCAGTGGATCGTAATAACCATTTGTATTTAAAATAATAATAGGCTTCGTAAATTGACCCAATCTCTTTAAAGTAATCGCCTCTAATAATTCTTCCAAAGTTCCAGTCCCTCCTGGAAGAGCTATTAACGCATCAATGTTTTCAAGAAATTTTGCCTTTCGCTCGTGCATTGTTTTCGTAAATTCAAAATCAGTTACGCTTTTATGAGCCCATTCTACCTCATTCATAAATTGAGGCATAATTCCTTTTATCTGTCCGCCCTGCGCTAAAACGGTATCCGCAAGTTTTCCCATTAATCCGTGACCACCTCCTCCATAAATTACCTGAACCTTTGAATTTACTAAGATCTTTGCTAATCTTTCGGTTGCCTCAAAATAAATCTCATCGATTTTAGCACTCGATGCACAGTAAACGCATATTCTCATTTTATTGAAATTTTAATGTGACAAAATAACTTTTTTGTCGCAGCATTTAATTCATTTTTTCATTTTATTTTTAGAACATTGGAACTAAACTCTTTTGACCCTTTCAGGTTACTATAAGTTCACAACTTTAATAATGGTTAAATTCCTATCCTTTTCTTTCTTCGTCTTCTTGATGTTCTTTCAATTGGACGCGCAATCTTTAAAATTTGTAGTTAAAGATAAAAGCAAAGAACCGCTTATTGGCGCCACTGTACAGGTAATCAGGGCGAGTGACTCATTAACACTGAATGAGGTCACGGATATGAATGGGGTAGCCCAGTTCCCGAAAATGAGTCCTGGTATCTATACCATTTATGCTAATTATATCGGGTTTAAAGAAAATATTTCTAACATAAGGGTAGAAAAAAATTCATATAATCTGGATATTATTTTAGAGGAATCAGCCTTAGATCTTGGTGAAGTTACTATCGTGGCTAAACGTCCGCTAATTACTCAGGAAGATGATAAAATGATTATCGATCCCGAACCATTAGCAGAAAGTAGTATGAGTACTTTAGAGGTCCTAGAGAAAACACCCGGCCTTTTTGTCGATCAGGACGGTAATATTTTTTTGAATAGTGCCAGCCCTGCTATAGTATATATAAATGGAAGAGAACAGAAAATGAGCGCTCAGGATATTGCCTCCATTTTGAGGAGTTTACCCCCAGCCAGTATTCTGAAAATTGAAGTGTTGAGAACGCCTTCTGCAAAATTTGATGCCGCAAGCTCTGGTGGTATAGTAAATGTAGTGTTAAAAAAAGGAGTTAAAATTGGCCAGAATGGTTCCATAAATTCGTCAATGAATCAGGGTGTTTATGGAAACCAGTCCATAGGTTTTAATCTAAATAATGGAGGTGAAAATCAGGCTTCTTACCTAAATTTAAATTATCTTAAAAGAGATGGACTCGATGAACTGAATTCATCGAGGAATGGCGCTTTAGGCTCGACGATTAATCAAAATGCTAAAACCCGAACGCCAGGTACTCAAGGATTTATTGGCTTTGGCCTTAATAGGGATCTAAAAAAGCTATGGAATCTTAGCGCTGATACAAGAATTAACTTAAATACCAGTGAGTCTGCCGCAGAAAATTTAACGCGCATTCAATCCATTGAAAATCAAATTCTCTCGGAAAATCTAAATTCAATAAATAATGAAAATCGTTTTACAGGTCTAAATCAAGACCTTGGATTAAATTATAAAAATGATAGTACAAAATTAGAATGGGACACTAAAATTAGCTTGACTTACAGTCATAACACTGCAGCTCAATTTTATAATTCTATGTTTTCATCTCCCATCGTCAAAACTATAGAGGGAAATGGTGATGCCGTTCAAAAGAGAAAATTTCTTCTCGCTCAAAGTGATCTTACCCTCAATTTACCTTTGTCTATTAAAATGGAGTCAGGGTTTAAAGGTACCTTTCAAAATTTTGAAAGCCAGGCAGATTATTTTATTAATGTAAATAAAGTAAGTAAAGTTGACCCTATAAGAACAAATGCTTTTAACTATACAGAAAATATTACGGCGGCTTATGTTCAATTTTCAAAATCTTTACCAGGAAATATTAGATTAAAATCTGGGGTAAGAGCAGAAAATACCTTTATGAACGGGAAACAGAAAATCCCTTATGATACAAGTTTTCTAATACAACGCTTGGATTTCTTTCCCTATTTATATGTAAGTAAACCTATTTTTAAAATTGCTAGCTATGAATTAAATGCATTCTTAATTTATAGAAGAACGCTGAATAGACCCGATTACCAAAACTTGAACCCAGCGATCAGATATATAGATGAATATCTTTACGAAACGGGTAACCCTTCTCTAAAACCTCAGTTTACAGACAATATAGAGGCAAATATTAGCTTTGATAATATGCCCATATTTGCCATTGGTAGAAATTATATTTCTGATATTTTTTCGAATGTAGTGTATCAGGATAAAATCAATAGTAATATATTGGTTCGTACTCTTGATAATGTTGGAAAAAACAAAGAAACCTATTTTAGACTCATTGCGGCTATTCCTCCGGGGGGCAAATACTTTTTTGTTGTCGGTACCCAGTACAATCTTAGTGAATATGACGGGGTTTATGAAAATAAGCCGCTGACTTTCAGCAGAGGAAGCTGGCGCTTTTTTACCTTCCACCAAATAAAGTTATTCAAAGAAACAAAAATTAATATTAACGGCTTCATGTTACTTCGTGGTCTTCAGAATTTCTACGAATTAAAGACTTTTGGTCAGCTCAATATTAGTATCAATCAATCTTTTTTAAATAAAAAATTAGTTATTTCTCTTAACGCAAATGATATTTTCAGAACGATGGTTACCCAATTTAGCCTCCAACAGGGAAATGTTTTTACTCAGGGGGATAGATATGGAGATAATCGCAGGATTGGTTTAAATGTAAGATATGCTTTTGGTATTCAGAAAAAAGAAACAAGACAGGGCATGATTCCAAATGATTTTGATTAGTTTTAATTTTTCTAATAAAAAACTAAATATGACAAGGGTCTTATCATTGATTTTAATTGCTGTCAGTTTAATGTCAAGCTGTCAACATAGGTTAAGTTCCGCATCAAAGGTTTCAATAAACGGTGTGGTTAAAAAAGAGGTCTTTAAAGAAATCATTGGTTTAGGTAAAGTACAGTTAGTGGATGTAAGAACGCCTGAAGAATTCTTAGCCGGGCACATTGACAAAGCAAAAAATATTAATTTTAATGACCCCAATTTCAAACAAACTATCGCTACATCTTTAAA
This sequence comes from Haliscomenobacteraceae bacterium, assembly GCA_947501115.1. GTDB lineage: Bacteria > Bacteroidota > Bacteroidia > Chitinophagales > Saprospiraceae > BJGN01. The sequence continues at coordinate 72,750 of CANMVX010000017.1, forward strand.
TAAAAATAAGCCGCTAGCTATTTATTGCAGGTCCGGGCGCAGAAGTGCCTCTGCCTTGATAATTCTGAAGGAAATGGGTTTTAAAGACATTTACGATTTGGAAGGAGGTTTCCTGAACTGGCAAGCCGTTCCCAAATAAATTCTAAAGTTTAAACATTCATCTTTCTTTTCTGTTAAAAACAAAAAGAAGACATTGAAAAAGGTAGTTGTCATTGGTTCGGGTTTTTCAGGGTTAGCAGCAGCTTGTTTTTTAGCCAAAGCTGGCTTTGATGTAACAGTTTTAGAGAAGAACAGCTCTCCTGGCGGGAGGGCTCGTAAGTTTGAAGAAGATGGCTTCGTCTTTGATATGGGCCCTAGCTGGTATTGGATGCCAGATGTTTTTGACCGTTTTTTTGAGCAGTTTGGAAAAAAAACATCTGATTATTATGATTTAGTTCGACTTGATCCTTCCTATAGGGTGTTTTTTGGAAAAGATGATTTTGTTGATCTTCCAACAGATGAAAAAGCACAAGAGGAGTTATTCGAGTCTTTTGAAAAGGGAAGTAAATATTCTCTTAGGAAGTTTCTGAAAGAGGCAAAATATAAATATGACGTTGGAATAAGTGAATTCGTTTTCAAACCGAGCCATGGAATTATGGAGTTTGCAGAATTTCGCCTGCTTGTCAGTGCGTTTAAACTTCAGATTTTCCAATCTATGGCAAAACATGTAAGAAAATTATTCAAGCATCCCAAATTATTGAAAATTCTTGAGTTTCCCGTCTTATTCTTAGGTGCAACACCTCAAAATACGCCCGCGCTTTATAGTTTAATGAATTACGCCGATATGAGGCTGGGTACCTGGTATCCTAAAAAAGGGATGTTTGAAGTCATAAAAGCAATGGTATCTCTGGCTGAGGAGTTGGGCGTAAAGTTTAAATATGACCATGAGGTCACTAATATACAGGTAGTCAAGGGTGTAGCCCAAAAAGTAGTAACAAAAACAGAGGATTTCGATGCTGACATTGTAGTTGGTAGTGCAGATTATCAACATTTGGATCAACAAGTCCTTGAAAAAAAATATAGTAACTATACTGAAAAATATTGGGAATCCAGAGTTATGGCTCCCTCTTCTTTACTGTTTTATATCGGTGTGAATAAAAGAGTAAGTAACTTACTACATCATAATTTATTTTTTGATGAGGACTTTAATCAACATGCCATCGATATTTATGATCACCCTGCCTGGCCTGAAAAACCTCTCTTTTATGTCTCTGTGCCTTCTTTAACCGATGATACATTGGCTCCGGAAGGGTATGAAAATTTATTTATTCTCATACCTTTGGCTCCAGGCCTAGATGATAATGATGAAAAAAGAGCATTTTATTTTGATTTGGTTATGAATCGTTTGGAAAAATTAACCGGGCAGGATATAAATAATCATATTATCTTTAAGCGTTCTTATGCACATCGGGATTTTATTACCGATTATCATGCTTATAAAGGAAATGCTTACGGCTTAGCTAATACACTGTTGCAGACAGCCTTTTTAAAGCCCAAACTTAGGAACAAGAATATTTCAAATTTCTTTTTTACAGGTCAATTGACGACTCCTGGGCCTGGTGTGCCACCATCCTTGATCTCAGGTGAAGTTGTAGCAAAGGAAATTGCAAAATTGTTTTAATTTTAGTTCTCTAAATATTCATCCTATGTTATCCCTTTACAATCAAACTTGCTTAGAATGCAGTAGCCTTATAACAAGACGATACAGTACTTCGTTTTCAATGGGTATAAGGGTTTTTGATAAAAAATATCGCGCTCCTATTTACGCAATTTATGGATTTGTTCGTTTTGCAGATGAAATCGTGGATACTTTTCATGATTTTCCTAAAAAGGAACTGTTGGATAAATTTAGAAGGGATACCTTTGAGGCCATTGAGTCAGGTATTAGTTTGAATCCGGTGCTGCATTCTTTTCAAAATGTGGTCAATAAATACAATATTGAAAGGGAATTAATCGATGCCTTTTTGGATAGCATGGAAATGGATTTAAATTTAAATGCTTACGAAGACAATCTGTATCAAAAATATATATATGGTTCTGCTGAAGTGGTTGGATTAATGTGTTTGCGTGTATTTGTGAATGGTGACGAAAATATGTATAAACATTTATACGCTTCAGCCCGAAGTTTAGGTTCGGCTTTTCAAAAGATTAATTTTTTAAGAGATATAAAAAGTGATTTCGATGAAAGAGGGAGAGTATATTTTCCCGGGGTGGATTTTCGTAGTTTTAGTCTGGGAGATAAACTACAGATAGAATCTGATATAAAAAAGGATTTTGATGATGCTCTGTTAGGAATTACCCAATTACCTCAAGGTGTACGTTTCGGAGTGTATTTAGCTTACAAATACTACACAAAACTTTTTCAAAAAATAAAATCTGCCTCCCCAACTAAGGTTAAAGAAGAAAGAATTAGGGTAAGGGACAGTCGTAAAGTAGTACTTATATTCAGTTCCGCCTTTAGGCTCCGATTCAACTTATTCTAAAATCACCTTATTCATGGGCTCTCTCTTAAAATGGTTACAACGTCTGAATGTTCCAAAAGGTGTCGGTGTAATTTTATTTTTTTATGCTTCAGGCATCGTTGCTCATAGTTTACCCCAACTAAGAGTCATTGCTTTTTCAATGACAGATTTGTTTCTTTTTGGGATGAATACCTATTTACTAATAGACATTTTAAATTGTAATAAGGGTAAATCCCTTTTTTTATGGATCATTCCCGTTTATTTATTTACCTTTTCTATGGAAGCAGTAGGTGTAGCAACGGGAAAAATCTTTGGTTCATACCATTATGGAAGTAATATGCATTTAAAGGTTTTAGGGGTGCCACTTGTTATAGCTTTCAATTGGTTGGTTTTAGCTTTGGCTATAAATAGCCTTTCACTTAGGTTTTTTTCAAATAAGTGGTTACTTTCTATTTTTTCAGGGGTTTTAATTGCTTGTTATGATTATTTTATTGAACCTGTGGCTATAAACCTGGATTATTGGAAATGGGAATCCAATGTGGTGCCCATCCAGAATTATCTGGCTTGGTGTATCATTGGATTTTTTGTATCGTTTCCGCTTCATGCATTTAAATTAAAGTTTCAGTCACCTCTATTGTTACCTTACCTGTTTATACAATGGATTTATTTTAATGCATTAGTACTGTTGGACGTAAAATTTTAAATTCAAATAATGGATAAAGCAGATATCATTATTGCTGGTGGAGGTGCATCGGGTCTAAGCCTTGCTTGTCGTTTGGCAGATTCAGTTGAATTAAAAGATAAAAATATAATAATCATAGATAAGGATTCAAAAAGCACTAATGATAGAACCTGGTGCTTTTGGGAAAAGGATGAAAGTTACTTTGAAAGTATTATTTTCCATAAATGGCAAAATCTAAGGATAGATGGCGATGGTGAAATACTTACCAGAAATATTAAGCCATATAGTTACAAGATGTTGCGCGCGCAAGATTTTTATCGGTTTGCAAAGGATAAGATTGGGAATAAAAAAAATATTAAATGGGTTCATGCTGACATTACAAAAATATACACAGAAAATGATGTCGCTCACGTGGTTACTAATGAGGGGGAATTTACGGCGACATGGTGTTTTAGTAGTATTCCATATCAGAAAATAGATAAAATAAATAGCCTTTATCTTGATCAGCACTTTAAGGGATGGTTTATAAAAACCATGAAACCAACCTTCAATTCGATGGAGGCTCATTTCATGGATTTTAGAACGCCTCAAAAAGATGAAACAAGATTTATGTACGTTTTACCTTATAATGAAAATGAAGCATTGGTTGAAATTGCCATATTCTCCAGAATACATTTATCGGAAAATCAATATCAGTCTATCATTGAGGTTTATTTAGAGAATCACTGGAACCTAAAGAGAGAAGATTATATCATAAATCAGGAAGAGACCGGAAATATACCAATGACAGATGCTTCTTTTAAAGAAGTGGAAGGTCGTACCATATATATAGGTATGGCAGGTGGCGATACACGATCTTCCACAGGATTCACTTTTATAAATATTCAAAGAAGAGTTGAAAGAATAGTAAAAGCATTAGAGATAGGGAGAAATCCAGGAGAAACATTGCGTTTTAATCGGTTTCAGTGGTATGACAAAGTTCTTTTAAGAGTATTAGAGGAAAAAACATATCCGGGAGAACAATTATTTATGCGTTTGTTTAGGAGAAATCCTATACAAAGAATTCTGGCTTTCTTACAAGGTGAAAGTCGTATATTAATGGAAATCAAGGTAATGCAAACGGCTCCCTTAAAGGAGTTTATCATTAGCGCTATGAATGTACTTATGCAATCAAAAATAAAGAGAAAATATTGAAAAAAATATAATTTGGCATAACGCATAGATTCGAATATATAGCTTTTTAAAGAAAGCTGAATCAACATAAAAAAGTAAGTTTTACGCCCTATAAAGGAGGATAATTTTAAGGGTAAAATAAGGTTAAAAAATTAATTGCGAAGAGGTGTATAAAAGCTAAATTAGTTTTCTATATTTGCACTCCCGAAGCGAAAGAGTTGTGGGAAAGAGGAGGAAAGAAAGCGAGGAAAAAGAAAATAAAAAAAGGTTAAAAGAAGTTTGGTTATTAGAAATTAACTTCTTACTTTTGCACTCCCGAAGCGAAAGAGTTAAGGGATTGGGGATAAGGGATGAGGAAAAAGAAGTTAAAAAAAGGGTATAAAAAGTTTGGTTAATAGGATTTAACTTTTTATCTTTGCAGCCCGAAAGAAAGTAAGAAAGAGAGACACCAACGGGTGTTTTGAGATAGGCTAAGATTTGGTTGATGGTCCGAGGAGGATCATTAATATAAAGATTGGAGCCAACAAAAAGTTCATTGACAGAGAGGGAAAGTAAGTAAATAAGGTTTAGCGACATTGAATTAAAAAGGACACTTTCGAATAGTCAAAGAGACGTGAATTTTAGGATTCGCAAAGAAAATACTATGGAGAGTTTGATCCTGGCTCAGG
>CANMVX010000018.1 GCA_947501115.1 Haliscomenobacteraceae bacterium
TACCAGCATATTCGTCGTGTCAGCGTCTCGCAGATACGGTACCAGCATATTTGTAGTGTCAGCATCTCTAAGATACGGTACCAGCATATTGGTCGTGTCAGCATCGCGTAAATACGGAACCAGCATATTTGTGGTATCCGCATCGCGCAGATACGGTACTAGCATATTTGTGGTATCTGCATCTCGCAAATACGGTACTAACATATTCGTCGTGTCAGCGTCTCGCAGATATGGTACCAACATATTCGTCGTGTCCGCATGTCGCAGATATGGTACCAACATATTTGTAGTGTCTGCATCTCGCAGATACGGTATTAGCATATTCGTAGTATCTGCATCTCGCAGATACGGTACTAACATATTCGTAGTGTCTGCATATCGCAGATACGGTACCAGCATATTCGTAGTGTCAGCATGTCGCAGATATGGTACCAACATATTAGTGGTGTCAGCTGCCCTGAGATATGGTATCAGCATATTCGTGGTGTCAACTGATCTTAAGTATGGGACTAGCATATTTGTAGTGTCAGCTGCCCTGAGATATGGCAGAAGCATATTCGTGGTGTCAATTGATCTTAAGTATGGGGCAAGCATATTGGTCGTATCCGCTGATCTTAGGTAAGGGACAAGCATATTGGTGGTGTCAGCCGACCTGAGGTAAGGGACAAGCATATTCGTAGTGTCAGCCGACCTGAGGTAAGGGACAAGCATATTCGTAGTGTCAGCCGACCTGAGGTAAGGGACAAGCATATTCGTGGTGTCAGCCGACCTGAGGTAAGGGACAAGCATATTCGTAGTGTCAGCCGACCTGAGATACGGTACTAGCATATTTGTTGTGTCCGCATCTCGCAGATACGGTACTAACATATTCGTGGTATCTGCATCTCGCAGATACGGTACCAACATATTCGTAGTGTCAGCATCGCGAAGATATGGAACTAACATATTTGTCGTGTCCGCTGACCTTAAATAGGGCATTAGAATGGCTGCAGTGTCTGTAAAGTTAACCTTCCTATTCAGGCCGATTAAATAATTAGAAAGCATGGCAGCAGTATCCCTTGTATTCAATTTCCTGTTCCAGTAGATAGTATCTGTTGCTGTGATACCCTTGGCAATGCTATTATTGAATTTTGGATCTGTTTCAGGGAGTGTTCCGGTAAGTTTTTCAGCGGTATTTGCATAAATCGCAAACGGAACACTTAACAATTGTGACAAAACAACTAAGGTATAGTTCTTTCCTCCAGTCGGATCAGTTTCTGATTTAATGAAATAAGGACCATTTGACCAATCTATACCTGAAAATAATCCATTCAGAATCTTTCCATTACCAATGTTAAAATACGCCAATCCATTGATGTTAGTTATGACTTTGTGCTCCTCCTGGTAAAGTAATACATTTGCCTGCAAACCACTAAGAATACTTATACGCACTCCAACGATAGTATTTGACACCAATTCATTATTGCTGTTTCTGATAACAGCCTGATAACTTATTAGATTGGGGGCTTGAGAATAACAAGTTACCCCTGTTAAAAGCAAACAAATAAACAATAATTGTGATATTGTTTGCCTAATTTTAGATTGTGTTTTCATACTGGAAATTTTTATCCCTAATCTTTTAAATTAAGATGTCAACTTATTTTTAAGAAAATAATTTGACATCTGATTAATTGACAAGATGATCTGTGGTAGGGAAGTTACCTTAAAGCAGAGTACAGCTAAAGCCTTTGTTTCAAAAGCAAATGAATCATTTATTTGATTGTCAAAATTTCCATGATTTTTGTTTGGAAATTCTTGTCTTGGCTTTAAGCAATCAAAAATATTTACAACAAATCCTGGCTTTAGAAAAAATTGCAACCTTTTTTCAGGATCATTAATATTAATAAAAATGAAACTATTACTTTTACTGATGCCATAAGTTGAAAAAGCATAATCAAAAAAATGTGTTAAATAATTTAACCCATCATTTACATTTTTATTCCGTAAGGCTATAAAGTGATAAGAAAATGAGAATGCCAAGATTATGTCGTAATAAAATCTATTTTCATCCTTGAATGCCTTGAAATTAAATCCAATCATCCTGTTTTTGAAAAAAAAATCAGAGGTTATTCTAAATGGATTTATCATAAAAGTCTTGAAATTATCTTGAGCTTTAAAGAGGAAATTTTGACTAAAATAATCAAAGAAAAATCTTCTGATTAAAATGAATAACCGTTCCTTAGTCATTTCTTTTTTTATGATTTTGAAATAATTTTACCTTGGCAGAGTGACTGAATACTCAACTTATAGTCTCTAAATTAATGAAAATATGGAATACATGAATCTATTTCCTAAAAGAATGTATTTACCAAAATTCATTTTTTTTTCAACTCCAAATAAGATGATAATGTTAAGAATGGTGAATTCATATCATAGTAAATTCATTATAACAAAACTAAGATATTTTAAAAAGTTTCAAAACAAGATATACTACATTTATATGTAGTTTATTCCAAACAATTACCATTGAACATTGCAGCAGTAACCTTAATTTTGACAAATAAAAAATGTAAGTAGATTTTTAATGAATGTGTATCTGCATTATTTTCTGCAGTGTCTATTAAATAAAAATATAATTATATGTATAAATTACTGATTTTTAATCGAGTGCTCCCGACGGGAATCGAACCCATATCCAGTGTTTAGGAAAAACCTAATCAATTATATAATTTTAAAACGAAAGAATGGAACAAGTCGCGAAGGGAAATAGGCTCTTTTGTTAATCCTTTATGCAACGAACGGAAGCACCAAACGACTTATTAAAGTAGTTCACAAATACATTGTTATTGTAATTCAAGTAGCGGTGCCATGCGTCATTCTTATCGAGCTCGGTAGCGCTCCAAAAAAATGCATTCAGATTGATATTGTTGAAACTACCATCATTAACACGATAGCCACCCGGAAGGGTAGAAAAACCACTCTCGTTTGTTGGCGCCACATTTGAAAGATTCCAATACGTAGTACTAATAGACTTCATCTTGCCGCCTGCAACACTCTCACCACCAAGAAGGGTAGTCAAGGTTGTCCATTCAGCATCTGATGGCACGTGCCAGGCACTTGGACATAATCCTTTTGAATAGGAAATCACATACCAATTATATAAGTACCCCAATGATGCAATATTGGCAGGATTATGTCCAAAAACAGTTCTTGCCCCCGTTGTTCTGTTACTCCATGTCTGAACTGAACTATTACCTGATGTCCCTCCCGACTCATCTAAAGGAATAATCGATCCATCTCTATATTTGCTAACCCTAAGATTCTCTTTTGTCCAACATTGTGTTCCAATTTGAACGGTATTATAACTATTTCCGTCAATATCCTTAACTGTGGGTGTTCCAGTGCAAGGTATTCCCATTACATTGGTTATATCAGACGTGGTAAAAGATATTTCATTCCCATACCCCGTTCCAACACTGTTGGTAGCATAAGCACGAGCATAATAGGTAGATTTTGAAACTAATCCATTTAATGTCGACGAAAATATACCTAATCCGTTACCATTATTAGTAATTGTGCTTAAAGAAACCGTCGGATTGGGTTTGGTTGACCATACAATACCTCTGGCGGTGACAGGTGAACCACCATCTGACAACACATTTCCACCACTTACAGCAGAATTTGAAGTTACATTTGAAATATTAGTTGTAACTACTGTTGGCAGCGTTGAAACCCATATAGGATTCCCATCTTTTGCCACCGTTAAAACCTGACCTGGTAAACCTGGCGTTGGGGTGTTAAGATTATTTGATGTATTCGAATGCATTGCATAAGGAACACTTATCAGTTGGGTTGTACCCACTATATTATAATTACCTCCACCCGTTGGATCCGTTTCAGTCTTTAAGAAATAACTTCCCGCACCCCAATTGATATCACCTATTTTTCCTGTTGCGTTTGTTCCACCTCCAATCGTTAGACTAACCAATCCATTGACATTTGTTTGAATACGATGGGTTTCTGAAAATACACTGGTTCCTGTCACTGAACCTTGTAGGATACTTATTTTAATACTGACCATTTTTTCAGCAACTAAATTTCCACTACCATCCCAAATTACAACCTGATAACTCATCATGTTGGGGGCTTGGGATATCAAATTACTTATAAATACAATGGTTATTAAACTTACAAGAGCAATCTTTTTCACCTGATTATATCTTAACTATTTTGAAAATTCTGTTTTCTTTTTTTGATTTCAAGGAAATGAAATAATTTCCTGACGGTAAATCCACCAGTGATATCTCTGATTTTTCTGTTATAATATCCCCATTTCTGATTTCCTTTCCCAAATAATCCATGATAGTATATCTAACTAGAACATCTTCCATTGAAGATAATATTAAGGTGAAAGTTTCTTGCGTCGGATTTGGATATAGAAGTACCTCTTTAAGGTAAACCAATTCTTCGATGGGTGTCGTCTTTTTGGTATAAACCTGTTGAACGCCTTCATTCAAATAAGGCCCAGTTCCTTTTTTCAAAACATAAGCTACCTGACCCACGGTAAAACTAGTGGAACCTCCAGTAGATTTAATGTGACCTCCTGTTGTGGATATTGAATTTTGACCAAAACTCGGTACAAATGATAAAATAAAGAAAACAAAAGTGAATATATAGGCTACATTTCTAGCAAATAGATTTTGTGTTTGTTCCATAAGTTCAGATTAAAAGGCAGGTTTTTGAAATTTGAAATTTATCTGTATCATGGGAGGGCGAATGCAATTCGCCCCTACGAACGTGATATTACGATGTACAAACCCTCTGTAATCCTATAAATCCTGATTCAAAATTATTTACAGGAAACATCCGCAAAAAACATCCAGTGTTGTCAGGCAAGAATTCTATTGTGGAATGATTTTTGTCAAAAATAATTCTCATCATGTTTTGTCAAAAGCCTGGATTTATCCATAAATACCCTATAATTCTGCCCTTTCCCACGATGATATACCCTTCTTTGATGCCGAAAAGACAACCCCCACGCCTGTGATTGGTTTGTTGCGAAGTCGCAAACTATCGGCATACTTCCTATCCCTAATACACTGAATGGCTTCTTCAGCTGTTCCCTCTATTTTAAACTCAAAGAGAAATATGCGGTCATTGGTGATAATCACCGTATCCATTCGCCCAGCTGGAGTGTGCATTTCAGTGCGTGGATCTGAACCCACCATGGTAAAGATCAAATGGATAATGGCATGAAAGAATTTTTCCTGATTTTTTACATAGTTTTGGTCTGGAACGGATTGAATCAGGTCGTTGATAATCTTTATGACGTTTTCGAGATTGTTTTGGGTTAAGGCTCTTAAAATATTTGGACCATAAGGCACTGTTACCGGAGTATCGGTGTATTCACTCAATAAAAATTGTCCAAAAGCCTCTCTTACCTCTTTATTTGGATAATCAAGTATGAATGTATTGTCAATTGTTATCTGTTTAATGGTCAGATAGCCAGTCTGCAAAAGCAAGGAAGACAAATCTAATTCCTCAAATTTTTCAAGTCGAAAAGATTCTAAAATGAGGTTACTCACTTCTATTTCCTCCAATTTATAAGTGAATCGCTTTCGCATGAGTTTTATTAAAAAGGTAGGCGTTCCCGTTTCAAACCAATAATTTGCATACCTGCCATGCTTAAAGAACTTTAGGACTGAAAAGGGATTATAAACAAAATTCTCAGCGTCCCAACTATACCCGTTGTACCACAATTTCATTTTTTCCAGGGTCTCGGGAGGCATGACACTAAGGTAAGGCGCAAAATAATGCGTTAACTCCGTTTGAGTGTAACCGCATAAAGTAGCGCAGCCAGGGGCAAGGGTCAAATCATCCAAATGATTTAATTCTGAAAAAATAGATACCTTTGAAAACTTGGAAACGCCAGTAATCAAAAGAAAACGGATATTATTTGAGGCATTTTTCAAAATACTGAAAAATTGTTTTAAAATATCCCGTTGTTTATTTGCCATAGTCAAATCGTAGGGATCAATATAATCAACAATCGGACGATCATATTCATCAATGAGAATAATGACTTGCTTACCCGTTTTCTCCACAACAGCTTCGATCAATTCATTAAATATGGTGCTGGGTAATTTTTTATACAGTTTTATTTTGAATTTTTTTCCTATGTCCTTGATTGCTTCTACCAATGCTTCCGCCAGGCCGCCTTCATGTCCAATGGCATCAAAAGACATACGGATGACAGGATAGGTATCGGTCCAATCCCATTTATCCTCAATCCATAACCCTTTAAATAAGGGCTTATTGCCCGAAAAAAGTTCATTAATAGTATCCAGCGTTAAGGATTTGCCAAAACGACGTGGCCGGGATAAAAAATAACCTTTGTCTATCGGTTTGCATATTTGGTAAATATATTCCGTTTTATCAACGTAAATAGCATTACCTTTTATAACAGATTTGAAATACTGCTGTCCAACCGGCAAATTAGGTAATTGATCCATTTTCTTTTAATTTATGGCAATTTACACCTTTTTCAGGTCAATTATGTTAATATGGGCAGTTGTAGAACATGCTGAATAAACCAAAGAAATTCTTCAAATAATTAATTTTCATTTAAGCTGGAATCCGGGGGACTCAAATATCTATGATAAATCATAACCTTTTTTGTAAACAGGTAGTTCTTCTGCTAATGCTATGATGATTTATTTTTTGGGTTTTAAAACTAAAAATGAACCAAATATTCCCAAAAATCAAAGACCACCTCCCCCAATCTCTCTGTCTGTAAATTACGGGCGCAGCAGCCTTTGGTTTGAATCAGGATTTCCAGGATTAATGATAACGTATCCAATTTAAGTGGGGAGGTTTTTATAACAAGATGACTTCTTTCACTCTTCTCTTGACAGGGTTGCATTTTGGTAATTGCTTGACACTTTTTGAATTAGGATTTTCAGGATTAATAATTATTGTATGATGGTTCACGTAGCGGCGAATTGAATTCGCCCAGTTTTAAACAGTACCTATTTTTTTCATTTACCCATTTCCTATGATCATCCTTTTAATTGATTTGTAAAAACAACTTTTGTATTTGCGGGGAAAAATATTTTTCCGCAAATAGGGAAATTTATCTGTAGCATGAGAGGGCGAATTCAATTCGCCCCTACCCCATTAAAGCCAGCGAAGAACTTTTACAGCATAAATTATGTATTTAGATATGCGGTTACAATACGCGATTGCCTGTTAGAAGATATTTTTAAATTTTTCTATACTCTTCCTTAATCCACATTTTTCTAAAGTAGTTAAAACTTCATCTATTGTCTTTTTTGGATTTTTTAGCCTCTTAACCATTTTATTAAAAGCTTTTCTTGCTAATTTAGGATTTATGTCAATTAAATTTGAAATTAGCTCATCAGGATTTTGTATTTCCAAGCCAAATTTTGCTAATTCTTTAGTCGAAAAATCCTTAATGTTAAATGTAACTATTAAATCGGCGTTACATTTTATAGCACAAGCCACCACATGCCTATCATCTTTATCTCTAAGGTTAATTCCAGATATAAAGACTTCAAAAAATTTAACATTGGCAACGGGAAATGCTAAATTCATAGCTCTTACAGTTTGAATTAATTGTTCTTTTTTTAAATCTGAACGATTTGCTAAAAGATTACGAACCCATTCATTTTGAATAATATCAGACCATTTTACTATAAATAATCCTTCTGCTGCAAGAGATTCACTAGTACCCAAGATTTAATTCCTGGGCTTGATTGGATAAGAAATCAAGTTGATCTTCTCTTTGTTTAACGATTTGATCTTGGTAGTCCATAATATCCATTAGTAGAACTCTTCTATGACTACCCACTTTTTTGAAAGGAATTTGTTTAGATTCAAGCAATTTTATTAAATGAGGTCTTGATACATTTATCAAATCAGCAGCTTGCTGTGTACTTAGTTCTGAATCAGATGGGACAATTGAAATTGTTTTTCCTTCCGCCATATTTTGAATAATGGCAGTAAGGAATGTCAGCGCTTTTTTTGGAATGGTAAGAAATTCACCTGATTCTTGAATTTTTATTTTAACTCCATTTTTCTGAGAAGATTTTATACTTTTTGAGACAGCTTGGAAATCTGGTAATGAGCTAATTGCAATCTTTTGGTCTTCTTTGGTAGTTCTTTTGATTAAAGCTTCCATAATCGTTACTTTTATCCAAATTTAATCGAAATAATCGAAACAAACAAAATATTTTTTTTTAAAAAAAAGCAAGAATTAGATTCTTTTCTCACTCCTTTTTAAAACGGGTGTATATTCTTATATTGAGACGATTCCAATAACTAACCTGAAAAAAGTGCTGCAGGGTTTGCTGCAGGGTTCGGAAAATAATATTAAATAATAAGTGAATTGTATATATAAATCAGTGAATTTTAACCGAGTGGTCCCGACGGGAATCGAACCCATATCTAGTGTTTAGGAAACACCTATTCTATCCGTTGAACTACGGGACCCCAAACTGTAGGAAGCAGTTCGGCCGCAAATATACACATTACCCTCATAAATTCTAATTATTTAGTGCGATGTCAAAAAAATACCTACAGTTTAATTTTTAACCTACAAAAACTATAGAATTTATATTTCTTATAATTCCTATAAAATCTTTAATATGTTCGTTTTTTATGGTTTTTAGCCCAGTTTAATAGATTTACAGCATCATTTAAACAACATGTATCATGAAAACTACACCCAGATTACTAAAAAATTCAGTGCCCTTTCTTTTTTCCATTTTTTTCCTGTTTCTTTCCGGATGTAAAAAAGATGAGACTGATTTTATTTCCCCAAAAATTACTAAGGACTATTCCAGCGATGTTATCCAGCAATGGAATCATGTATTTATTGATTTGGAAAGATATGCTCAGGGATTCAGACCTTGTCCAGCTCCCAGAGCGATGGCCTATATCGGACTGGCATGTTATGAAGCTTGCGTAAAAGATATGCCGGCATTCAAAAGTATCCGTTATAATTATCCAGGCTTGAACATTCCTCAACAATTACCGCTTAAAGATTACCATTATCCTATGGTAATTAATGCCATTTATAGTAGATTGCTTACTGACTTTATGGGTAATGTTAAAGGTATTCCGACAAATAGATTTGTTCAAATATCTACTTTATACAACAAACTAAAAAATGATTATCTAAGTGAGGCCTCAGGTGAAACCATTGCTCGTTCTGAAGAATATGGATTAAAAGTGGCTGAAGCCGTTTTCGAATATTCAAAAACAGATTTAGTAGGACATAATCATCATCTTGAACCTTTTAAAGACAATGTTGGCAATTATAAACCACAAGCAGTTCCCGGCGCCTTCAAACCTACCAATGCGGCTGGCCCAGGTATGTTTCCAGATTATGGCTATGCCAGAACTTTTGTTATCAAGGATGCAGACAAATTAATTCCGGCGCCCATTCTCTATAGCGAGGAAAAAAATTCTCAATATTATGTTCAGGGCGCTGAAGTTTATGCCGCAGTAAATAATCCAACGCCTGATCAACGATGGATGGCTTTTTTCTGGAGTGATGACCTTACCGGCTTAACTTTCAGCCCTCCTACCAGATGGTTAGCCATTGCCAATCAGGTATATGAACTGGATAAGGTTGACCTTGAGACTGCTGTTTATGCCAATGCAAAAGTGAGTATCGCCTTAAATGATTGTGTAGTGGCCTGTTGGTATTCTAAATATTTTTATAATATCCAACGCCCTGTGGATTACATTAGAAAGGTTTTTAGTTCTAACTGGCAACCGGCCTTATATAATCCGCAAACAAAAGAAACCGGCATTTCCCCAAATTTTCCAGCTTATCCATCAGGTCATTCCACCATGGGTGGAGCTGCAGCGGAAGTATTAACCGATATTTTTGGAAATTATTACCCGATGACAGACAGATGCCATGAGGGAAGGCAAGATTTTGAAGGAGGTGCTCCACGCCATTTTAATTCTTTCTATGAGATGGCAAATGAAAATGCCATTTCCAGGATTCTTCTGGGGGTACATTTCAGGATGGATTGTGACCAGGGTGTAAATCTGGGCATTAGGGTAGGACGAAAAGTAAATCAGTTTTCCTGGAAAAAAGGATAGTATTCCATTTCATTAAATAGTTTTGGAACCATAAATTTTAAGGATATTAAGTTTGCCAATTTAATGTTATATTAGTTGGTACATTTAAACCATTCGCGTTCTAAAACTGAAATGATGAAAATTTTCAAAATATTCCTATACATTATGGCAGCCTTTATTTTTATGATGTTGCTGCCCAGAACTATAGGATTTTTGTTTCCAGAAAATGCGCCTATCGCCTATCATTTCGAAGTACTCGATTACCTCGCTATTGGTGTGGGTCTTGAAAAACTTGCAAACCTGGAGCCTGAAATTCCAAAATCTATAGAGGAAATTAAAAATATTGAATACAAAAAGGTGAATGGTAGATCGCTCCAACTAGATATCTATAAACCTCGAGATCTTAAAAAACCAGCTCCTCTTTTAGTTTTTGTTCATGGTGGCGGTTGGAAAAGTGGCAAACGATCTGATTATCTCGTTTATCTGGTCGATTTTGCAAAAAAAGGGTATATCACAGCGACCGTTTCATATACCTTGAAAAATGACAGTATTTATCCAGCTTGTGTTCAGGATGTTTCTGATGCCATGCATTTTCTCTTTAATAACAGCAAAAAATACGGATATGACACAGAACGCGTTGCCATGATTGGCGGATCAGCAGGCGGTCATCTGGTTTTAATGACTACGTACGATTTTAAAAATCCTACCATTCCACTCGATAGTACCTACCTTAATGATCCACCTAATAAAATTAAATGTGTCGTTGATATTTATGGTCCAGTGGATATGACGACCCCTTATGCTCAAAATCAGGACCTTGTTACAGGGTTTATCGGTCATTCATTCAAAGAAAGACCTGATTTATACTGGGAGGCCTCACCAGCAAAATATCTTCGAAAAGGATTGCCCCCTACCCTCATTTTTCAGGGAACTTCCGATAATCTTTTACCACAAAGTCAATCCGATACTTTAAAAGCTAGGCTTGACCGGCTCGGTGTTCCTGCTGAATACTATAAACTCCCTCTTTGGCCTCATGCGATGGATATTGCACAACGACCAAATCAATATATGCAAAAGAAAATGGTTGCATTTTTTGAGAAATATTTAAAGTGAGATGAAATTTAAAAAAATTCTTCTGCCATTTTTAATATTGATCCTTATAAATACGATTATTCAGGGTCAGAAAAAAGACTTACTTCAAACAGAAGATTTAGCCTTTCTTAAACAAATGGTTAAAGACGTGATGGATTCTTCCCGTATCTATCCAAACCAATTTATTTCTGATAACTTTGGGCCTAATCAGACTGGAGGTATATTGATTCGACCTGGAGGTAGAAATTCCTATCCCGCATTTTGGATTCGTGATTATGCAATGTCCATACAAAGCGGTTTTGTTACACAGGAGGAACAAAAACACATGCTTCTCCTAACAGCAAAAACACAATCGGACGAATTTAAATTTACAAAATGGGGCTCTTTTATTCCAAAAGGTGCTGTCGCTGACCATATACGGATAGATGATGGAAAACCGATTTATTTCCCAGGCACCTATAGCTATGAAAACCAAGGGGATAAAAAATGGGGTATGCAACCCCCGTTTTGTGATCAGTTCTTTTTTATACAAATGGCTTTTCATTATGTTACCTCTTTTTCTGCATTTCACTCTTTAAATGAAAACATAAATGGCATCAGATTATTAGACCGACTTGAATTAGCCTATCAGATGCCACCCATCGATTCTATTACTGGACTCATTGAGGTGAATAACGAAAACAGAGGGGTAGATTTTGGATTCCGAGATGCCATCTATATAACAGGTAAATTATGTTTTGCATCCCTTCTAAAATATCAGGCTTCCCTTCAGTTAGCCCTTTTATTTCAGGAAATGGGAGATAAAAAAAAGGCGTTGATGTATAAAAATGAAGCTACAAAAATTAAAAAATCGATTATAAAAACCTTCAAAAATAAAGATGGAATGCTTTTTGCCAGTACTGAAACGAGTGCACAGGCAGATGTCTGGGCAACTTCTTTGGCTATTCATTTTGATGTTTTGCGTGGAAATAATCGTTTAAAGGCAGCAAAATATCTCCTTCAAGGGTATATTTCAGGAGAATTATCTCAAAATGGTAATATTAGACATATTCTAAAGTCAGATGATTTTAACGAAAATTCATCCTGGGAAAAAAGCCTCGTACCTAAAGATACCTATCAGAATGGTGCTTATTGGGGAACCCCTGTAGGTTGGGTTTGCAAGGCCATTGCTTATGTTGATCAGGTTGCAGCGCAAAAATTAGCGTCCGAATATATACAGGATTTACGCGAAGTTGATTTCAGGAAAGGGGGAGATTTTGGCGCTCCGTGGGAATGTTTTAATGGCAATGCAAAACAGAATCCTGTTTATTTAACCTCTGTAGCCGTTCCATTCATCATTTTTAGAGATAGATAATTCTCAAATTTTCCAATTTTCAAATGTAGGTAAATTAAAACCCTTTTCATGGAAAAAGGGGTAATATTGAATGATATTATTTCAGGTTAAAATATTTATCTTTGTGAAAATTTTTAAAAACTTTAACCTACTTTATTAATGAGTGCTATCAAATATCAGTTCAGGGAAGTGGAACAAATAAAAACAACTATTTGGCCTGACGCCAGGAATGGTTCCATTCATATTGCTCAGGTTATTGCCCAAGCCATTAAAGAAAAAGCAGCAAAGGGGGAAAATATTTTGTTGGGTCTTTCCACAGGTAATTCACCCGTTCAGGTATATAAGGAATTGGTGCGAATGCATAAGGAGGATGCTCTGAGTTTTAAAAATGTCATTTCATTCAATCTCGACGAATATTATCCCATGCAGCCCGATGCTTCTCAAAGCTATGTGGCCTTTATGAAGCATCACTTATTTGATCATATTGATATTCAAAAAGAAAACATCCATATACCTGATGGCACTCTTCCTTTGGAAGAAGTTGAAGCCTATTGTACAGCGTATGATAAGAAAATAAGTGACTTAGGTGGCATCGATATTCAATTATTGGGCATTGGTAGAAATGGCCATATCGGATTCAATGAACCCGGATCATTCGAAAATTCCCCTACCCGCCTGGTTCGCTTGGATGCCACTACTAGAACTGACGCATCAAATGATTTCGGTGGGGAGGAAAATGTTCCCTATCGGGCGATTACCTTAGGTTTGAAACCCGTTATGAACTCGAAAAAAATACTACTTTGTGCCTGGGGTTTAGGAAAAGCGAGTATTGTGCAAAAAGCAGTGGAAGGGCCTATTACCAACGATTTACCCGCCAGCCTGTTACAACGTCATAAAAATACGGAATTTTTTATAGATCTCCCGGCAGCTGAAGGCTTAACCCGATTCAAAACGCCCTGGTTAGTAGCCCTTTGTAACTGGACGCCAGACCTCATTTGCAAAGCGGTCGTATGGCTTTCCCTACAATCAAATAAACCTATTCTAAAATTAACGGCAGAAGATTATAAGTCCCACGGATTGAGCGATTTATTAGTCGAATACGCAACAGCTTACGAGATAAATATTGTTGTTTTCAATCGATTGCAACACACTATTTCTGGCTGGCCTGGCGGAAAACCTAATGCCGATGATACTACCCGTCCTGAAAGAGCCGTTCCAACAAAAAAACGGGTCATCATTTTCAGCCCCCATCCCGATGATGATGTGATTTCCATGGGTGGCACTTTCCTTCGTCTGGTCGATCAGGGACATGAAGTCCATGTGGCCTATCAAACTTCGGGAAATATTGCCGTTCACGATCACGATGCCTTCCGATTTATAGATTTTACCATAGATTTACTGTCAAAAGGGGAAATAAACGCAACTATTCAAGCTAAAATTGATCACTTTGAACAGCTAAAATCCATTTTAACAAATAAAAAACCGGGTGAAAAAGACCATCCTGGTATCCTTCAGGTCAAAGGGCTTATCAGAAGAGGAGAAGCCAGTGCCGGTGCTCGTTTTTGCGGATTAAATGATGATCATATCCATTTTATGGACTTACCCTTTTATGAAACCGGAGGTACCAAAAAAAGCCCGCTTTCTGACGCAGATGTAAATCAAACCGCAGCCTTTATAAAAGAAATAAAACCTCATCAAATATTTGCTGCAGGTGACCTTGCCGATCCTCATGGAACCCATAAGGTATGCCTGGATGTAATATTAATGGCCATGGAATCCCTGAAAAATGAAAGTTGGATTGCTGATTGCTGGCTTTGGCTTTACAGGGGTGCCTGGCATGAATGGCCGGTAGAAGAAATTGAAATGGCCGTGCCCTTAAGTCCCCAGGAACTTGTTCGTAAAAGAAAAGCCATTTTTATGCATCAATCGCAAAAAGATACCCCTCCTTTTGCCGGAAATGATCCCAGGGAATTTTGGCAAAGGGCAGAGGAAAGAAATAAAGCTACCGCCGATACCTATCATGCTATGGGCTTTGCAGAATACGAGGCAATGGAGGCTTTCCGTCGCTGGAAATTTAATTTTTAACGTCGCTAATACATTGGATAAGTCTTTTTTTCCGGAAAATGGATACCTTATATCTACCAGCCTTTTGAATGGTCAGGAGTTGTTAGATGTAAGAGATATGTATGAACTTTTCCTTAATGGTAAAATAAATGTGGGTAATGCCAGGTCCGATTTAAGTGGATTGACAGACCCTTTTCAAAAAAAGGAAAAGATTACGCAGATAATGCGTCCTTCCTATTTTCACCCGCCTTTATCTACATTTAAAGTATATGCCAAAGCACTTCAAATGGTGCAAACCCTGCTAGGTGAGGACATGGCGTTAGATTTTGATATGTTAATAGATAAATCTCCTAATACCAACACACCCACACCCTGGCATCAAGATGAAGCCTATTGGATTGACATGGAAGACAAAAGGGCTGTAACCTGTTGGATTGCATTGGACGATGTGTTCAAGGAAAATGGGTGTATGTGGTTTGTTCCGCGTTCTCACCGAGAGGAAATGAGAAAACACGTTCAAACTGGCCAGAAAGGTGCGCTACAATGTGAGGCAAACGAAACGGAAGCTACGCCTGTTAGTCTTTCTGCCGGTGATGCTACCTTCCACGATGGTCGAACTATTCATTATTCGAGAGGCAATAGTACCCCATTTCGACGTCGGGCACTTATCTTAAATTTCAGGCCAGAAAAAATGATTGCCTTCGAACGCGAAAACGGTTTTAATCATTTAGGCGAAAGAGAGGTTCGAAACAAAAAAGCGATCAATTAGTTCAATACCTTCAAATTATTTCCTCTTTTCTTTTTCTTTGCGTATATTGGTACGATAAATTGTTTAAAGTACCGTGAAACCTATATGAAAACAAAACTAACCCACATAATTCTTTCGGTCATTATATCTATAATGCCACTCTTTTCATTATCGGGTCAGGTTATCATACCCCTTCCGTCCCAAATAGTTTCTGCCCCTGGCTTTTTTTATTTTTCGGGCAGTACTACCATAAATTCAGACAAAAACACCCCCATTCCAAGCTATTTACAAACCTATTTAAAGCAAAGACAAACTGCTTTGAATGCGAATGGCAATGCAAATGAGATCGTTTTTACTTTGTCAAACCAAGGTCTTTCGGAAGGTTATGAACTCAAAATCAGTCCAAATAAGATTCATGTAACGGGTAATGACGAGAAGGGTTTGTTTTATGGAATACAAAGCCTTATTCAATTCCTTCAGCACCAGCCTCTATCTAATGGAAGCATCAGCATACCTTGCCAAACCATAACGGATCAACCCCGATTTGGATACAGAGGTATTATGTTGGATGCAGGTCGATATTTTCAGCCAGTATCTTATATTAAGGAATTATTAGATATGATGGCTACCTATAAATTCAATACCTTCCACTGGCATTTGACAGAAGACCAGGGTTGGCGGGTAGAGATTGAAAAATACCCGAAATTAATGTCCAAATCTGCCTGGAGATCGGAAACAGTTATAGGTCATCACAATCAAAAACCTCGTGTTTATGATGGTGAAAAACACGGCGGATATTACACCAAAGCGGACATTAGAGAGATCGTTGCTTATGCTGCGGAAAGAAATATTACGGTTATACCTGAGATTGAAATGCCAGGTCATGCTACGGCAGCCATTGCTGCTTATCCCGAACTTGGCTGTACAGGAAAGGACTTAGAAGTACCAACAGATTGGGGAGTAAAGGAAGATGTTTACTGTCCATCGGAGGCTACCTTTACCTTTTTAGAGGATGTGCTCACTGAAATAATCCCTTTGTTTCCCAGTCCATATATTCACATCGGCGGAGATGAATGCCCTAAAAAGCAATGGAAAGAAAGTGCTTTAGCTCAGTCTGTTATGAAACGTGAAGGGCTAAAAGACGAGGATGCCTTGCAGAGTTATTTTATAAAACGAATGGAAGCCTTTCTTAAAACCAAAGGTAAAAAACTCATTGGCTGGGACGAGATTCTCGAAGGTGGTCTCGCTCCTGACGCTACGGTTATGTCCTGGCGAGGCATTAAAGGAGGTATTGAAGCCGCCCATTTGGGTCATGACGTTATCATGAGTCCTAATACCTTTTGCTATTTTGACTATTATCAGTCTGATGCACCTGGAGAACCCTTAGCTATTGGGGGTAAATTAACGGTGGAAAAAGTATATTCTTTTGATCCCATTCCCGATGAATTACCAGCAGAAACGCATAAACATATATTAGGGGGGCAAGGAAATATCTGGACAGAGTATATTTCAACGTTGCCAAAACTCCGATACATGGCCTACACCCGTATGCTTGCTCTTTCAGAGGTACTTTGGACACCTGTTGCAAAAAAAGAATTTTTACCTTTTGCGGTAAGACTTAATAAACATATTGACTATTGGAAAACTAAAAATATTGAGTTCGCCAATCATTTATTTGAAATCAAGCCAACTTTAACAACAAAGGAAGTAGGATTAGAGGTTGCATTAACGCCATTAGTTCCCTGGGGAGAAATAAGATATACTCTCGATGGAACTGAGCCAAAAAGCACCTCCGCTGTTTATACCAATCCATTACTGTTAACTAAAAAGACAGTTGTAAAAACACAGTCTTTTGTCCAGAACCAAGCTAAAGGACATCCTATTTCAATAGATTTCTTACCTCATAAAGGCTTACAAGCCAAAATATTATCAAAAACTACCCCTTCAAAAACATACAAGGGAGCGGGAGAAAGAGGATTAATCAACGGGATTTCTGGTAGTAAAAATCAGTTCAACGATGGAGAATGGCAGGGCGTTACGCCGGGTGAACCGTTCAGTATGAAGTTAAGCTGGACGGAAAAACAATCTATTAAAGGCATTCAATTCCATGCCTTTAACGATCCTGAGTCATGGATTTACTTACCATCGGAAGCTACTATTTATACCTCACAGGACGGAAATACATTTTCCAAGGCCTGCGAAACCAAGATTACTGAAAATAAAGACACCAAGACCCTTGCGGTGGATATACCCTGCAAAATTACATCGCAGTTTATCGAAATTAAGATACCTGCCATGGGAACTATACCTGTTAACAAAACAGGTGCGGGCAACCAGGCTTGGTTATTTTTAGATGAAATACGGGTCTATTAATTAACTGATAATAAAAACATTTTCATGAATTTATCTATGTTGGACTGGGGCATCATTTTTGCCTTTTTTGCCGTCACTTTATTCATTGGGCTTTACGCCTCCCGGGGCGCTGGAAAGAGTTACTCAGAATTTTTTCTTTCAGGAAGAGACATGTCCTGGTGGCTTTTAGGGGTTTCAATGGTAGCGACTACTTTTTCTGCAGATACCCCCAATCTGGTTACCGATTTGGTTAGAACGCATGGTGTAGCTGGTAACTGGTCCTGGTGGGCTTTTCTACTAACGGGTATGCTTACCGTATTTGTGTATGCAAGATTGTGGAGAAGGTCGGGCGTTTTGACAGACTTAGAATTTTATGAACTTCGATACAGTGGAAAACCTGCCGCTTTTTTACGTGGCTTCAGAGCCATTTACCTCGGTGTTTTCTTCAATGTCATGATTATGGCCACTGTTTCCTTGGCAGCTATAAAAATTGGAGCCGTCATGCTCGATTTGGAACCAGTAGAAACTTTGTTAATTACTTCAATCATTACCGTTATTTACACTTCTATTGGTGGATTAAAAGGGGTAGTTTTAACAGATTTTTTTCAGTTCGTTCTTGCCATGATAGGCATGGTGGTCGCAGCGGTTTATATTGTTAATCTGCCAGAAGTTGGCGGTTTAAGTAAAATGCTCGCTCACCCTAACGTGTCAGGCAAATTAAATTTTTTACCTGACTTTTCCGATTCCAAGCAATTAATACCCTTGTTTCTAATGCCTTTAGCTGTACAATGGTGGAGTGTTTGGTACCCTGGGGCAGAACCCGGAGGTGGAGGTTATATTGCGCAAAGAATGTTATCGGCAAAAGATGAGAAAAACGCGGTAACGGCTACCCTGTTTTTCAATATAGCGCATTATGCCCTACGTCCATGGCCATGGATTCTTATAGCACTGGCAAGTTTGATTGTTTTTCCTGACATAGCTTCATTGCAAGCGGCTTTCCCCCATCTTGATCCCAAAGTGGTAAAAAATGACCTTGCTTTTTCGGCAATGCTCAATTTATTACCCGCTGGTTTGATTGGCTTACTCATCGCTGCTTTACTTTCAGCTTTCATGTCCACTATTTCCACGCATTTAAACTGGGGATCAAGCTATGTGGTAAATGATTTTTACAAGCGATTTTTAAGACCTGATGCGCCTCAAAATGAACTGGTTAACGTTGGACGAATCTCCACCGTTGTCTTGATGATTATGGCAGCTTTGCTTGCATTAGCTTTAGAAAATGCGCTTCAGGCTTTCAATATATTATTACAAATCGGTGCAGGAACAGGCTTAATATTTATCCTTCGTTGGTTTTGGTGGAGAGTTAACGCATACAGCGAAATTACCGCTATGGTTGTTTCCTTTATGCTAGCCTTATACTTTGAATTGGGTATGGAAAATCCTCTTCCTGAACACATCAAACTATTGGCCGGCGTTGGTATAACTACTTTAGCCTGGGTTGCAGTTACTTTTTTAACAGCACCATCTTCACAGGAGACAATGCTCCGATTTTTTAAATTAATTCAACCTTCACCAACTGGTTGGAAACCTGTTATTGAAAAAGGTATTGCCTCAGGTGAACTCGATTCAAATGAGATTATTCCAGGCAAACTTCCAAATCAGATATTAGGCATGTTCCTTGGTTGTATCCTGGTTTATTCTGCGCTATTTTCAATTGGATTTATCATTTACGGCAATATGATGCCCGCTCTACTAAGTGGCTTTGTTGCCCTAATAAGTGGTTATTTGATGCTTAAAAACTGGGATAAGATTTATTGATCTTGAAAGTCAAAACAAATTTTTTCTTATAAAAATTCCTAATAAAGGGTGACTTTTGTCACCCTTTACTTTTATATACCATACCTACATTTACATCAAAATGTAGTTGTATGACCTTATATCCACCCGAACAGCAGGTTATCCCAAATGAAAAAAATACATCATCCATTATTGCTCAGGCAAGATGCGCACACTGTGGAGACCCCTGCTTACCCAATGAAGAGCAAACACCTGCCTTCTGTTGTGAAGGTTGTCAGACAGTCTATCAAATATTGGAGAAAAATAATCTTTGCGCCTATTATTCCTCGACCGATTTAGCTCTCACCAGTCTTAAAGACAAGGAAAATCTTCATTTTGAATATTTAGATGATGATGATTTGGAAAACCAAATTTTATTTTTCAGAAGTCCAAATATTAGTCGGGTAAGGTTTGACCTACCCACCATTCATTGTGCCGCCTGTATCTGGTTACTGGAAAATCTACCACGATTACACGATGGCATTATAAGTGCCACCGTTCATTTTATTGAAAAGGAAATTCATATTTCTTTTAACGAATCAATCATTTCCTTAAGACAATTAGCCGAATTATTGGATAAAATAGGTTATCCACCCCTCATTCGATTAAATAAAGCACAAAAAAAACAATCTTCCAGCCATTCCAACGATCTATTTTATCAAATCGGCGTGGCAGGTTTTGCCTTCGGAAATAGCATGCTTTTTAGCTTTCCTGAATATCTGGGCCTGACCAAAGATTCTGATCCTTTTATTGTGCTAATACTGGGATATTTAAATCTAAGTTTAGGGATTCCCGTCCTTTTTTATAGCGCCCGTGAATACTTCATTTCTGCCTGGAAAGGATTGAAAATCAGGGATTATAACTTAGATATACCCATTGTTGTGGGCGCAACCACTCTTTTTGTCAGAAGTGCTTATGAAATCATTTCGCAAACAGGCTCCGGATACATGGATAGCCTGGCAGGATTTTTATTTTTTCTTCTGGCGGGCAAATGGTTCCAGGAAAGAACCTACAAGCAAATTGCTTTCGACCGGGATTATCAATCTTACTTTCCCATTGCGACAACTAAAATAACGGCTGAAGGTTTCGAAAACATTTCGCTTCCTAAATTGAAAAAAGGGGATGAAATTTTATTGAAAAATGGTGACTTAATCCCTGCCGATGGCCTGCTAAATTGTGCTTCTACTTCCATAGATTATAGTTTTGTAAGTGGTGAAGCTGCTTTAATTCCTGTTATAAAAGGCAAAAAAGTGTATGCAGGGGGAAAATGGCATGGTCAGGAAGGTTCAGTCTTACTCCGTGAATCTGTTTCGCAAAGTTATTTAACCCAATTGTGGAATGATCCCGCTTTTCAGAAAGAGGGAAACAATGTCAGGGTACAACTCACTGGTCAAATATCAAAATACTTTACCTTTACTTTATTCACCATAGCTATTTTAACTCTAATATACTGGTATTCAACAGATAAATCTATCGCTCTCAATGCATTTACCGCGGTATTGATTGTAGCCTGTCCCTGTGCTGTGGCTCTTTCTGTACCTTTTACTTACGGTAATGTGCTCCGAATATTAGGTAAAAAGCATTTTTTTATAAAAAATGTAGCTGCCGTTGAAGCCATTTCCAATATTGATACTTTTGTTTTTGACAAAACAGGAACTATTACTTCTTCGCAGATTCAACAAAGCAAGTACGAAGGTAAACCACTTTCACTTTATGAAATAAATCTCATTTTAAATCTTACTACCTCTTCTACCCATCCGGTAAGTGAGACGATTTATGACTATTTTTTTAAAGGTAATGTTGAAAAATTACAAATTACAGCATGGGAAGAAAAAATTGGCAAAGGATTAAAGGCGGTCATAGACAGTCATCAAATCCTCATAGGATCGGCCCAATGGATACAAGTTCCAGCGGAAGATCGAGAAAAGGGAAATGTATTTTTTGAAATTGACGGCAACTATATTGGGTATCTTTCCTATCACAGAACCTGGCGGGAAGGAGCGGCTCCATTTATGGACTGGGCAAAAAGCAAGGGAGAAACCTATATTTTATCCGGCGATAATGATAATGAGAAGGAAAAATTGAATCAATATTTCAATATACCTATTGAAAACATGTATTTTAAACAGACGCCGACCGATAAATTAGCCTTTATCAAAGCATTACAATTAAAAGGGCGGAAGGTATTTATGTTAGGTGACGGGCTGAATGACGCGGGTGCCTTACGACAAGCAAATTTTGGTATGGTGATTTCCGAAAACCAAAATAATTTTACGCCTGCATCTGATGCTATACTGGCAGCGAGCAAGTTAGATAAACTGGCAATGTATCTGACGTATGCCATAAAAAGTAAAAAACTGGTTTACCTGGCTTATGGCTTTGCCCTCATTTATAATGCCATAGGACTATATTTTGCGATACAGGGTGCGTTATCACCTGTTGTAGCGGCTATTCTCATGCCAACCAGCTCCATAACGGCGGTAATTTGGGGACTAAGTACGACTACTTATTATGCCAGGAAACTTTAATAGGATTACCCAATATAAGGAAGATTAGGAAGATGATAAATATCACTTCTTCATCAGACAAATGTCATAATAATGTCACAGCATTCCTTTTAATTTTCGAAAAATTTCAAAGGCATGCGTATCATCTTAGTATTGATTTTCCTTAGTCTGATTCTTGCTTTACTATTTTTAGCTGCCTTTTTCTGGGCTGTAAAAAATGGGCAATATGAGGACGATCACACGCCATCGATTCGCATGCTTTGGGAAGATAAAAAACCAAAAGATTTATCACAAGAAGAATGAGAATGGCAAACTTAGAAACTTTTTATTATGACAACAAAATTGTCAGAAATTTCGCCATTGCGACCATTATATGGGGCATAGTTGGCATGTTGGTAGGGTTAATCGCTGCTTTTCAATTAATTTTTCCAGTACTTAATTTAGGCATTGCCGAAATAACATACGGCAGAATACGACCATTACACACCAATGCAGCCATTTTTGCCTTTGTAGGAAATGGGATTTACATGGGAGTATATTACTCTCTACAAAGACTTTTGAAGGCCAGGATGTTCAGTAATTTCTTAAGTCAATTCCATTTTTGGGGCTGGCAATTAATTATAGTTTCCGCAGCAGTAACCTTACCTCTAGGATTAACCAGCGCCAAAGAATATGCAGAATTGGAATGGCCCATCGACCTTGCTATAGCTGTGGTATGGATTGCATTTGGTATTAATCTGATCGGAACCTTGATTAAACGGAGAGAAAACCACCTTTACGTGGCCATTTGGTTTTATATAGCCACCTGGATAACCATCACGGTTTTACATGTAGTCAACAATCTGGAAATACCTGTCAGTTTATGGAAATCGTATGGTGTTTTTGCCGGTGTTCAAGACGCACTTATACAATGGTGGTATGGACACAATGCCGTGGCATTTTTCCTGACCACCCCTTATTTGGGACTCATGTATTATTTCCTACCAAAGGCAGCAAACAGACCCGTCTATTCATATAAACTATCAATCATACACTTTTGGGCGCTCATATTTATTTACATTTGGGCAGGTCCTCACCATTTGTTGTACACCTCCCTACCCGATTGGGCCCAATCACTTGGCACTGTATTTTCTATTATGCTGATTGCCCCATCCTGGGGAGGAATGCTTAATGGTTTACTAACGCTAAGAGGCGCCTGGGATAGAGTGCGTCAGGATCATGTATTAAAATTCATGGTAGTGGCCATTACAGCTTATGGCATGGCTACTTTTGAAGGGCCCTTACTTTCCATTAAATCTGTAAATGCTATCAGCCATTACACCGACTGGACCATTGGGCACGTACATATTGGCACCTTAGGATGGAATGGATTCCTGACTTTTGGCATTCTCTACTGGTTAATCCCACGTTTATTTCAAACCAATATCTATTCCCAAAAGGCCGCAAACGCTCACTTTTGGATTGGCACTTTGGGTATTATTTTCTACGCCATACCACTCTA
Source organism: Haliscomenobacteraceae bacterium (assembly GCA_947501115.1). Classification (GTDB taxonomy): domain Bacteria; phylum Bacteroidota; class Bacteroidia; order Chitinophagales; family Saprospiraceae; genus BJGN01. Next base: position 23,529 of record CANMVX010000018.1, read on the forward strand.
TTGGGCAGGTTGGGTACAAAGTCTCATGTGGAAACAATTTACACCTGATGGATTTTTACAATACGGAAATTTCCTTGAGACCGTCGCACAGGTTTTACCTATGTATGCCATTCGCGCCATTGGCGGCACCTTGTACCTGAGTGGTGCAATACTTATGGCCTGGAATTTATTCAAAACCATGCAGGTAGGTGTATTTCTTGGCGATGAAAAACAGGAGGCACCTGCTCATTTAAGCACCCATGGAGCGCATGAAGGGGAACATTGGCATCGCTGGATTGAAAGGCGTCCTGTTCAAATGATGATTTTTGCAGCCATTGCTATCCTCATCGGAGGTATTGTTGAAATTTTTCCAATGGCTATGATTGAGTCCAATATTCCTAAAATTGCATCTGTGAAACCATATACGCCATTGGAACTGGCGGGAAGAGATTTATACATCAGGGAAGGCTGTTTAGGCTGTCATTCACAAATGATTCGTCCATTCAGATCGGAAACGGCACGATATGGAGAATATTCAAAATCAGGGGAATACATCTATGACCGGCCATTTCTTTGGGGGTCAAAAAGAACAGGGCCCGATCTTCACCGCGAAGGTGGAAAATATCCTGATACCTGGCATTATAATCACATGTATGACCCACTAAGTATGTCACCAGGTTCCATTATGCCTGCCTATCCATGGTTAATCAGGGATAAATTGAATGTCGATCAAATACCTAAAAAAATAAAGGTATTGAGAACCTTAGGTACACCCTATCAAGAAGGTTATGAAGATATAGCCCTGGAGGATCTGGAAAAACAAGCCGCTGGCATTGCTCAAAACTTAAAAAAGGATGGTATAAAGGATGAAAAACTAGCGCAGAGAGAAATAATTGCTATGATTGCCTATTTGCAGCGACTTGGAACAGACATTAAGGTAAAAGCACCCGCCAACTAAAATCAAATGCTATGTATAAACATATTTTAGAGAGCGCAGGAAATATCAATTGGATGGCTATAGGGGCCTTAATCACTTTCTTTACCGTATTTGTGGTCAGTGCCATCCTGGCGTTTAAAAAAGATAGTTCCTACCTAAAAAAAATGTCGGAAATGCCTTTGGATAAGGTGAATTCTTCTACTATTAATCATGAATAATATGAAAACTAAAATAGGTATTTTATTGCCCCTTTTCATTATCATACAACTCCAATGGTTGTATTCACAAACCACTCAAACTTTCCCATTTTATGATAATTTTCTTAAAAATGGGTGGGTTTTCTTTACCTCGTTTGTGGTTCTTGGTGGATTTTTAGCCCTTTTAAATTTATTGAAGGTTATTCTGAAAATGCAGCAAATCCAGATATACAAGGAAATGGGAAAGGAAGCCTTTGAGGAGGCAGAAACGCAACCTTTTTCAGCTATCTTTAATCGATGGTATAAAAACTGGACCAGAGTGGTTCCCCAGGAAAAAGAGCATGAAATCATGTTCGACCATCAATATGATGGTATCAGGGAACTGGACAACAGTTTACCCCCTTGGTGGGTAGCTATGTTTTATGTTACCATTATATTTGCCGGCGCATATATGGTTTATTACCATTTCACAGATATGGGAGTATCCAGCCAGGAAGCTTACAATATAGAAATAAAGGAGGCCAATGCTGAAGTAAAAGCCTATTTAGCCACTCAGGCAAATAAAGTGGATGAAAATACAGCCATAGCACTAATGGATGAAGCCTCTTTATCGGCAGCAAAATCATTGTATGGGGTACACTGTGTGGCATGTCATGGTACCATGGGCGAAGGAGGTGTAGGTCCAAATTTTACAGATAATTATTGGATTCATGGCGGAGATATCAAAAGCATTTTCAAGACCATAAAATATGGCGTTCCTGAAAAAGGGATGATCTCCTGGCAAGCACAGTTGAATCCATCCGATATGCAAAAATTAGGTAGTTACATTCTTTCCATGAAGGGAACTAATCCTCCTAATGGCAAAGAACCACAAGGTATTGAGGTAAAATAAAAGGTCAATTCATGCAAAACGAACCTATCCACTCCCTTTATGATGAAGAAGATTCATTTAGGGATCATATAGCCACTGTGGATGAAAAGGGAAAACGGAAATGGATTTTCCCGAAAATGACAAAAGGGGCTTATACCCAGGCCAGAAAATACCTGGCTTGGGTATTAATTGCCATCTTATTTATAGGTCCCTTCTTAAGATATGATGGACAGCCATTTATATTATTCAATGTACTGGACAGACATTTTATCCTATTTGGCATTGTTTTCATGCCGCAAGATTTCCATCTTTTCGTACTGGCAATGATCACTTTTGTTTTGTTCATTGTCCTTTTTACCGTTATTTGGGGACGATTATTTTGTGGCTGGATATGCCCCCAAACCATTTTTATGGAAATGGTTTTTCGGAAAATAGAATATTGGATAGAAGGCGATGGACCTCAGCAAAGAAAATTATCCTCCGCTCCCTGGAACTTTGAGAAAACAGCCAAAAGAACCTTTAAATATATTATTTTTTATCTGATTTCATTTTTAATTGGAAATACCTTTCTTGCCTATATTACTGGAAGTGAACATGTTTTAAAAATTATTAGGGAACCAATTAGTAATCACCTGGCTGGTTTCATCGCAATGGTTCTTTTTTCTGGTGTTTTTTTCTTTGTTTTCGCTTATTTAAGAGAACAGGTTTGTACAGCCATTTGTCCTTATGGTCGCCTGCAAGGTGTTTTACTCGATGCCAATAGCATAGTGGTTGCCTACGATTATGTGAGAGGCGAACCAAGAACAAAATTAGCCAGAGAAGTGAAACCCTGTGGCGATTGTATAGACTGCAAACAATGTTTGTATGTATGTCCTACAGGTATAGATATCAGAAATGGTACCCAGTTGGAATGTACCAATTGTACCGCTTGCATAGATGCCTGCGATGATATCATGGTTAAAATAAACAGACCCAAGGGATTAATCCGATATGACAGCCATAATGGTATTCTTTCTGGAAGTAAAAATTTATGGACAAATAGGGTCAAAGCATACTCTTTACTATTAGTTCTTTTACTCAGCGTTTTAGGTTTTTTATTAGGCACAAGAGGCGATGTTGAATTGACAGTTATGCGAACCCCTGGAATGCTTTTTCAGGAAAATCCCGATGGACAAATCAGTAATTTATATAATTTTCAATTAGCAAATAAGACCAATAAGCCTATTCAAATAAAAATGATCACTAAAACGGAAGGTGCTACCATTAAAATAATAGGAGCCTTGAATCTATTACCAGCGTCTGAAGTAAGTAAGGGATCCTTTTTCATTTATCTGCCAAAAGATAAACTGGAAGACCGTAAAACCGAAGTCAATCTAACCATTATGCAGGGCAAAAAGATATTAACTTCAATGAATACCAATTTCATGGGACCTATCACCTTTAAATAAATGAATATGAAAATTTCCTGGGGTACTGGCATAGCCATTTTTTATAGTTTTTTCGTTATCGCAATGTTAGTATTTGTCTTTGCTGCAACAAAACAAGATAACAGCTTAGTTTCTGACACCTATTACGAGGAAGATTTAAGCTATCAGCTAAAATTGGATAAAATGCAACGGACAAATCAACTAAAACATGAATTTGTATTATCTATTGAACAAAATTCCAAAGGTATTTCTGTGACTATCCCGGAAGAACTACCTCATTTTAAGGGTAATATGACCTTATTTCACCCCGCTTATGCTTCATTAGACCAGGCATATCCGATTGAAAACAATGCACAACATAAACAGATAATACCGGTTGAAAAGCTGAAAAAGGGCCGGTGGTTGGTAAAAATTGAAGGAGAAAATGAGGGCAAGAAATATTTTCATGAAACCTATCTAATTACGCCATGATATTTTATTTATCCGCCTTTTTGATTGGCCTGGCAGGTAGTGTTCACTGCGTTGGCATGTGCGGCCCACTGGCTTTAGCTATACCAGCTGCTGGAAATAGGAAAGGATATTCCCTTTTATTTCGCAGTATCGCCTATCAATCTTCCAGAATAATAGGTTATGGTGTGTTGGGTTTGGTGGTAGGCATATTAAGTCAAAGCATGCAATTTACTGGCTTACAACCCTATTTCTCTATACTTTCCGGCATTTCCCTTCTGTTTTTGGGATTTTTTGGCATTATCCCAGCTGTTAACTCCTTTTCCAGGTATCCAGTCATCCATAATTTACAGTTAAAAATTCATCGGATAATGGCTAAAGCCATGTCAAATAATCACTTTAGTACCCCTTTTGTCCTCGGATTTATGAATGCCCTTTTACCCTGTGGTATGATCTATATCGCTCTTGGCACCGGGCTAAGCAGTGGAAACATCTCCGAAGCGTCGCTTTATCTCATGTCTTTCGGATTAGGCACGCTTCCGCTCATGTTTATGGTGAGCCTTTTCGGACAAATCATGTCTCTACAAATGCGGCGGAATTGGCAAAAAGCCATTCCCTTTATATTCATGATATCGGGAATTATATTGATATACAAGGGTATGAACATTGATCTTCCGGTTGATTTTAATTTTTGGGAATGGGGGGTGGAACCCCAATGTGGCGGCTGAAGGGGGATGCGGTGGATTGGGATGGAATGGGGTCGTTGAATTGGAATGGGGACAAGGAGGAGATTGGTCTCCTGCGGACGGGAAAGCTATTAAGATGGCGCCGCGATACGGCTGAAGTGGGGAATGCTATGGATTTCTAATTCATCACATTTTTTTGGGCACATTGGATTCAGTTAACTTAAGGTTATACTTTTCTTTAATGGTTTCCATTTCCTTTTTCAAAATATCAGGATGTTTCCAGTATTTTAAACTTAACTTTTCACGAATTTCTACCATGGTTTTCACAGAATCAAATTTTTTAATTGTTTCCATCTTTAACTATTTTTAAAATTTCTCTTGGTGATCTTATCTCGATTATTTTAAAACCAAGCCTTAAATTGATCGAATTATAAAGCTTGATTCTATCTAAATTGACGATATGTTTGAAATTCCAACTAGATAAAACATCTGCATTGTTTAAAGTAGCTAAAGCAATATGTAAAGCATCGTTATAACTTTTTATTGTCAAAGCACCTTCTTCTATATATTTTTCTGCAAGATGTATTACTTCATCATTCACAAAAATATTCGAAATTTGATTTTGAGGAATCTCTTTTACTTTTTCTCTAACCTTAAATTTTGCTAATTCAAGTTCTTGTAATGTCAAATCAGAAAGCATCATAACTTTCTTACCATAGAGAAATTCCTGAAACAATAAGATACTCCACTCTTCAAATTCTTCATCAAAACAACCACCTATTACAGATGTATCAACATATACTACCATTTTCAAAGATAAAAGAATTTATTGACCATTGCTAATTAATTTTCTTACAATTAATTATATGTTGAAAATGATGCATATATTAATATTTCTATATTTTGGGGATTAATCTATTTTGAGGATGGCTGATCTTTCACTGGTTCCATTTTCATTAATGGATTCTATGCAATAATAATAGGTTTTTTGGGAATCCATAGCTTTCATCCAATACTCATTATTGGAATGGACCATGATGCTGGTATATAATTTGTCTGGTTCTGTGCCATAATAGATGTTATATGCGAATGCATTATCCACTGGCTTCCATTTGATGAAGGCACTACGTTTATCCTTTTCGGTTCTCAAAACGATAAAATTCTGCACCTTCTCTGGCTTCTCCCCCAACCCATTTCCAAATACCCTAAGACCACTAATGGCAAATTTACCCGTAGGCATATTCTTGATTTCCAATTTGATATATCTTGTTTCCAAGGGAGTTTGCAGTTCAATATAATCATGAGGAACATCGGTATTATTTCTGGATTTATCCGCTAATACATCCCATTTTTTACCGTCTTGAGAATGCCAGATAATGTATTGATGGAACTGATTGGGCCATTTTCCCAGCCGATTTGAATCAACATCCTGATCGGCAAAATTAATTTGTATGGCATTTACCCTGGAAATATTGCCCAAATCGGACTGAATCCATTCCCCTGCATTGCCCGTTTTTGCACTCCAATAGGTTTTTGAAAGCTCATCTACCGCATTATTGGGCAGATAACCGCCCAAAGTAGATGAAACGGCAACGGGTTTATTATAATTTAATAACATCCATCCCGTAAAATAGGGGGATTTACCATCTTTACCATATTCATCGCCTTTGATGCCAGCAGTGGGAATATAATGAGGGTAATCGCCAAAAGTAGTATTACAAAACATTTTATCGTCCGAATCAAATCCAGATGGCCAAATACCCAATCTCCGTTCGAAGGTGTTTTTTACGGAGATAACAGTGGTAGAAATATGCCAGTAATTCCCAAATCTGTCATTGAAAGTAGTTCCATGACCTGCTCCCCGAACGAAACCGCCTACTTTAATGCTCAAAGGATCACTTTGTGCCTGAAAAGGTCCCAACGGATGCTCCCCTACCAGCAAACCATCGGCATAACCACTAAATTCAGTACCCGGAGCCCCATATTGGAGGTAATATTTATTTTTATACTTTGTCATGTGAGAACCTTCGAGAAAAGGATCCAGGAAAGTATTATCCATGTGTTCCCCAAATCTTTGCCAACCAAATCGCCAAGGTTCCAGGGAATACATCTCCTTCCGGGTTCCTATGGGATGTAAGGACTTCCTTTCAAGTTCAATACCATACATGGGGTATCGGTTACTGCTTCCGTTATACATATAAAACTTCCCATCGTCATCAGTAAAAAACGAGGGATCCCACCCTCCTATCGCAAAGGAATCAACTAAAGGTTTCCATTCATTTTCCTTTGGATTGGTGCTCATCCAAATGGTGAAATTAGTGGAATAAGTAGAGCCCATAACAATCAGGGTATCGCCTAAAATGCCCACCCCGGGAGCACAAAGTTCATCATAGACATTATGCCAGGGACGTAAAAACTTTTTGCTGTTAAATGTCCAGTTCAGCATATCATCACTCCACCAATAGCCCCACTGATTCGTTGAAAACAAATAATAGGTATCCTTAAATAATACAATAACCGGGTCAGCGGTAGCTCTGTGTCTGCCCCATTCGCTGAAATTAGGAATAGGAGTATAACCATAATCAATATTTATCGGATTACAATAGGTCTTATTTTGGGCAGTCAAAGTTCCCGTAAAGAAAAATGACATATTTAAAATCAATACATTAAAAATAAGTGGAGAGATACCTTTTAAGGAAAATGTCCGGGGATGATTCTTTTTTGTCATGATTTTCATTTAAGTCTAACGAAATTAAAGAAAAGGAAAGTAATTTTTCGAAAAGTTATACTGACTTCTTCTAAAATAGGTTTACACAAAATCATGTAAATACTGATTCAGAGCCGAGTGTTAGTGGTAAATTTCACCTATAAAATCTATTGTAAACTCACCGGACTATTTCTAAAACCAGAAAGGAGACCAGCAAATAAATGCTAATCTCCTTTCAAAATTAAATCGAGATATAATTCACCTACTTTATTCTTGTTGTACCGAAATAAGTTTTCCGGTGTATTTATTTTGTCCATTGAAAAGTTCATAATTGAATTCAGCACCAGCCAGAAGCTGATGAACAACAAATTCATCTTGGCCAATATTACGACGTCTCACCAAGGATTTAACTAATCGACCGGTCATATCATAGACATTCAAACGAACTTCCTCACCATCCACATTTCTAATAAATGGAATATGGACGGTACCATTAAAGGAATTAGGATAAGGCAGCTTAGCCATCGTCTTGTTATGATGGTTTACGTCGCGGATTTCTAAAGCCAGAGTATAAAATCTGTTCTCGCTATAGACTTTATGACGGGCAATGGCTTTAAAAGGCAGGGATAAAAGTAATTTATCAGGATCAATAGTATTGGACCAACTAAAAGTAATTAAACCTTCCTCTTCAAAAATACCTAAGTAAGGTAAAAGGTCTTTATCCAACCTACTTTCCAGAAATTACAGCATATCAGCATCATAGTTCAGAGTAAATTGAATACCATCGGCTGTAATTTGCTTATGCAATTTTTAAAAAAGAAATAACTCTTCATCTGGTAATAAAGGATTACTTCTAACCTGAATCATGTATGAATTAACCTCCTTTATTTCACTTGAATTTTTTGAACTCGTTTAATCTGAATCACTAAAATCTTCTATTTTGATACTAAAAAAGTTATTCTGTAAGATATTTTAGGTAGATAGATTTCAGAATTTTAAAAATTTAAATTACAAAAATTTACTTGAAATTAAATTATATATTTTATAGAAAAAAAACAAATTAAAAGTCTTGAGGTATATGAAAATATATAAAATAGATTTTTTAAACAAAAAAAAATACATCAACAATTTAATAGTTGATGTACTTTAACTTTCATTTAAAATCGAGCAAGAAAAATTGACTCGATATGGAAATATGTGTGATCCCGCTGGGATTCGAACCCAGGACCCTATCATTAAAAGTGATATGCTCTACCGGCTGAGCTACAGGATCATTGCCCTAATTTCTTAAAGCGACGCAAAGATAGGGGAACATTTGATTAAAAAAAGAAATCGTTATTATTTTTTTTAAAAAAATGTGTGTTATTCCCTTACACTTTGACAATCAACTAATTATTCTTCATCTTCTGAAGGATCAGCATTTAATTCTCTGGCCAGCTCTTCCATCATAGCATATTCTATAGATTCATCTACGGTTGGAAGGATAGTTAAAACAGTATCGAGCCTTGATATTTCTATCAACTTCTTTACCGCTGGCTGGTCAATACCCGTTAATATAAAAGAACCAAGTTCTTTCCACAACCTGTCGGCAGTAAGGATGGCAGAAAGGCCGGAAGAATCGACAAATTTAACGGGAGAAAGATCGAGGATAAGATTTTTAACCCCTTTTTGAAAGATCAGAACTAATTCTGATTTTAGCGTAGGCGCGTTAGACGAGTTCAGGTTCTCCTCTTCAATCCTAAAAACGGTGTATTGCTCTTTATTATCTACTGCGTATTTCATACTCTTACACTGGTTTCTGATGAATAATGATAATCCGGAAAAATAATCCGGGACACAAAATTAAGGAAATGCACGAAACATTCTTATATTTATCGCAACAAATACGCTCTAAACTTTGTATTATTTTTTTATTGTAGTAATATTAGGCTCAGAAACGGTAAACTATGAACAATAGAAAGTTTTCACCAAAGGTTAAACAAGTCATAGCTAACAGCCGCGAAGAAGCCATCAGGCTCGGACACGATTATATAGGTACCGAGCACTTGCTTTTAGGCGTGGTTGCTGATAAAGACAGTATTGCCATGAAGGTGTTAGAATCGCTGGAAGTTAATTCAAGTGATTTGCGTAAAGCATTGCAGGAGGCGGTTGAACGCTTACCTGTAGGAAATTCCAGTTTGAATATTGGGACGCTTCCTCTGAACAAGCAAGCCGAGAAAGTATTGAAAGTTACTTTCCTCGAAGCTAAAATGCTTAAGAACGAGGAAATATGCCCGGAACATCTGGTTTTATCTATTTTGAAACATAATGATAATCCCGCCTCCCGCATTTTGCGCGATTTTGAAATCGATTATGAGGTGTTTAAAGCAGAATTAGAATTCGTGAAACAAGATCAGGACTTCACTTCCATTGAACCTTTCGCCCAGGCGTCGTCTTCCGACTCTGAAGATTCGTATGATGACGACGAGCCAGGTAAAGGTTTTCAGCAACGTAAAACAAATACTAAATCCAGAACCCCTGTGCTAGACAATTTTGGTCGCGATGTGACTAAACTGGCAGAAGAGGGCAAACTAGATCCGATTATCGGTCGGGAGAGTGAAATTGAGCGTGTTTCACAAATCCTTAGCCGCAGGAAAAAGAATAATCCTATCCTTATAGGTGAACCAGGCGTGGGGAAAACGGCCATCGTCGAAGGTCTTGCGCTGCGCATTATGCAAAGAAAGGTATCACGTACCTTATTTAATAAGCGTATCGTTATGCTAGACCTTGCAGCGTTAGTTGCAGGCACCAAATACAGGGGTCAATTTGAGGAGAGAATGAAAGCGATCATGAATGAGCTCGAGAAAACGAGAGATGTCATTTTATTTATCGACGAAATTCATACAATCGTTGGTGCAGGTGGCGCCACAGGTTCTCTCGATGCCTCTAATATATTTAAACCGGCATTAGCCAGAGGTGAATTACAGTGCATTGGGGCTTCTACCCTAGATGAATATCGCCAGCACATAGAAAAAGATGGTGCGTTGGATCGTCGTTTCCAGAAGGTGCTTGTTGAACCACCTTCTGCTGAAGAGGCCATTCACATTCTACATAACATAAAGAACAAATACGAAGATTTCCACAATGTGAACTATAGCGATGAGGCTATCACTGCTTGTGTACGTCTGAGTGATCGTTATATTACCGATCGCTTCCTTCCAGATAAGGCCATTGATGTACTGGATGAGGTAGGCGCAAGGGTTCACCTGAAAAATATTCATGTTCCTCAACATATTGTTGAACTGGAAACGCAGATTGAAGAATTGAAAGAATCTAAAAATCAGGCTGTTAAAAATCAACAATACGAAAGGGCGGCAGATCTAAGAGATAGAGAATCAAAATTGGTTCGTCAATTAGAGTTTGCGAAAGTGCAGTGGGACGAGGAGTCAAAAACCCGTCGTTACCCTGTGACCGATGAAGAAATCGCTGAAGTAGTATCCATGATGACAGGTATTCCCGTTAATCGTGTGGCGCAAAGTGAAGGAAAGAGGTTGGTAAGCATGGAAAAAGACATGCAGAAGGTCATCATAGGTCAGGAAGATGCCATTAAAAAGGTATCAAAAGCCATTCTAAGAAACAGGGTTGGTCTGAAAGATCCTAAAAAACCTATTGGTACGTTCATTTTCCTTGGCCCAACGGGGGTTGGAAAAACGGAATTGGCGAAAGCGCTGGCAAAATATATGTTCGACTCTGACGATGCGTTAATTCGTATTGACATGACGGAATACATGGAGAAATTTTCTGTCAGCCGACTCATTGGAGCGCCTCCGGGTTATGTGGGTTACGAAGAAGGTGGACAATTAACAGAAAAGGTAAGAAGAAAGCCCTACTCCGTTATATTGCTTGATGAAATAGAAAAAGCGCATCCCGATGTATATAATATATTGCTTCAGGTTCTTGATGACGGCGTTTTGACAGATGGTTTAGGTAGGAAGGTAGATTTCAAGAACACCTTAATCATCATGACTTCTAATATAGGTGTAAGGCAATTAAAAGATTTTGGTCAGGGATTAGGTTTTAATACTAAGGCAAGACAGGAGGCTACAGAGGAAAATACCAAAGCAGTCATACAAAATGCATTAAAAAAGACTTTTTCTCCGGAATTTTTGAATCGTATCGACGATGTTGTTATCTTTAACGCCTTAGGCATGGAGGAAATTTACAGTATCATAGATATTGCATTATCCGACCTGTATAAGCGATTAACTCAGTTGACATTTACCTTGAGTTTATCTGCGGAAGCAAAAAAGTTTGTAGCCGAAAAAGGATTTGACCCGCAGTTTGGTGCCAGACCGTTGCATCGTGCTATACAGAAATATCTGGAAGATCCATTGGCTGAGTTCATTTTAAATGAGAATCCATCAGAAGGCAGTGAATTAATTGCTGTAATGAATGAAGACCTAAGTGGAACAGCTATAACTTTCGCCAGCGAAATAAAGTCTGACGTTTCAGAATAGATAATCAATTTAATCCATCACTTTTTTAACTAAAAAAAATCATTTGGCCAAGAGAATAGTTCCTTCGAATTCAAGCACAGACGATAAACCTGGGCTAAGAATAAACGATCAAATACGCGTACCAGAGGTTCGCTTAGTAGGTGAAAATCTGGAAGTCCTCTCCGAAGTTGCTGGGATGGAGGTAAAAGGTGGGGAAGTTTACAATACCCGGCAAGTCAGGGAGTGGGCTACCCAGTTACAACTTGACATGGTGGAAATATCACCTAATGCGGCACCTCCCGTTGTCAGGGTGGTTGACTTCAATAAATTCCTTTATGAAAAAAAGAGGAAGGAAAAGGAGATAAAGTCAAAAGCTGCCAAAACCGTCATCAAGGAAATCCGTTTCGGACCCAATACTGATGATCATGACTTTGAGTTTAAAGTACGCCATGCAAAGACCTTCCTGGAGGAGAATGCAAAAGTAAAAGCTTACGTAAACTTTAGGGGAAGGACCATTGTATTTAAGGACCGTGGGGAGCTTCTTTTATTGCGTTTCTTAAAAGAACTGGAAGAATACGGTGCGCCGGAAGCTTTACCAAAACTGGAAGGACGTAGAATGATTGTCATGGTATCTCCGAAGCGCAAAAAATAAATGATCGTTTTATCGCGAATTAAATGAATTTGTCTATATTTGCCAACTGAAAAAAAAACAATCATGCCAAAAATGAAAACCCACTCTAGTGCTAAGAAGAGATTCTCAGTAACAGGGTCAGGAAAAATCAAGCGTTTTCAAGCGAACACTTCGCACAGAATGCGCAACAAGAGCAAACGTGCCAAATTGAATTTACGTGATTCCACTACCGTTGACGGTTCTGAACAGAAACGCGTAATGCGCATGCTTTGCATCAGATAAACCTATTTTTTAACGAGAATACAGAAAAAAGTCTCTTTTGAGCTCTGTATTGGACTAAAACAATCATTATGCCTCGTTCCGTAAACGCGGTCGCTTCCAGAAAGCGTCGCAAGAAAATTTTAGACGCAGCCAAAGGTTTCTTTGGTGCCAGAAGAAATGTATATACAGCCGCTAAGAATACCTTAGAGAAAGGTATGGGATATGCTTATCGCGACCGTCGTGCAAAGAAAAGAGCGTATCGCCGCCTTTGGATTGCACGTATCAACGCCGCTGTAAGAACTTTCGGAATGTCTTACAGCCGTTTTATGCATTTAATTAGCAATAACGATATTTCACTTAATAGAAAAGTATTAGCCGATTTGGCCTTAAACCATCCTGATACTTTCGCCGCCGTGGTAAAATCTTTGTCTTAATTAAATAAAATTAGGTTCAAAAGGGCATTTTCAACAGAAAATGCCCTTTTTTAGATTATGTTCTACACATCCTTATTACAAGATTTACTTAGGACAAATTCCGTAGAGATCAATCTCTTTCTCTACGCAGAGAATAAATACGTCCGTCCATTGCAACAACTCCTTGCCTCCTTAGGCTTTTTTACCTTTCCTGAGAAACAGGCTTTAGAACAAACAAATCAAATTTTTGACCATACGCTGTTAAAAGCAATCAAAAAATTTAATCAAAAGAATAAAATTTCCGGCGACGGCGCCAGATTAAAAGCTTACAGCTTGTGGCGAATGCTTCAATGCCAAGAAATTATTCCCTTTTTTAAAATTATAGCATCCTATACAGACGATACCTCTGGCTGGCAAAAGGAAACGCATTTTTTGTATGACCCTTTACAAAAGGTTTTATCTTTTTTAGATTATGAAGAGGAAACGCTGAGCCAGCGTATGGAGCGATTCTGCATTTACCACGGACTCATTTTTCCCACTGATTCATTGGGAACTGCCATAAGACAACACCTCACTGAAGCCATTTCCATGTACTTGGGCGATTATTTCAATGCCCCGGAAAATACAGAAAACACTGCAAATAAGCCTTCGGATAATGAAATAGCACCGACATTATCGATCATAGAAACGCCCGATAATAAAATAAGTATAAACGATGGACAGATACAATTGGTGTTGACTAAAAAGGATCCTGGTGTATATTGGATGGGTAATGAAGAAGTGGGGATATTTTTACAACGCTATCCGGGAGAGGTGAATCCTGGAATATCAAAAATCTGCTTACAGGTTATCAATCAGGTAGCCAGGAATGAAGGAAAACTAGATGCTATAAATACCTACGATCAGGCCTTCCTCAGTGTGGGTATTTTTCAATGGACCCTTGGCACTTCCAATAACGCAGGAGAATTACCTGCATTATTAAAAAAAGTAAAGATAAAATATCCTGAAAAATATGCTACCTGGTTTACCCCTCTGGGCATAGATATCGCTGAGGAAACGGACGGAACTACCGGTTTTATAACCTTGCAGGGCGAACGCATAGCCACCTTAGAACAGAAAGAAGCATTCCGTCGCCCCTTTTGGGCTTTTCATTTTTGGAAAGTGCTGATGCAACCTGAGTTTCAAGCTATACAGATAGAGCATGCACATGATCGGTTTAAAAATTTTTACTTTAAGCCAGAACCGAAAGGACTGCCCTACCCTCTTTATCAGATAATCACTTCGTCTTATGGTGTTGCACTGCTTTTGGATATGCACGTAAACAGGCCAGGTTGGGTAAATCCTTGTATAGGTCTTGCGCTGGCGGAAAACGCGAACTACGCCTCCCCCGATCACTGGGGAACACAGGAAGAAGCACAAATATTAGACAGTTATCTAAGGATAAGAGCTACTTATTCCGACGGACGATATTCCCCGATGACCTCGTCAAATGAACGGGCAAATCAAATAGGATTAGCTAAACAAAATGGTCTTTTATCGAGAGAGCGAGGAAGTTTCGAGTATTTAACTAATCAGTGGGAAGGATTTGGCATGAAAGGAAATAGACAAATGATAACACCCCCACCCGGATATGAGCCCGATGATTATCCGGATATAGAACAATAAAGAAAAATCATTCTGGTTTTCTAACACTTTTATCATCCTGCCTAAACAATTAAGTTAAGCGCCTGTAAATTTTGGCTGTCGCTTTTCTATGAATGCCTGGGCTCCTTCCAGGAAATCGGAAGTTTGGGTGGTTTTGGCAAATTGATTTACCTCCGTTTTGAATCCATCTCCGGGGGAATTAAAGAAAGCATTGACAGAGGCAATGACTGCACTAACAGCAACGGGTGCCTTTTCAGCTATGCGCCCAAGGAGAGCCTCTGACACGGAGAGGAGTTCGTTAGCCGGCACCACCTGGTTCAATAGCCCCCATTTAAGTGCATCTTCTGCCGAGAAAAGGTCGCCGGTGAGCATTAGTTGCATCGCTTTTGTTTTACCTATATACTGAATTAACCTTTGGGTTCCTCCATAACCAGGAATAATACCCAGATTTATTTCAGGCTGACCAAATCGAGCGTTTTCAGAAGCAATTCTAAGGTGACAAGACATGGCAAGTTCACAACCTCCACCCAGAGCAAAACCATTAATGGCTGCTAACACAGGAACATGAAAATTTTCGATGAGGCTAAAAACATCATGGCCATTTTGTGCCATGTCGCCGCCTTTTCCTGACTCAATAGATAAAAATTCTTTGATATCGGCACCAGCAACAAATGCTTTTTCACCTGATCCGGTCAATATGACACCTTTCAAAGGTGATTGTGAGGGTAAGAAATCGGAAAAAAGGTGAAAAAGCTCTTTCATGGTTTGCCCATTCAGTGCATTCAGCGCCTTTTCCCTATTAAAGGTTATACGATATATTCCATTTGATTCAGATAAAAGTAGATTTTGATATTCCATTTTTGTCATAAAAATAAGTTAATCCTTCATATAATCAATACCTGTAATCAATTAATTTTACAACTTAGTCTAACAATGAGTTAAAAAGACAAAGAAAAGCCTTTATATTTAAGGCACATTGGATAAATAAACATGGTAGAAACTGAAAAGGAGCCTGACATATTAAAAGACATTGCCGCGGGAAGTAGTAAGGCATTCCGGGCCCTTTATTCCCAATGGGAGCCTACCCTTTCGTCTTTTATTTTTCAGGTTACCCTTTCTAAAGTTATTACTGCAGAAATTGTTCAGGATGTATTTTTAAAAATATGGATGACCCGAGAGTCCCTCGTTGAGGTAAAAGATTTTAAAGCTTATTTGTTTGTTATTAGTAAAAACAGAGCGATTAATGCCTTGAAAAAATCATTGGCTGATTTAGAGCGAATGAAAAAATATGCCAGTGAAGTACCCTTTAACGAACAACCTGAAGATGAGGATAATGACCAACTACCTTTCACGTTGATAGATGAAGCGATTGACCAATTATCACCCAGGCAAAAAGAAATATTTTTACTGCACAGACATGAGCGGTACTCCTATCGCGAAATTGCAGAACAATTGGGCATCGGAAAAGAATCGGTAAAAACCCATCTGTCGTTAGCTATTAAATCGATTAAAAATCATATTGAGACAAAAATAACCCTTATTATATTGCTCATTGATTTTATTTCAAAAAAATCGGATTAGTCCTTCCCCCTTTTCATCATCCCATTTTGTCTTCCTTATGATAAAATATATTAAATGAAGGAAGACCAAAGAAAAACAACTTTGTGGAAAGCATTTTGGCATGGTCATCTTGATGATGAACAACTTAAAGAGCTTAAGAATTTATCAAACGATGAGGTTGAAACCGAACTAAAGCAACGTTGGGATAATCATTCTTCTAAAAATTCCATTTTCAATAAAAGAGAAAGACAGGATATCATCGATAAAATCCTGGTGCAGGGAAATATAAAAAAGCAAAAAAAACCTGTTTTCTTATATTATGTAGCTGCTTCACTAGCCCTTTTAATATTAAGCTATTTTGTCCTATTTGAACCAGCAAAAGAAGATTCCACTGTAAAAATTGAGAAAAGCATTGATTTGAATCCTGGAGAGAATAAGGCTATTCTGACGCTTTCCAACGGTAAAAAAATAACGCTTGGTGCCTTAAGCAATGGCTTATTAACGGAGGACGGGCAGACAAAAATCTATACCTCTGAAAAGGGAGACCTTATTTATAAAGCCGCAACAGAACCACAGCAAATATTAATCAACAATATAACTACGCCACGGGGAGGGCAATACAACCTTACCCTTTCAGATGGCACCAACATTTGGTTAAATGCTGCCTCCTCTTTAACCTTCCCCAGCTCTTTTCAAAAAGGAAAGCCAAGAATAGTTGAGCTATCAGGTGAAGGTTTTTTTGAAGTAACGCATAATGCTCAGGAACCTTTTATAGTGCATTATGGCAATGAACTGGAAGCTATCGTTCTAGGCACTTCCTTTAATATAAATACCTATACCGATGAAAAGGCTACCTATACAACCCTGATCAATGGAAGTCTGAGCGTACAGGGTCCACAGGAGAAAAAAGACCTATTAAAACCAGGCCAGCAAGCTATCGTAAGGCAAGGAAAAACAAGTATTATTAGCGCCGATATAGAAGAAATAATTGCCTGGAAAGAGGGTTGGTTCCTTTTTAATCGCCTGGAATTACAAGCCATTGTCAGGCAATTAAGTCGATGGTATAATATTGATTTTGAAATTACAGGAACGATAGGAAACAAACAATTTTCAGGTATAGTGAGTAAATCAAACAATATATCT
The DNA here is from genome assembly GCA_947501115.1 of Haliscomenobacteraceae bacterium. Lineage (GTDB taxonomy): Bacteria > Bacteroidota > Bacteroidia > Chitinophagales > Saprospiraceae > BJGN01. The sequence goes on from CANMVX010000018.1 coordinate 40,907, forward strand.
GAGGTACTAAAGATCATGGAAAATACGGGGGTAACCTTTACACTCAAAGACCAAAAAATTTATGTTTCACAATAAAAAGAAATTAACATCATGACATATTATTTTACAAAACGAACCACGATGATGCCATTATTACCCTTTCCTTCTTACATCAAAAAGAAGGAATTTTCATCTAAAATAGCTAAGAATGTAAAAGTTCTGGGTATTTTTCTTTTCCTAAGCTGTTTAAATCTGAATGCTTTAAGCACGGCACAAGTAGTAACCATGAACAACAAAGAGGTTACTTTGCAAAAGATATTCAGAGAAATTTATCGTCAGACAGGCTATCAGTTTTTTTATGAGGATGCCTTACTTGATAAAGCTGGAAAAGTAAATATTTCCATTAAGAACGGTAGTATTCAGGAAGCTCTTTCCCTTTGTTTTAAAGACCTACCCTTATCTTATGTAATCACCAATAAAACCATTGTTGTTGCCCCACAAAAAAAGGAGGTGAGCAGGGTTCAACCCATGGAAAATGGTATTGAAAAGACATTGAATACAGTGAAAGGGAAAATTACCAATTCATCGGGCGAACCTATGATTGGCGTAAACGTTATTGCGGCAACCTCTCAAAAAGGGACTACTTCGGATCTTAATGGCCAATATTCTCTTGACATAGAGGCGGATGATAAGGCTTTAATTTTTTCCTATATTGGTTATGTTACCCGAAATATACCCGTAGAGGGAAGAAGTAATATAGATGTTATATTGAAGGAAGAGAGTGTTGAACTTCAGGAAGTCAGTATAGTGGCAACGGGTTACCAACGTTTATCGAAAGAACGAAGTGCAGGTTCTTTTTCAATAATAAACAGTGACGATTTGAAGTTGAAATCAAACAGCATGAATGTGATTGACAGACTGGAAGGTTTAGTCCCTGGTCTTGCGGTAAATTATGGACGAAATAGCGAAAAGTTTTTAATACGCGGTCTCACCTCAATCAATGCCAATAAATCGTCCCTCATTGTAGTGGATGGCGTACCGATATATGACGCTTCCACTTTAACCTCGCTAATCAATCCTGATGATATTGAGTCAGTTAACTTATTAAGAGATGCAACGGCCGCCTCTATTTGGGGAGCTGCTGCGGCGAATGGCGTAATCGTTATAACCACAAAGAAAGGAAAAACAACGAGTGCTCCACAGAAAATTCAGTTGAATTATAATGGATTTGTGTCTTATCGTGGAGCACCTGATATGGATTACTATAATTTGATGAATAGTAGTCAGCTGGTTCAGGCTGGCAGAGAAATTTTTGATGCTACGGCTTTTCCATGGTCTGTGGTAACTACCGGAGCCTCAAATAATTCAACGCCTGTAGTTACACCGCATGAACAGATAATGTATGACTTGTCAAGAAACGTAATAAATGCAGGTTTGGCACAACAACGTTTTGACTCCCTTGGTGGCCTGAACAACCAGGCACAGATGGCTCAATTTCTGCAGCAGCCATCGAAACTATCCAATCACAGTATAAATTTTAATGGGGGATCCAATTTCCATAGTTTTTACGGCTCGGTTGCCTATACAAGAGATGAGGGATTTACAAAAAACAATTTAGACCGCTACCAGATAAATCTACGTCAGGACTTTATTTTCTCGGACGCAATAACTATGGATTTAACCACGAATATTTCGTACGAGAAAAACGACCGATTTTTATTGACGGATTTTCCAGGTACTATCAACACAATACTACCCTACGCCATGCTTTCTGATGCATCGGACAATCCATTGTCAATGGCTTATTTAACACGCCATCAACCGTTTAGAACCATATCAGAAAATCAAAGCCGGATAAATCTCGACTATATACCCTTACAGGAACCAGGAAATACGCAAAATGGAAGCACCAATTTATCTACAAGAATAAATGGTGGATTGTCTGTTAAGTTATTAAAAGGGTTATCTTACGAAGGGCGGGCACAATATCAGCGTTCCAGTTTAGATGCCTACGAATATTACGATCAAAATGCCTATCGCGTAAGAAATGAGCGGGTATTTTTTACCCAGGCACCTGCGACCGCCACGGCAAATCCAACGTATTTTCTGCCAGTAACGGGAGGACATTATTTGACAAATAATAACACACAATATGCCTGGACAGCAAGAAATCAGTTGCTTTATGAAAATAAAGGGAATGAAAAACATCAAATTTCATTATTAGCCGGTACTGAAATCAGGGCTGACTTTATCAATAGAATAGGTACTTTTAAACGAGGATTTGACTTTCAAACCCTGACCTATTCTTATATTGACGAGCAATTTTTAGGCAGCACTGGCGTGACAAGTCCTGTTAACTTTCTGCCATCCAGAACCATTAATGTTCTCAATGTAAATCAGCATAGTTACAGTGAAGTAGAGAGACGATTTTTCTCCTTATACGGCAATTCAGGCTATACTTATAACGGAAAATATACGATCAATGCGAGTATCCGTATGGATCAATCCAATTTATTTGGTTCGGATCCGGCCGCACAATATAAACCTGTTTGGAGTGTAGGAGGCGCCTGGAATGTGACAAAAGAAGACTTCTTTTCCGTGTCTTTTGTCGATTTACTGAAAGTCAGAGCCACTTATGGCCTATCGGGCAATGCACCGGTGCCTGGACAGGGAGGACCTTATGACATTATTGGCGCCAGGAATAGTGCTATTTTTGCAGGACTGGGAACGGGCTACGTAGTCTTCACCCCTGCCAATGACTTGTTGACCTGGGAGAGAACCACCACAAAAAATATAGGCATTGATTTTAGCTTGTTCAAACGCCGTCTATCAGGAAGTATTGATATTTATGATAAACTAACTACCGATCTTTTAGGCTTTGTGCCCATTGATCCTACCACAGGTTTTTCTTATGCTTATGATAATCTAGGAAGTTTGAGAAACAAGGGATTTGAGCTACAATTAAATAGTGTAAATATTACCGGAGAAGATTTTAGCTGGCGAACCATTTTGACTTTATCAAGGAATGAAAATGAGATAATTTCACTAAAAAGATCTTCTGCGCTAACTTTTTCAAATAAAATAGCTGGCGTTCAGGTAGAAGGATATTCTGCTTTCCCTGTATTTGGATACAATAATATAGGCCTCGATAAAGCGGGAAATCCTATGGCTTTAAGTGCAACAAATGACACTTTAAGATTAGCTAACCAGATAAAAGTAGATGATCCACAATTTGCAGGAACTACCCAGCCGCTTTGGTATGGAGGTTTAACGAATATTGTTTCTTACAAAAATTTCAGTTTATCCTTTTTGGTAGTATTTAATCTGGGTCATCAAATGAGACTTGATGTTAATCGCTTTTACACGGGCAGATTGCTAACTAATTTACCTGATTATTTCGACAATAGATGGAAAAAGGAAGGAGATGAGCTGAACACGGATATACCTAAGTATGTAGCCAATGCATCGACCTCATCGACCCAAAGAAACACTAATTTTTATACACAGGGCTTAAGCAATATAACTTCAGCTTCTTATGCGAAACTTAGAGATTTAACCGTTAATTACCAATTCGGTAAAAACATTGCGGAAAAACTATCCATGAGAGATTTGAATATATACGGCCAGATAAACAATTTGTTATTGTGGACTAAAAACCAAAACAATATAGATCCGGAATACTTTGATTACCAGCAAGGAGCGAGATTAGACAGAATGCCGGTATTCTACACTTTTGGTTTAAGAGCATCCTTCAAATAATTTTTAAAAAAGAGAAAATGAAAAAATCAACAATAAAAAGTTTTGCATTCATCTGTACGTTGTGGATATCTATTTCAGGTTGCGAGTCATTTTTAGATGTAACGCCCAAAGGATTAGATGTATTAAAAACAACCGACCAGTTTAACGGTATTTTTAATAACGCCAACTTATTCAGTTATTTGAATGTCAGAAATCAACCTGGAGGAATTTCAAGTTTATTGGGATCTGCTGAAATGCCATTATTCATGGGAGATGACGTATTTTCTTCCGCAGGATTTCTAAATGCCATTCCAACCATAGCCTGGCAAAATGGATTCAAATGGGAGGCCAATCCTTATTTGCCCACCGATGAATCGAATGAATGGGGTGCATTTTACAACCAGCTATATAACTATAATTTAGTAGCTGCGGGCGTAATGTCCTCAGAGGGAGGAACCGAGGCAAGGAAAAAAGAATTATTAGCGGAGGCAAAGGCCTGTAGAGCATTCAATCATTTCATAGTGGCCAATTTATTTGGGCAACCCTATAATGTAAATACTGCCTCTACCGACTTATCAGTGCCTATTGTTATCAATGCTGACGTGAACGCTTCCGATTTTAAAAGAGCTACGGTAAAGGAATTGTATGATTTTGTCATTAACGAACTTACCCAGGCTATACCTGACTTACAACCAAAGGTTTACAGTCGTGTAAGAATGTCAAGGCCAGCGGCACAATATATGTTAGGTATGGTTTATTTTCAGATGGGCAATTATGCTACGGCTTTAACATTCCTGAATGATGCAAAAGCAGGTTTAACGGGAGGTCCCCTGCCTGTTAAACTATACAATTACAATACGACCATGACCGCCGCAGCACCAACAGGTTGGTTTACTGCAGCACAACCGTGGAGAGGAGCCTCTGGATATCCATTGCTTTACAATAGTGACGAAAACTTTTTTCTTAGACAATTAAGCACCAATAGTACCATAAATAGAAACTGTTTGTTTTTGAAACCGGCTATTTTGGCGCTTTTTGCCACTACAGACCATCGTAGAAAAATGTTTTTGGACAAAAATGTGGCCAACGGAACCGTAACCTTACCAGGTTTCATGAGAAATTCACCAACCAGTGTTAATCTTGGTCCAAATTTGCCCAATTTGCTACTTATGTCAGCAGAATGCAAAGCCAGGGCAAATGATGTAACGGGTGCCAAAGCAGATCTGGAAGAATTAAGAAAAAATAGAATGCCCGCAGCCGATGCTACGGTTGCAGTAACTAATCAAGATGATGTAGTTAAATTTATACTGGCCGAAAGACATAGAGAATTTGCAAGTACGGGGATGAGATGGTTTGACATGCGCAGATTGTATAAAGATGTCAAGTTTAACAATCTTGACAGAACCAAAAAATTTGATGCAGAAACTTTTACGTTGACAGATGAGCGGCTGACTTTAAAAATTCCCCCTCAGATTCTTCAATACAATCCAAATATGGTAGATAATCCTTAACTTTAAGAGAAAACCTATTTCATCATTTAATCATCAAGAAATGAATAAACTTTTTGGCATTATTTTTTGCGTTTTACCTTTTTTACTTCACTCCCAATCTCAATTTAAGGTAGAGTTAAACCTTGTTGGCCTTAAAAATAATAAGGTAAGAGTTAGCCATATTGTGAATGGGAAATCTAAAGTGGATACCCTAACGCCAAAAAAAGAGGATTATATACTGTGGGAAGGAAAAACAGGTGATCCTCAATTGGTACGTATGGAGGTGCTGGATACCAGCCTTTATTTGAGGATTGGCAAAGCGATAGCTCTTCCCCCTGCTTTAATGTTCATGCTGACAAATAATAATTTTGTTATAAATGGTAATGCAAAGGAAATATGGACTTCTGCTATAGTTACCAATGATGAAGAAAGCTTGATTTATGAGAAATTCAGGGCTGAAGACCTACCTATATCCTTAGGAGTATGGGAAATTCAAAAGGAGCAAAATACTAAAGCTAACGCAAAGGATACAGTGGGATCTGCGGCATTGAAGGATAAGTCAACAGCGTTGAGAAGGAAAAATCAGCAATTAAGAGTACAATATATTGATAAATATCCGGCAGCTTTTTCCAGTATTTTAATGCTTCAAGGTTTATTCCTTGTGCTACCCGTTGACGTTTTGGATAAAAAGTTTAAGGCATTGGACGAAAAATATAAATCGTCGCAAACAGCTAAAGATCTGGGTATTAAAATACAAAATAATAAAAATACCGCTATAGGTCAGCCTGCCGTTACCTTTGTACAAACCAGCTTCGATGGAGCTACCGTGGACCTTGCTGCCATGAAAGGCAAAGTCGTTTTACTTGATTTTTGGGGAAGCTGGTGTGTTCCTTGCAGACAAAGCCATCCAAAATTAAAAGAGGCTTATGAAAAGTATAAATCTTTGGGATTTGAGATTGTCGGTGTTTCAAATGAAGCGGTAAGCAAAGGAAAAAGCAAAGAGCAACAAGATGCCGCATGGAGAAAGGCTATAGCAGAAGACGCTATTCAATGGCCCAACGTACTTTATGATGCCGATCTGAACGACATCGTAAAATCGTATGATATCATGGGATACCCAACAAAATATTTAATTGATCAGAAAGGGAATATAGTTTCAAAAATATTAGGAAATTCTCCTAATAATCATGATATTTTGATTAAGAAATTAGATGAATTACTCGTAAAAAAGGAGTAATTTAAAGAATCTTGGAGTACTGAAACTTGCGAAAGGGGATCCCGTCCAGGGGTCTCCTTTTTTTATTTACTATGAATATAGGTCTGGTTCTTTCCAAATAATATCATTAGATTGGTTAATATACACCCAATTTGATTTTTTTTCAGCCCACGCCAAACCATTTCTGAATGGCATCACCTGATCGAATTTAGGTGGAACACACCATTCGCCTGACGAATTAATAAAGCCCCATTGCTTGTGTTGTTTTACCTGAGCGAGACCTTCGGAAAAGAGACCGGCATCTTCGAAGATAAAAGGAATAACTAATTCATCATTTTTATTGATATAACCATATTTTCCATGCAATTGAACGGGCGCGAGGCCTTCACTGAAATCTCCTGCAGATTCATAGCGGGGTAAAACGGCGATATGGCCTTTAATACTTACGAAGCCAAATTTATTATCCACTTTAAAAATGGCCATATCATCGAAAAACTCACCATTAGTAGAACCTGAAAAGTAAGGAAACTGGGGAGGCAGCAGAAGATTGCCTTGTAAATCTATCAGTCCCCACAAATTTTCATGAAGAACAATGGCTACATTTTTCTGAAAAGGGAAACATTTTTCGAAAGGAGTATTAAGAATAAACAGACCATTTTTGTCAACGAAACCACTTTTTCCGAACCATTGAACGGGGGCTAATTCCCCTTTAAAATCACCCGCCCAATTAAATCTTGGAGAGATAACTACCTTCCCTTCTTTATTAATATACCCAAATTGATTATTAACAGATACGGCGGCGAGACCGTTACTAAAATCTAGCGCATCGTCGTACCTCACTTCGATAACTTCATCGCCTTTTCCATTGATAAACCCCCAACGTTTGATGAGTCTGACCCTGGCCAGATCTTCCTCGAAATAGCCAATAAACTTGTATAATTGTTTGAGTAGCAGCCTGCCTAACAAATCGACATGTACGTAATGGTCATTAAATTTTACTTTAGCAAAAAGGTTATAAAAATCTTCTGCTTCGACATACTGCGGCTCTATGACAACATTACCGTGTTCATCCATGAAGCCAAAGCGGCCTTTATCCCTTATTTTAAATCGTAGTTCTTCCATGTCGGCCAATATCCGCATTTGAGGATAAAGATATAATTATTTTGCTAATTACTTTCCTAAGAAAAAGTCAGAATTCTATCTATATTAGCCAAATAAAAGAAAAAGCATCCATGAGGTTACGTGAATCCTTTCCAGCAGCGGGTTCTGATTATTTAGGAGGAGAATCAGATGGGTATGAATATCATACAACTTTTTCAGGTTCTTCGTTAAGAGCGAGTTATGACATGGTAAAATCATTCCTTCAGGAGGAGGGCTATGGAGATATTCCAATACCAAAAGACCTGGAAGAACTTGTTCAATTTAGATTATCCACGAGAAACAAGCAAATTTTACTATTTGACGACAACGGTTATTGCCATAATCCAGTAAAAATATTATTCCCGTTAGACCGACGTAAACGGCGAACCATTCTGTTGTACCTATACAACGAGAACGATTCAGACCATTTATTAAAATATCACAAGAAGTTTAGTAGTAAATAACCTCAACTAAACCATTCTTTAACCAATTCAGGACTTACCCCTTTCAGCTCTAATTTCTTCTTTTTCCTCCAGCCGTTTAACTCGTTAGCTACCTTTCCAATACCCGCTTCTAATACTTTTTCTTTATTTGTATAGCCTAAGGAAAACAAATGAGAAATCCACTCCTCGGGAACATTTGCCTCTGGAAAGGAAAGATTTGCCGAAACGGTGGTCTCTGTTTTCTCAGGTTTCATCTGAGGGAAGAACAAAACCTCCTGAATGGAAGCATTATTTGTCAAAAGCATGGTTAGTCTATCGATACCAATGCCCAGCCCGGAGGTAGGAGGCATACCATATTCGAGGGCACGAAGGAAATCTTCGTCTAAGGCCATCGCTTCTTCATCGCCTCTAGCGGCTAGTGTCAATTGATCTTCAAAACGCTCTCGTTGGTCTATAGGATCATTTAATTCTGAGTAAGCATTTGCAATTTCCTTTCCATTAACAAAAAGTTCAAAGCGTTCAACGAGCCCCTCTTTACTTCTATGTTTTTTCGCTAAAGGCGTCATTTCAATAGGATAATCTGTAATATAGGTAGGCTGGATGAGATTTTTTTCCACTTTAGCGCCAAAAATCTCATCAATTAACTTCCCCTTACCCATGGTATCATCGACTTGAATGTCCAGAGACGAGCAAACAGCCCTCAGTCCGGCTTCATCTAATTCGGAGACATTTATTCCTGTATATTCCAATATAGAATCGAACATTGTAAGACGTCTGTAAGGCCCGGCAAATTCAATTTCATGCTCACCAACGGGAACTTTTGTTTTGCCATAATTGACCGAAAAAGTAATGTAAGAGAGACATTGCTCCACCATTTCCATCATCCACACATAATCTTTGTACGCGACGTAAATCTCCATGGAAGTAAACTCGGGATTATGTGTTCTATCCATACCCTCGTTCCGAAACATTTTCCCAATTTCATATACCCCATCGAAACCGCCTACGATTAATCTTTTCAGATACAGCTCATTGGCGATACGCAAATACAAAGGCATATCCAAAGTATTGTGATGCGATTTGAAAGGTTTCGCCGCAGCGCCCCCGTGCATAGGTTGTAAAACGGGCGTTTCCACTTCCAGCCAACCGCGGTCATCAAAAAACCGGCGCATAGCCGTTATAATTTTACTTCTCTTTTTGAAGGTTTCTCTAACAGCAGGATTGACAATAAGATCTACATAACGCTGGCGATAACGCAGTTCAGGGTCTGTAAAAGCGTCATAAGTATGTTCCTCCCCTGTCTGCTCATCTATTTTAGTTTTAACGACAGGCAGAGGCTTCAAGGACTTGCTTAGCAGAGTAAGTTCCTGTACATGCAGGGTAATTTCACCTGTTTGGGTCGTAAAAACATAACCGGACACCCCAATAAAGTCACCAATATCCAATATTTTTTTAAACAGCAGGTTATAGTGAGATTTATCATCCGTCGGACAAATTTCATCTCTGGCAATATATATTTGCATTCTACCTGAACTATCCTGCAGTTCAGCAAAAGAAGCTTTACCCATTATTCTTTTCATCATAATGCGACCGGCCAGCACCACTTTTTTAAAATTTTCCGGATTATCAGGAAACCCCTTATAGATATCAGAAGCTACATGGCTTACAGGAAAGGCCATGGCTGGATAGGGATTAAGGCCTAAGTTGCGCGCCTCTTCAAGATTTTCTCTTCTTGCTAATTCTTGGTCACTCCACTGCATATTTCTATATTTTTAAAAGAATAGTCGCAAAAATAGGGATATTTAACGTAAAAAAGGAAGCAGATGTTACAAATCGCCTTTTCTCCTATTTATGAATATCCGTTACCAAAGGGACACCGGTTTCCTATGGACAAGTATTCCCTTATTCCACAACAACTAATATATGAAGGAACGGTTCAGGAAAAGCAATTTTTTCATCCTGATCCCATTTCTGAGGAAATCATTTTATTGACTCATTCAGCAAAATATTGGGAAGATTTAAAGAACCAAACGCTATCTGAAAAAGAAATCAGAGCCATTGGATTTCCAATGACGCCACTGCTGGTAGAAAGGGGCCGACATATAGCGGCAGGCACCTTACAGTGTGTTGAATACGCTGTAAAATATGGTATTTCGATGAATGCGGCTGGGGGAACACATCATGCATTCAAAGAAAAGGGCGAAGGCTTTTGTGTATTTAACGATATAGCTATTGCGGCAAACTACCTCATACATGGTAATAAATTTAATAATATATTAATAGTCGATTTAGATGTTCATCAAGGAAATGGGAGTGCCTCTATCTTCAATGGACATTGGCAGGTATTCACTTTTTCCATGCATGGTGCCAAGAACTATCCGTTTAGGAAGGAAGCATCGCATTTGGACATAGGATTACCCGACGGAACGGAAGACGACGCCTATTTAAAGATATTATTCAATATTTTGCCAAGAGTAATAGATCAACATCGCCCGGAGCTCATTTTTTATCAGGCTGGCGTTGATATATTGACAACGGATCGGCTTGGGCGTTTATCTGTAAGTCGGGAGGGATGCAGGAAAAGGGATAAATACGTAATGGAAATATGTAAGAAGAATAAAATCCCCTTAGTGGTGACCATGGGGGGTGGGTATTCACCTCAATTATCACATATTATTGAGGCGCATGCCAACACCTTTCGAACCGCTACAGAAGTCTATTTTTAGGTCTGCCCCCTTTTGAGTGCTAAATAGCCTATATTTAGATAATAATGTAGAAATAATGATTGAACCGAGAGAAAAGTATGTCAATGTATTTTTTACAAGAGAAGAACTTACATCTAATGAGGATAGTAAAAAATTCTATGGGGACATAAAAAATTACATTGATACGGCTTTTAAAGAGGGAAAAGAAGCGGAGAAAAAGGAAGGATTAAAGCAGGGTAAAATAGAAGGTTTGAAAAAGGGAAGAATCGAAGGACTGAAAGAGGGAATGATGGCAGGGTACATTTAAGGTAAAAAAGCCATGATCGTAGAAATCATACAAAATGGTGTAAGCAATAATATTTCTGTGGAAATACTTACCCAACTAACCGGGCTAACTGAAAAAGAGGTACTCAGCATCATTTCAACCTTTTGAAATGATGTCAAGTCCTTCGGCGATGGAAGAAATCAGGGGAAGTCTATTTTTAGGTCTGCCCCCTTTTGAGTGCTAAATAGACTATATTTAGAAAATAATGTAGAAATAATGATGGAACCGAAAGAAAAGTATGTCAATGTATTTTTTACAAGAGAAAAACTTACATCTAATGAGGACAGTAAAAAATTCTATCGGGATATAAAAAACTCAATGGATACCGCCTTTGAAGAAGGAAAAGAGGAAGGAAAGGAGGAGGGTAAAAAAACCATGATCGTAGAAATCATACAAAATGGTGTAAGCAATAATATGTCCTTGGAAATACTTACCCAGCTAACTGGGCTAACTGAAAAAGAGGTACTTGACATCATTTCAACCTTATGAAATGATGTCAAGCCCTTCGGCGATGAAAGAAATCAGGGGAAGTCTATTTTTAGGTCTGCACCTTTTGAGTGCTAAATAGACTATATTTAGAAAATAATGTAGAAATAATGATGGAACCAAGAGAAAAGTATGTCAATGTATTCACTGATTTTGGCTTTAAAAAGTTGTTCGGGGAAAAGCCCAGCAAGCCTTTACTCCTCGATTTTTTAAACGAATTACTCATAGAACAGGAAGGCCCAATAAAAAATATAACCTATTTAAATACAGAACATCTTGGATCAAGTCCTCTTGACAGAAGAGCCATATTCGATATTTATTGCGAAAATGAGAAAGGAGAAAAATTTATCGTTGAGTTACAGAAAGCCAAACAATCTTATTTTAAGGATAGAACCCTATTTTATGCCACTTTTCCCATACAGGAACAAGCGAAGCAAAACGATTGGGACTTCAAATTAAAAGCGGTATATACGGTAGCTATTCTCGATTTTGTTTTTGAAGAGGACAAGTCAGATATCCATAAATACCGATATGATGTAAAGCTAACAGATATAGAAACCTGCAAAGTATTTTATGATAAACTTACCTTCATTTATCTGGAATTGCCCAAATTCAAGAAAAAAATAGATGAATTATCCACCAATTTTGAAAAATGGTTATTCGTTTTAAAAAATTTGCACAAGTTGAATAAAATACCTGATCAATTAAAAGAAGAAAGATTTGAAAAATTATTTGCCATAGCCGAGGTAGCTCATTTTACAAGAGAAGAACTTAAATCTTATGAGGACAGTAAAAAATTCTATCGGGATATAAAAAACTCAATGGATACCGCCTTTGAAGAAGGAAAAGTAGAAGGAAAAGAGGAAGGAAAGGAGGAAGGAAAGGAGGAGGGTAAAAAAACCATGATCGTACAAATCATACAAAATGGTGTAAGCAATAATATGTCCGTGGAAATACTTACCCAGCTAACTGGGCTAACTGAAAAAGAGGTACTCGACATCATTTCAACCTTATGAAATGATGTCAAGTATTTAGGGTCTAAATATTATCATCACTCTCAGATGAATTAGATCTTACTCGTTACCAACTGTATCTAATATTTCCTGGCGGGACAAATCCATGGGAATATTACCCATTTTATTTAGATTGTCTAAGAAACTTTTTATTGAAAAAGGTAAACCATTGGCTTCTAATTTTTGAGCATATTCAGCCATAGCTTGTTCGGCTAAATATTTTCCTGTGATATAACTGGTTCCATACCCTGGTTGTCTGAGATAGAGTTGTTGTTCAAAAATGCGTAATTCCTTCTCCGTTTTCATCCATCCTCTCGGTGTGAATTCTGAGTGAATTCCCCCAGCCTCTTCCATAGACATTATGTTTGCATGGGCGTACAATGAACCCAGGCCTCTGGCAGCACGCTGAGCCAGCATGATATATACGATTTCACGAACTCTTGGCTGATCGTCATAAAGACCGGCTTGCATATACATTTCCTCTACCGCGGTAGCTATTCCCTCATTTCGGGAATCAAAAATATTATATAACAAAGGATCTCTTCTTATAGGATTTGTGTGAGGTTCAAGATCCATTTGAGCCAATTCGAACCAATGATAAAAATGAGAAAAAAGAGGACGTTGATCGAGATGAGCGGTGATCCAAAAAAAGTTCCTTGTATTTTCCGGAACAAATTTTCCAAGATGTTCCCTTAAGGCCGGATCGAAATAGTCTTTTACGGTCAGAATATCCGCCTCTTTAAGGAAAGACATTAAGCTTTTTGCGGCCTCATCAGCCCTTTTGTTATAATCTTCAGGAGAGGAAGCTGGCACCAAAGGTGGTAAATTCCTGTTGCGATGTTCCTCCAACTTCAGGGAACTCCAGGCTCTTGCCAATTCTCTTTTGAGTAAAAGAACCTCATCGTCCCAGGTTAGCGGAACGAGGTGAACATTTTTCAAATACCAGGTATAATTATCTTTTCCAATACCAGAAGGACCATTTTTTTTACTGGTTTCCGCGATGAGCCATTTTTCCAATCCATTGGTTGAAGCGATAGCCGCTTTAATAGCAGAAACTAAAGATTGATCGGAAGAAACACCAGGAAGATCCAGCACACTATTTAAATCGGCAGCCTGGCCATTAATATCCCTGATACCCGCTATCCATAAATCCCTTGCGTTACCTGTCAGATTTAATTTTGCCTGTTCACAAAAAGGAGGAATTCTATTAATATTTTCAATAAATTTCTTTCTTTCCATTGCGTTCAAAGGGAATTTATACTGCCAGAGTTCGGTGGTATAATGAGGCGTTGGACCTTCATGAGCTGGCACATCGCTTCTTTCAGTCCATAATAATTTATAAAAAGCCGGATCTCTTTCCCAGGGTTTTAAAATCCTATGATTAAAATCGAAGCCATTCATTTCAGCATGGATAATCTTCCAGTCATTCATTTGAGCCACCTGCCAGCCACTGGTATCAAAATGGTTCAATCTTTTTTTAAGAATTTCAAAATCTTTCATCCTTTTGCTAAAGGTTGCTTTGGTATAATCAGGAGCAACATCCCTTAAGGGAGGCACTTCAAAAGCTCTCCAATCCTTAAATAATATTTGTAAAGAAGCATAATCCTTTTGGGGTAATTCAGTTTTGCAAGCAAAAGCGAATAAAACGAGAAGAGGGAGGAAAGAATATTTCATGTGATTTATTTATAAATTAAATATAGATAAAAAAATTGTAATGGAAAAAAGTCAGGACTTAAAGAAATAGAAAACTAAGTAAGCAGTGGTATAAATAAAATCTTATTCATTTTACCAGGATTCAATATAGTTAGGAATGGCAAAGAAAAAATAAGGAAAAAAACGTATTTGGGGTAGGGGCAAAAAAAAAGTCGTCCCTTAAGGCACGACTTATATATAATCCCATGAACATAAACACATTTTGAGAAGGACAATGTAGCGGTTTCTTACAAACGTTAATGTTTTAATAAAAAACCGCCACTTAAACCCTTATTAACTGAAAGAGTGTATTTTTACACCTTCAAATTGTAATCGGGGAAAAACCCCTGGACCTTTATCTTCAGGCAAACATTTTTGCCTTGTAACAAGGATTAAATAGTGGAATTATCGTCCCGAATATTTCCGGGACGACAAAACCCCGACAATATAATCCCATGAACATAATCAAATTTTTTCTTCAGAACGTTTTCTGATTTTCAACTGCCCCTTATTCCCTTCCACAATACAAATATGCGACAGCCTGCAAGGCTTTACAAAGACAAATTAAGTTCATTGTGAAATTTATTTCATTATCATTTTAATATAAAACTATGTAAATCAATTACTTGTTAAAATATTTGTGAAAATCGATGAAATTTTATTTTATTTTATTTTTTATTTTTTTTTGAAAATTCCTGAAAATCCCATAAAAAAGGTTCAAAAATCTTTAAAAACTATCTAATGAACGAATAAATAAATTTAATTACTTAATTAGTTATATTTGTAAACATTAGAAATATAATCGTCAAGTTTAAATCATGTATTGTGGAAAATGATCAATTTCAACGGAAGCAGGATAGCGTATATTCCGTAAAAGTAAAAGCAGGAAAAAGAAGAACCTATTTTTTTGATGTTCGTAAGACGAAAGGTGAGGACTTTTACCTTACGCTGACTGAAAGTACCCGTCGATTTAATGATGAGGGTTATGAACGACATAAAATCTTTTTGTATAAAGAAGATTTCAATCGCTTTATTGGTAATTTAGAAGATGTCATTTCCTATATCAAAACGGAACTGATGCCTAACTATGACTACGATGAGTTTTCACGCCGTCATGAGGAGTATGAAAACGGTTTAGAATTCGATGAGGACTACCCAAAAGACCAGAATTCAGCTGAAAATAAGCCTAAATTAAATAGTGAAGATGATGTAAGTTGGTAATATTGGGTTAGTAAATACCTATATACCTCCTTATTGCCCATTCCAAACTTAGGGCAACAAGCAATAGCAGAAGAAGTAGCGGCATACTTAATAAAGTTTGTGAACTCTTTTCAGTAACTAACACTGGTTTTAGAGCAGCAGACTTTTTAATGCTTGCATATAGTTCATTCAATTCTTTTTGACCAAAGAATTGTCCTTCACTTTCTGTGCTTATTGCCTTCAAAATATTATGGTCCGCCGTTATATTTATGAATTCAAATTGTAGCGGTTGAACGGTAAATTGACCGTCACTTTTCCACTCCTTTCCATTATAACTTGTAGTGGCTTCATAACTGTAACTACCTGTTGGAAGCACCCCGGCGTTCAATTGGTAACCTTTACCCACTCTATTGAATAAAAATTTATACTCTTTGCCCTCGGTGTTTTTCAATGCAAGATTAACTTCGGGTGTATTAATAAGTTCGTAGGAGGCATTATATAGTTCTCCAACAAAAGAAACCGGCTCATTTTCATCATACACAGGTTTGCCTGTCGTTACTCTGAATCTCCTGTTATCGCGTTTTACACTTAAATATTGCGTTATTTTCCCCATTAAACCATCAAAAACCTCGTGATTCTCATACATCTGAAAGTTCGATAATCTCCATTTCCACAAGCCATCTCCTATAAAAAGGGCGCTTCTAACCCCATTATTCTCCCCTAACGTTAACAAAGGATAGGAAGTACCTACATTTTTAATCCTCTGATATAACAATACCTGACCAGCATTATTTGCTTCAATATCACCAAAAGGCACTTGGATCGGAGGATATCTGTCCGTTTTTTGAGGCCATTCAGGTTCCCCATTGAATAAATTAAAATTTTTATTCCACAATGATTCACTTTCAGCACCGAGATTTGAATTAATCCTTAGGCTATTTAACTCCTGAAAATCATTTAATGCTTTGAAGTCCGTTTGTGCACCTGCAATCCACCAATGCGATTTCCCTAAATCTTTAATTTGTTTTATGACTGGCTCAAAATTGCGACCAACTGCGGGAAGTTGATGTAAAATGATTAAATCATATTCTGCAAAATTCGGAACAGGATCACCTAAAAAAGCTGTTTTAACTTCAATATTCTTATTGGCACTAAAAGACTGTCTAAGTGCGCCCATATCGGGATGAGGAGATTGAGCAAAAATGAGTACTTTTTGCCGTCCATCTAACACCGTTACTACAAAATCGCGGCTATTATTTATCTTAGAAACTTCACCTTCAACTGGAGAGGCTATAATACGAAAATATTTTGTCCCGGGTAAAGAAGCTGGAATGGTCAAGGAAAAGGAATTAAAAAAAGAAGATTTGTCTATTTTAAAATCTACTGATTTTAATAATTTGGTTTTACCTGCATTTACCTCTACTAAAGAGATTTTACTACCTTTTCCTAGCAAATTTTTTGCTAAAACATCTATTTGTACCTCCATTTCGTCGCCTGCATACACTATTTGATTATGAAAAATGCGATTAATGATAAGATCTTTTCTAGTTGAGGTATCCCCCAAACCTACTGTATATATGGGTACGTTCAACTTTGCGGCGGTATATAAGGGATTGCTACCCTGGTTATAGATACCATCAGATGCGAGCACCACCCCACCTATTTTACTCCCTGCAAAGCGAGTGGACAATTCCTCTAATAACTCACTAATATTTGTTACTCTATCTGAAAATTTATCTGGTAATTCATTGACCATTTTTTCACCAAAAGAGAAGGTTTCTACCTGATAATCCTTTTTAAGATTATCAACCATTTCATTTAAATTAGACAAATAATCAGGGTCGTTTTTTTTAAGAAAATCACCTACCGAAGTGGAAGCATCCTGAGCAATCACTAAAATAGGTTTCTGAAGTTTGGTAATATTTCTTCGCCAAAGAGGCGACAAAAGGAGTAAAGCAATAATAAACACTGAAATAAAACGAAGAAATGCCAAACCGAACTTCCAGGATGCATAACTTTCCGGCATTTCATTTGTTCGAAAATAAAGAAAGAAAGCAGCGGTGAAGGCGACCAACAAACAAATAAGGACATACCATCCACTATATTCAAAAACCAGCTGTTGCATTTATTTTTTTTTACGACGATAAATGTACGGTTTGAACCACAAAAAACCTTATTTTGTTGTATATGAAATTATCAATGTTACGTAAAAGGACAAATATGAATATTCAACTGACCGTTAAGGGTCTATTTATTTCTTTTTTACTTTTGGTTTCCATTCAAGCAAAAGCTTCATACCTTCTATTACCCATGGATTTTGAGGGTCAAAAAGACCACTTAAAGGCTTATGGTGTTACTTATTGGGTATTGGAAGCTGGACAGGAAGGCTGGTGGTTGTTAAATTATAGAGGAGGAAGTTTTGCTTTTCCCTATAGTGCCACATTTGAAAAAGAATGTAAAACGAGAGGGGTTAGTTTTGAAACGCTTTCCGATGCAGCTTTTGACAATCTACTGGCTGAAATTGCTAATCCAGAAAAAAATATGGATGCGATTAAACTAGAAAAAGCGCCTAAAATTGCCGTATATACGCCTGAATTTAAATCCTCGGGAGAAAAAATTCAGCCATGGGATGATGCTGTAACCATGGTCCTTACCTACGCTGAAATTCCCTACGAAACCATCTATGATAAGGAAGTGGTGCAAGGCAAACTGGCTACTTATGATTGGCTGCATTTGCATCATGAGGATTTCACTGGTCAATATGGAAAGTTTTACCGAACCTATTCTGCCTTCCCCTGGTACAGAGAAAATCAGCGCAGAATGGAGGAACTTGCCGCTGAACTAGGTTTTCCAAAGGTTTCACAAATGAAACTTCAGGTGGTTAAGAAAATCAGGGAATTTGTTGGTGGCGGTGGTTTTATGTTTGCCATGTGCTCAGCTACAGACACTTATGACATTGCATTAGCTGCCGATGGCGTCGATATCTGCGACTACATGTATGACGGAGACAAAGCAGATCCTCAGTCACAATCAAAACTGAATTTTGATAATACTTTTGCGTTCAGTCAATTCCAGCTCTCGCAAAATCCTATGGAGTATGAATATTCTTCCATTGATGTGGCGCCTGAAAGACCTATGCCTGCAGAACAGGATTACTTCAATCTGTTTGAATTTTCAGCAAAATGGGATCCCATCCCAACGATGTTAACCCAAAATCACACGCGCTTGGTAAAAGGGTTCATGGGTCAAACCACGGCATTCAACCAGGAAAATATTAAGTCAAATGTTTTAATTCTCGGAGATAACAAACCCTTTCAGGAGGCAAGATACATACATGGCATATTTGGACAGGGTTTCTGGACATTTTATGGTGGACACGACCCTGAAGATTATCGCCATCATGTCAATGATCCCGAAACTGATTTGAGTCTGCATCCGAATTCACCAGGGTATCGACTCATTCTAAACAATATTTTATTTCCTGCTGCAAAGAAAAAAGAAAGAAAAACTTAATAAAAAAAGAAAAAAAATGGCCCGCATTTCGTCTTCCATTTGGCAAATTATTGCCGGTATTTCTTTAATCATTGTAGCCTTCCTCGGAGGTGCCGCATGGATGGAAAAAAGCACATCAACCAATGGTGCGCCTACCGCTTCTTCAGATAATAGCATTACTATGTTGACTTCTACAGAATTGTCAACCATACAATTATTTGAAAAAGCAGCACCTGGAGTATGCTTTATCACTACGACGAATATTCGTGAAAATTTCTGGACCAGAGATATTTCTGAGATAAAAAGTGGGACGGGGTCTGGATTTATATGGGATAAAATGGGGCACATTGTCACCAATTATCACGTGATTGAAGGCGCCGACAAAGCAACAGTAACCTTGGCAGATCAATCCAACTGGCCGGCCGAACTGATTGGCGTGGCACCTGAGAAAGATTTAGCCGTTCTAAAAATCAAAGCCCCTATTTCAGTATTATACGCCATACCCGTTGGAATATCCGAAAATCTAAAAGTTGGGCAATCTGTTTTTGCTATTGGTAATCCATTTGGTCTTGACCAAACATTAACTACCGGTGTGGTAAGTGCCCTCGGCAGAGAAATACAGTCCAGAGCAGGCGTTCCTATCAGAGATGCCATACAAACGGACGCAGCGATTAATCCAGGTAATTCGGGTGGGCCCCTACTCGATTCCGGAGGAAAATTAATAGGTGTAAATACCGCTATTTATAGTCCATCTGGCGCTTCCGCTGGTATTGGCTTCTCTATCCCTGTCGATGCCGTTCGCTGGGTGGTTCCCGAACTGATAAGGTATGGAAAAATTCAACGACCAACCATAGGCGTTGAACTGGCAAGTAATAATATAGTCTCCCGATATGGTTTACAGGGTCCCCTCATTTTAAATGTACCCCCTGGAAGTAACGCCGAGAAAAGTGGCCTTCAACCCACCCGAAGAAATAGATATGGAGAAATCATTCTTGGTGATATTTTGGTGGGAATAGATAAGGAGCCCATTAAAAACAATGGCGATTTGTATCTTTTTTTGGAAAAACATAAAGTTGGGGACGTCGTGGAGCTCGAACTTCTTAGAAATCAGAAAAAAATAAAACTAAAATTAACGCTGGAGGAAGGACAATGATTATTGGGGGAATTTGTGCCGCCAGGGGCTTAAGGGTATATAGGGCAAATTTGTGCCGCCAGGAGCTAAAGGGTATATAGGGGAATTTGTGCCGCCAGGGGCTTAATGGTAATTTGGTGAAATTTGTGCCGCCAGGGGCATGATAGTCTATAGACATGTGACCCCGAGGGGGTCAGGGATGAAAGGTGTAAACTTTTTTTAGGACAGGTCACTATATTTTTATTACTTAGGAAAAGTGACTTTAGTCATAAAATACGTTTTAAGTAAAAGAGTAAATCATGATTGAATTATATATAGCCACTTTGGCCTCCATCTTTTCCGTAGTTAATCCATTGGGTGCCGTTCCTGTTTACTTAGCCATGACACCAGAATATACCCAAAAGGAACGAAACAGAACGTCCAGACTCACGAGTTTATACTTTTTTCTGATTTTAAGCTTATTTTTTCTGGCGGGAACCTGGATTTTAGGATTTTTTGGCATCAGCATTGGAGCAATGCGTATTGCGGGAGGGTTGGTCATCATGAGTTCAGGTTACACCCTACTTACGGGAAATATTTCTAAAAGTGGTGCGACCTCAAAAAAGGTAACAGAAGAAGCCCTTCATAAAGAAGATATTTCATTTGCTCCCTTGGCCATGCCTCTCCTTTCCGGTCCCGGGTCTATCTCTTTACTTATAACTTACTTCGACGAATATCCATTGTGGTGGCAAAAAGGTACCATTGTAGGCGTAATATTCACTATGGGTGTCATCGTTTACCTCATTTTGCGATTTGCCCCATTATTATACCAGTTTTTGGGTGAGGCTGGACTTCGTGCACTATCCAGAATTATGGGATTTATAGTAATGTCTATAGGTGTACAATTTATAATTGGAGGAATTTCCAAGGTTTTTTAATAAAATAAAAAGATTTTGATTTACATTGAAGGGCTAAATATCAAAATCAATCCTTATGTTCCGAATTTTTTCCAAATTTATATTTCTTACTGTAGCGAAGTTTAAAATTATTGGAGATTTTCCAAATGATATTAAAAAATATTTGGTCATTGCAGCCCCACATACCTCTTGGTGGGATTTTCCCATAGGTCTGGTCCTCAGGTCTATCTTAAGAAAAGATATAAGATTTATTGGCAAAGAATCTCTTTTTAAAGGTCCTTTAGGATTTATTTTCTATGCACTTGGAGGGTATCCAGTCAATAGAACGGAGAGAACAAACATGGTCGACAGCATGATAAATATATTCAATATTCACGATAAGTTTGCTGTGGCCATGTCACCTGAAGGTACCAGAAAAAAGGTTGATAAATTCAAAACAGGGTTTTACTTTATAGCCAAGGGAGCCAAAGTTCCCATTATCATGGTCCAGTTTAATTTTGGAGACAAAAAAGTAGTCATTAGCGACCCATTTTACCCTACTGATGATATGGAAAATGACATGGAATTTATATGGAACTACTTTAAAGGGGTTAAGGGAAAGATTCCTGAAAATAGTGTCCTATAAATAGTATGCCCTAACTTTTTTTAAGAATCACTGTCAAGAAATACATGTACTTCCTTTGCAGCATCTCTTCCTTCTGCAATAGCCCAAACAACTAAAGATTGTCCGCGGCGAACATCACCGGCGGCAAAAACACCATCGACAGAAGTTTTAAAGTTTGAAGCCTTAACATTTCCTCTTTCATCGAGAGCGACGCCTAATTGTTGCAATAAACCATAGTGTTGAGGATGAACGAAGCCAATAGCAAGCAAAGCAAGATCGCAGGGAATTATTCTTTCAGTACCTGCTTTTTTTGAAAATCCATATCTGTTTTCAGCAGGAATAAAAGCCCATTCAACGTCTATAAGATGGATAGCAGAGACCTCACCTTTCTCGTTCACTTCAAAAGATTCAGTAAGCACAGACCATTCCCTGTCGCAACCTTCCTCATGAGAAGAACTTGTTCTTAAAATGAGTGGCCAGTTTGGCCATGAATCAGGTGTTCTGCTTAAAGAAGGTTTCACTAAAACCTCCAATTGGGTTACTGATTTGGCTTTTTGTCTATTAGAGGTACCCACACAATCGGCGCCAGTGTCACCGCCACCAATAACGACTACGTGTTTACCTGTTGCCCGAATAGATTCTACTTCAGGAATAAAATCACCAGCGACTCTTCGATTATTTTGCTCTAAAAACTGCATTGCCGGATAAATACCTTTTCCTTCTCTGCCAGGAATGGGAAGATCTCTGGGAATGGTAGAACCACCAGTTAATACGACAGCATCAAAATCGTTTTTCAATTGATCAACAGATAAATCAACCCCGACATTTACGTTTGTTTTGAAGCGAATACCTTCAGCTTCCATTAGGCCGATACGACGTTCAAGTACCCATTTTTCAAGTTTAAAATCGGGGATACCATAACGAAGAAGGCCTCCAATACGATCATTACGTTCAAAAACAGTGACACTATGACCATATTTATTTAACTCTGCGGCGGCGGAAAGACCAGCGGGACCAGAACCTATAACGGCTACCTTTTTACCTGTTCTGAAGGTTGGTGCTTTAGGTCTGAGGAAACCCTTTTCGAATGCCATCTCGACGATGGTTTTTTCAATGTGCTCGATAGCAACGGCCGGTTGATTTATACCAAGGACACAAGCAGCTTCGCAAGGAGCCGGACAAATACGGCCTGTAAATTCAGGGAAATTATTTGTTTCCGATAGAATCTGGAATGCCTCTTGCCATTCTTCACGATAAACAGCGTCATTAAATTCAGGAATTACATTTCCCAAAGGACAGCCCGAGTGACAAAACGGAACACCACAATCCATACAGCGCGCGGCTTGTTGTTTCGTTTTTTCTACGGGAAACTCGTCATAAATCTCCTTATAATCTGATAAACGAACGTTAACCTCCCTGGAGGAAGGAAGTTCTCTTTTAAATGTTAAAAATCCTTTAGGATCTGCCATAATCTTATCTTTATAGAAGTTTGATTATCCGGCATTCACCGGAGTAACTAACAATTGCAATTTTTTATTCCGATTTGCCAACACTTTTTTATAATCAGCAGGCATAACCTTCTTAAAATGAAGTATTTCTGTTGACCAATGATCCAGGAGCTCACCAGCAAATGGAGATTTGGTATAAAAATAATGATTAAGAACCAGTTGTTTTAAGATATCGAGATCATCATTTTCCAACACCTCAAGCTCCACCATTTCCCTATTCAAACGGGGAGAAAAAGTATTTTCCTTATCGTAAACGTAAGCGACACCACCACTCATACCGGCGGCAAAGTTCTCGCCCGTTTCACCCAGCACAACAACTACGCCCCCTGTCATATATTCGCAACCATGGTCACCAATTCCCTCTACTACGGCAGTGACCCCTGAGTTTCTAACCCCAAAACGTTCGCCGGCACAACCATTTATATACGCTTCACCAGAAGTAGCGCCATAAAATGCAACGTTGCCAATAATAATATTATCGCGGGCAATGAAGGTAGCCTCTTTGTCAGGTACAACGATTAATCGTCCACCTGACAAGCCCTTTCCAAAATAATCATTGGCTTCCCCTTCCAGTCTAAAGTGAATACCTTTTGCTCCAAAAGCACCGAAACTTTGACCGGCCGAACCATTAAAGGTGTATTGAATAGTACCTTCAGGCAAACCTTCTGCTTTAAATCGTTTAGAAATTTCGTAAGAAAGCATGGTTCCTGTTGCCCTATCTATATTCCTGATATTGAAATTTGCCTCTACCTTTTGAACATTTTCCAAAGCAGGCAAAGCTGCTTTAATTAAGGCATGATCCAGGACATTTGCCATACCATGATCCTGTTGAACCATTTTATACTGACCAACGGATTCATCGGCAGGTTCTTTATACAGAATAGGACTGAGATCGAGGTGTTTATATTTCCAGTGTTGAATATCTTTTTTCAATTTCAGCATTTCTACTTTACCTACCATTTCATTGATAGATCTGAATCCGAGTTCCGCCATAATCTGGCGAACATCATTGGCCAGGAAGTGAAAAAATTGAATAACATGTTCCGGTTTCCCTGTAAATCTGCTTCTGAGTTCCGGATCTTGGGTAGCGATGCCGACGGGGCAGGTATTAACATGACATTTACGCATTAAAATACAACCTTCTACCACTAAGGCAGCCGTAGCGACTCCCCACTCTTCCGCACCTAATAGAGTTGCCATAACAATATCCCTACCTGTCCGCAACTGACCATCGGTTTGCAGCACCACCCTATCTCTCAGTTTATTTTTCACTAAAGTCTGGTGAGATTCGGCGAGTCCAAGTTCCCACGGAAGGCCGGCATGCCTAACCGAGGTTAGTGGCGAAGCACCTGTTCCACCGTCATGTCCTGAAATGAGAATGGCATCGGCATGAGCTTTAGCAACACCTGAAGCGATGATACCTACACCAGCTTTTGACACCAGTTTGACATTAATTCTTGCGGAGGGATTAGCATTTTTCAAATCAAAAATCAATTGAGCTAAATCTTCAATAGAATAAATATCATGGTGAGGAGGCGGGGAAATAAGGCCAACGCCAGGTGTAGAATGCCTGACTCTACCGATCCAGTCATCCACTTTATGACCAGGCAACTGTCCTCCCTCTCCGGGTTTAGCCCCTTGAGCCATTTTAATTTGCAATTCATCGGCATTTGCCAAATAATAACTTGTCACACCAAATCGACCGGAAGCTACTTGTTTTATAGCTGAGCGTTCCCAATCGCCATTTTCTTTAGGTTGAAAACGGATTTCGTCCTCACCTCCTTCGCCGGAATTACTTTTCCCCCCTATTCTATTCATCGCAATAGCGAGCGTTGCGTGCGCCTCATGGGAAATGGAACCAAATGACATGGCACCAGTGGCGAATCTCTTTAAAATATTTTCTACAGGTTCAACCTCTTCAATAGGTATAGGATTACCTCGTCGAAAAGTGAGTAATCCTCTTAAAGTTAATGCTTGAACACTCTGTTCATTGATTACTTCTGCGTATTTATTATAGGCTGCCTGATCATTATTTCTGGCAGCAATTTGCAAATAATGGATTGATTGCGGATTAAAAAGGTGGGCTTCCCCTTTAACTTTCCACTGATAAATGCCACCGACGTCTAATTGCGAATCATGTCCACCCTGAGTAGGATAAGCCCTGTGTTGGCGCTCCAGAATTTCTTGCGCAATACCATCAAAACCAATGCCTTCAATCCTGGATATAGTCCCTTTAAAACATTTGTCGACCACCTCTGTGGCTAAACCCAGTGCTTCAAATATTTGAGCCCCCTGATATGATTGAAGGGTAGAAATACCAATTTTAGACATAATTTTCAAGATGCCTTTATCAATTGATTTTTTAAACGTGTATATCGCCTTTTCCAGGGACATATCCACTTTAACTCTCCCTCTATTTAATAAATCAGCGATGGTGGCAAATGATAAATAAGGATTTATCGCCGAGGCGCCGTAGCCCAGCAGCGTGGCAAAATGATGAACTTCGCGCGTGTCGCCGACTTCTAATACAAGGGAAGTTGAACCTCTCAAGCCCTCCTTAACCAAATGATGATGAATTGCACCTACGGCAAGTAAGGAAGGAATAGGTGCTTGAAAAGCATCGGCATTTCTATCGGATAAAATTAAAATAGTAAATCCATTTCTAACCATATCTTCGGCCACGGCACAAATATGGTCTATGGCCGCTTTTAATCGTCCAGCTTGTCCGTCCGCTTTAAAAACAAGATTGACTACGCCCGATTTAAATGGACCTACGGAAATATCTCTTATTTTAGTTAGCTCGGCATTCGACAGAATAGGGCTTTCCAAATGTATAAAATTGGCCCTTTCCGGCGTCAGATTCATGTGATTTGGCGCACCGCCCAACATAGCAAAAATGGACATCACCGACCTTTCCCTAATGGGATCAATTGGCGGATTAGTAACCTGAGCAAATAATTGTTTAAAGTAGTTTGACAAATGCTGAGAATGATGTGAAAGCACTGCCAGAGGGGTATCAATGCCCATAGAACCGAGAGGCTCCTGCCCGTCAACCATCATGGGTAACATAAGAACACTGATGTCTTCCTTTGAATACCCATGCAGGTGTTGATTTCTCAATAAAGTCTTCTCGTCCTGTTGATAAGAAACGGAAGAAGTTAAGGGAAGGTCTTTCAGATTAATTTTATGGTCATTTAACCACTGACGATAAGGAAAACGCTCACATATTATTCTTTTCAATTCTTCATCGCCAACGACTCTATGTTCATCTAAATCAGCGATAAGCATTTTTCCAGGTTGCAATCTGCCTTTTAATACCACTTTACTCTGATCCACAGGCAGTGCACCCGCTTCTGAAGCAACGATGAGCGTGCTATCATCCAGCAAACAGTATCGGGAGGGGCGTAAACCATTTCGATCGAGGGTTGCACCTACTACAATACCGTCAGTAAAACAGATAGAGGCAGGACCATCCCAAGGTTCAGAGAGCGTTCTGTGATATTCATAAAAGGCTCTTTTTTCGTCTTTCATTCTATCTGCTTCTTCCCATGCTTCAGGAATCATCATCATCAAAGCATGCGGCAGGGAGAATCCTGAAAGAACAATATACTCTAAAACATTATCAAAATTACCAGAATCGGATAAGCTCTCCCCGCAAATAGGTTTAAGTTTTTCCAGTTCTTCTGGGGTAAAAATAGCGGCAACCAGTTCTTTTTCTTTTGATCTCCACCAGTTTATATTTCCTGTTATAGTATTAATTTCTCCATTATGCGCTATATACCGAAAAGGCTGTGCCAATTTCCATTTAGGCACTGTGTTGGTAGAAAATCTGGAGTGGATGAGGGCAATAGCTGAGGTGCAAAGTTCATCCTGCAAATCGATAAAGTAAGGTTTTAATTGATAGGTAGTTAGCTGACCTTTATAGATAATGGTTTTATAGGAAAAAGAAAGAATATAAAAATGATCTTTAGCCTGAGGGTAAGTATGATATATATTGTGGGTGGCAAATTTTCTTAATATATATAACTTTCTCTCCAAAGACTTTTTGTCCAATGGAGATTTAGGTTTTACAAATACCTGCTCAATTTTAGGTTCCACCATTAAGGCAGAAGCACCGAGCGATTCATTTTGAGTTGGTACGTCGCGATAACCAATTAATTCAAAATCACATTCATCGATATAATCATTTAAAAGAACGCGGCATTGATCCCTCAACACACGATCCATCGGAAAAAAGATCATTCCAACCCCATATAAACCCATATCGGGTAAGGAAAAACCAAGTTCCTTTACCTTATGCTGGAAAAACAAATGAGGGATTTGTATTAAAATGCCCGCACCATCGCCTGTATTTGGTTCACAACCACAAGCGCCCCTATGCTCCATGTTTTCAAGCATTTGTAAGGCTTGGTCTATTAATTCGTGAGACTTATTTCCTTTAAGATTGGCGATAAGTCCAGTACCACAGGCATCACTTTCCAATTGGGGCGTATAAAGCCCTTTCGAAATGATAGGTTTGATTTTGCTATTTTCCATAATTATAATAAGCCCACGCCCTGATGAGGTGAAAGGTTTAATTAAGTTTTTTAAAAAATTGGTATATAAAGGAAAGGGCAAAACTAAACGTAAATTTACCTTTTTTAAAAGTTCTATGCAACTTAAATTCCTTTTTAGATAGGCTTTATCAGCCTGTCTTTACATACAATTTTACGAAGGCTAACCTTAAGCATTTCAAAAAAATAGTCCATAGTTGCCTTACCATAGCTACAAAATCAGTATTTTATTTTAAAAAAAATAAAGTTAACGACATTATAATGGCATAATAAATAATTATAACCATTTAAATTTTGTCAATAAAAAATGCAATAAAATCCGAAATTAGGGTAAAATTCCAATCTTTGACTACATTTAATGCTATCTTTGATAAAATATTACTTCATGAAAACGCTGAATTTCCTTCTGCTTACTATTGTGTTTCTTTCAGGCTGCCAAATGGCAAAAAAAGCAGCGGCAGAGAAGGAGGCGCTATATGAAGGTCAAAAATGGAACACCAAACGAGCTATTACAACCATAGCTTTTGGTTCATGCGACAGGCAGGATCTTCCCCAGGACATTTGGAAGGCCGTTGCTCAAAATCAGCCCGATCTATGGATCTGGACAGGTGATAATATCTACGGTGACAGTGACGATATGAAGGTCTTACACGATAAATACATGAAACAAAAAAGCGGAAAAGATTATTCTGCGTTAAGAAAAAAAACCCAGATAACGGGTATTTGGGACGACCACGATTTTGGAGTAAATGATGGAGGCAAGGAATATCCTTACAAGCGGGAAAGCAAAAAATTAATGCTCGATTTTCTGGATGTACCGAGAGATGCACCTGTCTGGAACCATGAGGGCGCTTATCAATCTTATACTTTTGGTCCGAAAGGACAAAAAATAAAGCTACTATTGGTTGATTCCAGATATTTTCGTGACGCTTTGGAATCAAGTAAAATGGAAGGAAAAAGATATGAAATAAATCAAACAGGTGATATTCTGGGGGAGGAGCAATGGGCCTGGTTAAAAAAGGAGATAACTAACAGTGAGGCTGATGTTCATATTATTGCCAATGGCATTCAGGTTATCTCAGAAGAACAAGGGTTTGAAAAATGGGCTAATTTTCCCAAAGCAAGAAAACGGTTATTAGATTTGATAACTGAAACAAAGCCAAAGAATCCTATTATTTTAAGTGGGGACAGGCACATTGCGGAATACAGCAGAATTAAGACAAATGACCTTGACCTGCCCGAAATAACCAGCAGCGGTCTTACTCATACCTGGGGTGAATTAAGGGAAGAACCAAATAAACACCGCATTGGAAAATTAATCGTCAGTTTAAATTTCGGATTACTTCACATAGACTGGAGCAAACCTGCTGTAAAATTTGAAATTCGCGATCAAAATAATAAAATACTATTAGCCAATGAATTGTGGTGAAAAATAAAAGGTAATTATTCGTAATTAAGCGCATCTTCCGGATAGATAATTCCCGTTTGCTTTCTTATTTCATCCATTTGATTCATCAGTTGAAAACTTAAGGAATGGGGAACCAATGGGTTTTCAAAAAGACCCTGAGCCAAACATTTTTCAACGGCTAAAATCTGGAATTGGTAACCAAAACCCTTCCATGGAGAATGAATCAAATCTACTTGTCCGTCTGATTTTAACACATAAAATTTTTGGCTATCTATCCACCTGTTAGGCACCCAAATACTTCCATTTTCACCGTAAATGAAGGCCTCTGTTCTGGTATTTGCACGTATGGTAGATTGAATTTGAGCTAAGCCCTTCTTTTTATACTTTAAAATAGCCACGATTTCATCATCAACCTGTAGTTCAGTCAAGGAGGCCAATGCTTTAATTTCTTCTGGATAACCAAGACATAAAGTAGCTAATAGGAGAGGATATATACCAATATCAAGGAGACTACCACCGCCTAAAGAAGGATTAAAAAGCCGGCTATCCTGATCGAAAGGCATTTGAAACCCAAAGTCAGCTTTCACGCTAATAACCGATCCAATATCCCCCCGTTCTATGCGTTCAAAAATTTGGGTATAAGTAGGAAGAAAAACGGTCCAAAGAGCCTCCATAAAGAATAATCTCTTTTCGGCGGCCAGAGATAAAAGCTGTTTTAACTGACCAGAATGAATGGTTACCGGCTTTTCACAAAGAACAGAAACCCCCATTTCGAGGCACATTTTTGCCTGTTCAAAATGAAAGGAATGAGGTGAGGCAATATATACTATATCGAGCTTTTCCTTCGTCAACATCTCCATGTAGTCTCCATAAAATGAGGACAGTTTATATTTATCTGCAAACACCCTGGCACGCTCAATGTTTGTACTGGCAACAGAGGTAATAGAATGATTATGAATCAAAGAAAAATCGGAAGCAAATTTATTTGCTATCCTTCCCGGAGCTATAATCCCCCAGCGAATCGGAACCATATCATGTAATTTTACAAACTAAATAGTATAAAAATAACTATTTAGCAAATATAAAATATAAATATTTTGATTACATTATAAAAATTATCAATATCTTTGTTTTTTTACGATACTATGATGAAAACAGATCTATGAACGCAGCAGGCAAATTATTTCAATCTTCCATTGAACTAACAGACGATCAACTACTTGTTTTTAAAACGGAGCCTTATTTCTCCCCCTATTTCTTTTTACTTGGAGGCTCAAAACTCCCTTTGGAAAGGGCGGAAACCATATTAGATTCCTTATTTGAAAGTCAGCAGGAAGATGGGAGAATGACCTTGTTTATAAAGGGTATTGAAACTCCTTTTATACAGGTTCCCCTTCATGCCGGCATCATCTGGCAGTATGTTCAAGAGATTGAAGATAAAAAAATAGGTCGGAAGCTCGTTAAGAAGTATTATGAAAAGTTGGTTCATTCGCACCTATATTGGTACGAGCATAGAGATATTGAGGAAGATGGGCTCGTTTCCATTTTTCACCCCATTGAATCCCTTATGCCAAGGTCCTGTGCCTGGGATGAATCCCTAAGCGCATGGAAAAAAAGAACTCAATCGACGGAGGAGGATAATTCTGCAGCCCTGTTCAACAAACAAAAAGACCTACTGACTTCCTCTCAAAAGCCTGAAAAAGAATGGGCTATGAAAGATCCTGTAGTCAATACCCTACTTTGTTGGTCCAATGAGGCCTTAATAGCTATGGGAAAATTCATCAGGAAAAATGTGAGCGAGATTATACAGTGGAATGAACTGGCTCTTTACAGTATGAATGAACAATTGTGGGACGAGGAATATGGTATCTATCGCGGGTATGATTTAATTACTAAAGAACTTCCACTATCGGGTTCCATTGGCGGATTGCTGCCTCTATTGGCTGGCATACCCGTTCAGGAACAAGCGGAAGCTATGCTGGGTGCTTTGCGTTTAAATTTTGAGAAACCTGACTTTTATAAATTAGCCTCAAATTCTTTATATGCCGATGTTACTCAAGTAGAAAAACCGGGCCGGGGGGGCATGTCCTTATTAATGAACTGGCTGATTTTTCAAGGCTTATCCAGATTTGATTTAATCGATTTTGCAGAACAAATTAAAAAAGATACGGTAGCTCTGGTGTCAGAATATGGGTATTATCTGCACTATTTACCTCAAAAAGACCTCGTTCAAAATTGTGGAATAGGAAAGGGAAATAATCCTTTTGCAGTAGCTATTCTGTTGCATTTTATACATACTGATGTTACCTTTTACCAGGAAACCAGTGAAGATCCGATGTAAATAATATCAAAGTAATATTTTTTCCTTGTCAAGTAAGCTTTGTGTGAATTGCCTGATTATCTCCGGCAAATTTTGAAACCGATAGCCTGGCTTACCTATTTTTGAGGCTAAATCAAGATTTCTCTTTTTAAACAACATCATTAATTTTTTCCTGTAAGTTGCTCTTGTCAATTTTATTGGATTGCCAAAGCTGGATACATCCAGGAAATATTCTATCACTGGATAGGAGAAAGGCCTCGATATACCTTTATCATATATCCATTGGATTCTATCTACCGGCATTTGATAAAGAGAAACGCCTTTTTCCCTAAATAAGAGTTGGAGATATAACCAGTGTTTACCGTCGAATTTACTTTCATAAAACAATGCATTTGTTTCTGTTTTCAAATAAAAACCACTGATCATCCTTGGGTGATAACTATATATGGAACCAAAATCGTTGACAAAAATAACAGAATGATTCCCATTCGTTTCCATAATGTCACCAATTTGTCCCGTAAGTTGATAGCCATTGAGCGTTAACACAAACCCAGGATATAAGCCCTCCAATGGTTTATTTCCAGCGACCAATACTGTATAACCGCTCTGTAAACAACTCATCAAGGTCCATATAATTAAAAATCGAGCCACAAGTCAGAAATTAGGTTGTTTAAGGTAATAAAAACAAACATAAAAATCAAAATAGTAAAGCTTTTAACAATATTTTAGGGAAATGGATATTTTAAAATGAAAAAATCGACCTATATTCGAAAAAAAATTGAATGATTCCAAATCCAACCCGATTGAATGTTTGGTCCAGTCCCAGGAATGTGAGTACCGCTTTTATGTATTCATTTGGAGAAAGACCTGATGTTCAAGCATTTGATGAACCTTTATATGCCCATTATTTATTGCGCACCCCCACGGAGGCTGTCCATCCTGTTAAAGACCAAATCATAGCCTGCCAGCTAAATAATGGTTCAGATGTTATAAAAGATATCATATTGGGCCCTGCCGAAAAGAATATATTATTTTTCAAACAGATGACCCACCATTTAATAGACATAGATTGGGGTTTTATGACTAAAACCTTAAATATTCTGTTGATAAGAAATCCGAGGGAAATTATAGCATCTTATGCCAAAGTTATACCCAATCCAGGCATAGAAGATATAGGCGTTGCACTACAACAAAAATTATATCATTATTTGAATGATAATAACGCATTAACTGCTATTGTTGATGCTAAAGACCTGTTATTAAATCCAGCGGCAATGTTGGAGAAAATATGTCATTTGTGTGAAATACCTTATTTACCCACCATGCTCCAATGGGCTGCGGGTCCAAAGGAATATGATGGAATATGGGCTCCCCACTGGTATGCAGAAGTTCATCGATCTGACGGCTTTAAACCATATATTGAGAAAGAAACCATTTTACCCCCTCATTTAGAGCCATTGGCGGCTGAGTGTGCCCCATTTTACGCTGAGTTGATAGATAAAAGTTTAAAAGTTTCCTAATTT
Source organism: Haliscomenobacteraceae bacterium (assembly GCA_947501115.1). Lineage (GTDB taxonomy): Bacteria > Bacteroidota > Bacteroidia > Chitinophagales > Saprospiraceae > BJGN01. The sequence continues at coordinate 73,770 of CANMVX010000018.1, forward strand.
TTAAAAAGAACATTTTATGTTACAAACATATAACACGGCCAATGAGAATATTTTAATATACGTTGGCGATAAATTATACCCCAGATCTGAAGCGAAAGTATCTGTTTTTGATAGTTCTGTGCAGGGCGGCGACGCGGTATGGGAGGGATTAAGAGTATATTCAGGCCGGATATTTAGCCTGGAAAAACATCTGGAGAGAATGTCGTTATCCGCTCACGCGCTGGATTTCAAACAAGTTCCATCAAAGGAGTTTATCCAAGATGCTATTTTTAAAACGCTGGAGGCCAATGGCATGCGAGACAACGCGCACATAAGGTTAACGTTGACCAGAGGCGAGAAAATCACTTCTGGAATGGATCCAAGGTTAAACACCAAAGGTTGCACGCTCATTGTTTTAGCCGAGTGGAAACCGCCTGTTTTTCCGCCCGATATAAAAATGGTAACTACGGCTATTAGAAGAAATTCTCCGCTTTTTCTTGACTCAAAAATTCATCATAATAACCTGTTAAATAATATTTTAGCTAAAATTGAAGCTAACTTTGCCGGGGTTGATGAAGGCTTAATGTTAGATCAGCATGGATTCGTATCGGAAGCAAACAGCGTTAACGTCTTCATGATTCGAAAAGGGGAGGTATTAACCCCTTTTGCCGATAATTGCCTTCCTGGCATTACGCGAGCCCATGTTATAAATATATGCAAAGATTTAGATATACCATTTAGAGAAAAAAACTTGTCGGTAACAGAATTTTATAGTGCCGATGAAGTATTTTGCACGGGTACCATGGGAGAATTAACCAGAGTTAATAACATTGATGGTCGGGAGATAACTAATCGATCTAATTTACCTATTCTGGAAAAACTACAAGCTGCTTTTAGGAAAAAAACGGAAACAGAGGGTACATCACTCCCTTTTTAAATAAAGAGGGGCTTCACAAAATGAAGCCCCTTACTCATTATTTTAGATTACCCATTTATACTTCATTCATTAGATGTGAAATACAAACTTCTACGAAAGTAAGTAAAATTAACCTTACTCACAAACATATTAAAAAAATATTTTATATTTTAACGTAAGTCGTATAAATTGTCCTGAATACCAAGGCGACAATAATAATTCCCGCGCCCACGATGGCAAAAAAACCTGGCATTTCACCAAACCCGATCATCACCCAAACCGGATTAAGGATAGGCTCCAGCATAGCAACCAGAGAACTTTCCAAGGCAGAAACTCTTTTTAATCCGAAGGTAAAAAGCATGTATCCTAATCCAATTTGAATAAAGCCTAAAAAAGAGAGCATGAACCAATCGTTCACGGTGGGAAATGGCGCATTCACTGTAAAAGTAAACCCAATAATAACGACCCAAACATTACCCCAAAATATAGACGCTTCGTGATGATGTTGTGGGTTATTCCTTTGAGCGAGCATCATACCTGCGAGGGCGACACCTGAAAACAGCGCTAAAAGATTACCAAGAAACCCTCCCAAAGAAAATTCATCCAAAAAGAAGAGGCCCATACCCAGCATACAGAAAACGGCGGTTAATCCATTTTGGAGAGATAATTTATATTTGAAGAGCCACGGCTCAAGAATAATAAGATACAAAGGCGCTGTATATTGCAAAAAGATGGCATTTGCCGCAGTAGTCAATTTCGTTGCAAAAACGAAAGTTCCGACTAACAAAGCATAAAAGAGAGATACCAGAAGAATTTTAGGCGTTAAAACGAGTACTTTCTTCCTGAAAACAAGTAAAAAAAGCAGCGCTGCAAAAAAAGCTCTATAAGTTAGAATAGAGATAGGTGGTAAATTAATCCACTTGATAAACAAGCCACCTGTACTCCAAAGAATAGCTGCCAGAGCAATAGCTGCAATACCCGTATTATGATACCGGGCCGGAGAAGGCATATTTGCATCCATTAATTTTTCCACTATTTGCGGTACAGTTTAAGGCCAGCTTCTTCATATTTATCTCCTTTCACCCATTTTGGCAAAACCTGATTATCAGCTATAAGTCTGGCAAGATAGGCCAGCGATTGTGAAAATCTCAACAAATAGGCTTTATCCACAGTATCAGCTTCGTCGCCAACCTGATGATAATATTTTGCAATTTCTTCATCGAAGGCATCGAAACCAGGTGAAAAAGTAAGTGCGGGGACACCTTTTGCGGCAAAAGAAACATTATCCGACCTATCGAAGAGATTTTGCTCAGCGGCTGGATTTTTAAAAACATCCAGTCCCACTTTTCTGGTTGCCTGTGAAATGAGGCTATCTACCCCTGTTCTCCCCCAACCTATCACTGAAATATGTTTTGTAGAATTATAACCAGCCCCATCTGTATTGAGATTAAAAATTACTTTATTGAGCGGAATCACTGGATTTTCGGCATAATATTTACTTCCCAGCAATCCTACTTCTTCACCGGTAACGGCTAAAAAGATGATAGAACGCTGAGGTTTCTTTTTAGCCAATGCGGCTGCGGCATGTAAAATAGCAGCAGTACCCATAGCATTATCTCTTGCGCCATTAAAAATTGAATCTTCAGGAGTAAACACCCCACCTTTTTTTCCAGTACCAACATGGTCATAATGCGCGGAAAGGAGTAAATATTCATTTTTTAGACTTGGATCAGTACCTTCGATAACTCCGATAACATTTTGGGAAGGTTTTGGAATAGCGGTACTTCCGCTCGCTGAAACAGAGCCTGTCATTTTAACTTTCCCAACAATCAACTCCTTTTTAATAAGGTCACCTTTATCTTTCACCCAACCGACAATAAGTTGATCTTTATCACCTTCCGCGGCATCCTCCAATTGAAGGGTTTCTCTGCTAAAATAATTGGTGAAAAA
>CANMVX010000019.1 GCA_947501115.1 Haliscomenobacteraceae bacterium
AAGTTGTGCGAATACAAGAGATTCGATTGTATGGGAAGACGGAAAAGAATACCCATTAATTAAGCTTGAAATTTCTAACAATTCACACCCGTTCTTTACTGGTAAGATGAAATTTGTTGACACGGCAGGTCGTATTGATAAATTCAATAAGAAATTCGGGAATACTAAGTTTAATAAAGAAATTTAAATTTTTCTTCTAAACTTGAAAGTCCCAATCTTACTCCGGTTGGGACTTTTTGTGTATTTATTAATGCCAAAAAACAAGGTATGGCGCAAGTAATTCTTTTCGATGGCGAAGCCCGTGAGAATCTTTTACCTCTTACACACTTAAAGCCTGTCTGCGATTTGCGGATTGGTCTTTTAACGATTAGAGAAAAATGGTCTCACTACATGGGATTTCCAGTGAGTGTGGTTACGCAAGACTATCTATCTGAATTATATCCGCTCGAATACGATACCGAGAATTATGTAATCAACGGCGCTGTATTACCTTCTGACGCCTTAGTTGCATTGATTAGGCAAATGGATATTAATGAGGCCTTCCTTCATGAAGACCAATTGGTTGTGGCCAAACTTGATCAAAAACAACTGCGCAAATTAATCGACGATGAAGCCATTGAAGAGCTTGATGCTCAAGACCTTCAAGACACGCCATTTTTAAAAATAAGCTCACTTACCGACTTAATACTACTGAACGAAGCCGCCATTATTGACGATTTTCGTTTACTTAGCAAAATGCGTAAGTCCATGCCCTTACCTCCGGGAAATACCCTTATCGGTCCCGCCGATAAGTTGTTTATAGAGGTAGGAGCCACCGTTCAGGGTTCGTACCTGAACACATCGACGGGGCCCATTTATCTATCACGAAATTCTTCTATTCTGGAAGGTTGTTTTATCCGGGGTCCTTTTGCTTTGGGAGAAAATTCAATTTTACGAATGGGCACTAAAATTTATGGGCCTTTAGCTACAGGTCCCTTTTGTAAAATTGGTGGAGAGATAGAATCCTCTCTATTTCAAGGTTATAGTAACAAGTCTTACGAGGGTTACCTCGGTCACAGCATCATCGGAAATTGGTGTAATCTTGGGGCGGGAACGCAGGCAGCCAGTGTGCAACACACTTATGATGAAATAGAAATGTGGAATGAGGGAGATGAACAATTCATACCTACAGGTACACAATCTATGGGTGCTGTTTTAGGCGACCATACAAAAACGGCCAACGGAACCGTTTTCACTCCCGGTTCTGTAACGGGTATTTGTGCGAATACGTTAACTCCTGGTATTGCTCCTCGCTTTATCCCGTCTTTTGCCGCATCAGAAAGTGGACAGGTAGGAATCACTTTTTCTCCGGAAAATGCCTTTCGTGCTGCTGAACAAATGATGACAAGAAGACAGGCAGATCTTACTTTTCAACAAAGATTACTTCTACTTAAAATTTTTGAGATTACCTCATACCAAAGACCTTGGGAGAAATAAATAGATTTACGGTCCCCTTTTGGAAAAAAATACTTAGTTACCTGATTGAATTTCCACTGGAAACTATCTCGGGTCAAAATGATTTACCCCTGACCGTTTGCTTGCATAAAGGTCGTTTTCAATTGTATTCTGAACAGGCAATCTACTCTTGGGATGATCTCTATTCCCAATTCCGCGATGTGTTTATTCATCTGTCCCCTGAAATTAAGGATAAAAAAGAGGTACTCTTATTAGGATTAGGACTGGGTAGTATCCCCTATTTGCTGGAAAAAAAAATGGATATTGATGCCTATTATACAGCTATCGAAATAGATGAAAACATCATTTATCTCGCAGAAAAATATACCCTGCAATATTTAAATTCAGGCATTAGTGCTGTTCAGGCTGATGCCCTGGCTTTTCCGTTCTACACCGAGGAAAAATTTGACCTCATCTGCTTTGATGTTTTCAATGATAATGAAACGCCCTTAGATTTCTTTTCAACAGATTATTTCGAAGCCCTAAAAGAGTGTTTAGAGCCTAACGGCTTGCTATTATTTAACGTTCTTAGAGCTCAACAGCCTCCCATAGAAAATATATTTAGCGTTTTTCCAAATGCAGTTCCATTTACATCAAATGAGAATGATGTTTGGATAGCAAGGAATGTTTAGAATTATTGAGACTAAATTCCACTTTTAATCATTCATCAATGACATCAGTTGTTATTTTTTTAGTACTAATGAACGAAAATAGTTTTTTCGCCTCATCCCAGGAATAGAAAGAATAATCCAAATCTACTTTATCATAATTTATCTCATTTGATTTAGATTTATAGCAAATGAATAAATCGCTATGCTTTTCATATAAAATATTTTTATTCTGATCATGGTAAGTGCCACGGTAACTGTTTTCATAGCTTAATGGCAGTTTATAAATTTTACCATTCAACACATCAACCATAACACCAAGTGATAGACCTGCACCAGCACCCCAGAGGACCACGATATAATGACCACCAAAATTTATTTGACCCTTATTATATTGTTCAGTGATAGCTGATTTATATTTTGACCCCAGCGGATGACTACTAAGGTTAACAGGTACTTTTTTTGTTGTTATCTCCCTTGCTGGAAAATCGTTAAAAGAAAATCCCTCGATATTCTGCCCAATTAAAGCTTGGGAAAATAGTATCATGGCAATAAAAAATATATTATTCATCATATATTCCTGATAAAAAAGGTTTGTGGAAATAAAATACCAATGTCAATATGATGCAGCATTTAGTGCTGCTTGGTGGAAAATATACCATCAAATGAGGTATCAATTTCTCTAAAACTTTAGTTGTAAGAAATTATCAGGGCGTGGTAAAAGCCACAGGAATTTGTTTTCCATTAAAATATTGATGCCCGTTTAGTGCAAAATTAGATATAAAATCAGCCATTTTATGAGCACTTATGGGTGCTTCGTAGCCTGGAAAAGCTTGCGATAACATTTCAGTTTGCACCGCTCCAAGCGCTAACGCATTGACAGAAATACCTTTGCCACTAAATTCGACAGCTAAACATTCAGTCAAAGTTCCTAAAGCAGCTTTAGAAGCACTGTATGCACTCAATCCAGGAAATTTACTGCTTCCCTGAAATCCACCCATAGAGGTAATATTAACAATATGGGCATTCCCACTTAAAAGAAGCCAGGGATAAAGAAAACGAATCAACTTTGCCGGACTAAAAACATTCACTTCAAATTGCTTTTGCCAATCTTCTTCCGATTGTTCCACAAAGGGTTTATTTACTAAAAAACCAGCATTATTGATGACAATATCCAGACCGTTCATCGCATTTAAAGTATTAGACAAGGTATGAAAATCATCCTTTACCAAATCTAATTCAAAAGGAAAAAGACGATGTTCCTTTATAGCCTGATTAAAAACAGGTATGGATTGATCCAGCGGTTTTCTTGCTATAGCTATTACCTCATGATTTTGGTCCAGGAGGAATTGACATAAAAGTTCAAAACCAATACCTTGGCTTGTACCTGTTATTAAAATTTTAGACATATTATAAATCACCTTTTTGTGGACGAACAACTATTTCCTCTATCACGGTATTTCCAGGCATTTCCCAGGCATTCCAAACGGCATCGGCTACAGCATCAGCTGATAAAATCCTATTTGCTTCTACGGGAATGCCGTCCCAGGAAGAGGTTAATGTTTGGCCTGGTAATACCGCTGTTACTTTAATTTCCCTCTCTAGAAACGATGCACGAAGCATTTTTGTCCAGGCTAACTGAGCTACTTTCGATATACTGTAAGCTGGACTATCGAAACGGGGTTCATTGGAAACAACACTGCAAATAGAAAAAATATGCGTTCCCTTTTTAAAAGAAGACTGCCATTTTTGGCATAAATAATGATTACTTAGCACATGCAATTGCATAAAATCATCTAGACTTGGACTATCCTCGGGGTTTAACAGTTCGCCCATAGCAAATAGGCCTGCATTGAGCACTAAAACATCGATTGAAGATAAGGTCGCAAGGGCAAACTGCGAAAGAGAGCTCAACTGAGATTTATCCATTAAGTCAATCGAAAAAGTAGTAAATCGCTGAGCAGGAAATCTTTGCTGTAATTCCCCACTTCTTGCCTGCAGTCCTTCGATATCCCGGGCAATCATCAACAAATCAAAACCATTTTCAGCAAATCTATTAGCTATTGACCAACCAATACCCTTAGAAGCGCCTGTAATTATGGCAACTGGCATTATTTCTATTTATTTCTTAAACTGAATACGGGTTCTATTTGTTTTAATTAATTAATTTTAACTTTTAATTCGTCTTTAACAAAAAGGAAAGTGGTAATAACTAAATTATTAGATCATCTGGGAAAGTACCTTATTTTGATGGGAAACGCCTTTTCAAAGCCTGAAAAGACGTCCATGTACTACAGAGAGGTCATTCGACAGATGCATGACATTGGGGTAGGTTCCCTCATTATAGTTTTTATCATTTCTCTATTTATCGGGGCAGTTACCGCCATTCAGTTTGCTTATCAGCTTGATGGTACTTTAGTGCCCGATTATTATATTGGTTACGTGGTAAGAGATATGACCATTATAGAATTGGCGCCAACCATTACTTGCTTGGTTTTAGCTGGAAAAGTTGGCTCGAACATGGCTTCTGAAATTGGGGGTATGCGTCAGAAAGAGCATATCGACGCCATGGAAATCATGGGTGTTAATACCGCTGCCTATCTAATAATGCCAAAAGTTTTAGCTGCCGTGATAATCATTCCCATTTTAGTAGCTATCGCGGCTTTTGTGAGTATTGGTGGCGGATTTATTGCATCGGTTCCCACAGGATTGCTTTCAGGACAAGAATTTGTCATGGGATTAAGGTCATTTTTTATGCCTTACAATGTTTTCATGATGTTTGTTAAATCATTGGTTTTTGCTTTTTTACTCACTTCTATTTCTTGTTATCAAGGTTACAACGTAAAAGGCGGTAGCATAGAATTGGGAAAGGCAAGCACTAATGCAGTAGTAATTAGTGATATCATGATTTTATTGGCTGATTATCTGATTGCCGTAGTTTTAATTTAATTTTCTGTAAATAGACTTATGATAAAAATTAGCGGAATTTATAAATCGTTCGGAAATACGCCTGTCTTAAAAAACATTTCGGCCGAGTTTCAACCTGGAAAGACCAATTTAATTATTGGAAAATCAGGGGCAGGAAAAACGGTGCTTTTAAAACTATTAGTTGGCTTAATCGCGCCAAATGAAGGGCAAATTTTTTACAACAAGGTAGATTTCCTACAATTAAAAAAGAAGGATTTAAGGACTTTAAGGATGAAAGTAGGTATGCTTTTTCAAGGCTCAGCTTTATTTGACTCCCTAACGGTGGAGGAAAATATTCGGTTTCCACTGGATATGTTTACCGATTTGACGAAAAAAGAAAAATCTGACCGGGTTAATACCTGTTTAAATAGAGTTAGTTTAGATGGGATTAATGCAAAATTTCCATCGGAATTAAGTGGTGGTATGCAGAAAAGAGTAGGTATTGCGCGAGCCATTGTTTTAAACCCTTCTTATCTTTTTTGTGATGAACCCAATTCAGGACTTGACCCAAAAACTTCTTTAGTCATTGACGAACTGATTAAAGACATTACCATTGAAAACAATATGACTACCATCATAAACACTCACGACATGAACTCTGTGATGGAAATTGGTGATAATGTGATACTTCTGCATGAAGGTGAAATATGTTGGCAAGGAAATAAGGATGAAATCATGTCAAGTGAAAATGAAATACTACATGATTTTATTTTTGCATCGCCCTTCCTGCAGAGATTGCGTAATGCGGCTATATCCAATGGGTTCCAGAAATAATCAAAATAAAGAAAAGCAAATAGTGCTTTTATCCGTCTAATTATTTAATTTTGACTATTGTTTTATTCCATCTGCCCAGGTGGTGAAATTGGTAGACATGCTACTTTGAGGTGGTAGTGCTCGTAAGGGTGTGCAGGTTCGAATCCTGTCCTGGGCACAAAAAGGGGCGGTGTTACTATTTACACCGCCTTTTTCTATTATAATTTAGCAAAATATGGATGCATCATTTTGGAATGAACGTTATGTTTCAAAGGAATACGTTTACGGTAAAGAACCTAATACATTTTTCAAAGATTTCATACATCAAAAATTACGCGTCCCCGGAAAATTACTGCTTCCTGCGGAAGGAGAAGGAAGAAATGCCGTCTTTGCGGCACTCAATGGCTATCAGGTAACCGCTTTTGATTTTAGTACAGATGCTAAAAATAAGGCACAGCTTTTAGCCAGCGAACAAAATGTATCTATTGAATACCTGACTTCCGATATATCATCTTTCGATTTTACCCCTGAAACATTTGATGTTGCCGGTTTATTTTTTGTGCATCTGCCACCTGTTGAAAGAGCCTCTTTCCATGCTTCAGTCATTTCATCGCTTTTACCTGGAGGATTGATTTGTTTGGAAGCCTTCCATTCTGATCAGATAGAATTAAATTCGGGAGGCCCAAAAAACAAAGTTATGCTAATGGATGTTGATCAATTAGCAAATGATTTCAAATCAATGGATATTTTACACCTGACAAAAATAGAAAGAGTCCTTTATGAAGGTCCTTTCCATCAAGGTAAAGCTGCCTTAGTACAGCTAATAGCAAAAAAGAAGTAAATTATGACCGCAGCAAAAAAAGGTAACAAAGTTTATACCACATTCGCGTTCAAGTGTCCAAAATGTGCGAAAGGTGATTTGTATCCAACGGGTACTTTTTCATTTTCACAACCCTTTGATATGAATGATACGTGTAGTGATTGTGGGCAGAAATTTTTTCCAGAGCCAGGTTTCTACTATGGTTCTATGTTCATTTCTTATATTTTTACTGGCTGGTTCTCCATTGCATTTGTTTTACTCTTACATTGGATATTTAAATGGAGTACTACCGCCTCTTTTGCAGCATTAATTGCTGTTTTAGCTTTATTTTTCGTATATATCTTCAGATTGTCCAGGTCTATCTGGCTAAATCTAATGGTAAAATATGACCCGCCAACTGATAAATAATTTTTAAGCTTTTATTGGAATTAAAATGGATAACGCTCTGATTTTAAACTATATAAGGACAGAATACCCTCAATTGGCTGAAAAATCACTGCAAGATGAAATAGCCTCCGTTGGTAAGGTTGTTACTTTTAAAAATGGTGATATTATTCTTGATATTGGAAGCTACATTAAAAGTATGCCTTTAATCATTTCTGGTTTAATCAAGGCGGTAAGAGAGGATTCCGAAGGAAATGAGATTTTTCTATATTATCTAGCTGGTGGGGAGACATGTAGTATGTCATTTACCTGTTGCCTGATGAATAAAAAAAGTGAAATTAGAACCATTGCCGAGGAGGATACGCTTCTAATTGCCATTCCTTCAAAATATATGGACGAATGGATGTCAAAATATGCAAGCTGGCGCAATTGGGTAATGAAAAGTTACGAACTTCGAATGAAGGAATTATTGAAAACCATTGACAGTATTGCTTTTCAAAAAATGGATGAACGCTTGCTCGCCTATCTACAAAATAAAGCGGAAAAATTGCATTCAAAAATATTGCACACCACACATCAGGAAATAGCCTACGATTTGAATGCGTCCAGGGAAGCCGTATCCAGGTTACTAAAACAACTGGAAAATGATCATTATGTAGTCTTGGGGAGAAATAAAATTGAAATTCTAACCAAGTGAGAAGAAAAGATTATGCGATTTTATACACATAGTTTCTTAGTCCTTTTCTTTTCCCTATATTCCTTACCCATTTTTTCAGCGTGCCAGTTTAAATCCCAAAATTTAAATTATTTTCCTCTTATTCAGTCATTTATAGTAAATCCAACCTCTCCCGCTTCCCCTTATTTCACCTCCTTTAAAGATATATATTTAAAATTTGGGAAGCAAACCATCCTTCAACCCAATGAAAATATTAACGAGTGGTATGAGCGATTTTGCGAAGTAGCTCCTCTTTCAGATATTGAATGGCTAATTTATCAATCTGACTTATCCGATATACAAGAATTAAAGAATGCCGTTATTCAAAACACAGGATTAATCACCTACCTAAGGACCAATAAATTTGCCCGGCATTTAGTGAAAAACAAGTGCCTGGAAACTATTGAATATCTGCTATTTGCCAAGAAATGCGAACCATTTGTTACAGCAGATAAAGATGTATGGCAAACTAAAAAACCAGATATTCAAAATATGGAAGCATTGATTCAAGAGGGTACAAAAGAATTTTTAACCATTGAATCTCACTATATCAGATTAAGAATGGCCTACCAAATCATACGATTAGCGCATTATTCGGGTCAATATAGTAAAGTAAAATACCTGTATAACTATTTTATACCTAAAATTAATCATGCGCCAAGCACCATTCAATATTGGATTGAGGGTCATTATGCGGGCGCACTTAAAGCATTGGGAGAAAGAGCAAAAGCTGCTTATTTCTACGCCAGAGTATTTCATCATTGTCCCGCAAAAAGAGAATCTGCCTTTTTAAGCTTTGAAGTCAGAACAGATAATGACTGGCTAAGCGCTCTTTCTTTCTGTGAAAATGACCAGGAACGCACGGCTTTGTATGCATTAAGGGCCAGTTTTAGAAATAGTAGAGCCGTCGATGAAATGATTGACATTTATAGTCTTCATCCAAAAAGTAACTATTTAGAATCTATTCTCATTCAGGAGATAGAAAAACAAGAAAAAAAGCCAGTAGTTGAGTATATTAAAAAACTCGACACTTTTGTAAAACAAGTGATTGATGAAAAAAAAGTAGCCCATCCGGAAATCTGGCTCCTGGCATTAGGGTATTTAAAATACTTAAATAACGATTATTTTGAAGCCAAATTGGCTTTTAATGCAGTAGCAGAATATACCCAATCTAAAGCTCTTCAGGAACAAATAGCCATATTTAATATGGCCATTGAAATAAAAGAATGGGAAAAAATAAATGAGGAAGTTGCTCAACGTATCTGGGAGTTTCAATCTGAAAATGAAGTTTTTAATAGATACCCTACCCTTCAGTTATTATTATCAAAACAAGTTTTCCAAAATTTGAAAAATCATGGAAGTCCAGGACTTGCTGTGTTGTATAAGTTTGGACTTAATGCCGTAAAAGTTAACCCCAGTGAAGATGTTATCCGTGATATAAAAGAATTAGCGAAAAAAGAAATTATTAATCCTTTTGAAAAGAGCCTCATGGTTCTTTCAAAAAAGCAATTCAATACTGAAATTCAAGCACTTTATGCTACCTGGTTAATGACCTTAAACGAATGGGAGGCAGCAGAAAAAGCCTGGGAAGAAATTCCCCTTGCTGATATCGAATTATTTGGAAAATCAAATCCATTTGTTGAAAGATTAAATGAATGCGTCCATTGTCCGGTAAAATCAAATGAAAGGCAATTAACGAAACCTCAAATTGTAGCTGAAATGTTAAAACTACAGTACGACATTAAAGCTAACAGATCCGAAAGTCCTCAATACTACTATAAAATGGGACTTGGTCTTTATAATATGTCCTATTTTGGTTATGCCTGGAACGTCGTCGATTATTTCCGGAGCGGTTCCAGTCTTAAGGCTGAAAGGTTAGAAAATGCTTCGGATAGGATGAAGCACCCTCTTTTCCCTAACGGGAATAGAGAAAACATTGATTTATCAAAAGCATTAGGCTACTTTGAAAAAGCCATTACCTTGAGTACGGATAAAGAATTAAGTGCCAGGGCTACCTTTATGGCTGCGCGTTGTGAACAAAAAATGTCTCATGTTACCAAAACAGCTAACAAAAGAAGGTATTTTGCCCTATTGAAAACAAAATACAAGGATACCCAATATTATGGTAAAGTCATTGAAAGCTGTAAATACTTCAAATATTATGTCAACTAACTAAAGTTTGTGTGCAAAGAGCGTGCAATCATTTTAGGTTCTTCATCAAATTTGGTGACTATATGTATATTAATCTGATATTCTAGTCAATTCCACCTTTTTCAGTAAAGTTTCCTGTTAATCTGAGTCCCTGTTCTTGCTGTTTTCTATTTTTTTTAGAAACCAAACATGACATTTCACCAAAATTGACGAGGTGCCTCATTTTGTTCCAATTATTCTGTTGCAATTATAAGCTATCCAATCATTGATATTTGAGTATCTACCATTTCGGATTTATTTTCAAGCACATATTGTCCTTAACCGATTTTCCTTCATTTAAATGTTAAATACCACCTAAATGGCCTGTAAATCAACTAAAAAATGCCGCTGTTCGGTTATTTATTATTTTATATTTAACCGCATTGGAAAACACATTTAGCCTATTAAAAGCATAGTGTTATGAACAAAAATAACTCTCCATTATAAACTTATTTAGTTGATTATCAATTTATAGCAACTCATAAACTTCGAGAATATGTTCGAGTAGTTCAACTCACTTTATCTTTAATCATTAGATTTAACAGCGTACTGGCAGCATGGGCAATTTTAGTCCCAGGTCCGAATATGGCGCTTACCCCGGCTTGGTATAAAAAATCGTAATCGGTTGGAGGAATTACCCCCCCGACAATAACTTTAATATCAGATCGACCGAATAAAGCAAGAGCTTCTATCGTATCAGGAACGAGTGTTTTATGCCCAGCGGCGAGAGATGAAATACCTAAAATATGAACATCATTTTCAACGGCTTGCCGGGCAGCTTCCTGTGGAGTTTGGAATAAAGGACCTAAATCGACATCGAAGCCAACGTCAGCGAAACTAGTGGCAATAATTTTTGCACCCCTATCGTGACCATCCTGTCCCAATTTAGCAATCAGAATTCTTGGTCGTCGGCCATCCAATGCTTCCCATTGGTCAGAAAGCTCCATGGCATGAATAAAATCGGCATCCATAGCGAGTTCTTTTCCATAAACACCAGAAATAGTATGATTTACGGGTTTATACCTACCAAAAACCTTTTCAAGGGCATAAGATATTTCACCTAAGGTACCTCTAAGTCTGGCGACTTTAACGGCACCCTCCAATAAATTTCCATTTCCCGAAATGGCTATTTGTTCAAGTTCCTCTAACGCTATTTCAAGCGCTTGATTATTCCTATTAGCTTTAACTTTATGAAGTCTTTCTATTTGAATATCACGAACTTTTTGGGTATCAACATCTAACAAATTGATTAACGGAACATTTTCAGAAGGAAAGATATTTACCCCAACGATTTTATCCTTGCCGGTATCAATTCTACCTTGTTTTTTAGCTGCCGCCTCTTCAATTCTCATTTTGGGTAAACCCTGGGCAATAGCTTTTGTCATTCCACCCAGCGCTTCAACTTCCTCAATTAAAGTTAGTGCTTTGACCACCAGATCATGAGTGAGAGATTCAACGTAATATGAACCAGCGAAAGGGTCAACGGCTTGAGTAATTCCCGCTTCCTTTTGGAGATAAATCTGAGTATCTCTGGCTATTTTAGCGGAAAACTCAGAAGGTAATGCCATTGCCTCATCCAAGGAATTGGTATGTAAAGACTGTGTTCCACCAAAAACAGCAGACAAAGCCTCTATGGTAGTTCTACAAACATTATTGAAGGGATCTTGTGCCGTTAGACTCCAACCCGACGTTTGGCAATGTGTTCTTAAAGATAAAGACTTAGAATTCTTCGGATTAAATTCACGCATTAACTTGGCCCAAAGCAATCTCCCTGCTCTCAATTTTGCGATTTCATTAAAATGCTGCATGCCAATGGCCCAAAAGAAAGAAAGTCGGGGTGCAAACTCATCGATTTCAAGACCGGCTTTTAGTCCTGCGCGGACATATTCCAAACCATCAGCTAGTGTGTAGGCAAGTTCCAATTCAGCGGGTGCCCCTGCTTCGTGTAAATGATAACCACTAATACTAATAGAGTTATAGCGAGGCATATTCTTCGTTGTGTAGGCAAAAATATCTGAAATGATTCTAATAGAAGGCTCTGGCGGATAAATAAACGTATTTCGCACCATAAACTCCTTTAGTATATCATTTTGAATGGTTCCTTGAAGTTTTTTCGATGCTACGCCCTGTTCTTCCGCAGCTACAATATAAAAGGCAAGAATGGGAATAACCGCACCATTCATCGTCATAGAAACGGTCATTTCATCGAGAGGAATCTGATCAAATAAAATCTTCATATCCTCAACCGAATCAATGGCAACGCCTGCTTTACCAACATCTCCTTTTACTCGCTCATGATCGGAATCATAACCTCTATGCGTCGCTAAATCAAAGGCTACGGACAAGCCTTTTTGTCCCTGTGCCAAATTTCTCCGATAGAAGGCATTACTTTCCTCGGCGGTAGAAAATCCTGCATATTGTCTTATTGTCCAAGGCTTCTGAACATACATGGTTGCATGTGGACCACCCAAAAAAGGAGGTAGTCCAGCGCAAAACCCTACATGACTTACCTCTTTGAGATCATCATTGGTAAAAACCCTTTTATCGTTTTCTGATGTATCATTTGAGATAGAAGAACCATTCTCAAACGAAGGAAGAGGATACTCTGCAACCAGGTCGAAATCTAAAATATGAGATTCAAAATCAGGAGGTAAAGACATAGACGAAGAAATAATTAAAAATCGGTATTTGGTTTCTTTATATCCATTCTTTCAATCCAGATATTTTTATAGAGGACATCATGTCCTTCGGCCTGTAATTTCAATCCACCCGGAACATCTGTAATTCCCTTTCCCATATTATTTCCACCATCGATACCAGAATTTGGCCCACCCCATACTTGTTGAATAGGCCAGTTAACATGCACTTTTTTACCATTAAAATAGACAGTCACTAAAGCTTTTTCTGTTAAAACACCATTTTTAAATCTGGCGGCCCTAAAATTTATATCATAAGCGTTCCATTTCCCAATACCCCTGTATTCTTTGTATGGCGAATCAGATTCATTTATAATGGCAGCCATGCCATGTTTTGTGGAATCTCCGTCCAGCACTTGAATTTCATATCTATTTTGAAGATAAACGCCACTATTCCCACCTGGACGAACAATTAGAAATTCAATATGTAGTCTGAAATCACGATAAGCCTCCTTGGTAACTATATCTGCTGTTCCGTATTTTCCACCAGCGGCGGTAGGGTCGTTGGTATTTAAAACTTTACCAGACCCTTGTGGATCATCGACCAGAAACCATTTTATAGGAAGCGTGGCGGCTAATCTTGGCCCTTGCCAATAAGTCCATTTTTCATCAAGCATTTGCCTTGTCCCGTCAAAAAGAACGACTGCCTTGGATGAAGGTTTGGCACCTACGTCGAGAGAGACTTTCTTTTGCATCATTCCGTCCTGACCAAATAAGCCTATTTGAACCATTACCAAAACAGGTATTAGTAGAAAGCATTTATTTTTCAACATAATTATTTATTTATCGGAAAAATACAAAAATAAATCGAATAGCAGTGGCTAAAATCAATTATTATGCGGAGGTTGCAAATAGCAATGCGTTCATTTTTTCAGTATCTATGGTAGGAGCAAACAAATGAGCTGAAACATTATCTTCATAGATAGAAATTTCCCATTCATCGGCAAAGTCTTTTGCTAAACCAGCCATTTTTGAGGCATAGAGAACCGATTTACCTTTGGACATTAAAAAGTCCATCACTGCAATACGAATTAACTCGTTAGGCTGCTGGCTCAAACATTTTTTCCTTACATTTTCAGCTGTTTTTTTATTCCACTGCACAGATAATTTATGTGCTAAAGAAGCATGATTATTTATCATTGCCGTTCTATAATCTCCCCACTCCATAGTATTATTCTGTCTTTCGAAATAAGCAAAATGCATTTTTTCTGCCAATTCCTGATAGGACGTTCTGGACATAATGCGGACTAATTGCAATATTTTTAATACCTCTTTTTCCTCTAAAATAACCGCTTCAGATTCATATTTCATTATTTTCCTGGCTATTTCCATCTTATTTTTTGCGCCGGAATGTAAAACAATTTGCCTGGCTAAAGGCAAAGAAAGAAAATAATCTGTAACACCTTTATGTTCTGCACGCAGCCTAACACTAAAATCTTTTAAAACGATAGGTCTTCTTATATCATTATCAAATATGTAACTATCTTTTAACCATCGTTTTATATGAATTGTGAACATGCCAGGATTAAAATCCAACAGATCATGCAATTCTGAAGCTGTTATAGCATAAGAACCTTTTCGGCTCTTATATAGGTTAAGTTCGTTTGCCATTTCATTTAATTTGAAACAAATATATACAATTTGTTTTAATTACCAAAATATTTAAAACATTTTATTTAAAATAAGTGTAAATTTGAATTTTTAATAATATCCTTTGATATTGCATTAAAATTCCTTTATGCTAAAATGCTACTTCAAAGGTTGTCTAAGAATTTCTTTACTTCTGGGTTTGACATTACATGTGCTTCCCCTTTTCGCCCAAGGTTTGCCTGTTCCCTTAGATAATCCTGGGATTGAGTGGATTGAAAGACTACAAATTAAGTCGGGCATTAAACTGTCATCCCATACCGCTTTAAAAAATTATCAGCGAAAAGCTATTTGGGATTTCACTAAACAATTAGATTCTCTATCCGATTTGACCAAAGTAGATAGAGCTAATATTGCCTGGTTGAAAAATGACAATAATGATTGGGCAGATTCAACCTACACCAGCCCAGGTAAAGGCATTTTTTCCTGGTTTTACCCCAGAAAATATCATGCCTTTGAGGTGAATACCCCTGATTTATCCATTAGATTAAATCCCATTCTTTATTTACAAGCAGGGCCGATGGGAGAAAAATCATATTTCTTTAATCAAAGAGGCGTTGATTTTCGAGCCAACCTTGACCGTATTTACATTGCATTTACCTTGTTGGAAACGCAGGCGTTATTCCCTTCTTTCATAGACCGTTTATATAGTCAATACGAGACTATTCCCGGTGCTCACTGGGTTAAAACGGAAGCTTACCCTGAAATCATTGGGTTTCCTTATAGGTATGATTTTCTCAACGGGAAGGGTATCTGGGGTGCAAACATAGGTAAATTTTTAAACGTAGAAATGGGCTTTGGCAACCATAAAATTGGAAATGGTTATCGTTCCCTTTTACTCTCAGACATAGCCACTTATTATCCATATCTGAAGTTAAACTGGCAAGTTTGGAAAATACATTTTCAAAATATTTATAGCCAGTTATCGGCTTCCTCCTCTAATATTACCCGGGATAGACTCGTTCCCAGAAAATATTTTGCCTCTCATCACATAAGTATTGAGCTTCTGCCAGGCTTGGAAGCTGGTTTATTTGAGAGTATTATTTTTTCCCGAGCCAATGGATTTGAGCTCACTTATCTTAATCCTTTTGCTTTATATCGGGTAACCGAAGGCTCTTTGGGAAGTCCGGACAATATTCTCATAGGCGGCGATTTCCGATGGAATCTGTTCAAATCTTTACAACTTTATGGACAATTTATTTTTGACGAATTTAGATTTGGTGAGCTTTTTGTGGAAAGAAGGGGTTGGTGGGGAAATAAATGGGGACTTCAGGGTGGTTTGAAATACATAGATTTTCTTGGCATTAAGCAACTTGACTTCCAATATGAATATAACGTTGTCAGACCTTATACTTATGCACAATATAGAGCTGACGACATTTCTTACACTCACCATGCTCAAATGTTGGCGCATCCATTGGGTGCAAATTTCAAGGAGTCTCTTTTCAGAATGCAATATCAACCACATAAAAGAGTTCACCTGGACGCTAAATATTTCCGTATCAATAAAGGCCTGGATGATCAAAACCAGAATTATGGAGGAAACCCAATGGCCGATGGTAATAAAAGGCCGCAGGAGTTTAATCATTTCATCGGACAGGGTTTGAATACCGATATTAATATCATCGCTTTAGATCTTCGCATTGCTTTAGGGCATCAGATATTTTGGGATTTCGGCTATTTTTCGAGAATTGAAAAACAAAAATCAAACCCATTACTTAAAGACGCATATTGGAGAACAGGAATTAGAATGAATGTTGGTACCTGGAAAACGGAATATTGAGCAAGAATTTATATCTTCGCCTTTGTATTAAAGAATATATCAAACAAATAGTATGTCTTCTAAAAAAAATCCAAATGTAGCCTATTTCTGCATGGAATATGGCATAGACCAACGTTTTAAAGCTTACGCGGGTGGCTTGGGAATTTTGGCTGGTGATTATTTAAAAGGTGCTCACGATCACCAATACCCTATTATTGGTATTGGTATTCGTTGGAAACAAGGTTATACCGAACAAAAAATTGATTCCTCAGGAAATGCTTATGATAGTTATCATAATTACAAATATGACTTTCTGGAAGATACCGGCATTACCGTTACTGTTGATATTCGTAAGGTTAAGGTTAACTGTAAAGTATGGAAGTTAACCCAGTTTGGAAATGCAGATTTATATTTATTAGATACGGATATCCCTGATAATCATGACTCATGGATTACAGGGCAGCTATATGGCTGGTTTGGAGAAGAGAGAATAGCACAAGAAATTGTGCTTGGAATTGGTGGTATAAAAGCCATTCGGGCGTTAGGTTTACCCATTGATATTTATCATTTTAACGAAGGTCATGCCTTATTTGCAGGTTTTGAACTGTTAAGAGAAAAAATGGAAGATGAAGGACTTACTTTTGAAAAAGCCGTTGAGGTGGTAAAAAAGGAAGTTGTTTTTACCACACACACTCCTATAGTGCAAGGCAATGAATCGCACCCAATAGACAAAATTATCTACATGGGAGCTAATTTAAACTTAACAAGAGCTCAATTAACCTTTCTAGGCGGCGGCGATCCGTTTAACATGACCATCGGTGCCCTCAGACTTTCAAAAATAGCCAACGGTGTAGCGCAATTACATGGCGAAACATCTAACAAAATGTGGGCTGAAGTTGATAAAAGAGCAGAAATTCTGGCTATCACCAATGCCATTCATCTACCTACCTGGGTTGACAATGCGATGATTCGTGCCGCAGAAGATGGTTCTGATCTTTGGGAACCTCACCTACAAAATAAAAGGGCGCTCATTGATTTTATTGAAGCAAAGAATGGCGTTCGTCTCGATGAGGAAAAATTAATTATTGGTTTCTCCCGTCGTGCCGCACCCTATAAGAGGTCTGATTTTATATTTTCAGATTTGTCTATCGTAGAACCTTTATTACTTGAGAAAAAATTTCAGATAGTATTCTCGGGTAAAGCTCATCCACTGGATGATGTCGGCAAGTTAATCGTTAAAAATTTAGTGGCTATGTCCAGGAAATACCCAAAAGCTGTGGTTTTTCTTGAAAATTATGACATGTCAATAGGTAGAATGCTTACCCGTGGTTCAGATATCTGGTTAAACAACCCAAGAAGACCTTTAGAAGCGAGTGGAACATCTGGAATGAAAGCATCTATGAATGGTGTATTAAATCTAAGTATTTTAGACGGATGGTGGCCGGAAGCCTGTGTGCACGGTGTAACTGGATGGCAGTTTGGAGATGGTTTTGAACATGAAGAAGAGGAGATTCAGGACGCGCACGATTTGAAAGCACTGTACAAAGTATTGTTGGAAGAAGTTATTCCGACCTACTATGAAAATAAGTCAGCATGGATGGACATGATGCGTGAAAGCATTCTGCAGACAAAAGAACCCTTTGCTGTAAAAAGAATGTTAGAAGAATATTACGAATTGCTCTATAAATTTGAAGCTTAGATATCGCATTTAAGCCCAAAAGGGTGAGCAAAAGCAGAAAGCCTTTACAGTACTGTAAGGGCTTTTTTATATATCAAGGCGTTAGGGTGGTTGCATCTTTTTGTTTTTGGAGACATATATTTTTTAATAAGCTGCAACTTTATATATTTGTTATTATAGTTGGATTTCTAAAAAATCAATTCACCCTTTTAAGTATGACAAATTATTTAATTGTTCCCGGTTTGGGAAATTCAGGTCCAGAACATTGGCAAACCTATTTCCAAAACTCCGCTCCCAATTTCTTCAGAATTGAACAAACCGATTGGGATACACCTACTTGTGAAGACTGGATTAAAAATATGGATGCTATGGCAACATCATTTGACTTATCATCTGTCGTTTTAATTGGACATAGTTTAGGATGTTCAACCATAGCGCATTGGACAGCCAAGTATAAAAGAAATATTAAAGGGGCAATGCTTGTAGCTCCGAGTGACCTGGAAGCAACAAATTACACTTTCCCAACAAAAGGATTTTTACCCATTCCACTAGATAAATTAAATTTCAATTCTATTGTTGTAGCCAGTTCAAATGACATTTGGGTTTCTTTAGAGAGAGCAAAGTTTTTTGCAGAAAACTGGGGAAGTGAATTTATAAACATGGGTGATGCTGGGCACATAAATGCATCTTCTGGCCATACTAATTGGGAAGAGGGATTGACGATTCTAAAAAAATTGGGATAATTCAACCCTACATTTTCCTGTTTGTCACATACTCAATCATCGCTTTATAGTTGCATCTTTTTGTATTTTCTTTAATTATCTTTAGAACAAATATCCCTTTTTTGTGATAAAGACCATTGCCCCAACTTCTCCAATGCTGAAAAAGTATATTGATTGCTTCTATATTTATGAAGGCAAGTCCAATTCCGTCTTCAATTATGTAGCATTCCCTCATTTTAACACAGGGCTTTCATTTTTCAAGGGAGCATCGGTTCATAGACAAAATTGGAATCTTCAAATTTCAGAAAATACCAATGTGGGAGTACATATTGAAATACTTGGAAAGTACACGACGCCCGTACTGGTAGAATATAAAGGACAATTAAGTGAAATATCTATGGTATTCAAACCATTAGGATTGAATCGATTTTTCAAGGACAATTATCTTTCCTTAGCGCCAAGATTTTCACAAGAATTAACGAATGATGTCTGGAGTCAATTTGGAGAAAGTTTATTTTCAAGTAATGATGATATTAGTAAAATAGAATCATTTTTGCTTTCACAATTTATTGATAATCAAAAATTATCCAGTATTGAAAATTCGTTGAAATTATTAGAAAATAGTAATGAGCAATTCCCTATATCTACTATTGCAAATAAGGTAGGACTTAATCTTAAAACATTTCAAAGGCATTTTCAGAAACATATTGGTTGTTGTCCAGTGGAATATCGGAGAATTTTCAGATTTAGAAGCTCATTATCTAACAAATTAAATAATTCCCATTGGAAGAATTTAACCGAAATTACTTACGAAGAAGGTTATTACGACCAGTCTTATTTAATCAAGGAGTTTAGAAAAATTACAAATCATAATCCTAAAGACTTTTTTAAGTCTGCGAGTAAAGTGGATGGCGATAAGATTATATGGGAAATTAAGTAGTGTCTTAAAAGTACAATTTTGAGTAATGCCTATGATTTAATTTTGAAATAAATTAAACGACAACTCAATGAAAACACCATTTAACAAATTCCTTTACATTGGATTTTTACTCTTAGGACTGTTTCAAGCATTATTTTCTAAAGATTACATTCAAGCAGCTTCCTCACTTGGGATTGGCTTGGCTTTTGACCCTTTTGACACGGAACAAAAGTGGAATGACAGACCAACCTGGCAAAAGGCAGTTTTGATTATTCACCTGGCCCTGGTCGCAGCAATGTTTGGATTTGGTATTGGTTTGAATGACAAATAGACTTTCTGCAAACTTGCATAAAGGTTAATTATTTAATTTCCTGATAGTTACATACTCTGTCATCGAGTTATAGTTGCATCTTTCTTGAAAAAGGGGAGCCACACTGGACAAGCCATTAGCAATGATGTCTTTTTCTTTGTCTAAAGGTGTGTTAGGGGATTTACGTCAATTATTTTCCAAAATGGGGTCTTTCAAAAAAGATGTTCTTATAAATCTTTGTTGAATGTAATTCACTCAACAATGGACATATTGTACCAAACTGGATAATCAATTCACACCATAAATTACCGGAATATGCAGCGCTGTGGAACCGATTTTAAGAGATAAAAGTTATTCGCTTGCCATTGTTATAACAAATTTAACGGAGAATTTGCAAGCAGAGGAGAAAGAATAAGTACTTAGGTAACAGGCTTTGCGTTCAGGCGCTCCAATTGGAGCTTAAATTTGTGAGGCAGAATATTGCATTGAAAGAAGTCAACGAAACAGAATACTGGCTTTGTATTTTGAAGGCTACCAATTATATTTTGGCAAATTTATTTGTCAGTTTGTAATAATGAACTACATTTATCTCTATTCGCTTTCAAAATATGAATTATACAGCAGAAGAATTATTTGAAATACTGAATGATACAGATGAATGTCCATGGATAGGAGCCAAAGGCATAAGTGATACAACAACTTCTATAATGGTAACAGTGTGTTCTTATGCTAATGAACCCGGTTTAGGTGGCGGTTATATTTTAATGAGCATTAGTGCAGATGAATCTGAAACAGCAGAGGCTCATTAAAAGATTGACCAGATGCCTGATCCTGATAAGTTACAAAGCGACATTGCAACACAATGTGCCAGCATGTTTAATATGCCAGTTCGTCCGCAAATGGTTATAGAAAAAATCAATGGATTACCGGTGTTGAAAATTTGGGTAGATGAACTGCCTGCCAAACAAAAACCAATCTACTTTACCAAAAAAGGATTACCTAGTGGAGCTTTACGTAGAATAGGTAGCACCGATCAGCACTGTACCGATGATGATATGCACGTGTTTTATCAGGATACAGGCAGCTACGACCAAACACCTGTGAAAGGAACAACCATTGCCGATGTGGATGAAAATGCATTGAAGCGTTATCGGGTTTTGCGTGAAAAAGTAAATCCCGCTGCTGAAGAATTAACCTACAACGACTGTGAATTGTTGGAATCATTAGGTTGTGTGAATAAAGAAAACCCAAATGAATTGAATATTGCCGGACTGTTGCTGTTTGGTAGTTCAAAAATACAACGCAGCACTTTCCCAATGCTTCGTGCCGATTACATTCGTGTGCAAGGTAACACATGGGTTGAAAATCCAGATGACCATTTTATTACTATCGATATGAGAGGTTCTCTCATTTTAGTATTATATCGTTTAATAGATGCCATCAATGCCGATTTACCAAAAGGATTTTTACTGCCGGAAGATGATGTACAAGCCACTCCAACAGGTCTGCCTATGAAGGCACTTCGAGAGGCTATCGTAAATGCTTTAATGCACCGTTCTTATCGTGAACATCGCCCAACACAAATTATTCGCTATGACAATCGTATTGAGATAACAAATCCAGGGTTCTCTTTAAAATCAGAAGAAAAATTAGGACAACCGGGAAGTGAAACCAGAAACCCTTTTATTGCCGCTGTATTTCACGATACCAATTTGGCGGAAACAAAAGGTTCAGGTATCAGAGCCATGCGCAGGCTGATGGAAAAAGCCCATTTGGTTCCTCCAACATTTGAATCTAGCCGTGATAATAATGAATTTACATCCCGTTTGCTTTTACATCATTTTTTAAATGCGAATGACTTATATTGGCTCAGACAGTTTAAAAATTTTGACCTGTCAGATAGTCAAAAACAAGCAATCATTTTTGTAAGGGAAGTCGGTGCCATAGATAACACTACCTACCGCCAAATGGCTGATTGTGACACCCTTAAAGCTAGCAACGACTTACGATTTTTAAAAACACAAAACTTATTTATTTCCAGAGGAAAAGGAAAGGCGACTTATTATATAGCGGGCATTGATTTAAACACACCACCTCCGGATTTAAACACACCACCTCTGAATTTAAGCACACCACCTCTTGAGATTTTGGATAGAATAAAAGCACTAAATAAAAGGGAGCATGACAAGGGCAAGATAGAGACCATTATCTTGGATTTATGCAATTTAAGGGCAATGAAAGCTTCTGAGATTGCAGGATATTTTCAAAAAGAGGAATCTTACTTCAAAAGAAAATATTTAAGCAATCTTATTTCAGAAAAAAGATTAAAATATCTGCATCCAGAAATGATTAATCATCCAGAGCAGGCATACCTAACCAATAATCGGGCTTAATTATGACAGAATATATCAATGTAGAGAAAACTTTTTGTAGTTAAACTGCAATAAAAACCTTTAAAGAAAGTATTAAGGCCATAAACAATACTGCCGATAGCGGGGAATGGTTAACCGATTACAAATTCCACTTTGCTCCAGATTACATGTACAATTTCACTGTTTTTCGTCAATTTTGGTGAAATTTCATATTTGCTAACTAATAAGAAAAATATAAATGACCAAGAACCGGGACAAATATTAATAGGGAACTTTATTGAAAAGGGGGTGATTGACAAGATTATGAACTTACAATATATGCAATTTCCATAATGGGGTCTTTCAACAAAGATGTACTTATATATCTTTGTTGAATGTAATTCACTCAACAATGGACATTTTGTACCAAAGGTTTATAGACCATTATTCCGGTAGTCAACAACTAACCGACCATACGAAAGCAGAAATTTGCAATCATTTGTCAATCTTACATTTGAATAAAAAGCATGTACTTATTAAAGAAAACCAACAGCACGATTTTGCTTATTTTGTCATAAAAGGGGCAGTGAGAAGTTATTTCCTGAAGGATGGTATTGAAGTGAATACCTGGTTTGCTTTAGAAAATGATATGGTTGGGTCATTGCAAAATTTTAATGACAAGCCTTCGAAAGAAACCATTGAGCTGGTTGAAAATAGTACCCTTATTTCAATCAATTTAAAAAAGTTAAAACCTTTAATGTTTTCAAATATTCAAATTTCCAATTTTATAAATGCCGTAATTGAAGAGTACGCCCTATTTTTGGAGGAAAAGATTTACTTTTCTCAAATGATGCATTCAATTGATAAATATCTCATTCTATTAGACAAAGAACCGCAACTTTTCCAACGAATACCATTAACATATATCGCTTCCTTTCTTGGCATTACCAGAGAAACATTGAGTCGATTGCGAGCAAAATGATTTTGTGACATATATCAAATGAAATCATTTTTCAGCATCCCATTTTTGCAGTCTAAAAAATGATACAAAAGATGAATGTAACCACGCAAACCAACCGACTTCTATCTATTGACCTGGCCAGAGGCATGGCCGTATTTTTTATGATCGCGGTACATACGCTTGAAGTTTTTGCAAACCCGGAAGTAAAAAATTCTATATTTGGACAGATCATAGAATTTCTGGGAGGGCCACCAGCTGCACCTGTATTTATGACTTTGATGGGATTTTCATTTATCTACTCAAGAAAATCAGAATTAAAACCTAAACTTTTACGTGGGTTTAAAATATTTTTAACCGGATATATTTTAAATATCATAAGGGGGGTCATTCCATTTACCCTTTCTACTTATCTTAATATGGATATTGCAAAAACATTTCAGATAGAGCCACTGAATGCGTACACCATTTTCACCATAGTAGATATTTTACAATTTGCTGGAATTGCCCTAATGATAATGGCAATCATTCAAGCGCTTAACATCAATAAGTACCTTGTTTTATTATCCGCATTTGTAATGAGTATGATTTCACCAATTCTCTGGGGAATAAAGTTAGATATACCAATAATAGACCAGGCATTAGAACTGATTTGGGGGGACCAGCCAATAGAATGTAGCTTTATTGCAAATAAAATCGCGTTTCCTATTTTCCCCTGGCTCACATTTCCTCTATTAGGGATGTTTCTTGGAGAAACGGTAAAAAATTCAAATGATTCCAATAGAATATTTAAACACTTTGGTCTTGCCGGAATATTAGTTATATTACTTAGCGTGGCCATTTCTTATCAAAATTTTGCATATCATTTCAATGACTATTATCATAGCCGTCAAGGTGCTATGTTATTTATGTGTGGGTTTGTACTATTTTGGCTATATCTCAATACATTAATTGTAGACAATTTACCTGAGAATAGACTTTTTAAATTACTATTTAAATGGAGCAAAGGCGTGACAAATATTTACTTTGTTCAATGGATAATTATTATTTGGAGCATTGCCTTTTTTGGCATTAATAGTAGCTCATTTGCCACTACTATTTTATTAATTTTGGTCTTCACGGCAGTATCACATTTTACCAACGAATATATCATTTACATTAAAAAAAGATTCGTAAAGCAGTAGAATGAAAAATAGCATAATGCCAAGGACTTTGAAGTTTTAATGGTAAACCTGGAAAAAGTTTAATCCTTTAAATTCCTGATAGTTACAAAATAAACCATTGCCTTATGTTTACAGCTTTTTTTCTAAGGAAAGTAAATATTAAGCATTTTGAACTTTATTTCTAACTTCAACTCATTAAAAATGAATACAATGTTATTCCCCAAAATATCGCTGGCACTTAATATTCTTGTGTTCATTCCTGTTTACTCAGGAATACTACTTAAGGCCAACTTGGCTGTTGATTCGTATGGAATTGAAACGCCAGCACGAGGCATTTTGCTTTCTTTATGAAAATTACAGATACATCTTTTAAATCTCAAATAAACTCCCTTTTTTAACTTTTTTTTTCACAATCTATATGTAATATTGCTTTGGACAAAGCTTCATGTCGTCCAAATGACGCCTATTTGTCCATAATTTATCCATTTACTCATGTCATATTTGCAATATGGAATTTGGAGCAAGACTAAAAGAGATTAGAACAAGTTTGAACATCTCTCAAAAAGAACTTTCAGAACAGACAGGTTTAACCCTTAGAACGATTCAAAGAATTGAGAATAAGGAGGTAAAGCCAAGTCTTTACTCATTAAAAGTTATTGGAGAGGTATTGAAAACCGACTTGTCTGAATTTGTTAAACCATCCAATACCAAACCCTATGAATTTAATTTAACCCTTAAAATTACAGATATGAATCAATTTCTAAATGACTTAAAAGCCTTAGTAATTAACCACTCTAAAACAATTTTCATTATTTTTTTAGTAGTTTATCTATTCACAAGTTATGCTGATATTAAATCGGGCATAATGGATGCCTGGAATGGTAAGTAGCATCTTGAAAAATCAATAAATATGAAAACCAATCTTAATTTAACAATATATTATTAAATTAATTTATGCGAAAGTTATTTATCATTTACTTTTTATTCGTTTTGTTTCCAATGACGGGTATGTCACAGGAAACAAAAGTACAGGTAACCGAAAAAGTTTCCATCAGCTTCCCTGGAAAACCCGATGTTCAAAATATACAGATTGGAAGTACGCTTTATGTGGTAAAATTAGCCGATGGAACTGCTAATTTTAATGTTGTCGTTCAGAACTTATTGGACATTGGACAAACTACAAAACAGATTAAGTCACAACAGTTAAATCCTGGTTTCTGGGAACAGATGGAACTTTCTCTTATTGCACCGTATGGCTCTGAAACGAAGGTTTTAGCAAGAGAAATCAAAAAGATTGGCAGTAAAGAAGTTTTAAGCCTTGCATTTAGTGCAGTGATTAATGGTATGAACAGAGAGATAAACTCTTATTTCTTCATAGAAGGTGTTCATAGTATTAATATCGTGCACTACAAGAGAGCTGATAGTGCTTCAATCGAATTAAAAAACAATTTTTTTAATTCGATTAAGATATTGGATTAAAACTTCAAAATTTGATTTTAAGAAGTATATCCCCTTGATTTTTTCATAATTACATGCTCTATCATCGTATTATGGTTTCATCTTTCGTTTGTTAATGGAGCTACCCCAGGCAATCCATCCCTCAGCTAACGGATGGATTTTTCTTTGTCTATCAGCGAGTTAGAATTACTGCATCTTTTGACTATTTCAGGTGGACATTTTCTACATTTTAACAACTATTCATTGTTTCATTTTTCGATTTAATATCCAGTTGCTTATAAAATTATATCTGAAAAATCATTTCAGATTAGGTATATATCATTTCACACGATTTTCAACGGAGTTCATCAATATAATTATTACTACTATTATTTCTTGTAGAAGTTTGTAGTGTTCAATCATATTTTAACTTTTACAACATGAAAAAAGTAATTTTATTTATTGCATTCTTAACGACTAGCCTTGCAGCTAATGCGCAGAGTACAGAAAAATATTACTCAACAAAAAGCAAATTTTATTACTCATTTGCATGGGGGCTTTTAACGTCCAAAAATTTCCCAAAGGACAAATCAGCAGTATTTGAATTTGAAAAATCTAAGGATTCAAATTCATTATCAGAGCCGCCCTCTAATAGCACAAAATATGAGCAAAAAAGTATTCTTTGGGGAGCTATCCAATGGACAGAAAAGAAAAATAATGTTTCATCAACTACATCCGAAAGCAATGGAAAATAATTTTATTCATTCCGCCAGTTTAGGGAAGAATGAATGGTGGCGTTATATATTGACTATTTTGACCACTGTATTTACCATCGTCCTAACTAATTTATTGATCCGTAAATTACTGCCAACCATAAAAAAATTATTTCCTGATAGTGATTTTGGTAAAGATTTGGGCACTTACAGTCTTGTTTTATTGGTATTCGGTATGGCTCTTTTCGCATTTCTGGTTGCCGCAAGGAAATTCCATCATAGACCAATAATGTCTTTTATTAGCGAGGATCGTAAATTCAGATTCAAATACTACTTTTTAGGATTCATTTCGTGGGCATCCCTACTATTTATTGGAAATTTAATTACAGATTTTGGAAGTTTTAAAGCCTTCATCCAAAATTTCAACCTCGCAGAATTTTCATTTCTACTTTTAATTGGCTTTATTTCCATAGGTATTCAGTCCTTTTTTGAGGAAATTGTCATTCGTGGATATTTTTTACAAGGTCTTCACCTGTGTATCAGGAATATTTTAATTCTCATACTTTTAAATGCGTTAATTTTTGCTATTTTACACTTGGGCTATGGCATAGGAAGTTTTCTTTCTTCCTGGCTATTTGGGATTGCGTTTACCATAATTGTAATTCTGCAAAAAAGAATAGAATTTGTATCGGGCGCACATAATGCCAATAATTTATTATTAGCCCTTGTGTTTTTGGATTTATCTGATGTAAGTAAAGAAGAATTTAGCTGGTCAATTAATTGGACTGAATTTAGCTTACACATTGCTGCTTTATTACTGCTAATTGGATTGGTTTATAGGTTTTTAAGCAAAAAAGAATGAGGATAAGAGTAATATATCACCTTGCATTTTGGGGATTCTTTACTTTTCTTTTTTATCAGCAGAACCAGGGAGCGAATGCACTTGAGTACCTTAAATGGCTTACCGTTCTTGGAATTTCTGCCATAATTGTTTATGTAAATCTTTATATACTTTTTCCAAATTATTTTTTCAGGAAAAGATATTTGATTTATTCATTATTTCTAATTCTTCTTATTGGCTTAGGTGCTTTTTCTCTAAGATTAATTTTTAACACAGGACATTCTACTTTTGCAACAACTTTTTTTCAACATGGTATAAATCTATTTTTCTTTATTATCATCACAAGTTCTTTTAAATTTTTTAGAGAATATAAACGTAAACAAGCGTTGTTAATATTGGCTGAAAACGAACAACTCAAAATGGAGCTTTCTTTATTAAAGTCCCAGGTGAACCCGCATTTTTTATTTAATACACTGAATAACTTATATGGGTTAATCATACAAAATCAAAACATAAAAGCTTCAGAAATTACGCTAAGGCTTTCTGATTTAATGCGTTATATACTAAAAAGCAGTAAAGAAACAAAAGTAAACCTGCAAGATGAGATCAAATTTATTGAAGATTATTTGACTATAGAAAAAATTCGGCTAACAAATAATGTTGAAATTAAATTTGAATTTTCCGGAATAGATAAAGATGTTTTAATCGCCCCTTTGTTATTCAATCCAATGGTGGAAAATGCTTTCAAGCACGGATTGCAGAATATTTCACTGGATAATTACGCACACTTTTTTTTATCCATACAAGGAAATGAGGTATTTTTTGAGGTTGAAAATTCAATTGGAAGAAAAACAGATAAACAAACCAACAGTGGAACAGGCTTAATTAATCTTCGAAAAAGATTGCAACTAATCTACCCTCAAAAACATCAATTAGAAATAAATAAAACAGAAACTAATTTTAAAGCGATTCTATACGTGGAATTATGAAATATCAATGTTTAATAGTGGATGACGAGCCAGTTGCTCAACAAATATTGGAAAAATATATCAATCAAATTGAAGCACTTCAT
Source organism: Haliscomenobacteraceae bacterium (assembly GCA_947501115.1). Classification (GTDB taxonomy): domain Bacteria; phylum Bacteroidota; class Bacteroidia; order Chitinophagales; family Saprospiraceae; genus BJGN01. Next base: position 28,201 of record CANMVX010000019.1, read on the forward strand.
TTAATAGCAAAATGCAGTAATGCTTTTGAAGCAATGAATATTTTGCATCAGGAAAAAGTTGACATCTTATTTCTGGACATTAAAATGCCTTCACTTTCCGGGATAGAAATGCTTAAAACCATACAAAATCAGCCTAAAGTAATTTTAACAACGGCCTTTTCAGAATTTGCTGTTGAAAGTTATGAATATGGCGTTATTGATTACCTACTCAAACCCATTGCTTTTGAACGTTTTTTGAAAACAGTAAATAAAATCCTGCTACCCCAAAATATAGATTTTAATAATGGCAAGGCTGACGAAAAGCTTACTATACAACCCACTTTTATTTTCTTTAAGGCAAACAAAAAAATCTTTAAGTATTATTTAGTTGATATACTTTTTATTGAAGGAAGTGGCAATTACATTAAAGTCCATACCCAGAACGATAAGCCTCTTATGGTTTTAGATAAATTAACGGATTTACTGGAGAAATTACCTCCCAGACAATTTTTAAGAGTGCATAAATCATTTATTATTAATATTTCACACATTATAAAGATAGAAGGGAATGTCCTATTTATCAGAGATAGAGAAATTCCAATTTCAAATACATTTAGGAAAGATTTAGATGAGGTGATACAGCGTAATCTCCGCCTATAGATTGACATAAAGTTTAAACCTTAATACCCTATTATCCGAATACTTAATCAACGTATTATAGTTGCATTTTTTTTTACATTGTAACCTTTTTATATGAATGACCTCAGAGAATTAAAAAACTTCGGGCCATATATGGTCAAAATATTGAATTTGATTGGAATATATTCTAGAGCAGACCTAATGGCATCAGATTTCAAAAAAATCAAAAATGAATTGGTAAAGGTTGGCATCAAACCGCATCTTAATATTTTTTACTCCATTGAAATGGGATTGCAAAATAAACCCTGGAATAAAATTTCTTCTGAGGAAAAATATGAAATCAAGAGAATTTTAAGTGATTTGAATTGATTTTAAGGAAAATGCAAGGAAGATTTCTGAAGGTATCGAAACAATCCTTACATACCATAAAATATCATTTAAGGCTCTAAACGTTCAATGAGCCTTGCGGAAATTCGGAGAAAATCCATTTCCGTTATGATACCTATCAGTTCTCCATCCGTAACCACTGGTAGGCAGCCAATTTTCTTTTCGCGCATGATATGAAGCGCTTCTATGATTGATTTTCCAGGCTCAATAACAATCGGGGAACTAATCATGATATCTTCAACCGTTTGCTGTTTGTTTCCCTCTTTTATGGAAATACCTTTTTGGCTATAAAACCTAAGGAGTAACCTGGAAGTTATTAATCCACAAATATTACCCTTTTGATCTTCCACGGGCATATATCTGATCTTTCTCCAATCCATTAATTTTGCTACCAACTCAATGAGGTCATCTTTCGAGACAGTAAAAAGATCTGTTTGCATAAATTCCTCGACCCTCAAATTCCCCGGTCTATAATCCAGCAAATCTTTCAATTCCGGTAATTCCCAGGTATGGACAGGTTTACCCAAATTCTGATTTTCATAAATGGCGCTAGTCATTACAGTAACTGCCTCGTCCATACTTGTTTCTTTTTTCAGCTTGGTAAAAGCGCGAAGCTGCCATCTTGCACCATTCAAATTTAATTTTGCTCGTTGAGAAATAATATCCATATAAAAATCAATATCACCTGCATTTATCCCCTGAGCGGCAAGGCCTTCTTTTGCCAAAGGTATAAGCTCTTCATTTACAAGATCGGTTACGGTAATTTTCTTATCTTTAAACCAGGTAAATTTCGAGTCAATTCCAAAACGAGCTGCTTTCTCAAAATTATCTCTTACATCCTCCCAGCTCATTTTTTTTCTGATATCTCCCCATTCTTTCGCACAGCCAACAACTGCGCCCAACCAAAGTGCCGCATTTGCTATTTCATCAACTACGGTAGGACCTGCGGGTAATACTCTGTTTTCTATTCGAAGATGAGGTTTTCCGGTATCACTAATACCATAACATGGTCTATTCCATCTGTAAACTGTAGAATTATGTATTTGCAACGCACTTAATTTGGGTATTTTTCCTTCCAGGACAGCTTCCATAGAATTTTCATACGTCTCAGGATAAATTAAAGACCTGAAGCGAGCAATGTCTTCCCGATAAATATCAAGAATGGAATTATGAACCCAATCGGAACCAAAATTAACTCTTGGACTTCTTTCCCGCATGTGTTCATTAGTAGTTCTTACGTCTAATGCCTGTTGAAATAGCGCAATTCTGGATTCATGCCATAAACGACGACCGAAAACAATGGGAGAATTAGCCGAAATACCCAAAACAGGAGCAGTTAATGCTTGAGCTATGTTATAATAAGGGACAAAATTTTCCGGATCAACTTGCAAATGAACTTGAAAACTTGTATTTGCCGCTTCCAAAAGAGGGGTATGACTTCTAAGTAATAATTCATCAATGCCTTGAATTCTTAATTCAAAAGCTTGTCCCAATAATTGGGCACTAAGTGATTCCACCAATAATTTATACCTTTCCCGGGGTGTTAAATTATGAGACTCCAGATCATTTTTATGTAGTGTTGGTAAAATACCCGTAAGTAATATATCTGATTGAAATGGAGACAATGCCCTTTTAATAATGTCTAACTTATCTTTTGTTTCTACCTCCATATCCTTAAGGGCTGAGCCTGTAAAGATGCGTGGATCAAGATTTATTTCCAGATTAAATTTTGCCAATTCCGTATCTAACCAGGGCATATCTTTAAGTAAATCAATAATTTCCAACGCGATAGGCGCTGCCTTAAAAGATTTTTTTTGAATAATGCACATTTCTTGTTCAGCACCTATTCTGGTTACCCCTTTTTCAAAAATGGAATTATGTAACATATACTCCAATGCTTGCATATCCTGCAATAGATTGGAAACGAATTGTTGCCTGCCCGGTTCTCCTTTTGCTTTTTTGAATTTTTTCTCACCCATTATAAAAATATTATTCCCTAATATAACTAAATTTAAAAATCAGTACGCATTCAAAATCATAATTTTTAAATTATTATTGCGTTCATTTCAAATAAAACAAAGTATAGTGCGGATTTTTGTATTATTTTTTTGCTTACTAACCGTTTTTTCCTGTCGCAGTGACCGACGTTTGGTTTCTTTTTTCATGTACTACCCTAATATTCGGCTAAATATCCCCTCAGGTTTAAGTGGTATTTTACCCAGGGTGTATTCATTGGATCTGGTTCCATCAAACATAAAAAACTTTTTACCCGCAGGGCTTGATACCGCATTAATAACAAGAATTGAACCTGTTTCAGCGCGTCTGGTTACTTTGGACGAAAGCATCTCCTTTTATTGGCTAAGAGAATTATCAATTAGAATATGTCAGGATAAATCACTTACCTGCCAAACTGCGGAAGAAGTTTTTTATCAAAACGAACTAGCCTTAAGAAGACCAGCTTTAGAGATTGATTTATTTCCAACGCTCATCAACGCAAGAAAACATCTAGTAAAAAATTCGTTCAAACTGGAGGTATGGTTTTATTTACAAGACATAACGCCAAGAGAAATTCCAGCCCGTTTAGAAATGGAATTTGCCGCTTACCAATAAGTTCGAATATGGACGGGTCACCTTTACAAATCAAATACGATTTTTAAAGATTCTTTTATTTTCTGAAAGTCAATTTCATCCATTTCACCTAATTTACTAACAAATCTGTTTGTTGATAAAGATTTTACCTGAAAACAATCTGCTGTTGAATCTTTACCCAGTTTATTCAGCGTCGTTGGTTTAATTTTCACCATCCAGTCTGCAGTAATATATCTCTCATTCCAATCTGTAATCGGAACAATAATCCGAAGCGGTAAAATACCGATGGCATCATCATTAACAATAATTGCATGTCGTTTTTTATTTATCTCCGCGCCAACACTTGGATTAAAAGTTACCTACCATATTTCCTTAGTATTCATAAATATCCTCAGCATCAACGTTAGAGGAATCAGTTAATTCATTATCATATATATAGTCAATGAGTAAAAACCTTGCAGCTTCTTTTCTTTCCTTTTTTTCATCTTTTAGTAATTCATTATCAATTACTTGAGATTTACCATAAGTATCCAACCAAGGAGATTCTTCGTGAGTTAATTCCATCATTTTTACTGGAGAGAATTGACGAAAATATCCATAAACTTTATTAATAAATTTTTTCTGTTTATCACTTAAATAATCAAAGGAGTGGTTAGTTTCAGGAACAATGATTGAATTATTTCCATAAACTTTAAATGTATAGTACTCTTTAGAAACCACCGGGCCATATTTCCATGCCTCTATTTCTTCTTCGAATAAGACTTCATTAAAAAGTGCCAAATGGAATCCTTGCAAATAATATAAAATTTTTTGCAACTTCATATTCGTCAGGTTTTCCTCGGGGTTGTTCTGAGCCAGGCTAATAATGTAATTTGAAATTTGATTTGCTTTCATTACCATTTTACTTTGTGATATATTAGCCCTAATCTTCAAAAATAAGTAATTTTCACATAAATTACAATTAAAAATCAGCCTTCATTTGTTTGACTCGTTTTTAAAAAAGAGGTCACCTTTTTAGTCCGCTGCCCCATTTGTTTTCAACAAAAGGCTACTATCTCCAAAGCTCAAGAACCGAAATTTATTTTCTAAAGCGTACTTATAAATTTTTTTCCAGTCCTCTCCTACCCAAGCTGCGATGAGGAACAACAGGGTACTTTTCGGCTGGTGAAAATTTGTAATAATGCCAGAAATAACTTTAAAATGATAGCCGGGTACTATCATCAGTTTAGTTTCCCCCTCTAACCAACTCAGATTATATTGTTCCATAAGGTGAATTATTTGCCGAAGAGCCTCTTGCAATGATAAACTTTTTTGACTGAGGTAAGGCTCCCACTGCGAAACCGAAAGAAAAGCTTCTGATTTTTCAGTTAGATTGTTACCATACCAGTAAATGCTTTCGAGGCTTCTCAAACTAGTAGTACCTACGGCGATGATAGGTTGTTGATTAAGGCTGGCTGAAGCTAATGTTTCAAGACTTTTTCGTGAAACCCGAATCTGTTCTTTATGCATGACGTGCTCCGAAATATGCTCAACTTTGATGGGTTTAAATGTACCCGCACCAACGTGGAGGGTAAGAAACACAAAAGTTACCCCTTTTTCCCTGAGCCCTTTCAACACATCTTCTGTAAAGTGTAAACCAGCCGTTGGCGCTGCCACTGAACCTTCTGCTTTTGCATAAATGGTCTGATAATCCGTTTCATCGTCAAACTCGACCTCTCTATTCAAATAGGGTGGAATAGGAATTTGCCCAATGGCATCTAATAAATCTCCAAAAACCAAATCGGACTGACTCTTCCATGAGAAACGAACGAGAAAAGAATCATCCACCTGTTCCAATTTTTCTGCAAACAGCGTTACCGGAGACTCATTTATAGCCATATCGATAGACATTGGATTATCTTTCCAGCGTTTATTATTGCCGATCAAACATTTCCACACCACCTCATTTTTAGCATTTAAATTATCAAAATGAAGGGCAGGTAAAAAAGGATCTAAACAGAATATTTCTATTTTCGCACCCATTGGCGTTAAAAAAAATAGTCTGGCATGAATAACTTTCGTTTCATTAAAAACAAGCACAGCATTTGCAGGAATTACGTCAGGCAAATGGGTAAACTGAAAATCAGACATATCCCCATTATTATAGTACAATAATTGGGAATGATCACGAGGTGAAACAGGATGTAAGGCTATAAAATCATTAGGTAAATTATAATCCAATAATTCTAAATGATCCAACCATTTAAGATCCATAACCATATTTTTAGGCACGAAATAAATAAATTTATAAATTCATTACAAATAACTATATTTTAGATTAAACCTTTCCCATTCAAAGCTATCAAAAGTAGTAAATGATTTAATAATGAACATAAACTACTCCGATGAGCAACTTTGCAAAATGGCTAAGAACCCAAAGGAAAAAGAATGGGCATTCAAAATGATTTTAAAAATATATCAGGAACGCCTGTATGCCCTCATAAGAAGGATGGTTGGTACACATGAAGATACGGATGATATTTTACAAAACACCTTTTTAAAAGTCTATAAATACATCCATACTTTTGAAAATAAAAGTAGTTTATACACCTGGATTTATAAGATTGCCCTAAATGAAACCTTTCGTTTTTTAGAACAACAAAAAATTCAAAAACGAATACATGAATCAGCCATCAGACATGCTAGTGAATCTTATTCATTTGATATACAGTCATTTGAGGAAGAAAAAATATGGATATTGCTAAACGAAGGTATTGAATTACTACCCACACGCCAAAAATTAGTATTCAAATTGAGATATTTTGAAAAAATGACCTACGCTGAAATGGCGGGTATTTTGAAAGTAACGGAAGGATCATTAAAAGCATCCTTTCATCATGCATTAGGCAAATTAAACGAATTTATTAAAAAGAAAGCCTTATGAAAGAGGAAGATAAAGAATGGGAAAAAGAGATAAGCGAAATTGCCCCATGGATACCGTTAAAGGTTTCCACGCTACCTGGCGTTGAGGCTCCTAATGGATATTATGACAGTCTTGAAAAATCATTAGCTGAAAAAATAGACAAAATTAGTCCGACAAACCGGCGAAGAAAATATATCCGACCACTATTAGCCTCAGCGGCGGCATTTTTATTGCTCTTCTCATTGGTAAAATTCTTTTGGATAAATCAGCGTGTTGATAAAAAGCAGACAGAATATACCATTTATTCGCTTTCAACGGAGGAAGCGGCGCTATGGCTAGGTGAAGAAGCAGTCATTTCAGAGCTTGATATTCAATTATTTGCAGAAGAAATGACTTTAAACTCTATAGAAATAAAAACTAAAAACAAATAAAATGAAATTTAAAAACCGAATGTCCATTTTACTGATATTCACGATGTGTCTATCTCTAACATTATCTGCTCAGAGACCAAATCCTTCCAGAAACTATCAACAACGGCCCAATGCAGAAAGGGTGAAGGCCGTCAGAGTTGCCGTCCTTACGCAGAAAATGAGTCTAAGTACAGAAGAGGCTGAAAAATTTTGGCCCGTTTACAACGACTATGAAAATGAACAAAAAAAGATTAGGGAAAAATTTCAACCCAATAAAAACATCATGATCTTAGATGATGCTGCTGTTGAAAAACACCTGATGGGCTTACTTGATATGGAGGAAGAATTGGTGAAAATGAAGAAAAAATATTTTCAACAATTCAGTAAAATTATTGGCTATCGAAAAGTCGCTATTTTAGCAAAAAGTGATCGTGAATTTTATCTGGCCATGATAGAAAGACTGAAAAATCAACCTAAAAGAGATAATTAAATGCTAGAATAGAGCGGTAGAAATATCGCTCTTTTTTATTCAAATCTATTGAATTAGAACGTATTTAAATATAATCAAAAAAATAATAATGATCAAAAGATAATATAAACACAAAACATATAATGATTTTTTATATACCACTATTTCACATATTTTTTTTTATAACATAATATAAAACAGTCACTTAGATTTTTTCCGCTTTCTAATAAAAACATACCGTTTCGTTAATCGCTTCATTTTTTTTCATACATTCGTTCGAGATTTGGTTACAATATGCTTACATTTAACGAGCAATTTGCAGCACGTAGCTGATTGGGAGGCAATTTAGCTTTTAAATCCTTTGGTTTAATAATAAGTGGAGGTTCGAAAGAACTACTCACTGCATTTGCGTAACCTATGAACGACAAAGAAAAAATTAGTATTGAGCATTTAGTACAGGCTTATGACGCCTATGTTGAATGCGGCACGTCAAAAATGTGGGAAGAGAAAGAATTATTTTTACTCATGGATTATTTCGCTGTAGAGCGACAATATGAAAGAAGTTTAGAAATATGTGAAGAGGGAATTAATTATTTCCCTTATTCACTCACTTTTTATCTTAAAAAAGTAATTTATCTGCTTGAACTGAACAAAGTAGATGAAGTAAATGATGTATTAGAACATGTAAATGCTTTGTCCCCTGACAACGAAATGGTGACTTTACTCCATGCCAGGTTACTATTTAAAACACATAATAACGAAGAAGCACTGAACTTAATTTCTACTTTAGAGGGTAAGTTAGATGAGATAAGAACTTGCGAAATGCTTCTTTTGAAGGCTAATATTCTGGAGGAAGAAGGGCAAGTTGATGGCATTTTTCATATTTTATCTCAAGCCGTATTATTAGACCCAGCAAACGAGGAAGCTATCGAATATTTTTGGGCATGGATAGAATCGTACAAAAAATATGAAGAGGGTATTTTAGTATTTAGTAAAATACTTGATTTAAATTCTTACAACGGATTGTCCTGGTATTACCTGGGATTATCTCAAGCTTATTTAGGAAATTACGACGAAGCGTTAGAAGCATTGGAGTTTGCCTATTTATCTACCCCTACTTTGGAGATTGCTTACAGAGAATATGGCAATTTGTGTTTTGAATTAAAAAAGTTTCAAAAGGCTTTAGAAGCTTATGAAGAAATGATAGCCTTGTTTATATCTGATTCTGAGGTTTTAATGATGTGTGGGCAATGCTGTTTAGAACTTAATCAGGCACAAAAGTCATTGGCTTACTTCCGAAAAGCGTTGCAATCTGACCCCATGAATGACGAGGTATTATACCATATTGGGGAGGTTTTCTTACAACATAAAGATTGGAAAAAGGCTATTTTATATTATAAAAGAGCTATTAATATTGAAGATCAACGGGAAGAATACTATTCTTCTATGGGCATTGCTTATCAGCAAATGGGTGATGAGGAAAAAGCTGAGTTCTGCTTTCAGGAGGCCGTAAATTTAGCTCCTTGTGAGAGTAAGTATTGGTTGTATTATCTGTCTTTTTTAATTCATGCCGATAGGAAACAAGAAGCTATTGAGCTGGCTAAAGCGGGTGAATTAGAAACAGAAGGTTCCACCATGATTTTTGCTCATATTGCCTGTCTATTAGCTGCCGGGCAAAGAAAGGAGGCTTTAATGATGCTTGGTGTAGCTTTAGAGGAAGATTATTCCACTCATACTGTATTATTCACCCTTTTACCCGACGTGGAAACTGACCCTGAAGTATCGGAAATGTTACAATATTATAGACCAGAATCTTAAATAAAAAAAGGGTTAAAGAAAAAATCTTTAACCCTTTTTTTATTTAAAAATTCCTCTATTGAGAAAACTTTTGCGCGCTAAGAAAATCAATCTAAGTGCGCGAAGCAAGCGGCACCGATGATACCCGCGTTATTTCTCAGTTTTGCTGGTTTAAGTTTTGTTTTCACATTTAAAAAGGGGCTAAAGAGGTCAAAGTGTTTACTAATGCCGCCACCCAGGAAAATTTGATCTGGGTTTACTAACAAATCCATATAATTCAGGTACTCATCGAATCGTTTCCCCCACTCTTCCCAATCCAGATTAAGTTCTTTTCGAATACGGCTGGAGGCATAATGTTCGGCAATCATACCATGCATACGAACATGACCGAACTCAGTATTTGGCAACAACTTACCGTCCAGAAACAGAGCGCTACCCAATCCGGAACCAATGGTAATAAGAAGAACCACGCCTAACATATCTTTTCCGTGTCCATAATTCATCTCAGCTAAACCTGCTGCATCGGCGTCATTGATGACACGAACCGGAAGCTCAGTTGATTTTTCAAGAAATTTTTTGACATTTAGGCCATTCCAATTTTTGTCAATATTTGCAGCGGAATAAGCGGTTCCCTTTTTAATAATACTGGGAAAGCCAACCCCTATCCGTTTTTTCCATTTAAAAGCCTTTACTAACTCCTTAAATGTTTCTGCTACAGCTTCGGGAGTAGCGGGATTTGGCGTTTCAAGTCTAATTCGATCTGAAACAAGAATTCCTTTAGTACTATCAACGAGCGCCCCTTTAATGCCAGAGGCTCCTACGTCAACACCTAATATAATATCAGCATTAGGCATAAGCTGGCTATTTAATCAATTTTAAAGTCATCAACACATCTGAGACGGGTCTATCTGCCCCATCCTTTTGAACTTTTGCTATTTTATCAATAACATCGAGTCCCTCTATTACCCTTCCAAAAACGGTATAATTATTGTCTAATTGAGGTGTTCCCCCCAGAGCAAGATATTCTTCTTTTTGTTTATCACCATATTTGAAACCATTACGAGACTCCATTATTTTCAATGAATTCTCACTTACTGGAGCACCATGAACGATATAAAACTGAGAGCCTGAAGATCTCATCTCAGGATTTGAAGGTCCACCGGTTCTAGCCGCTGCAAGAGCACCTTTCACATGTATCAGTTGATCATTAAATTCAGCTGGAACGGTATAACCTGGACCACCCATACCTAAACGAGCACCTTTTGCCGCATTTCTTGATTGAGGATCTCCCCCTTGAATCATAAAACCGTCAATGACCCTGTGAAAAAGAAGACTATCGAAGTAAGCCTCTTCAACCAGTTTCATGAAATTATCGCGGTGTGCTGGCGTTTCGTCATATAATTTAATAACCATATCACCTAATGAGGTTGATAGATGAATCAAACAATCTTCGGGAGCTTTAATCGTAATATTTTCCATACTTATTCGTTTTTTCTTTCCATTAAGCGCTGTCAGGCGGACCACAAAACTACCTGATGAATAAAATCTATGTAAAGGCATTGAATCAACTGATATACTTCCATCACCAAAATCCCAAAGGAAATCAGTTGCCTTTTTAGAGTCATTTTTGAAATGTATAGCTCCTGGAGCCACAGTATTTCCCTCCCAACTAAATCTTGAAACAGGCCTGTTACAAGCAAAAGATGTTATCAACAGAAGAACCAGAAAAAAAACTGAAACATTATTCATTTGGAGCGGAGTATAAAAAAAGAACTCAAAGGTAATATAATCTATAGGAAAACAAATACTAAAAGGAGGCTAGGTTAAAAAATGATGTAGGTATTTGGTGATCAGAGATGCAGCATTTCCACCTCCGTAATAATCATTTATTTTTTCGAATTACACTCAATTTTTAAAATGGTTTAACGGGGAGCGAGGGAAACACGCGGTAAATAAGTTGATTATTCGGTATAAATATAGCTAATCCGGTAAGTAATAAAATCATAAAATCGACATAAAAGGTTTGATTTTCCAGATACCAAAGTTCAAGTTCTCCTTTATGAGGAGCTATCTTTTGTTTGTACAAACTTATGGGTGAAACGGTTGGGTCGGACAAAATTTTATCTTCATTTCTAAAAACGATAGAACCAACCCCAGTTATACCAGGCTTAACGGTATAGATTATATCTTTAATATGTTGTGGATAACAATCGAACTCAGATTTATCTAAAGGTCTGGGACCTACAAAGCTCATATTCCCTATGAATACATTCCAAAGTTGGGGTAACTCATCAATTTTAAACTTCCTTAAAATTCTACCAATGGGTGTAATACGAGGATCATTTCCAATAGTCATGGTACCATAGGTCATATTATGGCTATTGGGAATCATCGTTACAAATTTCAAAATGGTAAAAGGCTTTTGATTAAAACCAATCCTGGTCTTTGAGTACAAAACCTGTCCATTCAATACAAACAGAAGGAGCACGGTAAAAAGCAACAAAGGGAACAAAAGAACGAGTAAAAAAGCAGCAAAAAAGGTATCAAGCACCCATTTTCTTCTTGAATAAGAAGAATTATTGTCAGTACGAGGAAATGTATGAAAATCCTTTTGGTTAAAATCTGGAAGATTACTATTCACGGGGAACGGCACTGTAATAAATTAAACCATTATTTCCCTGCGAGCAAATGCTCATACACCTCAAATGTTTTTTCCACAACCAACTCTTCAGAAAACTCATTTTGAACAATTTCGCGACCATTTTCACCTAATTGCCTGGCGAATTCAGGATTATCAAGTAATCGTCGAATCGCTTCAGCCAAAGCCACTTCATCTTTAGGAGGAATAAGAAGCCCGTTCACCTCATGTCTCACTATTTCTTTACAGCCAGGAACATTCGTTGAAATAATAGGTTTACTACAAGCGGCTGCTTCGAGAAGAACCTTGGGTAAACCCTCCCTGTAGGAAGGTAAAACAACCATAGATGCCATATTCAGGACTTCATCCATATTTCTTTTATAACCCCACCATTCGATTAAGCCAGCCAATTCCCATGCTCTAAGCTGTTTTGTAGGAATGAGTGCAGGATTACCATCGTCGGATCGACCTACGAGAATAAATTTTACCTTTGGGTAATCAGCTTTTAAGAGCGTAACGGCATTTACAAACTCATAAATACCTTTATCAAAAAGCATTCTTGCCGGTAACATCACTATTACGTCTCCGATTTTCGCAGGCGTAGGAGAAAAAACAGAACAATTTACACCAGAACCAAGAATAAGTCTAGTTTTAGATTTTTCAATCATCCCCTCTTGAATAAAAAGATTCAAGTCGTCAGGATTTTGAAAAATAGTTTTGCTATTGGATCTATTCAGCGCCAATTTATATAAAAAAGTAGTGATTAGCCTAACAATATTATTTTTAGGTAACGAGGTAAACACATATCCAAGTCCACTAATTGCGTTGACAACGAAAGATTTATTTAAAAGAGCCGCAACAATAGAACCATAAATAATAGGTTTTACGGTAACATGATGGACTATTTGGGGAGATAATTCTTTGTAAATCCTCCAAAACTTAACCATTGTATTAAGTTCCCTTAAAGGATTTAGGCCCTTTCTGGACATCTCCAACGTGATATGATTTAACCCGGCAGCTTTAATAAGATGAGCATCGCCAGTATCAGGTGTAGCTACAAAGACCTCCCATCCTAATTTCACAGCCTCTAAAGCTATAGGCAACCTATACGCTAAAAACCCCCAATCGGTGTTGACAACAATAAGAATTCTCCTTCTAGACCTCTCCAAGTTAAAAATAATTAAAGTTACTCATTAGGTTTTGGAACCTCTGATTTCTTTGTCAAAGTGATTTTTGGAACGTAAATTGTTGAGATTGCAATAAATACAGGTATGAATTTAGATCTATGTCTTAATGCGGTCCCAAAATTTCCGACTCCCCAGGAGTAAGTTATAAGTAAAGGTAATAAAATTATACATAAAATGGTTACGGTTTTGTTTTGTTTTTTGACAACCAATCCTTTTATGATGAAATAAAACAATATTAAAACCAATAATGCATCAACGAACCCCAGCAAGTGATTTATTGCTTTAATATCCCATAGAAATGGAGAAAAGAGAAAATATATTAATCTTGGGATGATTAAAAGAAAGAGAGCAGATGTAGAGTCAGGAGAAAGCCAATTTGGATACACTGAGCCCCCAAAGTTAGTGACTTTATTTTGATATAAAATTCTCGCTATTGTAAGGGCATCGGGTAACTTTCCAAGATAAGGTATATTAAAGTTAATTATTATGGTGTACAAAACAACGAAAGTTATGAAGGTCGTAGTAATTAAAAAAAAATGTGGTATTCTAATAATTCTATTCTTAAATCTATCAATAAATCCTAAAGTAGTTGTAATTAATATAGTTATAAAAATTACAAATGCACCTAAAATATGAACTCCATGTAAAAAATAAAGAGGAATAAAAAAAAGTAATGACATAAATCCATCTGAAAAATGATAAAATTTGAACCATTTAACAAAGTATATTAATGCCAAAAGTAAAAACATCATAACATAAACCTCCCTTAATATAATAGCACTATACAAAATGACAGTTGGAAATAGAGCTACAATTAGTGAAGTTTGCTTAGCTTTTAGTTTATCATTTGCTATTAGAAAGGAGAGCTTGTATGAAAATATTACAGACAATACACCTGCAAATACGCTTACAGATTGAAGAAGAAGTGAACTTCTTCCAAATATTCTATAAAGGAAAGAAAGTATCCAAGTAAAAAAAAATGCATTAGAATCACCACCAAAACTATTCAAATAATTAATAAAAGGTAATTGGGAAATTTCCCAAGTACTTATTTCGAAACGCAAGGCATCTGCTGCTCCATCTGGTAAAGGGAATATATAAAAATGTACCAATGCAGTAAAAGTTCTTAATAAAAAAGCAAGCCATAATATATTTTTTAACAAAGGCCACTTAATTGTAAATAAGTAAGTACTTAATACTATCAATAAAAAAGAATTAATACCCAGCAAACCCTCCAAATTATAGATTATTTTTTATCATTTTTGAAAATAAATTTTATATCAAATAACTAAAGTATCGAAGTTGCTAAAAAGCTAATTATCAGCAAAATAAAATAATAAAAAAGTTGCATTTTTTAACATAACTTGTTGAATTTTAATTGGTTAAAAGCAAATTTCCAAATCGGTCAAAAATGCAACAGAACAAATTTATTAAAAATATCTCTGAAGCGGGTGAATATTCATCAGATTCAAATATTCATTAAAAACCGCTAAAAAACCACATTGAGTCAAATAACTCAGCAAGGTTATTATTTTCTTGAATTTAACCCTAGTTGAGAAGTAACTTAGGTCAACCGGATAGAAAATGAGATAAACAAATGAAAAAATGGTTTGAAATTCATTTTACCAGCATTAAATATCCTTAGAAAATGTTATTATAATTTGCTCCGAAACTTTAGTAAATAACTCATATTTAAATAAAATAATCAAATAATATTCTCGAAATAAATTCATTAATTACAGAGTCAATTGGAAACATTCTTATTTTCATGTAATTCCAACCAAGATTGAAACATTAAAATAGCCCAGATTTTATTGGCATGATCTCTTTGGTCACTCTGATGTTCATTCCATAATTGGCGAACTGCAGAAGGTTGAAAAAAACCTTGCTTTTCTAGGCTAGATTCCTCTAATAAGGATTCGGCCCAATTTTTTAAGGGTCCACACAACCATTTACCAATTGGAATAGCGAATCCAGTTTTAGGTCTATCAATCAATTTTTGAGGAACATACTGATAAAGTAAACTCCTTAATATCTGCTTTCCATTCTGACCATTTATTTTGAAATTTATTGGAATCTGCCAGGCATACTCGAAAACTCGGTGATCTAAAAAAGGACAACGAGTCTCTAAACTTGATGACATTGCTGCTCTATCTATTTTACAAAGAATATCATCCGGCAGGTAGGTCATTGTATCAAAATACATCATTTTCTCAATAGCGGAAATATTTTGTGGAATGAGTAGATTTTTATCAAATAAATACTGGTTTATTGCCATTTTATCTAAATCAGATAAAATCAGAAATTTATCTATATTTGTAAATTCTGTAGTTAAACTCCAGTATAATGAATCTAAATCGGAGACATGCTCAAGTCTGTATGCAAGTTTCCATGCTTTATCCCCTAGTCTTGAAATACCAAAATGTTTACTTAATTGGTTCCATTCATCTATTGAAACCGACTGGATAAGTTTTCCAAGTTTATGTTTGAATTTAAAAGGAATCCAAGAAACTTTATTCCATATTCGTGTGCTCCAAAAGTACCTATTATAACCTCCAAAAAGTTCATCGCCTCCATCACCACTTAAAGCAACAGTTACCATTTCTTTTGCAGCTTTACAAAGAATATAGGTTGGAATTTGAGAAGAATCAGCAAATGGTTCATCATAAATGCTAGGTAATGAATTGATAATATCCAATGTAGATGACGAAGAAACATTTAATTCATAATGTTCAGTACCTAAATGTTTAGAAACTGCTTTTGCAAAAGGTGCTTCATTAAAACCAGATTCTTCAAACCCAATGGTAAAAGTTTTTATTTTTGTAGAGGCATTTTTTTGCATTAAAGCCACAATTATTGAAGAATCAATTCCACCTGACAAAAATGCACCAATAGGAACGTCAGTTAAAGATTGAGATTGAATGGCCGTTACTAGCTTCCTTTCTAAAATTTTAATTGCTTCTTTTTCATTATTAACTAAGGTTCTTTTTGATTTATCAATTTTTTCGGATACAATCCACCATCGCTTTAATATCAACCCAGCTAAATCAAAATCGGCTTTAGGTGCATGGGCTGGAATTTCATTATAAGATTGAGAACTTAAAACTAATATGCAACCAGGTTCTAATTTGAAAATATTTTTATAGATACTTAATGGAGCTGGAATGTACATAAAGTGCAAATATTCTGATAACGCTATTTTACAGATTGGATTATTAAATTCAGGATATGCTTTTATAGCTTTTAGCTCAGATGAAAATAAAAATGCCCCATTGGACCAACCATAATAAAGCGGCTTTTCACCAAAACGATCTCTAGCCAGATAAATCTTCTGCTCTTTTGAATCCCATAAACCAAAGGCAAACATTCCCACAACTCTATTCAATGTTTTTTCAATTCCCCAGATAGAAAAAGCCGTCAGTAAGGTTTCCGTATCAGATTGTCCTTTCCAAATGGGAGCAAGATTTCCCAATAACAGACGCAGATCTAGATGATTATATATTTCACCATTAAATGTTAAAATATATCGGCCACAATATGAAACCATCGGTTGTGAACCGGCAGAGGATAAATCTAAGATAGAAAGACGGCGATGGCCTATAGCTACACCCAAGTAATAATCCATCCAGATACCTCCATAATCAGGACCTCTATGAGATAAAGAATGGGTCATTAATTCAATGCTTATTTTTAAATTAGCTTTTGAATCATACTTAATAATCCCAGTTATTCCACACATTTCTCTTTTTTTATAAAATCAATCATTAAACTACATTTTTTAAAACATTATTATAAAAGCTAGAGCAACTAAGTATTTTTCAAAGAGTGCAAACATAATTTAAAAACAATCAAATGTCAAACAAGTGATTTTGATACATATATCGCTCGGATAACCTTAAGGTTTATAAGGTATATGATTCATGTACTTTACTTTTCCAGAGATTCGATGATTACGAGGCAATAGAGGAGATTTCAAAGATTTAAAAATGAATTATTAGAAAATTACTTGTTTGAAAAGTTTTGACAAATCATTACATTAGTTTATTAGAAAATATTTACTGAAAAGGGAAAGGAATAGAAAATATTCCTGAATAAGCTGGTTGAAAATTAAATAAACATTGAAAAATTGATAACAATTGAATTCGAATTCTTGAAATTTCCAAATAAAAAGGACGCTTAATTTTACTCCAAAAATGTAATTATCTGATTAGTCTAAAAGATAAATTATTATTAATACCATCTTGGATTGCTCTAAAAAATAGTTTAGAATTGTATCCAATTAATAATGAAATAAAATCTTTGAAGGAATTACGTTTTAAAACCCTATATAATATCACTGAAATAGTTAAAAAATTTCTTAAAATCACAAAATTGAAGTATCTCTTATGAACTATTATTGAATTTCTAATTAAAAAATAAAGCATGTTAATATTAAGAGGTCGATTAGAAACATCTGGATGAAAATGAATGGCGTCAAAAACAGTTATTACGGAACCCATACTTCTCAATCGGAAAAAATAGTCTACTTCGTCACCATAGATAAATAAAGAACAATCAATACCTCCAATTTGCTTTATTGTTTTTGAGCAAATTAATGCACCGTTAAAAAAATATGCAAATGGATACGAATTAGATTTAACATAAGATTTTAATTTATGTAGCTTAGAAAATTTTCTTGGAAAGCCAAATATTTTAGGAAATCCTTTTGAATCTAATAGCGTAAATTGAAATACAAAATTTTCAGGATTTTCCACCTGTAAAACTACTGCCGAAGCACATACTACATCAGATTTTAATGATTTTTCCAAAATATCTAATGAATTTTCTTCAGGAAATCCATCGTCATCCATTAACCAAACTGCATCAAATTCTTTTTCTAATGCATATTCCAATCCTCTTTGAAAACCACCAGCACCACCTACATTATTTTGATTAATATGAAGAATATTTCTCTCAACAAGAACTGATTCTGTATCATCTGTACTTCCATTATTAATCACAAGTATTTCATCTGGTTTACGTTTTTGTTTTAATATATAATCTATGCATCGGGAAAGGAGAACTTCTTTGTTAAAAGTCACAATTACAGCAAGAATTTTCATTATGAATATTTACTCAAAAACTTATTTGCTAAACTTAATGCCTCCAATATTGTGGAATCCATATCTAAATACCTATATGTACCTAATCTCCCCATAAAGCTAACATTTTTTTCTAGTTTTGCTAATTTTAAATATGCCTCCAAATTAGCTTTATCCTTGACTAATCTAACTGGGTAAAAAGGTATATCATTAGTTTCACAATTCCTGCTAAATTCCTTAAAGCATATAGTCTTAATTTGCTTTTCCCAAGGAGCGAAGTGTTTGTGTTCAGTAATTCGAGTAAATGGTATATTTTCATCGCAATAATTTATTACAGCTGTGCCTTGAAAATCTCCATCTTCTCGAATAGTTTCGAAATCTAAAGTTCTATAGGCTAATTTTCCAAAGGAATAATTAAACCATTGGTCAATTGGTCCTGAATAAAAAGTATAATCAAAATTGTTTCTATCACTCTTATCAAATTTTTGGTTTAGAAAAATTTGAATGTTGTTTGATTCTAGGATTTTATTTATTACCGCAGTATAACCATGTTTTGGCATTCCTTGAAATTGATGACTAAAATAGTTGTCATCATAATTAAATCTTATGGGTAATCTTTTT
Source organism: Haliscomenobacteraceae bacterium (assembly GCA_947501115.1). GTDB lineage: Bacteria > Bacteroidota > Bacteroidia > Chitinophagales > Saprospiraceae > BJGN01. The sequence continues at coordinate 46,900 of CANMVX010000019.1, forward strand.
AATACACTTGCTGGAATATCATTAGGATCTATACCCCACTGCTTTTTTGTATACCCTTTTAAAAAGGCTTCATATAAGTCTTTTCCAACAGTTGATAATGCTTGACTTTCAAAAGAAATTGGAGTATCGATATATTTAACTGTTAAATTCTCAAGAAAAATTTTTGCATCTTTAGGATTAAAATTTTTTCCAAAAAATTGATTAATAGTTAATAGATTGATAGGTAAAGTATATACATTACCATTTACTACAGCTTTAACTTTATTAGTGTAAGGTATAAACTCGTCAAATTGATTAATAAAATTCCAAACTTCAAAATTATCTGTGTGAAAAATATGAGGTCCATATTTATGAACCAAAACACCCGATTCTTGATCTCTGTAGGTGTAGCAATTGCCACCTATGTGATTTCTACTTTCAAACACAGTAACTTTATAACCTTTATCTGCCAATTTTCTCGCAACTACCGCACCAGAAAAACCGGAACCGACTACAGCAATAGATTTCATAATAAAATTTTTTTAACAAATTAATTAACTTAATTTGTAATAAAAATAAAAAAAGCTTTTAAAAAAGTAAGCTTCAATTCAAATAATAACTAAAGTTTCGGAGCAAATTAAGCGGCATTTTTATTTGGACATTTTAAAAATTCAAATTGAGTCTGTACCAATTTTTCAATGCTAAGTTCATTTTCGGCTAGTTTGTCAAGGAATATTTCCCAGTCAACACCTAGTTCAGCTAATATTTCCTGAAAGAGTATTTCAATGATTTGCCACAGCTTTTCTACCAACGTGATTTCTAATAATTCATTTTTAAAATCTCTGAAAACTTCGCCCATTGTCTCGTAATCATCGAATCTCTTACGAAGGGAAAGCATCATATAGCTGATGAGACTTAAGGTTAACCAAGCGATGTGTGCATCAAAATCAGTTGATTGACACTTATTTATATTTAAATTTTGTTTACACTCTTTGAAAAATACCTCAATGCTCCAGCGTATCTGATAGTATTTCATAGCATTGGTGAAGGTAATGTCGGTGTCCGTACTGACTAACATTTTCCAGGTTTCGCTTCCCTTGGTCTTTACCCAAAATGCCTTTAGCTTATTACCTTTGTATTCTATCCTGATAGCCAGATAATTACATTTGTGTTTTTTACAAAATCTGATGTCTTTTTGCTTATAAACTGGCACCAAACTTGCCGTCTTTGTTATACCATTAATCACGATATATCTGTTGGTTTTCATGAGACCGATGACATGTAGCTTTTTTGCATATCTGATTTTAATCTTCTGTATTTCAGACACAAAGGTATCACACATAAACCAAGAGTCGGCTAACACATAAGCTGGTTCAAAACCCGTTTTGATGGCATCTTTTACCATCTGAATGGCCATTGAAATTTTATCGGTACTTAACTGCTTTACCCGTTGAAAACCAGGACTGTCAGCGTCTCTTTCCTTATAGAATTGGTTAGCTAACTCCTTATTTTTCATGCCTCTATTTCTATTTTTACCAGGCTCGTTATGAAGAGAAAAAGCAGTTGGAATAAAACTTTTTCCGTCCCAAAAGCCGCAAACCAAGACTCTCATTCCCAGTTGATAGATTCGGGAACAATGGTCAAATACTTTTCCAATATGTTAAATGGTTTTACCCGTTTTGCAAAGCAAAGTATCATCTATAATCAAGCATTTAGGACTGGAAATATCCGTCGAATCTCCTTTGGTTTTGGTAATTTTTAGGAATTGCCTGGAAAAATGAGTTAGAATTTTACCCCAATCAACCCATTCGTTCTTAAGGAAATCATAAAGCACATCCTTACCATAATTAAGTTTTGTTCCATAGTCAGAATGCATCAACTGACTAATATTTTTAAGGTTTTAGCTTTATTTAGCCATTTATTGACCTGTGTGAGACGGAACTGTCCGATGATGTTTTCAAACGTTTTTAATAAAATATTTGAATCTGATGAATATTCACGTACTTCAGAGATATTTTTAATAAATTTGTTCTGTTGCATTTTTGACTGATTTGGAAATTTGCTTTTAACTCACTCAAAATTAACAAGTTATGTTCAAAAATGCAACTTATTTATCATTTTATTTTGCTGATAATCAGCTTTTTAGTAACTCCGAAACTTTAGTTAATTTTTAAGATTTTCAATTCAGAATGCCTTTAAAAATATCATTTTTTATTTTCTGGTAAATCTTTTCATACCTTTCATTTGCTACATGAACATCCAATAAAGGATACGCAGCATTTCTAATTTTCTCGTGATCTAATATTTTTAAATTATCTATTTTATCTAAAAGAAACTCAAAATTATAGTCTTTATCTAAATCTACAACATATCCGGAATCCAATAGATTAATTTGTTTATCAACATCCCCTATTCCATAGTTACAAATTAAAGGAATACCCATAGCCAACGCTTCCGCGTTTTTTGTTGGTGAACAAGCTAGACGAGCGTAGGAAGGTTTTATAAAACTAACCAATATATCCATTGCCGCTAATAACTGAGGTATTTCATCTCTTGTCCCCGATAAAATTTTAATTCTTTCGTTCAAATTAGATGGTACGAGTAAATCTACTAAATCTTTTGCTTCATTTACATCCTGTGTTACTATTAAAGCAAATACATCTTTTCTTTTAATAGCTAAAAAATTAAAAAACTTTAAAAAAGCATCAATCATATACATTTTACCTATTGAGCCTAAATAACCAATTATTATTCCATGTTCTTGAAAACCAAGTAGATTCCTTGAATTAATTTTTTGTTTAATACCTGGAAGTTTGAAGTGGTTAAAATCAGCACAACATGGAATAACTGTTATTTTATCCTTTTGTGTTGTACCTAATTTAATTAATTCATTAACAACTGCCTCAGTTAAAACAATTATATAATCTGCGTTTTTAAATAAACTTCTTTCCCTTTTTTTAAAGTATTTATACTGTAACCTGGGAATTAACCTATTCAAATCCCAACTCCCTTTATCAACACGCTCATCCACCCATAAACCACGGCAATCAAAGACAAATTTCACATTTAAAAAGCGCTTTAGGAATAAAGCAACCCAACTTGCAACATGACTCCTTGCATGGACAATTTTAATTTCATATTTTACTGAAATAAACCAAGCAAATAAATACATCCTAAAAAAATCCCAAATTTTTTTAAACCCTCCAAAATATCCCTTATTTCTAGAAAAAATTAAAGGGTGCCAAATTATGCCCCTCGATATAAACTCTAATTTTAAATTATTTTTTTCTTCCGAAAAACGTTCAAGTTTCTCAAAACTTAAAATATGAATTGGACTAGAATGAATTGATATACCATAAATATAAGGAATTATCTGACTCCTCCCTAACGGATCAAGTAAGCCGTCATAAGTTATATAAAGAATTGGAAAACTATTTTTCATTTAATTTAAAAAAATATACAAAAAAATCCATTAGCAATAGAAAAGCAATCTTTCCTTATCCAGTATTTACACTTACCACTCCCTTAAAAGTTAATTCAGCACTATTTCGTTGAAACATTTTCAAAGCGTATTTAAATTTTGGGGGTCTATCGTACTTTAGACAGTAGATATCGAAAGTATCTAATAGTGTCTATTCACGCATTTGAATTTTACATAAACTTTTACAAAAAACATGCAAATTCACAAAAGCAAAAAATATTGTTAAACAACTTAACACTAGATAATAAATCCAAAAAAAAATACCATCAACAAATTAACATTGCTAATAATATTCACCCTTAATATATCAAAGTTTAAGCAGCTTGTAAAAAAATCAGAAAAAATATTTCACCTGAAGTATAGTCTATAACCATTAATTCTAAAAAAATAAACAAGAAATTCCAATTTAGGATTTGCTTTCGAAACTAGTGATGATAAGAATTCCTCAAAGTCAATTCAATATTGTAATAATACCATAGCAAATAACTTTGTCAAATGAAATATCAGAAAATGGAATCTCTTACATTTAAAGTAGAAAAATTATAAACTGCCCATTTCAACATATTCATTGTTTTTTTGAATGGTTAGATCTGCATCTGAATAATCAAAACTATATAAATTGGCAAGTATTTCAGAAGGAATAATACTAGAAAATCTCCCCACACCAGAACCAAACCCTAAAATATTTATCACTTTAATATTTAATTTTTTTTCATATATTTTGAGCAAAAAAAACGGTCTTAACTCAAACTGGAACTGTTGGAATCATGAAGAAAATATATGTGAGTTTTAGCAAAAGTATTGCTTTGAAATCCAAAATTATCAGCATGGCTGAAAGTACATGTGAACCAAGTAATACTATCTAAATAGTAAGATTTTTCTCCATTTTCATATTTAAATCTACCAACATAATATTGAAGTTTATTTTTCAGCTACGAGACCATAAACTCTAACAAAATATAGATTAAAATCTAATCAAGTGAATATTAACTTTTTTATTTTACCATAGCAAACAACATTTTCTTTCTTATTTCGTAAGCTATTTGTTCAACCAACCTAAATTTTGGTTTTTTTTAAAATTTAAAAAGGAAATACTAAATTTATCATATTAGTAGATCTAAATATTTTTGAGCCATTTTATCGACTGAAAAATCAAGTGATCTATTTATTAAGAATTCCTTATCAAATTCTTTATATAAATTTAACTTTATTGCCTCAGCTAAGCTTTCAGCGTCCTCTATTGGCACTAAAGTACCAAATTTACCTCTATCTAATATTTCTGAGGGACCACTTGGACAATCGGTACTCACAACAGGAACCCCATAACTTAATGCCTCTACAATTACATTCCCAAATCCTTCAACATTTGAGGAAAGCACAAATAAGTCTGCATGAATGAAAAAAGGTTCAGCATCCAATACAAAACCGGGCATATGAATATGATTTTCTAAACCTAAATTTTTAACAAATTCTTTAGTTTCTCTGTACAAAGATCCATCTCCTAAAATAATAAGCTTTGCACCTATATTTGTTTTATTTAAAATTTGAAAAGCTTTAATTAAAAGTTTATGATTTTTTTCTTGTGTAAAACGACCAATAGACAATATTTTAAAGCTACTATCTTCCCAAAAAAAAGGATTTTTTTTGGGGAAGTACACTCGATTTTTAATAGTAAGTGGATTATAAATATAAATTGCTTTATCTTTATGTAATTGACCTAAACTACTAATATCGTTAATTACCCCTTTTGAAACTCCTATCACCTTGTTCGCTAAAGGATAAGTAATCATAATAGATAATTTTAAAACCAACTTCTTATAGAATTTTACATTCAAAATGGAATGAGATAAGATAGAATGCTCCACTAAAAAAAGCTTTCCTTTTCTTCCAGCTAATACCCATGACAATACAGCAATTGTGGTCAATGGCCACATATTAACAAAAATAAATTGAGGATTATTTTTTTTAAAATAAGAAGCTAAAGGAAAAATTGAATCCCTAAATCTAATTTTATTGATACAAAAAATTTTAATATTTTCAGGAATTATCCTGAGAAATTCCCCTTTTTTTTGCAACAAAATAAAATGTACTGTAAATCCATTTTGAATAAGAAATTTTGATAGATTAATACTTACCTTTTCAGCTCCACCGCCACCAAGATTTGGAAGTAAAATTGCAACTATTTTATTTTCAGCCAAAATATAATAACTAAAGTTTCGGAGTTAATAAAAAGCTGATTATCAGCTAAATAAAATTATAAAAAAAATGTATTTTTAGGTATAACCTATTGATTTTATATTAGTTAAAAGCAAATTTACAAATCAGCCAAAAATGCAACCTCACAAAATTATTAATAATATCTCTGGAATAGTTGGATATTTATTCGTTTCAATTTTTTGCTGAAAACTTCTAAAAAATATCATTGATTCAAATAAATTCAAGGGTTAATACTTTCTTGGATTTAATGCTAGTTGGGAAGTATATAAGTTCAAATGAATTGAAAATAAGATAAACACTTGAAAAAAATGTTGTGAATTCATTTTGCCAACTTTTAATATCTTCACAAAATATAAGGACAAATTGTTCCGAAACTTTAATAACTGACTTAAATATAATTTAAACCTCTTAATAAACATTTCTTAAACCTTCAATCCAAGTCTCTTTTACAACTGCTAACCAAATAAATATTAATGGAACAATAACATTAAAATGTCTCGGATATGCAGAAACCAATAATTGTATTGAAAGATAAGACAAAACAAAAATGATGATAATCAAAACAGAATTAGGAAGTTTTTTATAATTCATTAAGGAATATATTATTCCAAGTACCATAAATACAAAAACAAATGAATTGGGTATAATCCTTAAAATAGTTTGTTCCCTCTGGTAAAAGTAACTGTTGGGAATATTAAATAACATTCGACTAAAATTATTTATATAATTTTTTAGATACTTTATTGGATGAGCTAATATATTTTGAATCGACCTTTTTTTGAATTCTTCATCAGCAGCTATTGGGTCAAGCTTTTTTAAATATTCAAAAAACCTTGAATGATTTTTCTTGAATTTTTCAGCATTACATGGAACATCTATGTTGTATCCACAATTTACCGTAAATGTAGTATTGTTCCATTCTCCAAATTCACCTAAATATGGACTCGTCATGAAATATAAAGAACTACCCCCTGAATTTGCAAAGTAATAAATTTTTCCGGTAAGATTATATGTATAAAGTTGGTATGGAATTGTTACTGAAAAGGCAATTATCCATACGAATATAAATTGCCTAAATAAATTTCGACTTAACTTAAATAAATAAAAGACTATCAATAAAAATAACAGCAAAATAAGAACATAACAAAATATCACTTTCGTTAATACGAGATAACCTAATAGTATCCCTGAAAATAAGCCGGCTATTTTTCTGCAATTATGAACATATTTTGTGATAAAATATGCAAAACTTATTAATAATAGCGTAGTAAATGGCTCTGTTAAAACTGTAAAAATTTCTTGATAATGTGGGTAATATAAACTCCAAATTAAACTAACTATCAATGCTTTAGATTGAGAAAGAAATAGAATTGCCGTTTTAAACATTACTATTATTACCCCTATACTTATCAATACATTTAAAAGTATTAACATACTTCTATCTGCATGTAATGATACTAAAGGCATTAGAAGTATTGGAAATCCAGGCCCCGACCATAGATTTATATTTGGTGAAGGTGGCGAATAGAATCCATTTAGCAAATTTTCAGCAAATGATATATACCGACATTCATCTGCAATGCAAAATGGCGAAAACCTATTGGTATATAACATGAATATATAAATGGAAATATAGCCCATAGTAACTATTCCAAAGAAATATGCTGGTAAATATTTATGATTTAAAACTTTCATATATAGTATAATTTTAATTTTTTAATAAGACAATTTTCCACTCCTTCTGAAGGATATATTTTAGGTAAAACAATTAAAGCCCTCATCCCCTGACCCCAAAATAAATTACTCCAATCAGAAAACCCAAAATAAACAAGGCCCAAAACCACCGCATCGCTGGTTGAACTTCTTTAATTAAAGGATATTCCACTCCTTCGATGATGGTAAAAAGGGGAGTTTGTTGTCGAAGTTCACTCCTTACAATTTCCAGACTGGCAATAGATTCTGAATATAATTTACCAATAAATTCACCTTCATTACTAAGTAATTGCCCCTCTACCATCGACGCACTATAGGCAGGATTCAAATCAATAGATTGTACAGATTGATTTGCAATACGCTTTGACTTATTTATCAACAACCTCAGCAAACTATCTTTCCGTTGTTCTATCCGGCTAATGTTATTTTTAATTTCTTTCGTTTTTCCCTCTACATAAAATTGTAAAGTATATTGTAACAATGCTTCCGTAAAATATTTTGCAAATTCCTCGTTTTCAAATCTTCCTGAAAATTGAGTGAAATTAGTTCCATCTCCGGCTGGTTTAATTGATAAAAGGGGTTTAATTCTGTCCGCTAAGCTCCTTAAAATACTTACTTGTTCTTTATTCAATGCTTCATAAGGAACTGATTTCAATGGAAAACCAGCTACCTTTACTCCTTCTAAAGCTAAAAACTTTGATGCGAAAGATAGTGCTTCATTGCCTTTATAAGGTAATAGCAAGGTTTCTCTAATCATTTTTCCATGCGTCAAAAGTCCCAAAAAATTTTGAACGGTGTAAAGTCCATTTTCACTATTATCCTTCTGGCCTAATCCTAATTGCTGTGCAATGATATTATTCTGACTTGGTTGTTGGTTCCCAGAACTTAAGATGAACAAAATATTAGCCGCATAATAGGATGGCAATTGTCTTGCGTAGAACCAGCCACCAGCACCTAAAAGCAAAGCAAATACTGAAATAAATATCCAATATTTTTTAATCTGATTAAACTTTATCCGTATTTTCTCCTTGAATTCAGGAATACTGATTTCACCAGGATATAGATCGTCGTCCTTAGCTTTATTCGTCATTCTTATTTTAGTAATTGAACTATACCCAATATAAAAGTAGAAATACCCGCAATAGTAGAAGAGGCTAAGGCTAAATCAGTAATACTCAGTGGCCTTTTCGTTTTATTGTCCACATAAACTTTAGGCACCATAACCGTCGCTCCCGGTTCAATTTTAGGATAAGAGTTAACTAGTCCTAAAATTTTTCTGGTGGCCAAGGCTCTTCCATCAGGATAAATAATATAGGTCTTATCCTTTTCAGCGCCATTCTTGAATCCACCCGCCTGATTAACATAATATTTGGTTCCTTTACCTCCTATAAAATTAATACCAATGGGCTGATAAACCTCTCCATCAATAAGAATTAGCTTATTTACTTTGGGGATTATTAATTTATCTCCATTTTCAAGGAAAATATCAGCATTTGAACCAGGATTTTTTAAAGCCTGTCTAAGATTAATAGCAACGTCAATTTCCGTTTTATTTAAATTTAACTTTATCTGATCCTCTTTTAATTTTTCATCATCAACAATTTTATCAATATCTACTTCAATCTCATCCAAAACCTTAATATTATTTAACTTTCTAACCAATTTTGCTCTGTCTAAATTGGCTTCTAGTAATCCTCCCCCAGCCCTGAGGAATAAACTACTAATTCTATCATCTCTGCGTTGCAAGGCATATTCTCCGGGAAATAAAACTTCTCCCTCTATTTTAACAAATGCCTGTTCCCTGATTTGTGGATTTCGACGAACAGTTATTACATCATAAGCTCTTAATGACAAGTCACTTGTTTTACCATTTAAGAGCATTGAAAGATCTACATTAATGCTTTTTGTCAACTCACTATTTGTCGAAAATAAATCGATACTATCAAGCCTTCTAACTATTTCAATATTAGAAACTGATGCAAATTCGGTTAAGCCCTCCGATAAAACAATCACATCCTGAAGTGATAAACTATCCGCAAAAGGTATAATTCCCGGTTTTTTAACTTCTCCCAATATCGTAACATATCCAATGTCACTCATTTTCTCTTGAGACTGAACATAAATGATATCCCCTGCATTTAAATATATATCCTCTTTGTTCTGATTTGTCAAAGATAGAGATATAGATATAGATTCCATTTTCTGATTCAAGCCCTTCCTGTAGATTATAATTCTCTCTTTATAAGCGTCGGAGCTTAATCCACCTGCTAAAAATAAAAGGTCTTCGAGTTTAATACCCTCCCTAAAAGGGAACGAACCAGGATTTTGAACCGAACCATTTATGGTAACTGACGTCTCTTCTTCTAACTCAAAAATACTTTTTATAACCAACTCATCATCTGATTGTAGTAAAATATCCTCACTCTCACCCTCTAAAACGGATTTTAAATTCAATTTTATCACAGACTTCCTGTCATTTGCCTCTAAACGAAATAACAAGGCTCTTTCCTGGTAAGCGTCAGGTTTCAATCCTGAGGCCAACTTAATTAAATCCTTTATTGATTTTGTAGTTTCCAAAGAATATGCGCCGGGCCTATAAACAGATCCTGAAACGGTAACTTTATTATTAAATCTATCTAAAACGAAGCCAACAGACACTTTATCACCAGAAAAAAGGGAACAATTTGAAAAATTTTCGTTAGTAATATCCATTACAATTTTCTCTTTATCTGTAAATCTCTCTATTTGAACTTGAGATTTATAAGCACCCTCTTTAAAACCTCCCGCATTTTGAATCAAATCGGCCAATTTTTCTCCCTCTGAAAATTCATACATCATTGGCTTTTTGACTGCTCCACTAATATTCACTATGTTTTCAGCCATTGGAATTCTAATAATATCCCGTTCTTCCAATCTATAATCTTTAGGTAAAATTCCTTTGGTAAGAAAAGGATAAAGATCAATGGTGTCTAAAATTTTATTCCCTCTAATCAGTTCAATATTCCTGAAAGAACCTACATCAGATGGACCTCCACAATCATACAAAACATTTAAGACAGTGGACAAGGAAGAAACATTATAATGCCCAGGTTTTATGGCTTCTCCTGTTACTAATACTTGAATAGATCTAAATCGAGATAAATAAAGCGAAATTTTAGTCGAGCCAGATATAACCTGAGGATATATTTTAGCAAATAATGATTTAATCTTGAATTTGGCTTCACTCAAACTTAATCCAGAAACAAAAACGGGACCAATGAGAGCTATTCTTACAAAACCCTCTATTGAAACAAGTAACTCTTGTTGCCTGTCCTGAACGCCACTTAAATCTAACATTAACCTATCACCGGAACCAAGAATATAATTATCCGGACTTGGCATTCTTATTTCTGGTGTAAAGGAAATTTGATTTTGCAAAAATATTTCTCTTCCAAAAACATTTGATTTAACTGTAAGTTTGCCACTTAACAATTTTGATTTATCCGTTTTATCATTTTGGGGTAATGAATCTGCACCTTCAGAGAGAACCTCTTCCTCCTCCTCTTTTAATTTTAATTTTTCCCTTCTTTTGGTTAATATTTTTCCGTTCAAGGCTGATAATTCACTATCCCCCAGTCCTCTTTTTCTTAATTCATCGGTTATTTGAAAATCACTCAGTCCATTATCAATTCCTTTCTCTATCACGTAGTTAATTTCCTTCTCGGGCAAGACAGGTACTTCAACCTGGGCAATACCCCAAACTGGAAGCAATAGGATTAAAAAGCAAAAAATATAGTATTGGAAAATGAAATTCTTATTTATCATTTAAGGATGGTATTCATTAAAAAAAATTAAGGCTTCGCCTTTCATAAGTCGCAAACAAATTATGAAAATAGAATATCTTATTGTTAACCAAATGTTTAACGCCAAAATCAACCTTTAAAAAATAATAATTAATTGACGCTAAAGTACTATTATTTTATGAATTAATTCAGAAAGTTCAGAATCAAAGTAAAAACCGCCGAAAATAACCCAGTACCGGTAGTAACACGCCCAATAATTTGGGGAGGTACCGCCACAATAATTGTCCTGGAAAAATTTTTACGTTATTTTCCTGACAAGCCAGTAAACATTCCTGATTGATTACCCTCAGGTTTTTTAATGAAAATTTACTCTTACCCCCGGACCTCATGAAGATAAGTGGTCTATTAAGCAGATAAAATTGCCAGTTACCTTTAATAAATCCTCTTAATAAAAATTCAAAATCTCCCGCTATTTCATAATGCTCCTTGTACAATCCAATTTCCAAATATTTCTTTTTTAACAAGAAAAATCCTGGATGGGGAGGCTGAATACCCCATTTAAAATGATTTGGCACCCAAAATTTTGTGGAATATTTCCTTATAATTTTATCTCCTGTCTGATGTGGAACATACCAAACATCACCGAGCACTGCTTCCTTCCCTCGTTGAAATAAAGCCATTACCTGGTTCAATACCTGGTTGTTCGCATAATAATCATCACCATGCAATATTCCAATCACCTGACCCTTCGCCTGAAGAATTCCCTTATTTATTGCTGCATAAATACCCGTATCAGAACCTCTGATGATTATCCCATTAAAATAATCCGCTGATAATTTCTGTATAGTGCCATCTGTGGAATTTCCGTCCACAATGATATGTTCCACGAATTTATATTCTTGATTCTTTACCGCATTTACGCAGGCCAAAATAGTTTTTTCACAATTCAATGTCGGCGTTATGATACTTATCCAGGCAGTTTCATGCATTTCATTCTTATTTTTTAATTAAAATTTTTCCCATTATTAAATAATCCAGTTCCGTTCGCTGAAAACATCTGATAGCCTCCAGTGGAGAATTTATAATGGGCTCATTTTCATTAAATGAGGTGTTTAAAAGGGCAGGAATTCCCGAAATTTTATAAAATGACCTTATTAGTTGATAGAAAAGATCATTATCTTCTTTTCTAACCGATTGAATACGAACACTTTGATCAATATGTAAAAGGGATTCGATTTGATTCAATGCTTTTCCTTCAGGAATTATAACCTGCTCCATGAAAGGTAGAAAATCGTCACATCCAATAAAATTTTGTTGACATTCCGCTAACACGGATAACGCGAAAGGGCGAAATTTTTCTCTGTTTTTTATAACTCCATTCAGCTTATCTCTAATGTCCGGAACAGAAGGATTTGCCAGAATCGATCTGTTTCCTAATGCCCTGGGGCCGAATTCTGCGCTACCTTGAAACCATCCTATGATACCTCCCGACATCAATATGTCTGACACTTTTTGAATAATTTCCTCCATACTATGCTCCTGAAAAATCAATTTCTGCTGGATACAAATAGCCTTTATTTCGTCCTCGTCATAAGAAATTCCCTTAAAAGAATGATAAATGGGTTCTTTTCTCCTTCCATTTTCACGCTGGAAATGTACCCATTGTGCCGCACCTAAAGAAAGTCCGGCATCGTTGGAGGCGCAGGGAATGTATATGTTTCTATAAGGTGTGAACTCTTTAATCTTACCCATGGCTACAGAATTTTGCATGGATCCTCCAGCTAAACAAAGATTTCTTGTATCGCATTTCTCTGCCAAATAATTTAACCTATTCATTAGAATATACTCGAAAACCTTTTGAGTAGATGCCGCAAAATCGGCATTAAAAGAAGAAGTTTCTTCTCCCAAAATTTTCGGAATCCCCCATTTTGAAGCCCATAATGCTGTATAAAATAGCGGAATCCCCGGATAACCGTTAGCATTATTCTCTTTAACCAATGGATTATGCCATTTAAAATAAAGGGCACTCAAGGTAAAAGTACCATCCTTTTTAAGTTGAAACATCTTTAATATGTCGTCAAAAAAAACAGGCTTTCCATACGCTGCCAATCCCATCACCTTATATTCATCGCCAACTTCATGGAAACCTAAATACTGGCTTGCCGCGGTATAAAACAAACCTAAGGAATGAGGAAAACAGGTATTTCCCATGATTTTAATCTTATTTCCCTTTCCAATACCCCACATGGAAGTTGAAAAATCACCCGAACCATCCACTGAATAAATCATAGCCTCTTCAAAAGGCGAACTATAAAAAGCGGAGGCCAGGTGAGCGCGGTGATGCTCTACAAAGCGAAGTTTATCTGCCAGAAGCCAATCCGGAAAGTGTCGATCCCATTCCTTTGAAAAACCTCCAAATACCTTCTTAGTTTTTTTAAGGTGATTTGGATGTTGCCATAAAAAAAGTATTTTTCTAAAAAAATTAGACCTAACATCCCCGGCCACAGCAATAAAATCTAATTGCTCAAAGGAAATATTAGTACTATTCAAGCAAAACAAAACAGATTCCGATGGGAATCCCTCCCAATGTTTGACCCGTTTAAATCTTTCTTCCTCGGAACCCACTAACCATTCGCCCTCCTTTAATAAAATAGCCGCTGCGTCAGGATGACCAAAGTTTATTCCTAAAATATTCATTGTTGTATTGTGAGGAGATGATTAAATAGATGAAAACAGGGAATCATGCTTTGCCAAAATAAAATGACTACCGTATTTATGTGTATTATTAAAGCCCTCATCAATACATAATGCTCTTAATGAATTATTATGAATAATAGATATCAGACCATCATGTATAGATTCAACGGAAAGTGGATTCACTAATAATGCACCTTTACCTGCAATTTCAGCCATCGCTCCCCTATTGGAAGTAATTACGGCGCGACCTACCGTTTGAGCTTCAAGAATAGGTAAACCAAAACCTTCTGCCAGGGAGGCAAATAAAAGAATGTCGCAGGAATGATATAAAGACAAGATCTCATTATCTGTGAGATGGACTACATTTTCAAAATCAATACCAGCATTAATTAACTCAAGTCTATGGTTTTCAGATAGCTTTCCTACTATTCTTAATAAGCAAGGAATACCTTTAACTGCCTGAATATGATTACTTAAATTTTTATTCCATGCCGTACCTATGTGTAAAATAACTGGGTAATGAAAATTAAAATCTTTGGGTGAATAAGTAAAATGCGGTGAAATTAAGCAAGGTATCACCTCTATTTTTTTTGCAATACAACCTGTATATCGAATGATTTCATTTTTCGTATGATTAGAAATAGCAATAATTGACTTTGCTTTTAAGACGGGTAAATAAACCCAGAAAAACCAAAGTATCAACCAGGATATTCCCTTTTTAGGGTATAGAAACAAGACATCATGAATGGTTATAACCAATGATTTTCCTGGTAATAAAAAGGCTATGAAATAAATATCGCCAATGATATGATTCATTTCATGTTTATGGAACCACGCAAAAAAAATTAATTTGAGCCGGGGTATAAATCCCTTACTATACCATGGCATTTCAATCCAGTCAATTTCCCATTTACCAGATTTTAACAATCCTGCCCTCACCTCATTTAAGGTGTTTTCAATACTGAAATGGAAGCCCTGAATAGGCTTACGAGTGAAGAAAGCGATTCTTTTGCTCATATTGAAAGGACAATGAAATGATTCCCCACAGAAAAAAGAATGAATTATAGGTATTAGAAACGAGCGGAAAATATCCAAAAATCAGTAAAAATATCAGACTACTCAAGCCCTTGGGGATGCTACTTAGAACGATAAAAAGTAGTGCAAAAGAAACTTTTAACAATAACAAAAACCAGCCACCTTCTATTAAAATTCTTTCCAGTTCTTCTTCAAAATAACCATATTTAAGAATACCCAGTGAAATACCCCAAATTTCGTTAGCCCCCTGGTAAGTGCATCCAAGACCATAACCGAACCATTCATTTTCACTGGAAAAGAAAAACATATTTTTCCAGGGAGTAATAAATCTACTGGTCTGCTCGCCTGAATCAACATTGGTGGTTACCCTATCCGTTAAGTTAAAAATAGGTTCTAAAATCCATTCTTTGAAGTCTGGCAGCAGCATGAGAAGTATAAAAAGAAGGCATGAAAATAGCCCGTAAATGAGATAACCTGATGTTGATCTCTCCCCGGCAAATCTTGAGGCTATCAGTATTAAAATAAAGGCGAAAGTAACAGCCCGACTACCATTTAGCGTAGCTAAAATAGCCAGACAAACCTCATGAAAAAACATAACTAATTGATTTACTTTATATTGAATATTAACAAACCATAATTGAAAACTCATAAATAGAATATATGCACCAAAACCACTGACGTAACTAAAAGTACCCGTAACCCTGGCGCTTTCACCCATTAAAGCAATATCACCAATAGCATTAAAATTGGCATATTGATTTATTAAATGGTGAGGAGGCAGCACATATTGAAAAACGGCTAAAATAGTTTCAATAGAAAGAATGAGCAACAAAACAGGATAAAAACGCCCCCAATTTACCTTGTTACTATTCGCTAAAAAAACAAATAAAGAGGTCCAAAACCCACCGTGTAGCAGGAATCCTGACAATGAATGAAAAAAGCCACATCCTCCGGGAAGCAGGGCCAAGACAAATAAAAAGGATAAATGAGCAAATAAAAATGGATAAATTTTACTTTGATTCCATGGATAAAATCCAATACAGAATATCCAGGGAATAAGCAGTTGAAAAGCTAATAAGCCATGATTAACAACATCGGGAAGTAACAACCACTTACGGATTGCACCCGAAAAAACAGAAAACAGTAAAAGGAATAAAAAGAAAAATTCCCTCTTTGAAAATCCTGTTAACAACATGAAAATAGTGTATGATAGTCCTCTTCAGTTTTGTTATTAGAAATGTAAGATGCTGCGCATTGTAAAGCTCCATCGCAATATAACTGGTATTGCACGTCATCTAAATGAATCAATTGATTTAACAAAAGAGACATTTTGCTAAAATCATCTAAAATAAAACCTCCCCTATTTTCTCCAATATTCCCCCAAGGTGTATGGCTACTAATAATCACAGGCATACCCCTTGCCAAACATTCAAAAATAGCAAAAGAAAAATTTTCACCAGCAGATGGTAAAATCATAAAATGTTCCTCATTTACATTTAAATAGTCATCTAAAGAAGGTACACATCCTTTATAACATACCCTATCACCAAGTAAATTAATAGTGGGTAAACAATAATTTTCCCAATAAAACAGATCTTCCATTGGCCCGACAATAGATAATAAAACAGATGGATGGCTACGTAACAGACAGTCAAGAACAAGATGTAGATTTTTCTTAGGAGATATTCTACTGTAAAAAAACAGACGAAGTGACCCAGCCCTTTTTTGAATAAAATGAAGCCTATTCTTTAGAGGAGGAACAGTTAATTGAGTGCTAACTATGGATGCTTTTTGACCGAAAATATGTTGAATCTGACTAAATTCATGGTTTGAAGTAGCCTGCCATCTAATTTTATTATGCAGGCCGAGCCCTATAAAAACTTTTAGATAAAGCCATTTTTTAAAATATTTTTGGTTGAGAGACCCTTTATCCAACATACCATGTGGACAAATAATAATTGGACATTTACAAAGTAACGCCCAAAAGAGGGGTATTAAAAAAAAATAGAAACCATAAATACCCTGCAAATAGATCCAGTCAGGTGTAAAGGAAAAAAAATGTCTATACATTTTAGCAGAAATAAATCCTTTATTTGCATACCAAACGGGAAAAAATCTTTCCCCAAATTTTCTATTTGTCCATTTATCAGGAAAAATATCTTTGTAAGGAGTTACTTTATTTAAATCGACATTGGAAGTGACCATTCGAATATTAAATATATTGGCCCCAGATAGAAAGTGAAAAGAGGCCGTCTGCATTCCCCCCGCCAAATACCCAGGACTAAAATATTCCTGGAATATAAGAATTTTAGGTGATTGAATCATTTAGCTTATTTAGGCGACGTTGATAACCTTTTCCAGACTTTTAATTACACCAGATTCGTAATTTTCCCAGGTAAAAGATGATACATTAATGGCTGCTTGAATGCCCATTTGCCTCGTCTTCATAGGATTATAAAGTAGCGTTAGCATTGCATTTACCCACTGATCTTCAATGAGAGGCAAAATAAAACCCACTTTGTCGTCAATACATTCTGATGCGCCCACCTCCTCACTTACGATAACCGGCAAACCGCAAGCCATGGCTTCCACCACAGCCATGCCCCAACTATCCAGGTAGGACGGAAACACAAAAACATCGGCCTTTCGAAGACAATCTGCCACTGAAGACTGGTCTTTGATGCCACCAAAGAAAATATTAGGAAGATTAGTTTTACCGCTAAATGAACGAGCGTTGGAACCAATGAGCGTAAGCGAAATGGGAAAGTCTATCAGTCTTTCCATTAATTTCAACAAAAATAAAACACCTTTAGCTTCGGATAAATTACCAACAAAAATCAACTTAAGCGAATGATTATCAGGTACAGGATATTGAATTTTCCGATAAAAAAGTTGAGGGTCAAAGCCGAGGTATATTGATAAAATTTTACTTGACGAAATGCCAGCTTTTAATAGTGATACCTTCATTTTTAAAGAAATAACCAGAATAATATCTGCCAACTCATACTCAATCAGTTTAACTTTCTGAATTTTGTCAAATAAAAAAGTGCTCCCCCATTCTTTTTTAAGAAATGAATATTTATGTCGAATGATTTTCAAATCATAGACATGTATCTGTGCTAGATCAAGAATACAAATGCCATTATATTTTTTAACTAAGAGGAAAGAATTTTTGCACGATTTTTCCGAACCGATTAAGATTTGTGGTTGGTATATTTTCACCTGTCGACACACCCAAAAATCGTGCAAACGATCTCTCACAAAATTCCTGCTTTCTCCATGTAGAAAAAGACGAAGAATAATTTCTCTTAACCACCAATAACCAGGAACTATCATTTGACTTACAGGAACTAAAAGACTTTTTCTTTGCTGAAAAAAGGGCCATTTTCTCAAAAAAAATGGAGGATTAAACAGGATAGAGGAGAGCCAATAGACCTTTCCATTAAACACCTTACTTAAAGAAAGGACCAAATGAGGCGTATGTTGTTTTGAAGGATTAGTAACGAAAATGATTCCTGGCAAAATGTCTGATTATCGGCAGGTAAATGAGATTAACGTGCGCTAAAATATCGTGATCCGCATACCATTTCCTTACATTTGAAGCTAAAAAGGAGGCAGATTCATAAACATCTTCGTCCATTTTTTGAAAATGAAAATCTGAAAATACACCATCCAGACAGGCAAAATAATCATCCTTTGAAGTTCCCGCCAGGACAGCTAACCCATGAGAAGCGAAAGCAGCAAAAACGCCGGACTTGCAAAAATAATCGGGTGAATAGGCCGTTAAAATGCCGTATTTACAGGAGGAGAGAATACATGATATTTCAATAGCACTTAAAAAACCGAGGTGAATAACAGGAACAGGCAATACTGGAGGTGAAGGATCGACGACGCCGATATCTATAATTTTAGTCCATTTCCAGTGTTGTGCTATATGGCTGTAGTATTTTTCCAAAAGGGAATAGGCCTTTCTCTTCACCGCCAAATTCCCCCATAGTACAGCATAATCATTTCTCATTTCAAAAGGAATAACAAAAGTGGGCACAGGGATATTTGAAAAAACGGGAAATTTAAATACGGGAGAGGTAAAATGGGGTTCAAATACATAGCCGCTCGTTACCGCATAATCAGCTATTTTCGACAAACGAAGGAAGAGAAATTTCTGATATTTCTGCAGATAAAAGCTACTTTTCCAGGGAATATTAGATACTGCAAAGAGTTCATGAAAAGTGACAAGAAGTTGATTCCTCTTGTTTTGCTTCCATTTTTCAAGGGCGCGAACCAAATTCCAAGGTATGCCCCGGGCAGAATATCCATACCCAACGTAATGCAGATGAACCATGGAAAAGGAATTGACTACCCTTAAAATAGTCTTTTCGGAAGAACTGGATAGTGGTAAAACACAAAATTCGACCGTAGTTTCCATAGAAAGCGCCGAAGCAAGGATATTGGCAAAATCCTGCACTCCGTTTACAGTATGAGGAAATGCCGGCGTAATAACCAGACATTTCAGCATAGAAAAGGAAAAAAGAGATATTTCAAATAAAAAAAGCAAGGCACCGATAAGTCGCAAAGACTTGACCGGGTGAATGAATCAATTACCCGGTAAGAATAAGGCAAATAAAGTGCTATAGCAAAAAAACGAACCTTTTAGATTGGACAGAAACAGGGATATTTCAATTTGTTAAAACCCTACAATCGCCAATAATTAACTCCTAATTCCCTTAAATCCTTCTCATTGCAAATACCTTTAATATCAAATAAGATGGGAGAATCATTCATCAATTTCCTGAAATCAGCTGCACTATATTTTCTAAAATCAGCGTGAGCAACCGCTACAATGATGGCATCATAGTTACCCGCAGGCTCGTCAATTAAGGTAAGTTTATATTCATGTGCTACTTCATTTGGTGAAGCATTTGGATCTACTAAATGGACGTTGACAGAATATCCCATAATCTCTCTGGCTAAATCCGCTACTTTTGAATTACGAATATCCGATACATCTTCCTTGAAGGTTAAACCCATGATAAGAATTTTACACTGCGATGGGTTTTTACCTATTTGAAGTAAACTCTGTGTTAATTTTTTTGCAATGTAAGCCGGCATATTATTATTGACCCTGCGTCCAGACAAGATAACCTCCGGAGAATAGCCATATTGCTGTGCTTTATATGTCAGATAATAGGGATCAACTCCGATACAATGTCCTCCCACTAAACCCGGGAAGAATTTTAAAAAATTCCATTTTGTACCCGCAGCTTCCAGAACATCGTGTGTGCTGATACCCATTTTGTCAAAAATAACAGCTAATTCATTCATCAAAGCGATATTTAAATCGCGCTGTGTATTTTCGATGACCTTAGCCGCTTCGGCTGCTTTAATGGTTTTAGCTTTAAATACACCAGGTTCAATGATTGAACCATAAACATCCGCAATAATTTCGAGTGCAGCCTCATCATTTCCAGAAACCACCTTCGCAATTTTTGTAATCGTATGTTCTTTATCCCCAGGATTTATTCGTTCAGGAGAATATCCCAACTTAAAGTCCTTACCAACTTTTAGCCCTGAAACCTCTTCCAATATGGGTAAACAATCTTCTTCCGTACAACCCGGAAACACCGTTGACTCATAAACAACCACATCACCCTTTTTTAAGGCACCACCAACTAATCGGGATGCACTTAAAACATAGCTTAAATCTGGCACATAATGTTCATCAACCGGCGTTGGGACCGTTACTATAAAAAAATTACCCTCCTTCAAGTCTGCTGCATCGGCCGTAAAGAAAATGTCTCTGTCTTGAAATTCTTCAGTATCTAACTCTTTAGAAGGATCAACTCCATTTCTCATCAAATCGATTCGAGGCTGGCTGATATCAAAACCTATCACTTTGAAATGCTTAGCAAAAGCTAAGGCAATAGGGAGGCCCACATAACCTAAACCAATAACAGCTATCTTATTTTGCTTATTTTTAAATTTAGTTATCATGTGACACTATTTATAATATGAATTATACCATTTAACGAACTCAAATATACCTGTTTTATAGTTTATTTTAGGTTGAAACCCTAATTTTTGTATCGGAGAAATATCTGAGAAAGTAGCTAATACATCGCCCGGCTGCATGGGCAGTAAATTGAGTGATGCCTTTTTACCCAATTGTTTCTCAATTTCCTCTATAAAAGACATCAGTTTAACTGGCTGATTATTACCAATATTATATATTTTATAAGGGGCAGAAGAGGCTGCCAGATCGGCTGTTTCAGGGTTCCAGTTTTTGTCGGCCTGGGGTGGATTATTTATAACCAAATGTATTCCTTCGACGATATCACTAATGTAAGTAAAATCTCTTTCCATCAATCCACTGTTAAAAACATCAATGGGCTTGCCTTTTTTTATGGCTTCTGTAAAGATAAATAAGGCCATGTCTGGTCTACCCCAGGGACCGTACACTGAAAAAAAGCGAAGACCCGTTGTCGGAGTACCAAAAAGGTGACTGTAGGTATGAGCCATCAGTTCATTACTTTTTTTTGAAGCCGCATACATTGAAATGGGATGATCGACCCTTTGAGCGGTGGAAAAAGGCAATCGGGTATTTAAACCATAAACACTGGAGCTGGACGCATAAACCAAATGCTTCACAGGGTATGAACGGCAAGCTTCCAGTATATTAAGAAAACCTGTTATATTTGATTTTACATAAGTGTGTGGAAATCTAATGCTGTGCCCAACCCCTGCTTGTGCGGCCAGATTAACGACGATATCGAAATGCTCCCGTTCAAATAAACGCATGATACCCGCCTCATCTTCCAATTGCATGCGAATAAATCTGAAGGAAGTATAAGTGACACTCTGGACTAGCTCTCCATCAACAATATTTTCATAAATACCCAGTTTCTTCAATCTGTTCCACTTTAAACCCGGATCGTAATAATCGTTGACAGCGTCAAAGCCTACTACCTCGAAACCGTCTTTAAGCAGGTATTCCGCCAGATGAAATCCTATAAAACCAGCAACACCTGTAAGTAATATTTTCAAAGTATGCTATTTTGTTAAAAAAAATAAAGCTAAAAGTACAAAATAGTAAGAAAGTGAAAATAAAAAATTCAAATCTCAATTAACTTTAACCGAATAGCATTCTTTGTATTATACGATACAACTAATTCACCAACAATTATATAAACTATTTCAAACTGACTTTTTCATAAGATTCATATTTCCTTTGTACCTAAGGCGGCATCACCGAAACGACTTCGAATATGGTCTAAGGTTTTGAGTAAATGTATATTTTTAGTCCCCTGATCAAACAAATCCAACTGAGGAGATCCACTCACCAAACCGGCGAGTTGTACGCCTATTAATCGAATACCCTGTCTTCTATCATAAAGAAGGGTCAATAACCCAAAGGCCTCCCTTTCCAACGTACTATCGTTGCAGGTAGGCGTTAATTTTTTTTCCTTGCTGAAGGTATTAAAATCAGCGTAACGTATTTTAATCCTTAGTTTGGTACACAAGCACTTACGTTCACGTAATTGTTTGGAAAGTGTGCTCAGGCAGGTAACCAAATGCCTTTTAAGTATCACTAAATCCGTTATTTCCTTGTCTAGCACTTGTTCATTTTGGAGTGTATCTTGTTGAAGGTGCGGCACGACAGGAGAATAATCCTCTGCATTTGCTTTTTTCCACAATTGCACCCCGGGTTTTCCAAATTCCCTCTCTAATAACCTTGGTGGTAATGCCGCCAAAAGACCAATTTGACGAATCCCCATCAGATTTAATTTTCTGGAAATAATATCTCCGACACCGGGTAGTTTACGAACTTGCAGTGGAGATAAAAATCCTCTTTCTGTACCTTTTTCTATGAGTCTCGCGCCATTAGGTCTTGCTTCCAAAGTACCTATCCTGGCTACTAACTTATTAATAGCCAATCCCATAGATAAAGGCAAATGGGTTTCTTTAAAAATACGTTGTTTAAGTTCTTCTGACCAGCGCCAGCAGCCAAAATATTTATCCATTCCCGTAAGATCGGCATAAAAAGCGTCTAAAGCAGCGCGCTCGCAAATAGGTACAGCCCCTTGAATTATTTCCTCAATAATTCCTGATTCCCGTTGGTAAGCCTCCATATCTCCCTGAATAATAACAGCTTCCGGACACATTCTACGAACCATCCGAATAGGCATGCCGCTGTGGATACCCCATTTACGAGCCTCAAAACTACAGGATGCCACGACACTTTGAACCCCATTTCCACTAACAACCAATGGCTTGTTTCTCAAACCAATGTTACGTCGGATTTCAACAGATGCAAAGAAAGAATCCACATCCAAATGCAGGATAGCGCGTTCAAACATAATACAATAAAACTTTGTGCGATAAGGGTATAATAACTAGTACGCATCAAAGGTAATAAAACAATTTGTTTAAAACAAACAAATTGTTTTAAATTGTATTAAACCTCCATGAATTCATTGGGAACAACCTCAACATTGGGCTGAAGTGCTTTTCTGTAACCAATATGCACGCGATCTACCTGCATTTTACCTGCTTTGAAATAGAGGCTTACTGCTTCTCTATTGTGCGCACGCACTGTGGTAAGAAAATAGTACTGATATTTTTGTGAAAGCGCAGGACTAGCCATAAATTCAATAATGAGAGCGAATGCGCCTTTTGTTTTAAAATCGGGATGGATGGCAAAACCCGTGCCTTTAATAAACAATTTCTTAGCTGTTTTCAATCGGAAAATCAATCCGGGTATTTTCCACCAGGACAGCTTACCCCGTACAGATTTAAGGAGTGGATTTATATCGGGAAAAGTGGCACAAAAGGCGGCAGGTTGACCGTTAATGTAGCAAATAGCCAGTAATAATGGATCCAAAATAAGTTTTGATTCCTCTAAAATAGCTTTGATTTTCTTAGGTTCTGCGGGTTTGAAATGTTCAAATCGTCCAAAAGCAGCATTAAAAATCTCACAAAAATCCTCCGCATATTTATCCTTTTTCTTTGGATCATATAACTCAACCACTACTTCATTACTTTGTCTTATTCTATCACATACTGCTCTTAACCGACTGACGTCCAAATCATTTAAATCTCCTTTTATAGTAAGAATCTGCTCCCAGGCAATATATTTATTAGCCTCAAAGAAAGAAGCATAATAAGAAGGATTATAATTTTCCTGAAACAAAGGCGGATAAAAGCCTTTGACCAGTAAACCCCAGTATTTATCGCGGCCACCAAAGTTCACAGGACCGTCAACGGCCTGCATTCCCTTTTCCCTCAACCAATTTTCTGCTGTCTCAAACAAAAGATTAGCTGCTTCATTATTTTCAATACATTCAAAAAAGCCTATGCCCCCGATAGGATACTCGAGATGGCTGTTTGCCTCATGATCGATAAAAGCAGCTATTCTACCTATCGGCTTTTCCTGATTATCCAATAAAACAAAAATACGGGATTCGCCATGAGAAGCAATGGGATTTTTCTGAGGATTAAAAACATCCTGCACATCACCTTGAAGATGTGAAATCCATTGCTTATCATTTGCATAAATGAGAAAAGGAACAGAATGAAACAACTGCCAACCTTTTGAATCCAGCACTTCTACACACTTCATGGGATACTTATTTTAAATAATTAAGTTTAAAAGAACAAATGAATATTAAAGTTAATAAAAAAATGGCACGGTTATTGGTTCTCAGAATACTATTAAAAGAAATAATTTCTACAAAACAGGTCTCCTATTATCATTTGTTAAAA
This sequence comes from Haliscomenobacteraceae bacterium, assembly GCA_947501115.1. GTDB lineage: Bacteria > Bacteroidota > Bacteroidia > Chitinophagales > Saprospiraceae > BJGN01. The sequence continues at coordinate 71,563 of CANMVX010000019.1, forward strand.
ATCGAGTAGGAAGGTAGGGATTATTTCCCTACCTGTCCTCTCACACCACCGTACGTACCGTTCGGTATACGGCGGTTCTTTAAGTTTTGATTCTAACCTTTTGGTATTGGTCGGAGAAAAATGTGAATCCTGCTTGACGTAGTCTCTCT
>CANMVX010000020.1 GCA_947501115.1 Haliscomenobacteraceae bacterium
AATGCATCTGAAAAGCTTGCTGAAATGCTTCCCAATCGGCCGATAAAATAGCTCCTGCCGGAGGACCGCCCGTATTATTAATCAAAATATGATAGGTTTTGACATTTAATAAAATTTGTAATTTCCGTTTAATGTCTGCTGGATCATTTCCGTCCACGACCAAATAGTCGTGATCCTGATGATCTGCTACTCTTTGTTTATTTAGTTCCAAACTTATTTCTGCTAATTTCTCAGCAGAACGGGCAGCCAACGTAACATTTGCCCCCAAAGAAGCTAAAGAAAATGCAATAGCCCTGCCTATTCCTTTGCTTGCACCAAATACAAAAGCATTTTTGCCAGTTAAATCTATGTTCATACCTTTTATTTTATACCTTAAAAAACTGCTATACCAGCTTTGTTCGTTAATTTATTAATTTTGATGCATGGAAACAAGAAAATTCATTTATTTCGCTTCAGATTTTCATCTGGGGGCTGGCACCTTATCTGAAAGCCTCCTTAGAGAAAAAAGGATTCTCCGCTGGTTAGACCAGGAAGTTAAACCGAATGCCTCTGAACTGTACCTTCTTGGTGATATATTTGAATGCTGGTTCGAATACAAAAAAGTAGTCCCCAGGGGATTTACCCGCCTCTTAGGAAAGCTGGCTGAACTGGCCGATCTTGGAATACAAGTAACTATTTTTACAGGAAATCATGATGTCTGGATGTTTGGATATCTGGAGGAGGAATTGGGCGTAACCCTGAACAAATCGGAAATTATAAAAGAATGGGGTGGAAAAAAGTTTCTGCTCGGTCATGGTGATGGCCTGGGACCCGGTGATTATGGCTATAAAAGAATGAAAAAAGTATTTACTCACCCTCTTGCTCAGTGGGCCTATAGCCAATTACATCCAAATCTTGGTCTGTCTTTGGCCCAATATTTCTCCTCCCTAAGTAGAAAACACAATACCGAACCCCAGCATTTTATGGGCGTGAAAAAAGAGTGGCTTGTACAATATTGTGAAGAAAAAATAACGGAGGAGAACATTGATTATTTCATTTTTGGACACAGACACTTACCTATCAACCTTACCCTTTCAAATAAAAAGAGCAGATATATCAATTTAGGAGACTGGATAACGTATTTCAGCTACGCACGCTGGGACGGAACAGAAATGTATTATCATTTTTTTGAAAATAATCAGGGAGAAGTGTATGAAAATATTTAGGCAACTGATATGTTTAATCCCCTTATGCAGTCAATTATTAGGGCAGACTACAGCGTCTTATACCCTAAAGCTATCTGAAAATACGGATCTTTTCAAAATGGATGTGCTGGAGCAGATTTACACATTGTCTGCAGACCAGTATCTAAAAAAATGGGATACAAAGGGGAATTTACTATTTCAATTTATTAATAACAGAGATGGGAAACTGAGCCAGATTGATGTAAGAAATCCTTTACAAATACTCCTTTTTTATTCGGATCAACAAAGGTTTATAACTTTAGACAGAACCCTGACTCCTTTAAAAGAATGGCAGATTAATCAAGAAGAATGGGGCTTCATCGGTTGTGCCGCGACAGGAAAGAATGACCAAATCTGGCTGTTCGATCAATTCAACTATCAGTTAGGCAGCGTAAGTGATGAGGGGAAGATAGAGAGGCTAAAAACAGATTTAATTTATTGTTGCCCACAACCACCTGATATAATGTATATGGCACAAACGGAAAGCCATCTGTATTTGTTTGACCAGAATCAAGGCATTATTCAATGCGATTTACTAGGTCAATTTCTTCTATTCATTCCTTTAAAAGAATGGCAAAAGGTGCTGACTTTCGGAAACACGATATGGATTATAAAAAATGAAAAAGTAGTAGAAATAAGTAATGGCGGACAGATTAGAGAACTTGGTGGTCTAACAGATACGAACCTCATTGTTGGTTTTAATAACAAAGAAATACTTTTGAATGACGGTAAAAGTGACCAGGTTATAATAATAAAGAGGTAAAGAAAAAATCTATCCCTTTTTCCAGGAAAACTGATTAACCTTACGACCTACACGAATACCCAGATTCACGCCTTGCTCACAATCCATTCTAAAATGCACCCCTAACGGAACCCTTGAAATAGCGTTTTCATTAGCCATTTCATAGAAAGAGTTGAACTGACGGGGTTTACCCCCTTCAAAATCTTCTCTACCTTCATGACAACGGTCAGTCATTGGAAAATAATTCCCAAAAACATCTGTTAACACCTCCGCTGCAGCACCTCCCATGGTTGAATGACCAGATGGATAGGCAGGGAAATTTGGTGAAATACCTGTCTCTTTTGTCAAAGGATTATACAAAGCTGGTTGCCAGGAGGACCGCATCATTTTTTTTATATAGTCAACAGGTCTCTCGACATCGTAGAAATATTTTGAATACCAGCAAGCTACCACACAATCATTTAGTGCTATTCCTAATTTTGCATTGGCATAAATGGCCGTTTCCAAATCTACATTTTCCAGTTCATATACTTGATTGGCAATAGCCAGCCATCTCGAGGGAGGACTGAAGGTTAAACCTGTTAAATCATCGCTCCAAAAAAAGGCCAGCCATCTTTGGTCTGGTGTTGGATTATTTACCGTTGCATACACTTCTGCTGCCTGAACATAATATTGAGAATTAACTTCTTCACTGTAAGGAATGGGAGCAGGAATCAATTTATCTCCCTCATTAATCACAAAGGTACGGGCATAGCCATAATCAGGGAACAGACCAGGTCCACTCACATTAGTAGGAGAAAACCTACCAGGCTTTGGACTGGTTGTATATTTACTTACTGTATTCTTAAATGGATTTAAGTGATAATTATGCCCAACAGCGTCTGTTTTAGCATATTCAAAAACGGCTTCCGCAATCTTAATACCATATTCATCTGATTTTATGATACTTTCAGCCGACGCATCATCTTTATAATCATTTTTGAGTTTATTATATAATGCGGAAATTTTTGCAAACTTGTCTGCTGGAATACCGTTAACATTGCCCATAAAATTGGTGAGCAACTTACTATAAATAGCATTAACTACCGTTGGATAATGATAATCAACGAGAGGTTCTTGTGTAGGAAGGCTTAAACCAGGATAATTAAATCGTAAACTTTTGAAAGCAGGCATATCTATAACACAAGCTTCGTAACACGCTAACCCTATGTATGCCAAAGCCCTGGGAGTCGGACAAGGTCTGAAACCCTGTGCATAACGTTCAATATCAAGGAAAAGATTATTCCATTCCTGAATAACTTCCCCGTTAAAATCTTTTGTTAATCTCGACGAAAAAACCTCAGGATTATCTTTTTTACAACCGTTTACAACAAAAATAGATAGAATTACTATTATGAAAAACGGCTTTGTTATTAGGTTTGGGAGAAATTTATTCATAAATCAATAGTATTAGAAAATTCCGTGCAAGATATAAATTTTATTAAAAAAATCAAAATGATAAAAGTCATTTAATTTTAATTAGACGAAATCTAAAAAAACATCCATTTGTCCTTTATCAGAAATTAAGTAAATTTGTATTCATAGCGAATAATCTCTGGTTAAGAGACAATAATTATAAAGCATGGAAAAACCCAAAATAGGGATAAGTGTTGGTGATATCAACGGTATTGGACTTGAGGTCATTATCAAAACCATTTCAGATCCCCGCATTCTAAACTTATGTACTCCCGTGGTATATGGGTCTGCAAAAGTTTTGTCTTACCACAAAAACATCACAGAACTAGAATTTCCTTTCCATCAAGTGCGTAATGGTGAAAAATTCCAACCAAACGCAGTAAATGTTGTCAATTGTTGGCAGGAAAGTGTAAATATTAACTTAGGTCAAATAACTGAAGAGGGAGGCGTATATGCTATTAAATCGTTGGCAGGTGCAGTGAAAGAGTTAAAAGATGGACAAATTGATGGGTTGATTACCGCCCCCATAAATAAGGAGACCATGGAGTTAGCCAAATTTGGTTTTCCCGGGCATACTGAATATCTCACCCATGCTTTCGGTCAGTCTGAAAGTCTTATGTTCATGGTTCAAGATAATTTACGGGTAGGACTGGTAACAAATCACCTACCTGTAAACAAAGTGGCAAGTGCCATAACAAAGAATCAAATCATCAAAAAAATCCATTTGATGGAGACATCACTCCAGCAAGATTTTGGAATAGACAAACCTACTATAGCCGTACTGGGTTTAAATCCGCATGCAGGCGATGGAGGGGCTATAGGAAATGAGGAAAATGATATCATCAGACCTGCCATCATTGAGTGTAAAAAGAATGGCACCTTGGTGTTTGGTCCCTTTCCAGCTGACGGCTTTTTTGGTTCTGGTAATTATGCAAAATATGACGCCATATTAGCCATGTACCACGATCAGGGTTTAATTCCTTTTAAACTGCTATCTTTCGGAGGGGGGACTAACTTCACTGCTGGCCTTCCTTTTGTGAGAACTTCGCCTGACCACGGTACGGCCTTTGAGATAGCGGGAAAGAATGTAGCTGATCCAAGTTCATTTAGAACAGCTCTTTTTACCTGTATCGATTTAGTTCGTTCACGTCAACAGTTTAAATTAGATCATGCAAATCCTTTGGTGCGAAGACATAAAGCAAGTATCCAGAATCCGGCAAGTAACGAAGAGGAAGAAATCATCGAAGATTTAGATTAATGCAAGAGCAAACGGTTCATAAACGATTCATAATGGTTGCTTCCATTGTGACATTCATATTATTGCTGGATCAGGGACTTAAGATTTGGGTAAAAACCCACCTTACTTATGGTGAAGAATTTCCATTGTTTGGCTGGTCATGGATTTCCATACATTTCGTTGAAAACAACGGCATGGCTTTTGGATTTGCCCTTCAGGGAGTGTATGGGAAACTTTTGTTGAGTACGTTTAGGATCATTGCGGTATCGTTCTTACTATTTTTTGTCCACCGGCTCATCGTGGAAAAAGCAAATATATTGGTACTTATTAGTTTTAGCCTTATTTTATCAGGAGCCCTTGGAAATATTTTAGACAGTGCGTTTTATGGCATTATTTTTTCTGAATCATATTATCACGGGGACGTAGCAGAAGTATTCCCTGAAAATGGTGGATACTCTGGATTTTTACGTGGAAAAGTAGTAGATATGCTACATATCCCCTATTTCAAACCCGTATTTAATATCGCTGATGTTGCCATTACATTAGGTGTAATATTCATTATTTTTAGTTACAAACAATTTTTCCAGCTGGAAGACAATCAGGCCGACGAACAAAAAGAAGTAAGAGGCAATTTTGAAGGTTAACCAACAAAATCGCCCCTATCCTTTGATGTTTTAATTCTCCGCTTGCAGAAACGACTTAATCGCCTGTACTGCTCTATCTACCTTTGTATAGTCGATGCTATATTGCACAAACTTACCATCCCTGTTTGTGTGAACGACATCAGCATTCCTTAGAACGCTTAAGTGTTGAGAGGTGATAGATTGCTCTAAGTCGAGCGTGTTGTAAATTTTGTTTACATTTATTTCATCATTTTGATCAATAAATGACAAAATTTTGATGCGTAACGGATGGGCGAGTGCCCTCAAGATGTCGGTAGAGTTATCTAACCGCTCCTGGTTGAAGTTGATTTTTTCTTTTACTTTTCTCATAGTTCTAAAAATTTAAAATAGAAGTGTGTGCATTTCACTTTTTTTTAAGATTTGGGAAAATGCCGCAACTGAGGGTTTTTGCAGGCATTTTCCCAGAGGGGGGTAACTTGAGACATACCAAATTAACTTTGAAAAATGTGGGTCTTACCCAGCTAACTCATCCACTAAACGTGCAATCTGCTCTAAACGATTTTTGTCAAGGGAGTAATGAATAAACTTACCCTGTCTGGTAGTTTCAACAACACCTACGCGACGTAAAATAGCTAAGTGTTGTGATGCTACTGATTGTTCTAAGCGCAATTTAACGTAAAGATCAGTCACCGTCATTTTACCATGCTCATCCAGCTGATCAATTACACGCTGTCTTAACTTGTGGTTGATCGCGCGTAAAACCAAAACGGCTTTGCGCAACTCTGCATAATCTAATGGAATGTCAGATTGTCCTTTTTTAAGGATGATAGTCTCGTTTTTTTGCTTTCTCATTTAGCCTTTTTTAAAAATAAGTAAAATAACACAGCTTTAAAAAATCAAATACCGTACCAATTTTCCTGAATGGACAGACTAAGTGATTTTTATATATTAAGAATTACTGCCAGAAGAATTGGCGCTTGCGACCCTGTGGCTCAAATGCCGCCATTAGACGCTCATTTTGAATGGCTTCCAATTGTACCAGTGATTGTATATGATACAATTTCTCCACATTCAAAAAATAAAATATATATTTTCCCTGCCGTTCCGTTTGTACAACACCGGATTGCCTTAAAACAGCCAAATGTTGAGAAACAGCAGATTGGTCAAGATTCATTTCGTTACAAATATCTGTAACAACTATTTTTTTCCCTTGTCCAATGATTTCAATGATGCGTTGGCGAACTTTATGATTTACCGAACGCAATAAAATTAAAGTTTTTCGAATACCAGCATAATCGAGGGGGAAATTTAGCTGTCCTTCTTCTTCTAAAATTTTGTTTTTCATCGTTTTAATTTAACCTGTGATGGAATGAAATGCTTTCGCAATTATCATATTACAAATACTGTACCTTTTTAATGTTTGGGGGTAAAAACATACAACAATATGTAATATTATTTAAAGTCCAAATATATAAATTTATTATATATAATGACTTTATTATATTTATTTCAATGGTTTATTTTCGCCGTGGTAATGTTTGGTGGCTTAAGATAAATAGGCTCACCATTCACCAAATCGGAAAAATCACCCTTTCTATATTTTTCGTCACCGAGCTTAGCAAATACGGACCAGTCCATATTTGCTGAAGTCCAGACTAAGTTTTTCTTTTCCTCATACATACTTTTTGCTTTTGACATACCGTCGCCGGCAAAAACCAGCACCTGATCATTATATGCATCAAATGAATCAGTATTTAATATCAACGCATGATTCGCACCTATTTCATCACCCTCTTGATTATATAGACCAATATAAACCTCCATTCTCCTCGCGTCAGTCATACCTACATATAACGCATCATTTATTTGGTTATATTTCAATGCACTTAAGGCTAATATTTTTAGGGTAGGTATAGCTATAACCGGAATATTCTGTGCAAAAGCAATGCCTTTAGCTGTACTGACCCCTACTCTTAAAGAGGTGTAAGAGCCTGGTCCCATACTGATGAATATACCTTCTAAATCCTTTATACTTAAAGACACCTTTTCAAGGCAGCTTTCTATCATTCTGGTAAGTACTGCAGCATGTGAAAAAGCCTCTGTGTGTTGAACGATGGATTTTACCTCTCCGTTTTCACACAACAAAACAGTACAATATTCAGATGATGATTCAATACCAAGTAAAAGTGCCATGCTGTTAGTATTTTTTATATAAGCAAAACAAAGATATAAAGAAAAATGTAATTTATACTGTAAGCGGTATATTTTTTTTAGGAAACGGTCATTTTTTGTTATTTATCGGTAAATAGATTCAAAAAATAAATACAAATAGCGTTTTACCATGGAAAATCGTACTTTTGCGTTTTGAATGTAACACCAGATTATTAAGTTGGATATCGCTTTATGATTGATAAATTAACCGCCATTTATAGCAGGTATGAGCAATTAGAGGAACAATTAGGAAATCCTGATTTAGTCTCCGACCTTTCCCGATATAAAAAAGTAAACAAAGAATATAAAGATCTTAAACCTTTGATTGAATGCTATTTGATATATGCCGATATTATTGGCAATATCAATACATCTCAGGAAATGTTAAAAGATAATGATTTTGATATGCGCCAGATGGCCCATGAGGAATTATCGGTTCTTTTACCTCAAAAGTTAGCATTAGAGGAGCAAATTAAAATGCTGCTTATTCCAAAAGATCCGGCAGACAGCAAAAATGTTATTCTCGAAATTCGCTCGGGTACAGGTGGTGACGAAGCGGCCATTTTTGCTTCGGATCTCTTTCGCATGTACTCAAGATATATGGAAAACAAAGGTTGGAAAACAGAAGTTCTCGATGTAACTGAAGGAGTTTTAGGAGGCTATTCTAAGATAGTTCTCGAAATACAGGGCGATGAAGTGTATGGCCATATGAAATTTGAATCCGGAGCACATAGAGTTCAGCGGGTTCCTAAAACAGAGTCTCAGGGACGCGTTCATACCTCGGCGGCAACCGTTGCCATTATTCCTGTTTGGGAAGACGAAGAAATTAATATAAATCGTGCCGATCTGAAAATTGACACTTTTCGTGCCAGTGGTGCGGGTGGTCAGCATGTTAATAAAACAGAATCGGCTATTAGAATTACTCACCTCCCAACAGGTATAGTTTCTGAAAGTCAGGATGGTCGTTCCCAACATCAAAACAAGGAAATTGCTATGCAAAAACTGTATCAGCGTATTCTCGATCAACAAACTGCGGCAAAACAGTCTGAACTTGCCGCTCAACGGAAAAGTCTGGTAGGTAGCGGTGATCGCTCTGAAAAAATCAGAACCTACAATTATCCGCAGAATCGTTGCACAGATCATCGTATTAATTTAACGCTTTACAATCTGGACCAGATTATGGACGGACAAATTGACGGCATCATTGAAGCACTTCAAGTGGCTGAAAATGCACGAATATTAGAAGGTTCTGAGAACGGATAAAGCGCCTTTCTGTCCAGTTTTATTTATTCTAATTGCACTATTTAGGCCTATCTTTGAACATTGGTTTCAAAATGTTTCTCTATGTCTAATATTCGCATTATACTTTTATTTATTTTTTGCAACAGTTGTGATGTAGGAAAGGAAATCAATTTCTCAGACCCTTCTCCAGAATTGGCTTTTCCTCTTGGAAATGCTGTTTTTGAGCCAGCTTCCTTTTTATTGAACCTTTCATTACCCGCCACCTTTACAACCGATGCGAATGGATTTATTAATTTTTCCTATTCTACGGTTTTACAGGAAGTAAGCGCCCTACAGTTTACAGGCGAAATAGATGCCTTATTCCCCTCTATTATTCCAATAAATCAAAATGATTTATTTCTCCCTATTTCATTACCTAATGGCATAGATCCTGTCTCCGTTCAATTTGGAGGCGGTGATTTACAATGGTTTTTTGAAAATTCCTTCAATGAACCTATTGACATTACTCTTAAACTACCTTTTGCTGATTCTTTAAATAAATTAATCGTCCAAACTATACCTTTACCCGCATATAGTGGTATCGGACTAAAACCTTCCTCTACCAATGCGTTAAATCCACTTCTCCTTTCAGGAAAATTTCTACTTATAAAAGATAAAAAAATCAGTCTTTCCTACGAAGCAAAAGGGAAGTCTGGAAAATTATACACCCTAAGCAATGCGGCCATTAGGTTGTCAAAGCCTACCTGGAAGGTCATAAAAGCCTCTTTCGATCAATATGAACTAGATTTTGGGAACATTGAAAAATCCCTCGATTTTCTCAAGCCTTTCTACGCCAGTGATTTAAACTTTGACCGCCCCGAAGTTCAGCTATTCTTTGAACATAATTTTCTCATCCCCATTCAATTTTCTATTCCATCTACTATTATAAGTCTTCCCGATGGGAAAAAGGAGTCGCTCATCGCTTTTAATAATAACCAAATATTCAATTTAGGGATAGCTACCTCCTCCAATCTGATAAGACGCGACTCTGCAGTATCCATCACCTCTCCAAATCCCATCAAAACGATATTTAATAAAAAAGCAACGGCTCTTAACTTTCGTCTTACAGCGGGGCTAAATACCAAAAGCTTACCCAATGGACTGGGGTCAATCCACCGAAATGATAAATTAAAAATTTCTGCTAAAGTAAATATTCCGCTAGCCGGGCAATTAAGAAACTACCCATTGTCTGACACTATTCCTTTGAATTTAGGTTTGCTGGAAAGAGTGAACCGGGGAACGGTAAGAATCATTTCTGCCAATTCCATACCCATGTCTATTCATGGGCAATGCTATTTTATGGATGACAAAGGAAATAAACTAGATTCATTAATGACAGGAGGGCCAGGTATTATTTCAAATGCAAAAACTTCTTCCTCCCTAAATCCTACGGCAGAAATTTTCGATTTTCCCGTTTCTGAAAGTCAAATGAAGGCTTTAAGAGCGTCAAATCGCTTCATCATTAGCGCATTTCTCAGCACACTAAAAAACGAAAAAGAATTTATTGAAATAAAAAAGGGGCAGCAATTATCTATGAAACTAAGTTTACAAGCAACCTATTAAGCCTCTTTCTCATGATTAAAAAACAAAGCATACTCCTATCTTTTATCTTTTCACTCAGTTTTCACTCCCCTATTTTCAGCCAATATTCATTAGCTTTGAATCTGGTTCCTGAAAAATGGCAAGGAAACTTATTGAATCCGGCAAATTTTCCGACGGAGAAAAATCTGGTTTTATCCCTTCCCCACCTTCAGGGAGGTATTCAATGGTCGCCCTTTTCATTGTACAAATCTTCATCTAAAGATTCCCTAAACCGTATTGACCTGGATCTTAATAGCGCCATTCAATCTATGGACACGATAAACAGGGTTAACCTTGGAACACAAATAAATACTTTTTCCATTGGATTTAAGGCGGGAGAAAATCTTTGGATTGCCCTGGGACATAGATTTGTAGGTAGAGCAATGATTCAATTTCCAAAATCATTGGCTCTTCTGGCTTATGAAGGTAACAAACCGTTTATTGGTGAGAACGTAATTTTATCATCTCGTCTTGACGCCTTAGCTTATCAAGAGCTTTTTTTACAAATGGGTTTCAGATTGAAAACGGATCCTGCCATTAGCTGGGGTTTTAAAATCAAAGTCCTCGACGGATTAACAGGTGCAAAAACTTTAACTGGTGAAGCTAGTATTTATACTCATCCAGAAGATTATTCTTTAACCGGAAAAATTAATTATTTAGTAAATACAGCCTCCATAAATACACGCCAACCCTTCGCAAATTTAGGTGCTGCCATTGATATTGGGTTTCAATATCAAGCAGAAAAAGGTTCATTTTCAGGGGCAATTGTCGATATTGGAACTGTTTTTTGGAAAAATGCCCGACAGTTATCTTTGAATAAGTCCGTTACTTTTGAAGGATTGCCCCTTTTGGATGCTGGTCAATCTATTGACGCTAATTTTGATAAATGGATTGATTCCATTGAAACACAACTTACTCCTTTAAGTGAAAAGGTTTCTTACGCCAGTCATTTGCCCGCTAAATTATTTCTACATGGACGATACTCCATATCTAAGAGCAGTTATTTAAACGGATATTTATTCCTTGAAAAATACACAAAGATCCTTCATGCCACCGCAGGAGTTGGATACCTTTTGACATTGAACCCTGTGTTAGATGTGGGATGTAATGTACAATATCATGTTAACGGGCAAATTCAGTTGAGTAATCATATTGGCATTAATATTGGGAATATAGAATGTTTCGCTTCCCTGGAAAACTGGAATTCTTTGCTCAGTGTGGCAAAAAAAACACAGGGTATTAATGGGCAATTTGGGTTAAACTATGTTATAAAGTCTAGTAAATCGTCTAATCAACACTCAAGATCTAAAATGAACGAGAAAAAGTTTTTCAGGAAATAGTGGCTGAAGAAATATCCTGACCATTAAAAAGAGCGGCCATTAATTTTGGAAATTGTTGAGGGGTACTGGCAAAAGAAGGGATTCCCATAGCGGCCAATCTTCGTCCATTTTTTTTATCATAAGAAGGAATTCCCTCATTGTCAATAGAAAGCAAAGAAACAAATTTCACCCCACCCGATTGTAATTTGTCAATAATTCCAAACATATTATCTGACAAATCTCCTTCAAAAAGGTCAGAGATAAGTATTACTGTAGTTTCCGCTGGGTGAGAAATGAGAGATTCACAATATTTCAGCGCTTTGGCAATATGGGTTCCTCCGCCTAACTGGACAGAAAAAAGCAATGAAACAGGGTCCATCAACTGTTCTGTAAGGTCAATCACATCAGTATCAAAAACAACCAGATTGGTTTTAAAGGAAGGAATTCCAGCGAGCACGCAAGCAATAATACTGGCATGAACGACAGAATTTGCCATTGACCCACTTTGATCTACGGCAAGAATAAGTCTGCTTAATTTAGGGGTATAAGCATTAAAACGGTAAAAATGTTGAGGAATGATAAGATTTTCTCTGGGTTGATAGTTTTTAAGATTCGTCAAAATGGTTCTCTTCCAATCTATTTTTCCTTTAGGAAAAGCAGATTTAGTTGAATTATTTTTAATGCGACCCCGATATGCTTGTTCCATTGGTCGCGCCAATTCCTTTTTCAATTGTTCGATCAACTTTTGAATAACTATTTTTGCTGTATCTTTAGTTTCCTCGGGTAAAACATCTTTTAATTGAAGTAAGGTAGCGACCAGGGAGACATTCACCTCCAGAGAAGCGAGCAATTCAGGTTCTAAAATCATTTGCTTTAAATCCAATCTTTCAAAAGCATCCATTTGTAATATTCGAACCACTGGGGTTGGGAAATATTTTCTGATATCCCCGAGCCATTTACTGATTTGTGGCGAGGAACCATTTAAAGCCCCCATATTATCAGCATCATAAATGGAAGCAAGCAAAGCATCAATTTCCAACTGATTTTTATCTAGCAATGGAGACTCCTCCTGGGCTGCTTCCGCTCCTAATATTAAGCGCCAACGCTGTAAATGAGTTTCCATATAATGATTTCCCTGAAATTAAAATCTTTAAATAAATAAATGCTAAGTTAAATGCTTATTTTGGGAAAAGAAACTCACTACCATTAAAGATGCAAAAAGAGAATTTTCCTATTCCTGAAGACAAAAAAGAGGAGGCTATTTTACAGTCTATCCATCTGAACAAGATAATTATTCCTATCATCATTGGCATTTTCACCGTAGCCTATTTGGTATGGAAACAAGTAGAATGGAAGGAACTTAAAAATATTTCATGGAATGGATTCACGCTATTTTGGTTAGGCATTGCGGTAGTTTTTCTATTTATACACCATATTTCGTATTCTTTTCGATTGTATTCTCTCAGCGACAAAGATTTTAATTTTAAAAAATGTATTGAATTAATTTTTATATGGGAATTTAGTTCTGCTGTTTCACCTACGAGCGTTGGTGGATCAGCCGTTGCCTTTTTCTTGCTCGCCAAAGAAAAACTTTCTTTTGCTAAAACGGCAACTATTGTATTATATACCATTGTACTGGATGGCTTATTCTTTTTATTTTCCATACCCATCCTGTTTTTTATTTTTGGAGGCATCATCATAAGGCCTGATATGCATGGATTCAGCGATCTCGGAGGCTGGGGCAATTATTTTATTTTTTCCTACTTGTTCATGTTTTGTTACACCCTTTTATTTTTCTATGGCTTATTTTTACGCCCTGTAAGAATGAAAGAATTATTATTAACCTTAACTCGTTTTTCCTTCACTAAAAAATGGAGAAATGATGCCGAGCGTGTTGGCAATGAAATATTACTGGCAAGCAAAGAATTAAAAATAAAGCCAGCCTTATGGCATTTGCGTGCCTTAATAGCAACCATTGGCGCATGGAGCACTCGTTTTTTGCTGCTTCTTGCAGTAATACTGGCCTTTAACCCTGAGATTTCCCGGGAAATAACAGATCTTGTCCAATTATTTGCCAGACTTGAATCGATGTTTTTAATTACCCTTTTTAGCCCTACTCCAGGTGGAGCCGGTTTTGTCGAAGTATTATTTGGAGGGTTTCTTATCGATTATATACCCAATAGTACCGTAGCCACCCTAACAGCAACCGTTTGGCGATTACTAGGCTACTATATTTACTTATTCATAGGTGCTGTAATAGTTCCAAACTGGATTCGAAAAAACGTGCTAAACGAAAAAATCAATCCTAATTAAAAATCCAGACCCATGGATATATGCAAAATAGGTTTTTGAATTATTCTGGTTTCTATCCCATAGCCATAATCAGCACGCACGAAATAACCAAATAATTTGGTTCTTAAGCCAACGCCATAAGACGCAGCGATAGGATCCCGGAAATAATTAACCGTTACAGTGATGGTTTCTCCCTCTTTATATGTAGTGGTGTTTAATGGATTATCTGCGCGATAAGGATTAAAACCTGTCCAGGCCGAACCTACATCAAAGAATCCGACGATTTGAAAATTTCTTATCAATTGGGAAGAAATATTCTTAAAAATGTATTTGGCAACGGGAACTCTTAATTCACTATTGATAAGAAGATAATTATTCCCATTTCTGGTATTCAACTTGAAACCACGAAGATTAGCAGCTAGCGTTTGGAAGGCAAAATCCCCTGGAGGAATAGAAATTTCATCATCTCTTTGAGGCATTAACCAATTATCAACGCCACCGAGAAAGTATAATATTTTTTCTGAACCAGCCACCGTAGCGCCGGCAATTCTGGTTGCCCAAACACTATGTTTAAGAATCGGTTGGTAAAAACGGGCATCTACGCCCAATATGCTCATTACGCCCTTACTAAAAGTTAGCGATTGCCCGCCGTTTTCATTTGTTGAAAAGTCAAATTTCTTTACAAATTCAGCAAAAAACTTATATCTGGCACCTGATCTTAAATTAAGTCCCGTCTCCAAAGAATTATCAAACACATATTCTAATCTGGCTCCAATTCTTGGTTGTGCAGTAACTTGCCTGGTGTAACTTGCTGCGTCAGTGGCTAATGGAACATTTTGATCTCTTCTCAAGGTTACGCTTCCCCTTAAACTTCTAAATATATCAAAAGGATATCTTAGGGTAAATTGACCCAATAAAATGTTATACCTATCTCTTTGAGGAATATATGAGTTGGCATCTGACCTGTTCCTTTGATCTTTCATGTAAAAAGCCCATCTCTTATCTAATCTATGCTTTCTATTATGGTAGAGGAAGAAATATTCTGCGCCATTGAATGAGGTAGGAACCCTTATTCCCCCTTCAAACTCATGGTCCTCAAACAAATCTTTTAAATTCACTTTCATCAACATTCCAGCTGGAGGTACAGTAAAACCATCAGCCGTAGCCGCGAATTGATCTAATCCTCCAAATAATAGAGAATTATCCATTTGCGTGACCACATAATCGGTATGAAACTGGGTTCTATACGGAATTAACTGTGTAGGCCTCAAACGATATACGGGCTTTTGAAAAGTACTATTCCCACTCAATAAGCCAGAAGGTGTCTGGTCTGTTGGAATAGGCGCTGAAGATTCTATTTTCTTAACCGGCGCACCAAAAGGTGTTTGGAATAAATACTTTTCATCAAGAGGCTCTTCCTTCGCGTTAATCTCCGATTTTTTTGCTATTTCTCGTCCGGTGGGAGTTATATTTGGTAAAGCTAACACAGGAAGGGAGGAATTTTCCATTCCTCTAACTTTAACTGATTTTACCCAAACCGTTGGATCAACTAACTCACTAATAATCTGATATTTTTTCTCCCTGTATATTAACGAATAAACCTGAAGGCCATTTGCGTCGTAGTGATCTAAAACATTTCTGTCAAAATTTGAATTCAGACCGGTAAAGGCTCTCTTTTTATACACAGGCTCAAGATAGATGCTGTCAATAAGGGTTGTGTCAAACCCGCTGGGAATAGAATCAGCATCAAATCTCAGATGGATACCGTCCTTTAGGATAATGTGCCTGGTAATATGATGAATATACGTTTCAAGAAAACCTGTTTCTCTGTTCATAATACCGGAACGGTCACTTAAAAAGGCAAAATGAGTAGTATCTAATGCTATGGGCTTTCTTTCGTTAGCAAAAGGGGTGTTAGTTACTCTAACCAGTTCATTTCCTCTGGTTTCCATATCATAATAAAAAACATCGAAAGGTTTTAAGGGAAGTAAAGTATCCCTTCTAACCGCTCTCAAAAGACTATCCTCTCTGTTGGACACAAATAGAATACCCCGCTTATTTCCAATATTTACTGCTGACGCATCTTTGTCGTCAAAATAATCATTGGTGATCCTCTGCGTTTGGCGCGTTCTTACAGAATACAGAAA
Organism: Haliscomenobacteraceae bacterium; assembly: GCA_947501115.1. Classification (GTDB taxonomy): domain Bacteria; phylum Bacteroidota; class Bacteroidia; order Chitinophagales; family Saprospiraceae; genus BJGN01. The sequence goes on from CANMVX010000020.1 coordinate 16,112, forward strand.
AATATCGGCCTGGCTACTCACATCAGCACTAAACAACAGTGTGAAAGGATCATAAAAATCCATACTATAAATACGCTGATATTGTTCGGCTAAAGGTTCCTTGGTTAATTTTTTTGTTTCAATATTATAGGTACCCAGAGATAATTTGTCCTTTTTTTCAGTCAGTATAGCCAACTCTTTTCCCGATGGCGACCAGGAAACCAAAGGATACTGGTAATCAGTTGCTTGAAAGACATTTTTTACACCCTGGCGGTAAATAAGGGTTCTATTTTCACCTGACACCTCTTGCAGATAGAGCTTAATTTTACCCTTATCGTTTGTCAAATAGGTCATAAAACGCCCATTGGGAGAAACACTTGCCTTTGACACCGGAACCTGCTTTTTGTTCTTTATGGGTATGGTAGAAGGCGGCGGCATCTTCCTGGAAGCCTGGTCAGCTTTATATTTTTCAAGAAAAAAACGTTCACAGCGTAAAACAATTTCATTCAAAGAAACACCCATAACATATTGAAATCCACCTTCAACACTTCGATTTATTCGCGTCAGATAGAGTAGATTTGACACCGTTTTGGGGGTGTATTGCGTCCTGATAAAATACCAAAGAGCGTTACCCATTAATCTGGGATTTGACGAAGCAAGGCTGCCAAAACCCTTGAACTTTGGGTCTAACATTTCCTCTCTCAGTGCATTATCCACGTCCGTATTCCATGGTTCACCTAAATAGGCAACTAAACCTTGAGTAAACCAAAGAGGCAGATTTAATGAAACGGCATTTTGAATGACCTCCTGAAAATTAGCGCCAAACAACATGGTATTTAGATAAACGGAGGCTATTCCCTCTCTAATCTGCTTTCTTAAATGAGAATGGTCACCGTCGTAATAAACAAAAAGACTATTCCCAATAATTTTAGTCTGCCCCGCCACATTGCCAAAAACTTCCTCTTGCCCTATGTTACTTTGTTTGAAGTCTGTAAGGTCAGCATACACTACTATCTGGACCTTTTCATTCATCCTATGTTCTAAACTGCGTTGAACTTCATCAAAATCATATTCTGCTAATTGAACTACCGCTTCCCCAATATTCCTGGACCTTCCGTACCAAAAAACAACAAAATTATCACTCTCATACTGAGACCATTCGTCAAAATCACGATGATACTGGACTCTATTTTTCCCAAATTCGACTTGCGTTCCCTGTGATAAGAGGGAAGAGGAGGAAAGTAAAAAACATACCAAACCGATAAAAAGCTGCGTATTATTCATATTGGTTGCTCTATTAAATCATTTAGAAGAAATATGAGAGTGAGGTGGTCATTCCAAATCTAATCATTTGTACATTAAATTTAACAATTATTTACCCTATGTGTTTAATCTTTGTTACTTAACAAGCTAACTTTACACATTTTAATCTATCAGACATGGCTAATGTTACCTTTTTAACTTTCAATCCGTTTCAGGAAAATACTTACATCGTATATGATGAAACGGGTGAAGCTGTTATATTTGACCCGGGTTGTTCTAACGAACAGGAAAAAAATGAATTGCTTCATACCCTGGATAAATTGAAAATAAAGCCGGTCAGACTTATAAATACCCATTGTCACATAGACCATATACTAGGTAATAAATTTGTCGCAGACCATTTTAATCTGCCCCTGGAAATACACAAAGGAGAACTTGGAATGCTCGAAAAGGGTGCCATTGTTGCCGCCCGATATGGCATTCCCTACACGGAACCATCACCCGTTGCTTCTACTTTTTTAGAGGAAGGCGATGAAGTAATCTTTGGAAACAGCGTATTAAAAACCATTTTAACGCCAGGACATTCACCTGCAAGTTTATCTTTTTACTGTGAAAAAGACCATTTACTAATTGCCGGCGATGTGCTATTCAGAGAAAGTATCGGAAGAACCGATTTACCCGGTTGTGATCACAAATTATTAATGGAATCCATCAGGGAAAAGTTATTTAGATTACCCGAAAACACGGTTGTCTGGCCCGGACACGGAGAATTCACTACCATAGGTTATGAAAAAAAACATAATCCATTTGTTGGCTCGAACTAGTATTCATTAACCACCTTACCAGCCATTGCTTTTTTAATGGTTTTCTTCACAGGCGTGCCATAGTAGGTTACATTTCCTCCAGTGTTTGATCGTATGTCAAGCTCTGAAATAGCTTTGACCAGAATGCTTGCGCCCGTCGAAGAAACCACATAAGCACGTTCAGCTTCCAATTTCTTACCGTCTATCATTCCTCCGGTTAATGCCGTTAATTGACCAGATTCCACTTTACCACTCAACATTAGACTTGCACCTGATGCTGTAAAAGCTTTTAAAGATTTAACATTAATATCAATGGAAATTTTTGCCCCACTCGATACGTCCAAATCCAGTTTGTCTCCATTTAAAGTCTCTCCCTTTGTAACAATGGCACCAGCAGATGCTGAAATTTCGTATAAATCTTTATGGTATATAATGATATTTATTTCAATATTTTTGTTTTTAAATGCTTTCAATGCATTTATTCTAAGAACACCTCCTTTTACATTCACACCAATATCTTCAACTTCAATTCCCTTTGTTTCAATAATTACTTCCTCTTTATCAGCGATTTTAAGTTCAACATTCAAACGTCCTGTCAACTCTATTTCCGAAAAAGATTCCACTGAAATAGCTTTTTGAGCAGCCAGGGAATTTACAAAGGACAATGCCAAGAGACAAAACAAATAAGAAAATAGGCGAGATTGTTTCATTGTATTACTGTGTTTTAATGTACTTTTGCAACGCTTTTTTAGTTTATTTTGTTTAAAACCAATCCAATGGCACAGGAAATAGTTGATTTATTTAAAAAAATCACAGGACACGCAAAGGAATATGGATTTATTTATCCTTCAAGTGAAATTTATGATGGCCTGAGTGCCGTATATGATTATGGTCCAAATGGGGTAGAACTAAAAAATAATATTAAACAATATTGGTGGGCAGCAATGGTTCAAATGCAGGAAAATATTGTAGGATTGGATTCCGCTATTTTCATGCACCCGAAGATTTGGAAAGCCTCCGGACATGTTGACGCTTTTAACGACCCTCTCGTCGATAATAAGGACAGTAAAAAAAGATATCGTGCCGATGTTTTAATTGAAGATCAGATAGATAAATATATCGCAAAAGCTGATAAAGAGGTTGAAAAAGCAATAAAGCGCTTTGGTGAAAATTTTGATGAAGCGTTGTTCAGAAAAACAAACGAAAGGGTTTTAGCCAATGTGGAGAAAGCAACGAATTTAGCTACCAGGCTTGCCAATGCCATGCGCGAAGGGAATATGGCTGAATTGGGGGCTATTCTCGCCGATGAGGAAATTACCGATCCTGATAATGGCTCTAAAAACTGGACAGAGGTAAGACAGTTTAATCTCATGTTTTATACTCAATTGGGAAATATCTCCGGCGAAGAGGGAAAATTATACCTCAGACCTGAAACGGCTCAGGGGATTTTTGTAAACTTCTTAAACGTTCAAAAAACAACCAGGCAGAAAGTTCCTTTTGGTATAGCTCAAATTGGAAAGGCCTTTAGAAATGAGATTGTCGCCAGGCAATTTATTTTCCGAATGAGAGAGTTTGAACAAATGGAAATGCAATTTTTCATCCGCCCGGGTGAGGAAATGACTTGGTATGATACCTGGAAGAGATTCAGAATGCAATGGCATTTAGCGCTGGGAACACCGCAGAATAAATTGCGATTTAAAGACCACGATAATCTGGCTCATTATGCCAATGCCGCGGTCGATATTCAGTTTGAGTTTCCTTTTGGCTTCAGAGAGCTGGAAGGAATACACTCTCGTACCGATTTTGACTTAAAAAGCCATCAAGAATTATCAGGTAAAAAATTACAGTATTTTGACCCTGAACTTAACGAAAGTTATACACCTTACGTAGTTGAAACGTCTATTGGTTGCGATCGTATGTTTCTGGCCATGTTGTCAAATGCTTATTGCGAAGAAGTTATTCCCGATGCCGACGGCAAGGAATCAACCAGGGTAGTTCTAACATTGCATCCTGCATTAGCACCTGTTAAAATAGCCATTTTGCCTCTATTGAAAAATAAGGAAGAATTAACCACCGCCGCAAAAGCGATTTACAATAAACTAAAAAAAGAATTTTCTTGTCAGTACGATGAAAAGGATGCCATCGGTCGTCGTTACAGACGCCAGGATGCCATCGGCACTCCTTTTTGCCTAACCGTCGATTTTGATACCTTAGAAAATGGAACCGTTACGCTTCGCGACAGGGATACCTTGAAGCAAGAGCGATTAACCGTTGCCCAGGTTGAGGATATTGTAAGATCAAAAGTTTCTTTGGCAAAACTTCTTGAGGGATTAAATTTGTGAGTAACTCATTAACCTTGTGAGGTAATAATGAGGTCAAGGTTGGTTGCTTTCATATCAAATCTTTCACCAAGATAAGCATTACATAAATATCCTTTATAGGTATAAACCCCGTGACGTAATCCAGGATTATTGAACAACCAAGATTCGATGCCCCCTGCGGAGGCTGCATGCAATAAAATGGGTGTAAGTATGTTACTTATTGCCATAGATGCTGTTCTTGGTACTCTTGACGTAATATTTGGTACACAATAGTGAATCACACCATATTTTATGAAGGAAGGCGACTGCAAAGTGGTAACCTCTGAAGTAGCAAAACAGCCTCCCTGGTCTATACTAACATCGATAATTACAGCACCAGGCTTCATTTTTTGTATCATTTCCTCACTCACAATAACAGGGGTTCGCCCCGATTTTGAGTGTATAGCTCCAATAACAACATCAGCGGAAACCAATTCTTCCTGCAAATAAATTGGATTGAGTGAAGAGGTATATAATTGCCTGCCGACCTGATTTTGGAGGCGCTTCAATTTATAAACATCATTATCAAAAATCCTCACTTCAGCACCCAGACCGATGGCCACTCTGGAAGCGTATTCAGCCACCACACCTGCACCGAGAATAACCACTTTGGCACTGGGCACCCCTGAAATACCACCTAAAAGTACGCCATTACCCCCTGCATTCACTGAAAGTAGTTCTGCAGCAGTAAGCATAGCTTCAATACCTGCCATTTCGCTCATGATACTCACCAGGGGAAAAGTATCAGACTCATCCTTTATGTATTCCATAGCCAGAGCCAGCACCCTTTTTTGTCTTAATTTATGAAAATAGGTAGCACTTAAAGTAGGCATTTGTAAGGGAGATATAAGAATTTGATTGGCAAACATCAAATCGATTTCCTCATTAGTGGGCGGAGCAGCCTTTAAAATGACGGCCGCTTTGTAAACCTGCTCTCTATTTTCCGCAATTTCTGCTCCAGCCTCAGCATAATCTCTATCTGAAAAATGAGCTTTTAATCCTGCACCTCTTTCAATAATAACTTGGTGACCCTGAGCCACCAGAGTTGCTACAGAGGCGGGAACAAGAGGAACTCTATTTTCCTGAAGCGTACTCTCCAGTGGAATACCAAAAAAAAGTTTATCAAGTTTCGCCGATTTCATTACCATTTCTTCCTGGGTATAAAATTGCTTTCCCATTAATTCTTTGGGCATCGGAATATTAGTACCTAATGGTTTTTTAATGTCATCACTCATAATATAGCTTTGTAGGGAGAAATTAAGTCCGCAATTTCACTGATAATCATCGCCGTAGCACCCCAGATTATCTTTTCCTTCATATTAAAACAGGGAACATCATTCAACACAAAATCCTTATGGATTTGAATATCTGATAATTTCTGATAATCTGGATTTAACAAATCGAGGATGGGGATTTCTATAATTTCCTTTACTTCTGACCATTGAGGCTTAAAAATAGGCGCAAAATTCATCATGCCAATAAATGGAAAAACATGAAAATTACTGACGGAAATATAAATAGGCGTTAAAGATCCGAGTATTTGAATATTGTGGGAGAAAACACCAATTTCTTCTTGCGTCTCTCTGATAGCCGTGCTCGTCAAATCAGTATCGATAGCATCAAATTTCCCCCCTGGAAATGATATTTGACCCTTATGTTGATCTCTGGCATCAAATGATTGTCTTTCAATTAGAACCATTTGCCATTCACCTTCTTTTGGATAAAAAAGGGCCATGACACCTGCCAATTTTGCATTTTTCGGGGGAAACTCTAAAGAACGATGAGGGTGAATCATTTTTCTATGAGCCGTTGGTCCAGGTAAAGAGCCAATGGATAGCTTCTCAGTTAAATCCCTTACCCAGTCCGTTTTCATGGAAATAGTAATTACCCGACGACCCTATTAGATTTTTGAAGATATTGATCTAAAGCGGCCGTCATAGAAGGTGAAACAACAGATGGTGCCTGAATATTTACCACTAAACTCCTTTCCTCCACTGCTCTTCTGGTAGAATTTCCAAATACGGCAATCCTGGTATCATTTTGCTTGAAGTCTGGAAAATTATCGTACAAGGATTCAATTCCCTGAGGACTGAAAAACACCAGAATATCGTAGGTAACGTCGCTTAAATCAGACAAATCAGAACTCACTGTGTTAAACATAACAGCTTCTTGCCAGTCTAACTCATTTTCATCTAAATATTTACAAACATCTTTTGCCCCAAGATTAGAACAGGGGACTAGAAATTTTTCTGTTTTATTTCGTTTGATTGCTTGACTTAAATCCTCAATTCCACGATTTCCAACAAAAACTTTCCTTTTTCGATAGACTATGAATTTTTGAAGGTAGTTCGCAATAGCCTCTGTGAGACAAAAATATTTTAAGTCTAAAGATAATTTGACCCTCATTTCTTCAGACATTCGGAAGAAATGATCTACCGAATTTTTGCTGGTTAGTACAACGGCAGAGAAATCTTCAATACGAACTTTACATTTCCTGAAATCTCTTGCAAGAACAGGTTCTACGTGAATGAAAGACCGCCAATCAATGGTAATATTATACTTTTTCTCCAATTCATAATAAGGAGATTTGTCAGCAGGCTTAGGTTGCGAAACCAAAATACACTTAACCTCCCGGTGACCTTCAACAAACATTTCATTCATTGTTGGTTCCGAATTAGCATTAATTATCTGATCTGTGTTCATCCGTTTTTATAAGGAATTGAAAATCAATTTTACCATAATAAGAACTGGTGCAATTTCAACGGTGCAAATATACAATAAAAAGTGGAACTGATGCGAACCAATAAATCTTACGCCCAGGGTTAGTCCTCTTAAATAATGGTATAATAAAATAAGTCCCAGAAAAGCTAAAGTACCTAAAATGAATATTTGCTTCCATTCTTCATTCAAATAGGGTAAGAATATATTCATAGGGGCAATAAATAAACCCATTGAAATCCCCGTGACAACCATTAAAAACTGGTATCTATCCATTTCCTTCTTAATGGGAAATACAAATCCGATAAACGTCAGTAATAAATGTCTTAAACCTAAAAATATGAAGGGTAAAAAAAATACACCAAAATAACTTGGATTAAAGGCAGAATGCGTGCTATCCAAAAGGATGGGCATTGCAAAATGACAAAATATACCCAAATTTATGCTAAAGAAAATATATAACAAAAGGTAGGGTAGGATACCTCTCCCTGACATTTCCCGATATAAGAAATTAAATAAATTCTCTGTACCCAATGCACCAATAGAAGCGATAGCAAAGGATCGTAAAAAGGTAAGTAAAAGTGCCAGAAGCAATAAAAGAGTGATTAACAAGAAAAAATTAGTTGATTGCTCTGTCAATAATGGCTTTACCACTATTTCTTCTGTTGGCACTTCTTTTACAGGATTCAACTTATCAAATGGATTATCTGAAACCTGTTTTACCGATTCTTTGTAACCTTTTCTATAAGTTAGTTCAAAAGGATTTTGCTCTTGAGCAAAAGAATATACCCCTTGCGAAAACAAAAGACAGGAAAAAAGCAAGATTAAAAAAATCGGTCGTATTTTGCCCAAAATCCTTTTTTTCTGCAAAATTAACAATTTTATGGTTAAAAAATAAAATCAATGCGAGACCTTCAAGTCATTAGAATTGTTTGGCTGGGTTTAATAGCCATTGTTGGCATTTTAGCCGTTCAAACCTATTGGGGAATTACGACCTGGACGGCAAACGAATCTGATGTAAATCAAAAAATTCATTTAGCTCTTCGCAGGGTAGCTGAATCATTAGCCGTGGCGAATGGGACTGTTTTGCCCACAGGTAATATTATTCGCAAGCGAAGTGCCAATTATTATCTCGTAAACATTGCTTACGAAATTGATGCCAATTTGCTCGAATTTTATCTCCGAAAAGAACTGGAAGCATTAACGGTTAACCTTGATTTTGAATACGCCATTTTTGATTGTAGCACCGATGAGATGGTGTATGGTGCTTATTGTGCTTATGAGCCGGCAAAAAAAGCACCCGAAATAAGCAAATCAATGCCTGGATATCACGCATTTACCTATTATTTTGCTGTTAAATTTCCCGGCAGATCCAGTTTTTTATGGGGTCAATTTCAAGTCGTTCTCTTCTTTTCCGTTATTCTTTTTGTTACCATAATCTTCTTTTCTTATTCTCTTTTTGTTATTGTCAGGCAAAAATGGCTGTTTGAACAACAAAAAGATTTTATAAACAACATGACCCATGAATTCAAAACACCCATTGCTTCCATTCAAATTGCCACCGATTATTTTTTAAACCATCAACGAATAAAAGAAAACGAGCGACTCTTAAGATATTCAAATATAATAAAAGACCAAAATTTACGTTTAAATGAGCATATTGAAAGGCTTCTTCAGTTAGCCAGATTTGAAAACAATGGTTTCAATCTAAAACTGGAAACCATCCAAATTATTCCCTTTCTGAAAGATATCGTAAGTGCAGAATCGATCAGATTTCAAAATTTGGGCGGCACCCTGGCCTTTGAACATTCTTTAGATGATATTGATATTGTTGCTGACAAATTTCATTTGACCAATACCTTAAGTAGTCTTCTTGATAATGCAGCGAAATTTTCCACAAAGGAAGTTTATGCTTTACTAAAGGTAGAAAAAACGAAACAGATGCTCATAATAAGTATCATTGACCATGGTATTGGCATTCCAAAAGATTTTAAAGACAAAGTTTTCGACAAATTTTTTCGCGTGCCTACCCAGGCGATTTCTGAGGTAAAAGGCTTTGGAATAGGCCTTTATTATGTGAAAGAGGTTTGTAAGGCGCATAAATGGAAAATTAATTTAAAAAGCCGCTTTCCGCTGGACGGTACCGAAATAAATCTGTTAATCCCGTTAAAATCAAATATATGAAGCCCAAAATTTTGTATGTTGAAGACGATGAATCTCTGGGTCTATTAACCGCAGACCAACTTGAAGATGCTGGGTATGATATACAATGGTTAAAATCAGGGACTGAAGCGGGTGCTTTAAAAGAGTTTAATTATTTCGACCTGGTCATCCTGGATATTAATCTTCCCGGAATAAACGGGTTTGAGTTAGCCTCAAAAATTAGAACGCATTCCGAGTCTATTCCCATTTTATTTTTAAGCGCACGCTCCCTTTCCGAAGACAGAATACATGGATTACAGATTGGCGCTGACGACTATATGATAAAGCCTTTTCAAATCAAGGAACTGATTTTAAAAATTCAAATTTTCCTTAAAAGAAAGGCGATACAAAAAGAAACCGACGCCTCTGAAGTCATTCAGATTGGTCATTACAAGCTGGATAAAAAAAATCTTTCTCTTATTTCATTGGATGGTACATTGAAGAGAATGACAAGTAAAGAAGCGGAACTATTAAATTATTTTGCCAGACACGCTAATCAACTCATTAAACGGTCTCAATTGTTAATTGACGTCTGGGGAAATGATGATTATTTTTTGGGGCGCAGTATGGACGTCTTCATTTCAAGACTAAGAAAATACCTAGCCGCTGATACCCGTATTAAGATTGAGGCCATTCACGGGGTAGGTTTTCAATTTATTTGTCCTGAATAAATAGTTTCCTCTGATTATTTTTACAATCTTTACAAGTAAATAGGCAAAGATTTGCGAAAAAATAACAATCTGACTTTTAGATTAAGCGCAGAAACTGTATTTTTGCACGCCTTGTCCAATTTTCACAAATTTTTGGGTGAGCAATTAAATTTTTAAGACAAAAAACAATACCGATAAACATGGCATTGATTAGTAAAATCAGACAACAAGGTAGTTGGATATTAATTATCCTGATAGCTTTGGGCTTAGGTGGCTTCATTCTAATGGATATGACGTCTGGGCAAACAAGTGTTTTTGGCAGTTCACAACCTGTACTGGCTAAAATTAACGGTCAAAAAATTGACGTAAATGAATTTAACAGAACCGAAAGTATTTTATACTCCGGATCTACCAGTGATGTTTTCGCACGTAGAGAAAATATTTGGAATTATTTCGTTGAAAAAATCTTGATTTCAGAGCAAACAGACAAATTAGGACTAGGCGTTAGTCGTGCCGAATTGATTGATTTACAATTTGGTCTTGAACCAAGTCCCGTTATCACTCAGCGTTTTGGCGACCAAACTACTGGCCAGGTTAACAGGGAGCAGTTAAATCAGGTTCGTCAGATGATTGAATCTAACACCCTTGAACCACAAATGCGTTCTTATTGGGCTATCCAGGAAGGTGAGGTAATTAAAGAAAGACTTCAAAGAAAATTAACTTCTTTAGTTGCTAATGGGTTTTACACACCAAACTGGCAGGCTGAATTGTTATTCTCGGAAGGTTCTGGTTTCCTGCAATTTGCCTACGTAAAAGTGCCTTTCGACAATATCGACAATAGCGAAGTTTCTCTTTCTGATCAGGATTATGAAAACTATCTTGACAAAAACAAAAAGAAATACACAAACAAGGAAGAACGCAGAAAAATAGCTTATGCTATCTATAATGTTTTTCCTTCAAAAGCGGATACGGCCGATATTTATGGTAAAATAAGTGTTTTAGCTGATCAATTCAGAAGTGCATCAAATGACACTAACTTTATTGAACAAAACAGAGGGGTAATGTCTCCGATTTATGTAAAGAAATCGGAAATTAATCCAATGTTCGCCGATAGCATTTTCAATTTGCCTGAAGGTGCCGTTTTTGGCCCTTACACTGAGTCTGGCGCCTATCGTGTAGTTAAAATGGTTGACAAAAAAGCACTGCCGGATTCTGTTAAATCAAGACATATTCTTATTCAAGCATCTGATGCAAATAGCGCTTTTTTAGCACAGAGAACTATCGACTCTCTAAAGCAGGTTATCGAGAAAGGCGAGGCTACCTTTGAAGCGATGGCGGCTCAATTTGGTAGCGATGCAACGTCAACAAAGGGAGGTGACTTAGGTTATGCAGCTCCTGGTCAGATGGTTGCAGAATATAATGATTTGATTTTCTTCCAAGCTGAATCTGGTAAGTTATATACTGTAACTACTCAATTCGGTGTGCACCTGGTAGAAGTCACTGGTAAGAAATTTGATAAAAATGAGATTGGCATCAGAATTGCTTCCCTCGTTTCTAACATTATTCCATCTGAAGCTACCCAAAAAGATGCTTATAATAGAGTTTCCATTATCCTAAATAAAAGTACATCGGTAGCAGACTTAAAAGCAAATCTTGCAAAAAACAAGGACATTAAACTAGAAACATCTACCCCAATGGGTAAGAATGAATTCTTCTTAGGACCTTTAGGCGCAGGAGTACAATCACGTGATATCATTCGTTGGGCTTTTGATGCAGATTTGGAATCTGTTTCTCCTCAAGTATATGTTTACAGAGATGAAAATCTTTATTTTGACAATAAATACGTACTTATTGGCTTAGAGGATGTCATTGAAGAAGGATTACCAGCAGTTGAAAAAATAAAGAAGGAAATTGAAGCCTTAGTAATTAATGAAAAGAAAGGTGCTTTAATTGCTTCAAAAATGAAAGGGAAATCTTTGGAATCATTAGCCAGTAGCTTCGGAGAACCTATTGATACGGCGAATGGTATTACCTTTGCCAATCCGGTTATTGCTGGTGTAGGCAGTGAGCCTAAGTTATTAGGTAAGTTATTCCGTTATAATACAGGTGATGTTACTGCCCCCGTGGTAGGAAACTCAGGTGTATATGTGGCAAAAATAATCACCAAAGCGGCGCCTTCAGCAGCTACAGAATTAGTGACCACAAAGAGAAACCTTGTTTCTACCTATCGTAGTCAGGTTAACAGCAAAATTACGCAGGTACTGAAAGACGGTGCCTCTATTAAGGATAATCGCAGTAAGTTCTTTTAATCATACATAAATACTACTATTATGTCATCAGTAAAAAACGCAGGAAAGAAGGGATATTTTATGTTGTATTTCCTTATAACATTAGTGCTTTTTTTCTCACTGGTCGTTTACATATACCGATATAATCAATTAGGATTAGAATAGGTGATTAAAAAAGCCGGTAAGAAAATTTCTTACCGGCTTTTTTTTTAATCCTTGTAGATTTGTTGAATCTGTTCGGAATATTTATCTAAAATCACCCTTCTTTTTAGTTTCATTGTAGGCGTTAATTCCGATTCTGTACCATCCTTTTTAACAGGTTCCCATGGATCAGTCAATAATTTAAATTTCTTAACCTGATCAATGTGAGCGAACTCTTGGTTCATTTCATCAATAATTGATTGATAAAGGTCAATAATTTCATTCTTTTGAACCATGTCCGACAAATTGGTCCAGGACAAACCGTTATTTCCGCACCAATCTCTTAAAGCTTCCTCTGCTGGAACGATTAGTGCTGATACAAACTTTTGACTATCACCCACGACCATCATTTGTTCAATAAGGAATGATTCCTTAAATTTGTTTTCAATGGGAGCAGGAGCCACATATTTACCACCTGAAGTTTTCAACAACTCTTTTTTCCTGTCTGTAATTTTTAGAAACGCTCCGCCCTCAGGACCTTCAATAAATTTACCAACATCTCCGGTACAGAACCAGGACTTTCCGTCGATTACTTTAGTAACCGCAGCGGTAGCCTCTGGTTTATTGTAATAACCCATCATGATATTTGGACCTGAAGCTAATATTTCGCCTTCATTTTCTCTGTAATTACCGTCGGAGGCATCTATAAAAATCTCTACCCCGGGAATAGCTTTTCCCACTGTACCCAAAAGCGCGCCTCTTTTTTCAAACGTACTCGCCGTTAAAACAGGAGAGGTTTCTGTAAGACCATAACCCTCTCTAATGGGAACGCCGGCAGCAGAAAACACCTGAGCTATTCTTAAAGGACAAGGCGCTGCACCGGTAACAATACCTTTAACATTTCCACCTAAAGCCTCTCTCCACTTACTAAAAATAAGTTTATCAGCTATCTTTCCCTTAAATCCACTAATAGGTTTATGGTAAGCATAATCTTCTGTTAGGGAAAGAGCCCAGAAGAACAATTTTTTCTTCACTCCCGTTAGAGCCAGACCCTTATTATAAATTTTCTCATATACCTTTTCCAATAATCGGGGAACAGTGGTAAAGAAATGGGGTTGAACCATTTTCAAATCTCCTTCATCTCCCCCTAAATTATCTGTACCTGTAAAAATGACAGAAACGCCCCTAAACTGGTAGTGATAGGAAGCGGCTCTTTCAAAAATATGGCAAATAGGAAGGAAACTCAACACTTTATCTCCATTTTGAACAGGAATAATAGCTGCTGCAGCCTCCACATTAGAAATAATATTGTGGTGTGAAAGCATTACCCCTTTTGGAACACCCGTTGTACCCGATGTGTAAATAATGGTAGATAAATCTTCCGCTTTAACGTCATTTTTCAACCCTTCCAAGCGATCCATTCCCTCATCTGTCAGAATATCCTTCCAGAAGGGTCGGCCATCCTGTGGGTCGAAGGTATAAATTTCTTTAAGGGAGGGAACCTCTTTTTGCGCTATACTTACCTTGTCATAAAGGTCTAATTTTCCAACAAAACAAATTTTTGTTTCGGAGTCATTAAAGATATAAACGTATTCATTACTACTAATAGTAGGATAAACAGGGACGTTTATAGCTCCAATTTGCTGAACTGCAATGTCAAGAATTACCCATTCTGGTCGATTTTGATACACGGCAACGCCGATTTTATCTCCCTTTCCAACGCCCAATTTCAATAAACCGCAGCTCAGTTTATTTGCTAAATCAACTACTTCTTCCGTTGAAAGGAAATCGAACACACCTTGTTCGTTTTTGGCACCCATACATCGCTCCAATGGATAATGTGCCATTTGATAATGAATGTAATCAAATAATCTGGTTGGCTTCATCTGATATAAATTTCCGATTTTATGAATTAAGATTGTAATATTCTGTACAATCATTAAAAATAACATAAAATTCTGAAAATATCAGTGGAATCTATTACGCATTTATTTCTTGTTCTGAAATTATATGTATCAGTTGCTCCAGACTTTGAACTTTGTGAATATTTTTACCGTGTTCTATAGTTTGTGCGTTAACTTGATACCCGCTCAATAAAATTTGACAATTAAATATTTCATTCGATAGGTTATTTACATACTGTTGTATAGATACCGTTTCGAAGGACGAGGTTATCATGGTACAAATGTAGTCTGGCTTTACTATTCCACAAGCTACTTTTAATTCAGCTATTGAAATATCATTCCCCAAATAAACAACCCTGTAATTTCTGACCCTTAACATGAACTGAATAAATAACAAGCTAAGCTCTTGTTTCTCACCTTCTGGCAGGTAAAGAATACACTTTTTACCCGCTTTTTGCTCAGAGGGTTGAAGCTGGTCAATGGCCGCAATAATTTTTTGCCTTATTAAAAAACTGATAAAATTTTCTTGTACAGGGCTTATTGAACCTGTTAACCAGAGAATACTAAGTTTATCCAGGAACGGATAAATAAGCTCGGTCATAGCACGTTCAAAACCGAGTTGTTGGATATGCGTGTTGAAAATCTTATCAAACTTCAACTCATCCATTTCAATCATGGCAATCGTTAAAGCATCCAAATGAGCCCCATAAGAAATATCAATGGAAGAGAGCGCAGCAGCAGTTTCATTTATTTCATCAGGCTGCATTTGAGCTATTCTTGAAATTTTATGACCATTTTTATTTAAAATGGCAATATTCAACAATTGCTTTAAATCATCATCCTGATAATATCTAATATTGGACTGTGTCCTTTTAGGTGTAATAACCCCATATCGTTGTTCCCAAATACGGATAGTGTGTGCCTTGACACCCGTAAGTTTTTCCAAATCAACAATAGAATATACAGCCAAAACCTTTCATTTCGTTGCAAAACAATTTCATACTAAAAAGGTTTAAAATAAAGGTCTTTTGATTCATTAGATGTAATTTTGATTAAAGCATTATTTTTCAACGGCGATTATTGTTAAATTGCTTCATTTAAATTTTTAAAATGTTATTTTTAACATTTGTACATTCGTTAAACAGGAAAGACCTTTAATTAAAAATATATGAAATTGACATCCAGCCACTTGCTTTTTCTACTGTCATTATTTTGCAACGTATGGTTAATGGGGCAAAGCACCCCTGCTTGTACCTATAAACTCGAGTGTGCTGACCTGGGTCTCGATGGTTGGAATGATGCTTCCTTAGAAATAATTGTTGGGAATACGGTCAACCGGTTTACCCTACAATCAGGTAGTAAAGAAACCTTTTATCTTCAAGTCTATAAAGGAGATTCAATAACTATACGTTTTAATACGGGACTATACGATGAAGAAATTCAGTACGAACTGCGAAATGAACGTGATTCTGTGCTGTTTTCTCAAAAAGGAAAGTTACCAACTGCAGGCATCGTTTATAAAAATATTGGCTCATGCCCTTCCTGTCCGGCACCCCCCAGGTTTTTTGTAAAGCCTGGTTTCATTGGTTCTCAAACGGCCAATCTTAGCTGGCAATCCGTATCAGGTGCAACTTCTACTTTACTTCTTTTTAAAAATTCTCCCATTCTCAATGCAGATACTTTCCGAATCATAAAAAACGATACGCTATTAAATAAGTTAAGCGAACATACTATTTATACCTATTCCCTTGCCAGTATCTGTCCGGCGGGAGATACCAGCCGAACCATAGGACCTTTTAGTATTGAAACCAGATGGAAATTAGATCTCGGAATTACTAGTCTCGTAGCTCCTTTTTCTGACTGCGGATTAGGTAATGATTCAGTGAAAGTAGCCATTTTTAACTACGGCGGCGAACCTCAGTCTTTAATTCCTTATGGTTACCTGATTAACAGGGTGGAAGTTCCCATAAATCGTCCCGTCGATGGTTTCTATACGGGCGTTGTAGGTGTTGACAGTGCCAAAATAACCGCTTTCGATCAACCCTTTAACTTTTCTGCCCCCGGGGAATATAATATAGTAGCCTGGACACTAATGGATAAAGACGGTGAGGTTAAAAACGATAGCATGACCGCTAAAGTGATTAGTATCCCAACCATTAACACTTTTCCATATTTAACTACCTTGGAAGAAAAATTTACCGGTTGGACGGTCGATGCTAAAAGTCAATTTAATAGCTGGGAACTCGGCACTCCTAACGGATCTGCCCTTCTAAATGCCTTCAGCGGCATTAAATCATGGGGAACCAACCTAAATGGCAATCATAAATCAAATGAACTTTCTTACTTGAATTCACCTTGTTTTGATTTCTCAAGAACTACCCAGGATCCCATTTTATCCTTTAGAGTCCAAATAGATATTGAACGCTGTTGTGACGGTCTTTGGATTGAATATTCAAAGGACGATGGAAAATCATGGCTTCGATTGGGCTCTCCCTCATCAGGTACAAACTGGTACAATGATACTGAAAGATGGCTTTGGAATGGAAATGGTCACGCAGATGGTTGGTTCTTAGCCGCTCATGTTCTTCCCGGTGTTGCGGGTAACCCGAAAGTAAAAATTAGATTTGTCTTTAACAGTGATCTCGGCGTTCAAAGAGAAGGAGTCCTGCTTGACAACATAAATGTTTCTGCCTCTAACTTCGATTTGGTCGCTTTAAATGTTAAAAATAGCAGAAAAACAGTGTGTGAAAATATTACCGATAATGTCATCTTCCATATTGGAAATATTGGAAGGTCTAATTTGACTGGCATAAATCTTGCCTATCAAATAAATGGTGGACCTATTGTTACGGAAGCAGCCTCAACATTGGCAGTAAATAGCGGTCAAAACAAACTCTTTACTTTCAAACAAGGATTTGATTCGTCAAAGCCAGGTACATACAATGTAAAAGCCTGGATAGTAGGAGAATCCTCTTTAACACACAACGATACGGCCTATTTTACCTTTAAAACAAATACTACCTTCCCTTTCAAAGAAGATTTTGAGCAGGGTAAACTACCCGTAGACTGGGTTAGTACTGATCATATTGTTACCAAGGGGCATAATAATAAATCGTACGTCGTATCAGATTTACTCACGTCGTCAGATCCTCGTTTTGATCTTTTGACGGCACCCATTGGGCTTATTTCTTTAAAAGATACGCTGCGTTTTGATTACAGAGCGGTAACTTTTGAAAGTGAAGGTAAAATAGGTGCAACGTGGAATAGCTCCGATCGATTAGAAATAGCTATTTCGACAGATTGCGGTGCTACCTTTCAAGTGATTCGAACCATAAATAACACGACACATCAGGTTAGTAATAAGTATAGAACCATTGCGGTCGATCTGTCAGCTTATGTGGGTAAAAATGTGGTCGTTAAAGTAAGTGCCCTTTGGGGATCAGGCAATTACTGGGTAGATGTAGATAATTTCAACCTTATTCGATGCCCGTCAAATCTTTCTCTGTCTGCCAGAATAGTCAGTGGACTTTCTTCAAGTTCCAATCAACCTGCTGTAGTAACCATTTCTGCTGAAAATGGAGCGGGCCCCTATACCTACTTGTGGAGTAATGGAGCAAAAAGCAAAACAGCTGAAATATTAAATCCCGGCACCTATAAAGTTACCGTAAATGATGCCTTTGGTTGCACAGATAACATGGAAGTAAAAGTGGGGGTACCCACCAATATTAATGAGGTTGCCTCCTGGATGAATGGCATTTCCCTTTATCCTAATCCTACCTCGGCAAACCCTGCTATTTCATTTACTTTAACAAAAGCGGACAGGGCTACCATAAGAATTTTCAATGCTTTAGGGGCCATTATTTACCAGACCCAAACAGACATTGCTACATCACATAATCTCACTTTAAATATTAATAAACAAGTTTCTGGCGTTTATTGGGTATTCGTTCAGGTTAATGATAAACAATTGGGGCTTCCATTGGTTATTATCGATTAAAGGCAGCATGAAAATAGGAATTGTTTGTTACCCTACTTACGGAGGAAGTGGTGTCATAGCTACGGAGCTTGGACTTGGACTGGCACGTAAAGGTCATCAAATACACTTTATTACTTATCGACGTCCAGCCAGACTTGGACATTTTCAGGAAAATGCCTTTTATCATGAAGTAGATACTTCTGATTACCCTTTGTTTGAATTTCCTCCGTACGAGACAGCCCTAGCGGGAAAAATGGTGGATGTTGCGCGTTTCGAAAACCTGGACTTACTTCATGTACATTATGCCATTCCCCATGCCGCCGTCGCTTATATGGCAAAAAAAATACTGCTGAGCGAAGGTCAATACGTTCCTGTGATCACTACACTGCACGGTACCGATATCACGCTTGTTGGTAAAAATAATGCCTTCAAACCTGTTATTGAGTTTTCCATTAATAAATCTGATGGGGTTACCGCAGTTTCTGATCATTTAAAACAACAAACCTACGATTATTTTAATATTAAAAAAGCTATTAAGGTAATTCCAAATTTCATAGATTTCGACCGATTTAAACGAAGTAATAAAGAACATTTTCGAAAAGCCATAGCTTTGGATAACGAGAGGATTCTTATTCATGTAAGTAATTTCAGGAAAGTAAAAAGAGTAGAAGACGTTATTTCTGTCTTTGCTAAAGTAAATGAACAATTAGCCTCAAAATTGTTGCTTATAGGTGACGGACCAGAACGGTCAAATGCCGAATCTTATTCGCGAAGTCTTGGCCTGGGTGACCAAATCCGGTTTTTAGGAAAACAGGATGCCGTTGAAGAACTTTTGGCAGTGGCAGATCTTTTCTTGTTAACATCAGAGAAAGAGTCTTTCGGTTTAGCCGCGCTCGAAGCTATGGCCTGCGAAGTACCCGTCATTTCCACCAATGCAGGAGGTATTCCAGAAGTGAATATTCATGGGGTAACAGGTTTTGTCAGTGAAATAGGTGATATAAACGATATGGCAAAAAATGCCCTTACTATTCTAAGTAGTGAGGAAACATTAACCACCTTTAGAATGCAGGCTCTTGCTCAGGCAAAACGGTTTGATATAGATAATATTCTTCCGATTTATGAAGAGTATTACGAAGAAATAATTAAAGCCTCAAGTCTGAAATAATCAAGTTATTCCTCTCTTCCTATCCATACTATCTTCCCCACAGAAGTATCTGGATTACTAAAACCTATCAATGAAGGATTGGAAGTACTAAAAACAAGATAAACACCTGACCTCACGTTATTACCCTGAAAATCTTTCCCGTACCATAAAGCCTGGCCTCCAACTGCCTTCGTTTCAAATACTAATTTCCCATTTATATCTGAAATTTTAATTACCGCATCTCTTGCCAAACCTCGTATTGCTACAGGACCAGAAAAAGAAGGGGGAACAGGATTAGGATAAATTTCCATTTTTTTACCTAAATGAAAAATTTTAGCCTCCACCGCCTCACTTTGTAAAACGACCAACCCATTCTCTGTTCCAATATAAGCCTTACCTGACTTGGCATCTATAGTAATTGCCTGAACGGAATTACCCGGCAAGGGTGAGTTTAAGGTATTAAAACGACCTACCGTTTTACGTCCATCGGCTGAAAGAATAAATAATCCATTTTTTGTTCCGATCCATTTTCTGTTTCCTCCGTCAACGGCTATAGATAAAATTTCCTCTGTAGAAAGCAGATAATCCAGGAAACCGTCTTGTTCAACAATTCTCAACTCGCCCTTACAATTATTATCAAAAATACTTCCACCACATTCAAAAATAATAATGCCTTTTGCCGTACCCAACCACACATATCCCTCCCTGTCAACGGCTAAACAATTTACCTGATTGGTAGGGAGTCTGCTTGTGCTGGTATTTATTAACCTGCAACGATCGTCAGAAGGATTTTTGAGGTCCCCTGCGTCAAAAACCAATGCGCCATTTGAGGAAGAGGAAGAAACAAACCATTTGAATCCATTCCCATCTATTCCTACCTGGTGAAGTTGGGTTTCCGCACAATTAGGTTTAAAGGATTGCCACTCCCCTTTATCTGTTAATACAGATATGGGCTTCTCTGCCAGATGGTTAGCAATCCACAAGTTTTTATCTTTATCAAAAGCTAATCCACTGACTCTGGTTCGAATAGCGTCTCCGACCGTATTATTCAGCGAAGAATTTTTTTCGTCGAACCGGACTATTTTTTCACCATCCATTTGCAATAATCCTTCCAAAAAAGAACCCGCATATACTTTGCCATTGGTAGGATGCACGGCAATGGTAATTATATCATACAAATCGTCGTCTGGTGAATTCGTATTTTCACCTAACATAGCGGGCGTATTAAACCTATTATAAATACGCCAGGTACCATCCTTTAATGAGGCGAATCCATGGTCCAAAAACCGATATCCAAAATTTTGAGTTACCCCCCCTGACGCGAGCCATAATACCCCTTCTGGTGAAATGGTCAGCCATCTCGTCGAGGCTGAGAAGGGCGAATTAAGTGAAAATCTTTTACATTGGCTATCTGTTATTTTGTCCATATACCTGAAATCCTGGTATTCATCGCCGAACCAAATTCTTCCATTTTCCTCCTGGACAACATTTTGTAATCTACCTATGCAGTTACCTGGAATTTTGGTAGAAGGCATATCTTCCTTAATGATAATAATTTCGTCTTGATTACATGAGTTATCCGAACATCTGTAACCCGCTAACAATTGTGCTCCATTGCCATTTAAAAATAATAAATTCTGATGTGAGTAAGTGAAAACCTCCTTAGCGCTTTTAATATTTTCATCGTATTTAAATAAGCTATTACCAACATTAAAATATAAACTACCTTTAAAAATGCCCAGGGCAGAAGAAAATCCAGAAGGAAAGCCATCTTGCATTTTCAACCATTTCCAATTATTGAAATTCTCCGGATTAGCGTGATTTGCCTCAATGCGGTATAAGCCTTTCTCTGTAGCTGCGTAAATAAATCCTTTATGAAGAATAACATTTTTAACTGGTAAACCGGTAAATACAGAAAAGGAGAATTCCCTTTTAGCCAAATTTAAGGCTGAAACACCGTATTGTGTGGCAATCAATAATAAATCACCTGCCGCTAAATAAAGTTGGTTTATCGATTTATCCCCTGTGAAATTTTTAAAATTTCTGATTTGAGGAAGACTAACCACCCTACCCTTTTGATCCATTATATCAAAAACACCGTCTTGATAAGCAATGATTAGTTCCTTTCTAAATGAATTAAATTGTATAAATTTTAACTTTACATCGCTCAATCCACTCGATTTATCAAATTGTTCCATGGAAAAATCAGATTTATCAATAGAAACAATAGATTGAGAAGCGATATAAAATATTTTATTTTCGCTTTGAGTTACTTGTTGCCCTTGCCGCAGTGGAAATAGACTCTGCCATTCCAGTATTCTTAATCTTGAGGTATCTTGACTGTGGAGTTGAAACCCATAAAATAAAAACAGAAGAAAAAGGACTGATAAACTGGGGTTACTATTCATTGAGCTAAGCGTTTTTAAAATTCGTTGAGGCAGGTATGGCATTAAAAACTACATCGGGAACGAGATAGCGAATAGAAAAACCGGCTTTTATGCATTGTCTTATATAGCTGGCAGAAATATTCATTTGAGGCACATTATTAAAAATCCTAACCTTAGTATTTTCCTCCATTGACGCCGTTTCATAATCGGGTCTTGAGTAAACGTAAATGGGAAAATCTCTCAATATAATATCTGCATTTTTCCATTTAGGTAAACTAAGTAATGAATCTCCACCCATAATGAGATGGAAGCTTTTATCGGGAAATTTTTCCTTTAACACCGCTAAGGTAACTATCGTGTAAGATGGTTGTGGCAGGGTAAACTCAATAGACGAGGCTTTTAATTTGGGATTATCTGCAATAGCATCTTGAACCCAGGCTAAGCGATCATAATCATTAGCTAATGATTTTTTATTTTTCAAAGGATTGTGGGGAGATACAACAAACCATACCTCATCGAGATCAGTTTGGGTAGCCATAAATTCTGCTATAACCAGGTGACCGTTATGAATAGGATTGAAAGAACCAAAGAAAAGGCCAACTTTCATAGATCGACATCATTGCTGGAATTTATTTTCCATCGTTAAGAAAATACTATCAATAATTTTTTGAAGTTCTTCGTCCTGATAAATTTGTGCTTCTTCGGGAGGAGCGTCCATTAGCCATTTACCTGACGATTTTTTTAAATAAAAGGTATTATCATATATTTCGAACTGATCTTTCATTTTACAAACACAAATAGTGTGTTCCCCTTTCGGCAAACAATTAATACCGAGGAATGAGGTCTTTAGCAAAGATGAATCCAGTGTTTCCTGAGTTTTAAACACAAACTTCTTTAAATCATTTAACCTTAATTTTTCCTCTTCTGTTGCATATTCCTCTGCTTTTTCAAAATTATTTACATCTAACCATTGTTGGTATTGCTGTATAAAATTTTCGGGCGAACCCATTACTGCTTTCTCCTGATTCTCTTCAACACGTTCATTTTTTTTACAACTAAAAAAAGCACAGAAAAGGAAGAAAGCAACGATATATATATTAAAATTTAACTTCATTAGTTACTTAGCATCACAGGCATTACCAACATTAAAATATCTGTACCCTCTTTTTGCTCTGACGGAAACATAA
This sequence comes from Haliscomenobacteraceae bacterium, assembly GCA_947501115.1. GTDB lineage: Bacteria > Bacteroidota > Bacteroidia > Chitinophagales > Saprospiraceae > BJGN01. Next base: position 39,114 of record CANMVX010000020.1, read on the forward strand.
GTCCCGCTCTTGAGGGAGTAGATAATTCCAGCAACACCTCTTCAGAATCTAACACACCTAACATTTCTGCCATAAATTTAGCATTAAAAGCAATAACCAGAGGAGATCCGTCATAATTACAAGGAAGCTGCTCAATGGCCTCATTAGAAAAATCTAAATCTTGTGCCGAAACGGTCATACTGCCTTTGGTAATATTCAACACTACCTGATTAGTTGTTTTATTGGCGTAAATGGCAATTCTTTTAAGAGAATTTTGAAAATCATGTCTTGAAATCTGAACACTGAGGGGATTATCGACAGGGATAACCGCGTTATAATCAGGATATTTATTATCTATCAGACGACAAACCAACTTTATTTTATTGAAGGTAAAAAATGCGTAGCTTTTATTAAACGAAAGGGTGATTTCCGCATCAGAAGGAACCACCGTCTTTAAAAGATTCAGCGCCTTTTTAGGCATAATAAAAGAAGAAGTTACAGAACTTGTAATATCTGTGCACACATAACGAACCAATTTATGGGCATCTGTAGCCACCATAGAAATTTTATTCGTATCAATTTGAAAATAGACTCCCATCATTGCTGGTCGTAAATCATCAGTGCTCGTTGCAAAAATAGTTTTAGAAATACCCTGAAGCAAAGCCAGGCCGGAAAGGCTCACCGCTTCTACTTCATCAGGCGTTGGAATGGAAGGAAAATCAGCTCCATTTTCACCAGCGAGTTTATATTTGCCGTATGCGGAAGTTATTTCAATACCGAAATTTTTATCATCGATTTGAAAGGTAATAGGCTGAGCAGGCAATGCCTTGAGGGTATCCATCAAAATTTTTCCAGGAATGGCCACTTTCCCATTAAAATCAGCCATAACATCCATTTCCGTTGAAATAGCTGTTTCATTATCTGTGGCTGATATTGTCAGGACACTATCCTGGATGGAAAATAAAAAACCTTCCATGATAGCGGAGGAAGGATTCGAGGAAATGGTGCCAACAGCAATTTGTAACTGCTTAAGCAACTCGGAGGAAGATATGCTAAATTTCATTTTATTTTCTTTGGTGTAAAAATAGCCAAATTTTATGGTAATTGTAACTTTTTTCTGCGTCCTGTCATAATCTATCTAAACCCTGTTAACTTTGACACCATAAAATTTAGGGAATGAGTTTAAATAGAAGGAGATCGCCTCGTGTAAGTTCCATTTCAGGGGTAAAACTTCCCGATAGTGAAAAAATATTTCTGGATAATGGCCTCCCCGTTACCCTTCTTCATGGCTCAGAAACAGAGGCATTGCGGTTAGATATTTGCTTTAAGGTAGGTAGGCAACACGAACATAAACGAATGGCAGCCAGAGCTACTGCTTCGATGTTAAAAGAGGGTAGCTCCCAATATTCCGGAAAAGCATTTGCTGAAAAAATGGACACATTGGGAAGTTCCTGGGAGTCACCTGTGCAATTGGATTACTCCCATTTTTCCTGGCTGGGCTTAAGCCGGTTTGGTATGGAAGCCCTTCCTGTGATAGCTGATATTCTTGAAAATCCGACGTTCCCTGAATCGGAAATTCACGCATTTGTCCAAAGAAATGTTGCCCGGCTAAAAGTTGAATTAACTAAACCTGATGTAGTTGGTTACAGGACCTTTACGGCTATTTTATTAGGTGAAAATCATCCCTTTGGCTGGAATTCCAATCAAGAGATTTTTGAAGATCTTACTAAGGAAGATCTTCAAAAGCATCATTCTGACTGGTATAGCACGGAAACTTGTCAGTGTTTTCTTTCCGGCAATGTACCTCTACCGTTTTTAGATATGTTAAACAAAACAGTGGGTCAGCTCTATATAGGCAAAAAAAGCCCTCCTTCTCCGGTCATACCCAAAGTAAATCCTACCTTTGGTACAACCGAGATAAAGTTACCAGGTACATTACAGTCGTCCCTTCATATCGGATACCTGACGGGGGTAAGACAACATGATGATTATCCAACCCTGCTCGTTCTGAATACCATTCTCGGCGGATTTTTCGGTTCTCGCCTTATGACAAATATTCGGGAAAAACTTGGCTATACTTATCATATTCAATCTAACCTCGATACTTATCCCGATGTTGGATCACTTTGGATTAATGCAGAATTATCTCCCGATTACTTAAATCCTACGAGAAAGGAAATATTTAAAGAAATCAATCTTCTCAAAAACAAGCCTGTATCAAACTCATTTTTGAAAATGGTTAGGAGCTATTTAATTGGTTCTGAACTAAATGCACTGGATGGAACACTACAGGCAATGGAGGTTATAAGAGAAAGAGCGATGGAAGGATTAGAAAAAATAGATTACGCCACTGAGATAGAAAAAATAAATTCCGTTTCCCCTTTTCAAATACAAGAAATGGCAAATAAATATTTTTCTCAAGATAATTTCACGGAAGTACGTGTTACACCTTAAATTATCTTAATTTGATGGAATTATTATTAATTTTGCAATAAATTGTACTTTTTTCTTATAAAATGGGTTATTGCTATTAAATTTAACAGATGAACTTCTTCAGTTTTTTTCGTCAAGAGTTGGCCATAGATTTAGGAACTGCCAACACGTTAATTATTCAGAACGGCGAAGTCGTTGTTGATCAACCTTCTATTGTTGCCATTAACCGAAAAACTGGATTAACTATTGCGGTCGGCACCAAGGCAATGAACATGCATGAAAAGACGCATGACGACATAAAAACCATTCGTCCCTTGAAGGATGGTGTAATCGCTGATTTTCAAGCAGCTGAAAGCATGATTGAGGGTATGATCAATATGATTGGCCAAAGAAAACGCTTTTTTTCCCATTTGAAAATGGTTATTTGTATCCCTTCGGGAATTACGGAAGTTGAAAAAAGGGCTGTTTTTGATTCTGCAGATCACGTTGATTCTAAAGAAACCTATCTTATCCACGAACCTATGGCTGCCGCTTTAGGAATAGGTCTCGATGTAGAAGAACCCTCAGGTAACATGATTATTGATATAGGTGGTGGCACCACTGAAATTGCTGTTATTGCTTTGTCGGGCATCGTTTGTGACCAGTCTATCCGTATTGCCGGAGACGAGCTGACGGGTGATATTATTCAGTACATGAAAAGACAACATAATATCCTCATTGGTGAACGCACGGCTGAACAAGTTAAAATTAATGTTGGTTCTGCCCTTCACGAACTTGAAAATCCACCTGAAGATTATGCGGTAAACGGAAGAGATTTAATGACGGGAATTCCCCGCCAAATAAAAGTTTCCTATCGCGAGATAGCCTCTGCTTTAGATAAATCTATTTCAAAGATTGAAGATGCAGTACTTAAAGCATTGGAAGTTACTCCCCCGGAACTAGCCTCTGATATCTATAAGAAGGGTCTGTATCTAACTGGAGGCGGAGCGCTCCTTCGTGGTTTGGATAAAAGGTTGGAAATGAAAACTAAACTTCATGTACATGTGGCCGATGATCCTTTGCGTGCCGTTGTTCGTGGTACTGGTATTGCTTTAAAAGAAACAGATCGATATACTTTCTTAATTGATCGGAAAAGTATTTAAATAAACCGGAATACGGTTAGTATTCATTATTGCTTATGCTTCCAAGGTCAAAGGTTTTTTCCGAACTAGGAAATCTTATCCTTTTCCTATTGTTAGAAGGGATTAGCTTCTACCTTATTATTACTTACAATGATTCTCAGGCAAAGATTTACCATAACACAATAAATGTTATTTCAGGGAATATAGCTAATCAAGCCAGTAATATTCGTGGTTATTTTTCTTTAAAAGAACAAAATAGTATTCTGCTTAAAGAAAATGCTAAACTAAAAGCTAAGTTATTTAACCTTGCAGAAAAACAAGGGTCAAAGCCCGAAGACTTAGATCTCAAGTTTACACAAAACCAGATATTTAACCTTATCTCTGCCAGGGTTGTTAATAATTCCATTTCTCTTAGGAATAATTTCCTCTCTCTAAACAAAGGCAGAAAAGCAGGAATAACCGAAAATCAAGGGGTAATTGGTGAAAATGGTGTTATTGGCATCACTAAAGCTGTCAATGACAACTATACTACCGTCATGTCTATTTTTAATAGTCAAACGAAAATTAGTGCACGCATTAAAGATAAAGGCTATTTTGGGTCTTTAGTTTGGAATAATAATGGAGATGTTCGCTATATGACACTCAATGATATCCCAAAACACGTACCTATCAAACTAGGAGATAAAGTCGAAACCAGCGGTTATTCCAACTTATTTCCCAGTGGCATCAATGTAGGAAAAATTGTGGGTAAAAGAATTCCTCCCGGTTCCAGTACTTATGAATTAAAAGTGAAACTCTACCAGGACATGACAAAAATTAAATTTGCTTATGTCGTTATTAATTACGAAACGCCAGCATTAGACTCCCTTTACCTTCAGACGAAATCGCTATGAATCTTGCGCTGCTAAATAATGGAAATCGTTTTATAATACTTTTGTTATTGCAAATCATTGTGTTCAGTCAGGCAAGGTTAGGCCCTTTAGGTCCTTATTACATTGATATAATAGTATTCCCATTAGCTTATTTGTTACTTCCTTTTCGTACGCCCAGAGAATTACAATTCCTGCTTGCTTTTGGCATTGGATTGATCGTTGATATAAGCATGCAATCTCCCGGGCTTCATGCCGGCGCATCTGTTTTCACCATCGCTGTAAGACCCATTATACTAAGGTTACTTGAACCACGTGGCGGTTACGATAAGTTACATAGTCCAACCTTACAACGATTTAAATGGCCTTGGTTTGCCTCATTTATAAGTATCCTTTCTTTCGTACACATTCTTTTTTATTTTTCAATGGAAGTCTTTACTCCATTATTTTTAGGGGCAATTTTGATAAAAACCTTGCTCAGCTGGTTCGTTTCCACCCTTTTCATTTTCTTAATCGTGATTATTTTAAACCCCCTAGATTAATAAAATTTATCAGGTTATGGAAAAAGACAAAAAGAGATCTTCAACCATTGTAATCATTTTCCTGATAGGAACTATCATTCTGATTGCTAAAGCACTGCAACTTCAGGTTATTGACGAAGGTTTCAGAAACAGAGCCTCTTCAATGGTGGTAGAACGTTATACACAATATCCTTCCCGGGGTCTGATTTATGACCGAAACCGAAAATTACTCGTATATAACAATCCAATGTATGACTTACTGGCTACGGTAAAAAGAATTAATCCGGCAATGGATACCAATAGATTTTGTTCTCTTTTAAATATATCTAAAGAAATATTTATAAAAAATTTAGATAAAGACTGGAAGAGCGGGCAATTCTCCAAGAATGTACCTTTTTTATTCCTAAGTAAAATACCCGCAAATATTTATGCTGCCTTTCAGGAAAATTTACATCTTTTCCCAGGGTTTGAAATCACCATAAGAAACGTGAGGGAATATTCGTCTCATTCTGCGGGACATTTTCTTGGCTATATCAGAGAGGTTAATGAAAATGAAGTTGAAAATCCTGAAAGTATTTACGTAGCTGGAGATTATGTCGGTGCATCGGGTTTAGAAAAAGTATATGAAGATGAGTTGAGGGGATCAAAAGGTTACCGATATGTACTAAAAGATAATTTGGGTCGTGAAGAAGGTGTTTTTAAGGATGGATTATTGGATACCAGAGCTGTTTCCGGTAAAGATTTAATTTCCTCCTTAGATATTGATCTTCAAGAGTATGCTGAATCATTAATGGTCAATAAAAGAGGTGCCATTGTAGCTATTGAACCTGAAACAGGCGAAATTTTAGCCTTGGTAACCTCTCCCGGCTATGACCCATCTCTCATGGCTATTACGAATCCTAATAGAGGGAAATTTTTTCAGTCGCTCCAATTAAATAAAGATTTACCTCTTTTTGACCGTTCTACCAGTGCACAATACCCTCCAGGGTCTCTTTTTAAACCTTTACTCGCTTTGGTGGCATTGGAAAAAGAAACCCTACAACCCAACAGAACCATATCATGTAATGGTGCTTATTATTTCGGGAGCATGCGATTAACAGGCTGCCACAATCATGCTACCTGCCGAACAGTGGCATCAGGTATTCAAAATTCATGTAATGCTTATTTTGTTACCGTTTTTCGAGAATTGGTAGATAAATACGGCTTTTATAATCCTTCAAGAGGCCTGGATACCTTAAATACCTATTTAGAACGTTTTGGTTTCGGAAAAAAACTGGATATCGATTTTCCGGGAGAGAAAGCAGGTAACTATCCAAGCTCTACCTTTTATACCGATTGGTTTAAGAATCCCCGGTGGAACTCCGTGTGGATACGTTCCGTCGGTATCGGACAGGGTGAATTATTGACCACCAATATCCAGTTGGCCAATGCCGCCGCTATGATAGCAAATCGTGGTTGGTATTACACGCCCCATATCGTCAAAGGATTTAATGATGATGGTCAACAAATACCCCTAAAATATAGAACGAAGATAAATGTTGGAATCAAAACACAACATTTTGAACCTGTGATTGATGGAATGGAAAAAGCACTGTTGGCCGGAACGGCAAAAAGTGGTTTTATTATCGATATTCCTATCTGCGGAAAAACGGGAACCGCAGAGAATCCCTCAGGAAAGGATCACTCTATTTTCTTTTGCTTTGCTCCTAAAGTTGCTCCTAAAATTTCCCTTTCCGTTTACATTGAAAATGCTGGTTTTGGAGGAACTTATGCCACCCCCATTGCCAGTCTAATCATTGAAAAATATTTAAAAGGTGAAATTAGAGGCGACGATAGAAAAAATTTAGAGAAAAGAATGATGGATGCTAATTTGCTAAATGTTAAACCATAATGAAATACACTATCCTTCTTTTATTGGGTATCACTTTTAACTTACAGGTTCATTGTCAAATATTTACAGAAAAACTAAAACTTGTTTTCGCTGGTGATATTATGGGGCACAGTACACAGATTAAAGCTGCCTTACTTACTGATGGTACTTATGACTACCATCATTGTTTCAAATATGTTGCTCCAATTTTAAAACAAGCAGACCTGGCCATTGGAAATTTAGAATTCACCCTTCCAGGTAAACCTCCCTACACAGGTTATCCACAATTCCGTAGCCCTGATGCCGTCGCTGTTGCCCTAAAAGAAGCAGGGTTTGATATGCTCGTAACCGCCAATAATCATTCTAATGATGCTGGTAGAACAGGCGTTGAAAATACTATTCGTACCGTTCGAAACCTGGGTTTTCACCAAACCGGTACTTTTCTGGACAGCATGGACCGATCTCTGAATTATCCCCTGTTAATCCAGCATGGAAATTTTAAACTGGCCTTTCTGAACTATACTTATGGGACAAATGGCATTCCCACTAAACCACCTGTCATTGTCAATGAATTAGATGAAAAACAAATGGCAGCAGATATGGAAAAGGCAAGAGCTGCCAATCCAGACGCTATTATTGTTATGGTGCATTGGGGAAACGAATATCAACTGGTTGAAACCTCTTATCAACGCCAATTGGCACAAAAATTATTCCTTTGGGGTGCTAAAGTAGTCATTGGCTCTCATCCGCATGTGGTTCAATCTATTGAGCAAAAGCCCCTAACTGATTCCATTAGAAAAGGAGAACTAACAGTTGTTGCCTATTCGTTGGGGAATTTTATTTCCGGGCAGATAAAAACATATACAGATATTGGCGCAATGATAGAAGTAGAGCTTGAAAAAGAATTGCCTTTCGGATCCACTTGTATAACCCGTACCCAATATATTCCCGTTTTCAGGTATGTTCACAGGGCTCCTACCTCCGTAAAATATTATACGCTGCCCGCCACATTATTCAGTGAATTAAATCAAAGAGATCCTTTCCCTATTCCCGCTTATCTTAAGGAAAAATTAAAACAAGACTTAAAAATAATAAGACCCATTCTTTCTAAACATGGGATTCCCGAAAAACCTGTTTTTCCCAATTTGATTCTTCCACCGATAATGAAAATGGAAACTCAAAAAATAAATTAAACGATGCGCATTTCAGCTATTGTCGCCATTTCCGATAATCTCGCCATAGGTGAAAAAGATATGATTCCGTGGTATCTTCCTATTGATTTAAAATATTTTAGGGATATAACCATAGGGCATACAGTTATTATGGGACGTAAAACATTTGATTCTATAGGGAAAGCTCTTCCAAAAAGGAGGAATATTGTAATTACCTCTGATCCATTTTTAATTTCTTCCGATTTCCATACCGTCCATTCTATAAATGAAGCACTCGAACTGGCGCTAAGCCAGGATGAAACAGAGGCATTTATTATCGGCGGTGGTCAGATATATAAACAGTCATCTTCCCTTTGGGACCGAATGTATATCACTAAAGTTAATACCAATATTCCGGAGGCAGATACCTTTTTTCCCATTTGGGATGAAAAAGAATGGCAATGTATTTCAGAAAAAGTCAATCTTCCTGATGAAAAAAATAAATTCCAAAGTCAATTCCTCATTTATGACCGAATTGCTTAAGCCTCGGAAACTTTTAAAAGCTGCCTGTTCTTATCTAAAAAGGTAAAATAATAAGTTACTCCTGCAGATACCAACAAATAACCTAATACGAGGGAAGCATAAATGCCGGAAGCACCAAACCAACCTGAGAAATAAAATAAGATGAGCATTCCAGCCATTAATTTTAATACATCCCACCCAAAAGCTTGTTTTCTACCATCCATCAGTTCCGAATACGCGAATATTTGAAGAATCAGAAAAGCACCATAAATAAATATATGAGGTTTACCAATGTCTGCCAGATTTGCAAACAGATGATACATAAATATTAAGGTTATAATAACCTGGAACCATAACCAAACCATTAAAAGAGTAGAGGAGCTTGTCTCATATTTAACGAATTGATAAGGATCTTTTATTTTTTCAACCGGATATTTTTCTACTACATCCTCTGGTCTCCATCCAGTAGGTTTAAACCAAATGAGAAACTTATTTTTCCAGCTTTTGGTGTGAATAGCATCTTGAACCAATAGGGTAAGATGTTTGAAGTTAATCCTTATCGGATTCCAGGTTTTCATAGGTCTTGTTATACCATATACAGGTGGTACTTCGTCTAACTCTTCTTGAAAAGTACCAAATAACTTATCCCAAATAATAAATATCTGACCATGATTCTTATCAATATAAATAGGGTTTATGGCATGATGGACTCTATGATGAGAAGGAGTGACAATAATCTTTTCGAGAAAGCCTAATTTTCCTATGTAAACGGTATGGTACCAGAACTGTAAGAAAAAATGAACTGGGGTTACCATAGCGATAACTTGTCCGGGAATACCCAGAATAGCTGCCGGCAATAAAATGAAAGTGAATAAATTTACAAATTGAGCAACTGGTTGTCTTAATGCACAAGCCAGATTAAATTCTTCACTACTATGATGAATAGCATGTTTATTCCAGAAGAAATTGATGGAATGTGCCAAACGATGAATGCAATAGCCATAAAAATCAAGAATAACAAAGGCAGCAATATAAAGTAACGGCGTCGATTTTATCTCAAAAATAGCTAGTTTTGATACCATAAAACCATAAGACACAATAACAAATACTATACCTAATGAATCCTTTATTGAATTTGAAAAACCAGCACTGAGGCTCGAAATTAGATCCATTTGCTTGAATGGCACTTTCTTAAAATACCAGGCGTACGTTTTTTCCAGAAAAACGAAAAATAAAAAAATCGGAATAATATACATTAAAATCATGCCATAATTTCCTAGTTGACCCCTCATATTTTTAAAAATTTAATTATTATACCTGCAAATTTACTAATGTTTAAGAAAACAATCAACTACATTAGAATGTAATTAATGATATAAAAAAAGAAATGAATGAAAAAGAAAAATGTGGCTATTATTGGTGCAACAGGTTTGATTGGTCATCAGCTATTAAGCCTTCTTTTAAAAGATACGCATTTTGCTGACATCTATGTGGTTACCAGGCGTTCCCTGAATTTTGCTGATGAAAGGGTCAAAAATATAGTGATTGATTTTTCTGACGATTTGTCTTTTAAAAATGCGCTGAGTGCTTGCGATATTGTATTTTGCTCCGTCGGCACCACCCAAAAACAAGTAAAAGGGGATAAAGTAGCGTATCGAAAAATTGATGTTGATATACCTGAAAAGGCCGCTCAATATTGTGAGGAAAACGGGGGAACGACCTTTTTATTGGTTTCTTCCGTGGGTGCGGACAGTAAAAGCGGAAATTTTTATCTGGCATTAAAAGGTGAAGTTGAAGATTATGTAGTTAAAAGAAACATACCTTCCATAACCATTTTTCGCCCATCCCTTTTAGTAGGTAATAGAAAAGAATTCAGGATTGGCGAAATCATTTCTACCCTTTTTATGAAACCACTCGCCTTTTTGGTTCCTTCAATATACAAGCCTATCGAGGCAGCGCAAGTGGCAAAATCTATGTATCAGGCAGCAATATCAAATAGACCAGGTGTTCATATTTACCATTTTGCTGAAATGAATACAGCTTCCTGACCCATTGGATTTTACGATAACTGTCCTTTGAACCCATCGAAAATAGGAGGAAATTACAGGCAAAATAAATTATCATGCGTGAAGATTTCCTCCATTTTGTCTGGCAATACCAACAATTTAACACCCATTCCTTAACAACCACTCTGGGACATCCGCTGACCATTTTAAGGGTAGGGAAATTAAATAGCCATGCCGGGCCTGACTTCTATGAGGCTCACCTCATTATAGATGATGTCAGGTGGATTGGGCAGGTTGAAATACATCTGACCACCTCAGATTGGTTAAAACATGGTCACGCTGGAAACTTACACTATAATAATGTGATTCTTCATGTTGTCTATGAGGAAACCATTAAAATTTATCGCACCGATGGATCCGAAATACCTTGCCTGGTTTTAAAAGATAGGATTTTTCCAAATTTATCCCTGTTATTCAACCAACTCATTACCCATAAGGATAAGCTTCCCTGTTCCTTTCACTGGCCTCATGTTTCACCTCTTGTAAAACGAAAATGGATGGAAACCCTTTCTGTAGAGCGGATAGAATCAAAAACAGCTATCTTAAAAGAACATTACACCCTATTAAATGGAGATTGGGAACAGCTTGCTTTTCAACGTCTTGCCTATAACATGGGTCTCATTGTCAATACCGAACCCTTCCTACAGGTAGCGAGAAGTATTGATTTTAAAAAACTACAGCGATTGCAAAATCTTTTCCAGATTGAGGCTATTTTATTTGGTCAGGCCAATCTTTTGGGTGAAGAGGAAGAAGTACTGTCAGACGAATATCAAATAAAATTAAAAGATGAGTACCTTTTTCAAAAACAAAAATATAATTTAACTCCTATTCCCAAAGGGCAATGGCGATATATGAGAATGAGACCTTCCGGCTTTCCCGAAAAAAGAATGGCTGCATTGGCGGGTTTCATTTTTCAAACAGAACACTTGAAAAGTAAGATTATCCAGTTGCGGAGTAAAGCTGAACTCTATGCCTTTTTTGATATTCGCACCTCTCTTTATTGGAAAAATCATTTTAGATTTGGCAAAATGTCAACCCAAACGAGTGCTGCAGCAGGACACGATTTAATTCAGCGAATAGCCATAAACTTTGTTATTCCATTTCAATTTCTATTTTCAGAAATTTATCAACTTCCCAATGTTAAAGAACACGCCATTGATCTGTTAAATGATCTTGAAGCTGAAGATAACCTCCTAATTCGTGATTGGAAAAAAATGGGTATTATTCCTATTTCAGCCGCAGAAAGCCAAAGTTTGATCCACTTGAAAAACGAGTATTGTGATAAACGACGTTGCCTTTCTTGTTCTATCGGCCATGCCATCCTACGCGGAAATACCTGAAACCATAGATAATAATCCCTCCGTTTTTTCAATGGCATTCAGCTTACCTACATCTTCCCAAATATCACCGGTATGATCAAATGCTCCTATTCGCTTGTTTGATGCGACAGATAAATAAAAAGGCATAATTGGGAATATTTCTTCCTTCGGCATTAATTCAAAAATTTCAGGATTAATGACATGAATACCACTAAAGGAATAGAAGGTTGGATTTTCTATTTGCCGGGAAATAATTTCCTCGCCCGTTTGATGATTTTTCCATCCACTTAATAAATTTTGATCATTGAACATCATTTGCCTGGAAGATTCTCTTGTTTGAACGGCCAGTGTAGCCAAAAAGGAGTGTTCCTGGTGAAATTTAACCATTTCAGCCAAATTTAGACTAGTAACAATATCTGCATTAACCACTAAAAACGGTTCGTCTTTCAGAAACCAGGCAGCATTTTTTAAGCCTCCCCCTGTGTCAAGAAGTATTTTTTCTTCGTTAGAAATATGGATTTCAATGTCAAAATTATTTTTTTCCTCAAGAAATGCCATTATTTTGTCAGCAAAGTGATGCACATTAATAATTATTTCATTGAAACCATAGTATTTTAATCTTCTAATGGCCAATTCCAATAAGGGAATACCATTCAAGGGAACTAAAGCTTTAGGAATATTGTTGGTTAAAGGTCGCAACCTGGTTCCCAGTCCTGCGGCAAAAATCATCGCTTTCATATACATTGCATTTCGGAATAAAGATAACAGTAAAATGCTTCAACATCTATTCGTTCGATTTCTTTTACTCCCATTATCTCTACTTTATGGATTTGGGGTGAGTATTCATAGATTTTTGTATCTAACAGAAATAATCAAACCATTAAAATTTAGCCTCCCCATTTTATCCATTGGGAATTTATCCGTTGGAGGTTCAGGAAAAACGCCCCATGTGGAGTACCTCGTTCATTATTTGAAAAATTATGTCCAGGTAGGGGTCTTAAGCAGAGGGTACAACAGGAAAAGTACAGGATTCATTTGGGTTGAACCCTATTTAAAATCAGATGAAGCCGGTGACGAGCCTTTACAAATCAAAAGTAAATTTCCCGATGTTTCTGTTGCTGTTTGTGAAAGCAGAGTAAGTGGCGTTTCTGAAATGGTCGCCATAAACCCTGCTTTACAGGTGATTTTACTTGATGACGCTTTTCAACACAGAGCCATAAAGCCAGAACTCGATATTATACTGACTACCTTTCAGCAACCCTTTTTTTCCGATTATCTACTACCCTTTGGAAGACTAAGAGAATGGAGAAATGCTTATAAAAGAGCTGATGTGTTGATCGTAAGTAAATGTCCTGAAAGGTTAACGGAGGAAATCAGGCAAGATTATTTGAGTAAAATAAATCCATTACCTCATCAGAAAGTATATTTTTCCTCCTTCAAATATGGAAATCCTTATCACTTGTTTAATCCGGAGATAAAATGGTTTCCCCATCAGCTACCCTCCGTTTTATTGGTAACAGCTATCGCGTCTGTTCAATATTTAGAGGATTATTTAAAACCACGAACCTCCTCCTTAGTACATCAGGCTCATGAAGATCATCACTATTTCACCCACTATGAAATGGCACAGCTTCGAAAAAAGCTGGATGAAATGGAAGGTTCCCAAAAAATCATCCTCACCACAGAAAAAGATGCCACCAGAATGTGGTTACACAAAGATTTTATAGAAAGAGAGAATCTTCCCATCTTCGTTTTGCCTGTAGCGGTAGTTTTTCATGGAAATGATGGAAACCATTTCAACGAACAAATCAAACAATGCTTATTGGATTTTCAATCGTAACCTAGTTAATTACTCATTAAAAAAGGCAAAACACAGGAAATAATTCCCAAGTTTTGCCCTTTTTATAAGCATAAATTAAACCTACATCAGAAAAATACGACGATTATCGGTTTCCACCAGGACGTTTCCAACGTACTGGCGGGGCAGGTTCTTCTTTTAATTTCACTCCTTTAGTCTCCAATAATTTAAGTGCTTCCTGAACAGCTCTCTCTAATTGAGGATCCTTGCCAGCTAAAACAGCCGCTGGATCTTGCAGTACTTCAATATCAGGAGAAATACCTTCCCCTTCCACTGCCCAACGACCATCTGTATCAAAAAATCCACCTCTCGGAGCAACCATTCTGCCTCCATCTAAAAAACGGGGCGTATCCCAGGTACCTACCAGACCACCCCAGGTACGTGTGCCAATTAAAGGGCCAATCATTGATTTTTTGAACATGTAAGGCAATAAATCACCACCAGAACCGGCACGCTCGTTAATAATCATCACTTTAGGGCCGAAAATTCCTGACATAGGCGTGGTAGAAACAGTATGGCCATCCACTCTATTGTTGAAATAACCCATTAAAGGTCTGTTCATAACATCCACCATATAATCGGCCGCAGATCCACCGCCGTTATTTCGCTCATCAATGACAGCTCCCTGTTTGTCCTGCTGTCCAAAATAATACCTGTTGAAATAAGTATAACCAGGCTGACCAGTATTTGGAACATAAACATAAGCCAGTTTTCCATTCGATAAAACATCAACTTTGCGTCTGTTTCCCTCTACCCATTCTCTTAATCTTAATCCTGCTTCATTTGCAATTGGCGTTACCTCTATTACTTTTGATCCCTCAAATGCAGGCGTTGAATTAATTCGAATTTGGGTTAAACGACCCACTGAGCCAATGAATAGTTTATGTGGATTATTGTCAAAACTGAGCTTTTGCCCGTTTATTTCTAATAGATAGTCCCCTTCTTTAACTCCCAGTCCAGGGATAGCCAATGGAGCTACTAGATCGGGATTCCATTGCTCACCTGTCAATATTTTTTTAAACCTAAAACCAGCACCTGTCCATTCATAGTCAGCACCTAAGAGCCCAACCTCCTGATTATTCAATGTAGGAAAATCGCCTCCACTGGTGTAAGAATGGCCTACTGAAACTTCTCCCCCTAAAATATCAACGACATAATTTAAATCGGTTCTATGTTTGACATGTTCAACCCAGGGCTGATACCACTCATAAATTTTATCCCATGGTGCCCCGTGCACATTATCAACATATAGAAAATCTCTTTGAAACCGCCACCCCTCTTTAAATATTTGTCTCCATTCTAATGTTGGGTCTATTTTCATGCCCATATTAACATTCAATTTTCCATCTCCAACCTTACCTGGTGACTCTGACTTAATAATGCCCCAGGTGCTCCCCGCCTGATAAAGAAGTTGTTTTCTATTTTGTGAAATGGAAATATTACTAATACCCCCAATTAATAAATCCGTTTTGCGTGTATTAAAAATGAATCTATGGATATTTAATAAGGGACTACCTTCTGTATTTTCAGAATAAATAATACTGCCACCTACCCCAGGATACAAATGCTGGAATGATTTTTTAGGCAAATTTAAAGCGACAACACGTTGCTGAATACCGTTAAAATCGATTTTAATCATTTTCGATTTCACCGATTTATCTGTCGAATCTTTTGTTGATTTTTCTTCATCACTTTGAGGTAATAAAGGTGATTTTCCAGTAGAAGAAAGTACCGTGGCATAAATAGCTCTCGACACAGGTTTATCGTAAGAAGTCATATCAAGCCAACCAGAAGCGACGCCAAAATCAGTGCTTGCTAAGAAAAACAACCATTCACCTCCCTCATCCCAGACAGGATCAATCGCGTCGGCCAAAGGATCGGTTATTGCTTTGGTCGTGCCCGACGTTAAATCATATACAAAAATAGAACGAAGCTGATTGGGTAAGCGGCGGGCATAAGCGACCCATTTCCCGTCGGGAGACCAGACAGGGAGTAAACTCCTGTCTGGATTTGCGTAGAGATCTGTATCCACTTTTTTCAGTAATCCTTTTTCAGTATCATAAACATATAGCGAATAATCTTTATCTGTAAATGCAATATGTCGATTATCAGATGACCAAACAGGGTAAAAGTAAAAAGAAGGGGTATTTAATTTAATTGATTTTTCAATAGTACCCAATTGATCAGCGACGACCAGTTGATATTCGCCAGATGCATCAGAAAACCAGGCTATTTTCTGACCATCAGCAGACCAGGAAGGATAACGATCAGCGACGCCTGGAGAATTGGAGATATTCCGCCAGGAACCATTTTCTTTAGGAACTGTAAAAATTTCCCCTCTATATTCAAAAATAGCTCTTTGCCCAGTTGGAGAAAGGGAAGGATTTGTCAGCAACTCAGGTTTTATTGTTTCCCAACGAGGCATGGACCAGGTAAAATCACCTTTAACCTCAATATTTAACTGGTTTGATTTTCCTGATAATGGATTTAGCAGATGTAAATAGCCGCCTTGTTCATAAACGATTTCCTCCTGACCAGCATCCAGGCTTTTTACATCGAAGTCTTTATGAAAAGTGTGTTGTTTAACTTGTTTGGATTTCCGGTCATAGCTCCATATATTATTAGCATAATCTCTTTCTGAAAGAAAATAAACTTTGTCATTTAACCAAACAGGATCAGTATGTCTTTCGCTATTTAATTGAGGTGTTTGTTCTAATTTCATTGTTGCGAGCTCGACGATCCAGATAGGAAGTGCCTGTCCGCCTCTATAATTTCGCCATTCGGGGTCCCAAAAAGTGATTGGGGTAAATGCTGCATATTTCCCATCGGGAGAAATCTCCCCAAAGGAAGCCTGGGGAATACCTAAATCTTTAGGCCACCCACCATCTTTATCCACATAAAAGAATTGATTAATTTTAGTTGGCATTCCAGCTGCACCTGAGCGAAAAAGCACTGATTTCCCATCGGGAGACCAGCCCTGCACAAGATCTTCCCCAGGGTGCCAGGTTAATCTTTTCGGTTCACCCCCTTCGGAGGGAATCACGTAAGCGTCAACATTTCCTGCATATTGTGCTGAAAAAGCAATCCATTTTCCATCGGGTGAAAAATGAGGAACGCTCTCACTTCCTTCGTGGGAAGTTAATCGACGAGCCGTACCTCCATTTTTTTGAACAATCCATAAATCATCAGCATAAACAAAAACAACCTGATCCTTACTGAGGGTTGGTTGTCTCAACAACCTGGTTCCTTGGGAAAAAGCAGTTGTTTTTATGCAGAATACACCCAAAAAAATCCAAACAATGGGCATAATCATTTTTAATAAACTATTTTTCATACACATTTTTTTTAAAATTAATAAATCATTGGTTAAGTGTCAGGATATCTCCTTTTGAAAGATTAAAAACGAGCATCTCCCCTTCCTTTATATATGAAATGGATGACTTAAAAGGATTCTGCTCAAATGGATTTTTAATTTTAGCTAATCCAGCTACCGTTGCTTCCAATTTAACCTCTTTAACTTTCCCATTCACCATATTGGCAGATACTAAAAAAGCACCCTCCGTTCTCATTTGTCGAAAAGAAACCTGTTTCCAATCTGACGGAATGGCGGGAAATAGATGAATAAAACCTGCATGGCTCTGCAGGAGCATTTCTTGTACGCCTGCGGCAAAGGCAAAATTTCCCTCGAGGGTAAAAGGTCGGTAAGTAAAAGTGGAATAGCCAAGTTTCGATTGATCGCCATTGGCATGAAAACTATTTTTCAGACAAAAATGCTCAGCAAAAATACGCAGGGCTTTTGCTGCGCCCGTCCCGTCAAAATTTCTGGCTTTTAGATTGCCAAGCCAGGCAAAAGAATAGCCACAATATTGACTTGAACCATATTTATCTAACGTATTTATAGTGTTTTGAATGATCCGTTTATCCTTTTCCCCATTTGAAATATCCACCAATCCTAGTGGATGGAAGGCTACTAAATGTGAAAAATGTCTGTGCGAGGCGTCATAGGGAAAATCTTTGGCAAAGGTGAGGCCCGATGAATCATCTACATCTAATTCACCCCATTCCCTTCCCATTTTTTGCCATTTTATGGCCTCTTCTGGCTTATCGAGCTCGGTGGCCAATTCCGCTGTTTTGGAAAAAAGCCATTTCACCAAGCCTAAATCAAAATTAGTCATGGTTGAAAACCAGGCCTTAGGTGAATTATTAAAAATTTCAGGACTAGAAGAAAGGGGTAATTTTCTTATTCCTTTTTCGTCTAAAAGGGAAACTTCCTTTAAATAAATAGCTACTTTTTCCAGCCAGGGATAAGCTTTTTCCGATAAAAAGGTTCTATCCATAGAGTAGCGCCATTGCAAATAGTAATGATGGGCAATCCAGGCCGAAACCGTTGGCCCAAAAGAATATTGAATCCAGCCACCCATAGGACTACCCGCAAAAGTAGAAACGCCGGGAACATTGATCCCATTTGTTTGAAAATATTGTTTGGTATAGGATTCAAAAACAGGTTTATTTTTCTCCAGCCAATCTATAAATCCCATCGATTGCCCCAATTTATTGGCACTGTACGCTGGCCAATAACTGAGCTGTGTATTCAAATCGTTGTGAAAATCACCTTTCCAGGGTGGTAATTTACCATTGTCAGCCGTCCAAACTGCTTGTAAAGAAATGGGAGGAGCGCCATTACCTGAGGCAGCACCGAATTTATACTGCTCCAGATACCACTGTTTCATTAAAATACTATCAGGGATATTTATGCTACATTTTTCCCAATAGTCTAACCACCAATTCTTATGAATATTTAATCCTTTATTATAAGAATCAGCTGAAATTTGTTCTAAGGGCTGCGATGCAAGCAGATGGTCGTCTGTATTTGTTTTTATCACCTGAATATTCCAAATCCCTGTCAAAACATCTCCTTCCGATTTCCATTGAACATTGATACGATAAGTAAAACCATTCCAACCCTCCTGGGTATAGGAAATAAACTCCTTTTCCTTGTGCAGAACCCCTTTTGGGTAACCCAATCGTCTTAAATCTTGTCCCGTTACTGGATTATCCTCCCCCGATGATGAGACTACATTATAAGGAGGTGGAATCAATTCAGGTAAAACAGTTCCCTGTATTTTAGTAAATTTAAACCAGCCCTCTTGTTTAGACGCATGAACAAAAGTCTCCAGGGTCATACCATTTGTCCATTCAACTTCGCAAAGCCCCTGTTTGAGAAACAGCTCAACGCGTTTCACTTTTGATTGGATATCAAAGGATAAAGCTCCTGCGGGAATCTTTGAAGGTCCGGGATCTCTATCATAGGGAAGATCAAACATTTGCTGAACTTCTTCATATTTATTATTTTTCCAACGATCTATTACCCACTTAAAATTCCAGTTTTTATGATCGAGGTTAGCTGTAGGTCGAAGATCCCACAAATCGGCCCTATCCAATGAAAACCTTAACTTTCCTTCCTTTTCCCAAATAAGCGCCCCTAATATGCCGTTTCCCAGCGGAATTGCTTCGTCCCAGGTGGTAGCCAGTTCTTCAAATAATAAATTCTGATGCCGGGCTGGTTGTAATTCGTCCTTACCATTTTGCCCCATCATCAGCGAAGAAAAAAAGGAAAAAAGTAATACCAACACCCTTTCTGCATTAAAAACCATAATTAATTCGTTTGTTACCTCAAAAATTACTACTTTTTTGGTAACTTTTTAAAAAATGATTCTCATTTTTCGAATAATTAATTTTTAACCCTAACTATTATCATTTTGTCCAGGCTACAATCTTTCATTTATTTTATACTTCGCTCTTTAGCCCAATTTGTACTACTTACTTATTTTAGGAAAGTATATGTCAAAAACAGGGAAAACTTTAATTTAAAAGGCCCTACCATTGTCGTAAGCAACCATCCTAACACGCTTATTGATCCAGTAATTATTGCTGCTTACTTGAATAAACCCATTTTTTTCCTTGCCAATGCCAGTCTTTTTAAAAATCCACTGATTGCCAAAATATTAAGATATCTCTATTGTATTGAAATAAAACGATTCGAAGATACAGGTGTCAAAACGCATGATAACTCTGCTGCTTTTGACCAAAGCAGTAAGCATCTTGCATCGGGTGGAAATATTTATATTGCCGTTGAAGGAACAAGTTACATGGAAAGAGTACTCAGACCATTGAAAACAGGTTTTGCCCGCATCGGATTTCAAGCTATAACAGGACATGCAAAGGGAAAGGAAGTCTTTATTTTACCCGTTGGCATAAATTATGAAAAACATGACAAGCATGGTTTTGACTTAGAGGTTATTGTTGGCGAATCTATTCCCTTTAGTCAGTATCTCATTGATTATCAAAATAATAATCAAAAAACCATTAAAGATTTAACGGCAGAACTGCAATCTGTCCTTGAATCTTTAGTCATTCATACAACAGACCTGGATGAAGAAGCGCTGTTACTGGATATTGAATCCCTTTTTTATGGAAAAACAAACCAACAGGAAACCACTGTTTTTGATACACACCGATCTACGCTGGAGCATATCAGGAAATGGGAAGATGCCAGAGGTATCTCCTTTCTATTATGGAAAAAAACATTTACAGGTTTTACCAAATTGCTTTCTGAATTCAAGCTTTCATTAAAAATACAATCACAGATATATAATAATACCTTTCCATTGAAGGAAAAAAAATTACTTGCTTTGCTTGGTTTCCCCATTTATGCCTATTCTCTCTTAAATCATTTCATAGCGATTTGGATTCCCCGCTGGATTAAGAAAAAATTAAATCTATATGTAGGATATAACTCGACAGTCAAGATACTGGCCGCCATTGTCCTTGCTCCTATTGCTTATAGTTTTCAATTTTTTTTAACATCAAAATATATTTCTCTCAACCTTGCCTTCATCAATGTATTATTACTACCTCCAAGTGCCTGGTTTTTATTTAAATATGAAAAAAATATTCATGATCTTGTTTATTACTACCGATGGAAAAGGAACTTTAACAAAAAAATAAAGAGACACCTTGAAAGCAGATTTAATGAAGTGGTTGAAATCTGGTATGAAGAAGCAGAAAAAATTAAAACTTCCCTGGATTGAATCTCATTTACCTTATTTCATTATTTATTGGTACCGTACAACTCTTGTTTTGGCTTTCGACCTACTTTTTAAGAAAAGGTATAAAAGAGTCAAAAACTTATGGAACAACCACACTTGAGCCATTGACCGTCATCATTTCTGCCCGAAATGAGGCGCTTAATTTATCGACATTTTTACCTCATATTTTAAGGCAAGATTATCCTAATTTTGAGATAATAGTAATAAATGACGATTCAACTGACCATTCTTCTGAAGTTTTAGACCATTATATGGCTCAATACCACAATCTTAGGGTCATACACATGCAAAATAAAGATAGAGAAGGGAAAAAACAGGGATTACAGGAAGGTATAAAACAGGCAAAATATGAATGGCTCGTTTTTACTGATGCCGATTGTTATCCCCAAAGTAATCAGTGGTTGCGTTCATTAGCGGCCAAATGCATTGACAAAACGGATATCATACTCGGCTATAGTCCCTATCAACAGGAAAATGGATATTTAAATGATTTCATTCGATATGAAACCTTTATGACGGCTGTAATTTATGGCACTTTCACCCAATTAAGTATGCCCTACATGGGTGTAGGAAGAAATATGGCCTATCGTAAAAGTAGGTTTCTGGAAAAAGTGGATAAAGAAAAATTTGAAGAAATATCCTTTGGCGATGATGACATAGCCGTCAATGCAATGGCCACCAGCCAAAATACTGCTCTTCAGTTTACAGAAAAAGCCATGGTCATGTCACTGCCTAAAGCGACTTTGTCCGATTTTATTAAGCAAAAAACAAGACATATCTCCTCGTCGGCTTATTATAAACCGAATCATCAATGGCTATTGAGCCTATTGGCCATAAGTCAGGCCATTTTTTACCCCTTTTTATTTTTCCTGATAGTTTATAACACCCATGCGGCTATATACCTATTCATTTTTCGCATGGCGATATTTTTGCCGAACCTGATCCTTCTCATGAGAAAAATGGAATGCAAAGACTTAATCCATAAGGCCATACTTATGGATTTCCTATTTTTCCTTTACTATTGGTACGTAAGTTTCCAATGGATACGTACAAAAAAAATCAGTTGGAACTAAAATTTAATTTTTCCATCTTCAACGAATAAAGGGCCATTTTCAAGTTTTAATACTCCTCTTGGACAAACTTCTGCACATATTCCACACCCTACACAGGATGAACGCACTATATTTTCGCCTTTTTGGGCATAAGACCTGACATCAATACCCATTTCACAATAGGTTGAACAATTGCCACAGGAAATACATTGACCACCATTTACGGTAATTCGGAATCGACTGAAAAATCGCTGTTGAATGCCCAGGATAGCGGCCATTGGGCAACCGAACCGGCACCAAACCCTGCTTCCCATCAGAGGATAAAAACCAACGCCAATTATGCCTGAAAAAATAGCCCCAACATAAAATCCATACCATTCTCTCAATTTCAAAGCATTAATCCAAAGGACAGGCTTATTATACGACCATGAAAAAATGATGCCCATAAACAGCACGACGCCCAAAGAGATAATCGTCCATTTACCGAATGTTGAAATTCCTTTCAACCAACCCTTATTCCATACAGCAAGGGCAATTATACCAGCTAAAAGAAGAAGGATTATTATTTTGAAATGCGAGAAAGTAATCCAATAGGTTGCAGGATTTTTTCTAAAAAAGCTATCTAAAATAGCCAGTGTCATTAAGCACACAATAAATAAAACGGGATAAATGATGCGTCGCTCCCATTTCCAGGCGGTCTCTGAATTATCGGATAAATGTCGAAAGGGATCTCCTGCCGTTTCTGCTAAGCCGCCACATCCACAAACCCAGGAGCAATACCACCTTTTTCCATAAAAATAGGTCAACACAGGGGAAATAATAAA
Source organism: Haliscomenobacteraceae bacterium (assembly GCA_947501115.1). Classification (GTDB taxonomy): domain Bacteria; phylum Bacteroidota; class Bacteroidia; order Chitinophagales; family Saprospiraceae; genus BJGN01. The sequence continues at coordinate 61,808 of CANMVX010000020.1, forward strand.
GGTAAGGGCTAATCCCCAAAACATTAAAAACAAGCCGAAGTAGCCGGAGCTTAGCAGTTTTTTAATGTTCCAGTCAAAAAAGAAATAATAATTTAAAGGCCACATATTCTTTAAATCCATAGCGGGCTGATTCAAAGAAGCCATTATTTCAGGAATAATAAAAGCAAAGCACAATTGGAAAAACAGAAGGGACAAGGTTCTAATAACCTGGTAATTATTATTTTTATACTTAATGATAAATTTTATTCCCATCAATAAAATAATCAAAGTATATAAAAATCCATAAACAAACCATTGAGAAGCGACTGACCCGTTAAAAAATATACTTATCTGATCAAACCAGGCGATAAACCCAGTATTTGGCATTCCTTTTTGACCAAGACCCAACCATTCAGGAAAAAAATACAACGTAATGTACCCAAAAGAAAGAAACAAAGCGAGTAACCAACCCACGATGCCTCTGTTTGATAGACTATTAAACCATACCCCTTTCTCATTCTTGACCTCCAGGCTAAGCATCCATTGGCTCAATTTTAAAACACTTGTCATATTATTTTATCATTATATATGTTTAGTAATTCCATTTCAAACCTGGCTGAAAATTCCGAATCAAAATTAGCGGTTGGCAATGCGTGTAATACGTCGGTAATTTTCCATTTTTCAGCTATCCATTTTTCACAAACTTCTTGTCTAAACCTAACACCCAGCACACAGCATCCTAAAAATTCATCACTAACAGCGTCATAAACTAAACGGATTGATTTATCTTTTTGAGGATGTTTCCAAAAAACAGACCCATAATTTTCCTCTGGTGACACTGGAACGTGCCCATAAATTTGATATTCCAAATCAAAAAATTTGGCAGAATTGAAGAAAATCCCTTGATGATACCCTTGCGGGTGATCGAGTAAAATATTTCTTCCTACATATTCGCCCATCCGTTTTCCGGTGTACCAAAGCGTTTCCACTGACTTCCTGCCAAAAGAAGGCTCGGCGTATTCGACACAATCACCCGCTGCATAAATCGAAGGAATATTTGTTTGCAAACAGGCGTTCACTAAAACCCCATGCTTGGTATGAATATTTGTATTTTCCAGGCAATTAATATTAGGTTTAACCCCTATACAAACGCAGACATAGTCGGTGTCCACACATTCACCCATCTGAGAATGCAAGGAGGTAACTTGTCCCAATTCATTGGCATCAAAATGGGTAATTTCCCTTTCAAATCTAATATCTATCTTTTTACTTTTAAGATAATTAGTTACTAATTGAGCCTCTTCATCCGGCAAAAAATTAGATCCAAACCATTTTTCTCTGATCCAAAAGGTAAAAGAAATACCTGTTGACAAAAACATTTCTGCCAATTCGACACCAATTAAACCGCCACCAATAATTGAGGCATGCCGAATATTTTTAGCTGATTTTTGGAGTAAAAGTAAATCCTGCAAACTATAAAACCCTTGAACGCCACTTATATTACCTTCATTTAGCCCAAGAGAACGGGGAACGGAACCTGTTGCAATAACGAGTTTATCATAAAATAGAATGCTTTTATCATCCAACACAACCTGTTGTTTATCAGAATCTATAGCCTCAACTGCTGCCAAAACCACCTTTATATTATTCTTCTCCCAATAATCTGAGGGCATTGGTAAAATATCCTGGAACCTCATTTTACCGAGATAAACATACATTAAGGCAGGTCGTGAAAAAAAGGACCTGCTTTCAGAAGTAACGATGGTAATATCTGCGTTTGACTGTTCTCTTAAAGTTTTAGCCACCGACACACCACTTATTCCAAAACCAATGATCACGATATGCATCTTCCTTTTTTTCAAAAATTCACTTCAATATGTTCAAAATATTGTCTTTCCACTCAGGAGGACGTATATTTGAGGTGTAAAATATAAAAGAATGATAACGAGAATACAATTATTACTGATTTTGTTTTCAGTAAATTATTTGCAGGGACAAACGGCTGGACTCATTTCATTGAATCCGGCAAAAACAGTAAAAGTTGTTTCTGTCGATTTAAAGGACAAATTTCTTGATTTAGAGATATATACGAAGGTGAAGAATATATCCAGTGACTCAATTTCCTTAAAATGGAAAAGAAGGCAACCGGGATTACCTGAAGGATGGATATCTCAGGTTTGTGATGGAATCACTTGTTTCGAGGATTTTGTAAGCACCAATATAGATAGTGCCAGTCGTATAAATATCCCGGTTACCTTAAAAGCTGGCGAAGAAAGGGAATTTATTCTCCATGTTTTTCCGGTAACGAAGGCGGGGAAAGGTAAAATATATATCGATTTATTCAGCTTAAAGAAACCTGATTCACTTCTTACCACCATGGAATATGACCTTACCATCAATGGATTAAGTACGTCGAGCCAAAGCATTGTGAAAGGAAGTGAAGACATCCAATTATTCCCTAATCCGGTTATTGATTATGTTACTATAAATCATCCATTTGAAGAGTTGGCACATATTGATATTATCAATGCATTAGGCCAGCGAATGGGAAAGATGGAAGCAAAAGATGATAACAAATATGATGTTTCCTTTCTTCCTCCGAATATTTATTTTTTAAAAGTTCAGCCAAAAAACGGACAGGCCTTAACCAAGATAATGGTGAAAGCGGGAAACTGATTCCTGATTAGGAAAGTCGGGAAAGTTCTTCCATAATAGATACGCCGGCAGAAGTACCAATTCTTTTTACGCCAAGTTCTTTGAACTGCATTAATGTGGCCAAATCTCTTATTCCTCCTGAGGCCTTAATATTTATATTTTTTCCAACGACGGAAAGCATGGTTTGAACAGCGTCAAGAGTCGCTCCACCACTAAATCCGGAAGACGTTTTCAAGTAATTGGGTTTGAAATCAAGAGCAATGAGGCAAACTTTTTCTATTTCTGAAGGTGTCAACTGAGCAGTTTCAAGAATTAACTTAATTACCTTCCCTTTCATGTGGGTTCCCAAAACCAGAGAATCAATTTCATTTCTAACAAAGCCCCAGTCTTCATTTTTTATGGCACAAATATTCAGCACCGCGTCAATTTCGTCGGCACCTTCATGGATAGCTTTTTTGATTTCCTCCACTTTTGCAAGGACAGAACTGTAACCCAAAGGAAAGCCCACTACTGTTGAAACTTTAACATTTCCCTTTTGAAATTCCAAAGCATTGCTAGCTTCCCTCACATAATAAGGAGGAATACAAACGGAGGCGAAATTAAAGTTCATCGCTTCTTCACATAACTGAATTATTTCAGCCTGTTTTGTATCTTGTTTCAGTAAGGTGTGATCTATAAGACCCGCTATAGTTTTTGTGCTCATTTGTGTTTTGAAAGACTTAAAAAGACTTCCACGTACAAATATAACATAAATATTACGAAAAAAATAATCTTAATTAAATGGGCATCAAACGATAATTAATTATTATATTGCTGATTAAAAAAATCATACAATGGCAGCTTATCAACTACAGATAAATGGCAAAAAGATAAACGCTGAAGCAGCGGCAGATATGCCTTTATTATGGGTCATCAGAGATATAGTAGGACTTAAAGGCACCAAATATGGGTGCGGCATTGCTCAATGTGGTGCTTGCACTATTCACATAGACGGTTCTCCCGTTCGTTCATGTCAAATACCTATTTCCACCCTCTCTAAAAAAGCTAAAATAACGACTATTGAAGGCATTGGAGAGATTGAGTTACATGCCATTCAGGAAGCATGGATTGAGGAACAGGTTCCGCAATGTGGCTACTGTCAGTCTGGTCAAATTATGTCTGCCGTTGCTTTATTAAAAGAGAATCCCCAACCAACAGATGAAGAAATTGTTGCCTCTATGAACGGTAATTTATGCCGTTGTGGCACTTATAGTCGAATTCATAACGGGATTAAAAAGGCGGCGATAGCCTTAAAAGAAGGAACAACTTCTCCAAGCAATAACAAATAATCAAGGATCCAATAGCAAGCAAACTTACATGAAACATTCCGCAAATTCCCGCCGATTTTTTATAAAAACAAGTGCCTTAGCAGGTGTTGGTCTGGTCATAGGCCTACCAAAACTGCAAGGTGAAGCATTAAAATCAATCACCAAAAACCTACCTCCGGAATTTATAAATCTTGAGATTAATCCCTTTATTATTATCCGCACAGATGGAAGTATAACGCTGATTAATCCTCGTCCGGATATGGGGCAGGGTTCAATGCAAGCGGCCCCATCTTTATTGGCAGAAGAACTTGAGGTGTCTTTAGAAAAAGTGACTATTATCCAATCAGATGGGCAGAGTAAATACGGAAGCCAGCAATCTGGTGGTAGCAGCACGGTGAGGGGATTGTGGTATCCGCTTAGAAAAGCTGGGGCAGCAGCCAAAGAAATGCTTATTCAAGTAGCTGCAAGTCGTTGGGCAACCTCCACTGATCTTTGCTTTGCCAAAGACGCGACTATTTATTTAAAAAATTCTGATAAATCATTTTCTTACGGTGAACTTGCCGAAGATGCGGCAAAACTGCCCGTTCCTAAAAATCCTAAACTTAAAGATCCCGCTGATTTTACCCTTCTTGGGAAATATAATAAACGACTGGACATACCCTCAAAAGTTACCGGAAAAGCTGTTTTTGGAATAGATATCGAAGTGCCTGGTATGGTTTACGCTTGTATTCAGCATTCTCCAACCATTCATGCCTCCATTATATCTGTTGACGATACTCAATCTTTACTGGTTAAAGGCGTTCAAAAAGTTATCCGATGCAAACGTACTATGCCGCATCGTCAATCTGACGCTGTAGCTGTCGTCGCCTCAACATGGTGGGCTGCCCAAAAAGGCAGGTCTCTGCTAAATGTCAAATGGGACGATGGCCAGTTAGCTTTAACGCAAACCACCGATGCCTATTTTCAGAAAGCTTATGAGGCTGCAAAAAAAGAGGGGGTACGCCATGAGGAAAAGGGAGATTTTTTAGCAAAATTTAATTCGGCCAGCGCTAAACTCGAAGCCGTTTATGAAACCCCTTTCTTAGCGCACGCGCCTATTGAACCTGAATGTGCTGTGGTTCACTACAAAGAAGATGGAACAGCTGAAATTTGGGCTCATGTTCAAGGGCCAGATGGTGGATTGGCCGATGCCGCTCGATTCTTAGGCATCGAACAAGATAAAATTAAATTTCATGTGCCGCTCCTCGGTGGTTCTTTTGGAAGAAAAGCTTATCATGACTATCTCAGTGAAGCTTGTTTCTTAGCAAAAGAACTAAAAAAACCAGTTAAAGTTCTTTGGACCAGGGAAGATGATATCACTCAAGGGCCGTACCGACCTGGTATGCTTTCCAGAGTTCAAGGGATGGTCTCCAATGGTAAATTAACAGGATTCCACCATCATGCCATCGGAGAATCTATTGTTGGTCAGGTATTTAATGGTCTGAAACCCGACGAAGCTGATCCCTGGTTATCTGGAGAACTCAGCACTGAAAATAATCAATATCAATTTCCGGTGTCTAAAGTAAGTTGGACACACGTAAAAACGGACATCCCCATAGTTTGGTGGCGTTCTGTTTATGCCTCTAATTTTGGATGGGGACAAGAATGCTTTATAGACGAGCTTGCGCATCTGGCAGGAAAAGATCCCCTGGAAGCCAGACTTGCTATTCTCAAAGATGAGCGATTCAGAAAAGTCCTGGAAACATTGGCAGAAAAAGCGAATTGGAAAGAAAAGCTCCCTGCAGGAAAAGGTAAAGGCCTGGCTATTTTTGCTTCTTTTGGTAGCATAAGTGCCTGCTGTATTACGGTTTCTACCTCAGGCAAAGGCATTATTATTGAAAAAGCCGTGTCGGTGATAGATTGTGGACATTATGTTAATCCTGACAACGTAGTGGCCCAAACACAGGGAAATATTGTGATGGGTATTTCCGCTGCCATAAAAGATGGCATTACTTTTTCCAATGGAAAATGTGATCAGACGAACTACCACGAATATCAGGTTTTACGAATGAACGAAACTCCTGTAATGGAAGTGCACATTATTCAAAGTGGTGCAGAACCGGGTGGTGTCGGTGAACCGGGTCTTCCGCCAGTCGCTCCCGCCTTAGGCAATGCCATATTTGCCGCAACAGGTATCAGACTTCGCAAATTACCCATTAATATATCTTCAATTTCTTAATTGGTTTGGATGGGAATTATCTTTGCAGGTAATTCCCATCCTTTTCTAAACAATTATAAATCAATAATTTATTATTATATAAATTTCCTTTTTTCTATTTATTGTCTTGTATTTTTATAGTTATGTGCGTCGGTGTTTAATACCCTATATTTATAAATTCCTCCATTAAAATATGGATCCTTCGTCTTCTTAACCATTTTATTCTTATCTTAACCTACAATTCAAGCAGACCATGGAAAAACTCAACAAAGCCGATATCCCGCAAGAGGCCTTTGACCTCTACGATTACTACTGCCACAACAAGTTGGACCGACGAACCTTCATCGAGAAGTTATCCATCTATGCTGTTGGTGGCATTACCGTTGCGGCCTTGCTAAGCAGTATGACGCCAGATTACCACAGCACCCGGACCGTATCTTCAGACGACGAGCGACTTCAAGGTTCTGAATACCTAATGTATCCTTCCCCGAAAGGTGGAGGACAAATCAAAGGACTACTCTCCACTCCTGTGGGAAATGGAAAGTTTCCCGGCATCGTAGTGGTCCACGAAAACAGAGGGCTCAACCCCTACATTGAAGATGTGGGCAGAAGATGTGCTGTAGATGGATTTATTTCCCTTGCTCCCGATGCCCTGACTCCCTTGGGTGGCTACCCAGGCAATGACGATGAAGGCAGAGCCATGCAGGCCAAACGTACCCGCGAAGAAATGCTCGAAGACTTTATTGCAGCCTATGAATTCCTGAAAAACCATCCCAACTGCAACGGTAAAGTAGGCGTGGTCGGTTTTTGCTTTGGCGGTTGGATCTCTAACATGATGGCCGTCCGAATCCCTGACTTGAAGGCGGCCGTGCCTTATTACGGCGGACAGCCAGAGGCTTCTGATGTAGCACAGATTAAAGCACCGCTCTTGGTCATTTATGCAGAACTGGATTCGCGGGTAAATGCGGGTTGGCCTGCCTATGAAGCAGCCTTAAAAGCGCAGGGTAAAAACTACCAGATGATTAACTTTCCGGGAGTCAATCATGGATTCCATAACAATACTACCCCTCGCTACGACGAAACTGCAGCAAAAGAAGCTTGGGAGAAGACCATTTCATTTTTCAGAAAAAATCTAAACTAACAAAAGGGGGAGATAGCCTCCATTTATGTTTCTACATTTTAGGTGAAAGTTTGATTTTTTTTATTTCGTTGATTATAAATGTATTATAATTTTTTAGATGCCAAAACGGGTATCTAAAGACTAAAAATCATTATTTTTATGGGATGTTTATATCACGTAAAAAAATCGGTCTGAAAGCGCAAGCCTTGTTGTTATTAGAAACTCGATAGGATATTAAACCTTTCAGGTATCGATTTAAGTGCTGAAAAGCACCAGACATCGCCAAAATAATCATAATACTTAAGATAAAACTGACTTTACAAAACAAATCTATTTATCACACGCTACTTTTTAACCAAACAACACAACCAACTCAAACTACTTTTATAACGAAAAATATTGGCAAAGTATTGAGAAAATTTAAAATGGGTATCGCAAGGCGAAGTCAGGTCATGCAATATTTTTATGTCAACGTAGATTCCGAAGGGTATTTTCTAAGCTTTTTTGATACTCAAAATGTAATAGTCAAAAATAGTTGGGAAACCACTTATAAGTGGTTAGGCAGTATCCTGTACAAAATTGAGAATCACATCATAAACTCTCAGAGTTACTTCAATAATAATTTTCATAACTTATAAATGATGTACTTGGATGGACGGATATCATTATTCTTTTTGAGTGCGACAGGCTGCCGCACTGAATCATTGGTAATGATTGAACTATTTTCAGGCTGAAGCATAAAAAAGGCAAAACCTTCTAAAATCAAACAGGTTTTCATCCCTTCCTGCCTTATTTTTAAAAACGGAAATTACATTTCTATTTGATTTACCCCTTTGGTAATTCCCATCCTGTTCTCTCCGATTCCCTTATATACTCATCTGCTTTTGGCAAACCAATGGCTTTCATATTTTTAGCATCCCAATCGATTAATGCGCCTCCCAACCGAAGAGAAAGTACCCCCAAAAGGGTGATTTCGGTAAGATGTGCGCCATATTCAAAATTGGAACTAGCGGCAGGTCCTCCTTTAATTGCATTAATCCAGTCCCGGTGATGCCCCTCCGTAGGAGCTAATTTAAAGGTAGTTTCCACAGACTGGACCAGGTTTTTATCTGAAAAAACCTTAGGTGTATCCCCATTTCCCGTTACCATTACGCCCTTTTCTCCTACATACATGGCTCCTCTTCTGGAAAAGACAATATCAGATGGAAGTTGCTTAGGTTTTTTAGGATATAAACCCCCCGAATACCAGGTAACCTCTATAAATTTATTGTCATTATTCCCGTCGGGAAAACTGAAATATCCAATTTCTCCGTAAGGAATAATGTCCGCATTACTAAATCCCGCCGGGTGAACCTGTATTTTTGTGGGTAGTCCAAGTTCCAGGCCCCAGGTGGCGGCATCGAGGTCATGGCATCCAAAATCTCCCAAAGCGCCTAAGCCAAATTCCCAAAAATCACGCCAGGTAACCGGTGCGTATAACTCATTAAAAGGTCTGTTTGACCTGGGTCCAACCCAAAGATCCCAGTTTAGTCCTTTTGGCATGGTCGATGCAGCGGTGGGCATTTCTTTCAAACTATTTGTCCATCTCGTCGCGGGCACCCAGGAGTGAACCTCTCTTACCTTTCCTATCACTCCGGAACGAAGATATTCGACTGCATTCCTAATGGCAGGCGTACTATGCAGCTGATTACCCATTTGAGTGGCTAAGCCAGTCTTTTTTGCCATTTTTGAAACCTCGCGCGCCTCATGAATATTATGAGTGAGTGGTTTTTCGCAATACACGTGTTTGCCTGCTTGCATGGAAAGCATGGAAACGTAGGCATGTAAATGGTCAGGCGTAGCACAAAGAACAGCATCTAAAGACGTTTCTTTGGACAACATTTCCCTAAAATCGATATATCTGTTTACTTTTGAATACCCTGATTTTTCCTTATAATGATTCTCCACCATGTCCGATACTGGCCCCAACCCTGCATCGGTCTTATAATAAAAACGGTTTAAATCCCAATATTCTGCCGGATCAGCCAAACAAGTAACTTGAACGTCATTCAATTTAAATAAATCCCGCACGTTTTCCTTCCCTTTTCCTCCAGCACCTACCAATCCTACATTTACTTTATCACTCGGTGCGGTAAAGCCCTTTCCACCCAATACATGTCTGGGTATTACCATAAATGAAGCCGCCGCCGCTGCTGTGGTCATAAATTTTCTTCTATCTATTTTTTTCATTG
>CANMVX010000021.1 GCA_947501115.1 Haliscomenobacteraceae bacterium
GGTGAAATACGGAAAATGAAAGTGGCTATTTCTTATGTAAGTGAAGCCCAGGCACGATTGAACCTCGAGAATGAGCTAAGCCACTGGGATTTTGACAAAGTAGTGGCTGAAAGCAGAACGGATTGGAACAACTGGTTAAGCAGAATAACTATTGAAGGAGGTACTGAAACAGAACAAAAGCGCTTTTATACCGACTTATGGCATGCATTGCAAGGAAGACGGATTATTTCAGATGTAAATGGGAAATATTCAGATATGACTGGACCCGTTCGGATAATACGACAAATACCATTGGATGCCAACGGGAAACCAGCTTACAATCATCATAATTCAGACTCTTTTTGGGGTGCCCAATGGACATTGAATACCCTTTGGCATTTGGTTTATCCAGAAGTAACTGAATCTTTTGTTAACTCCATGATAATAATGTATGAGGATGGCGGACTTATTCCTAGAGGTCCCGCAGGTGGAAATTATACTTACGTAATGACAGGCGCAGCGACAACGCCCTTCATTGTCAGCGCCTATCTAAAAGGAATAAAAGGCTTTGACATTGAAAAAGGATATGAAGGATTAAGGAAAAATCATTTCCCGGGTGGTATGATGAGTAAAATAGGCTATGAGCATAATACCTTTAAAGGTGGAGGTATTGAGTATTATATGGAAAAGGGCTATGTTCCCCACCCTTTAAGTAAAATAAAATACGGCTTTCATCAAGACGGATCCACTCAAACACTGGAATATGCTTATCAGGACTATGCTTTAGCACAGTTTGCCAAAAAATTAGGAAAAACAGAAGATTACCATCTTTTCATGAAAAGAGCCACTTACTATAAAAATATTTGGAATGCAGAAATAGGTTGGATGTGGAATCGGACAATAGATGGAAAATGGGGAGAACCCGTTGATATTCTCAGGTACGATAATGGATGGGAAGAAGGAAATGCGGCACAATATACCTGGTTTGTTCCGCATGATGTACAAGGATTAATCTCTTTAATGGGAAGTAGAGAAATTTTTAACGCCAAATTAAACACATCCTTTGTTGAAGCAGAAAAACATGATTTTACTTCAGGGAAATCACATGATAAAGAGTTACTTGAGAAGTTAAGACGGGTTTACATAAATTATGGAAATCAACCAAGCATTCAAACTGCCTATTTATTTAACTATTCAGGGGCTCCCTGGTTAACTCAATACTGGTCCAGAAAGGTCGTTGAAAAAGTATATAGTGGTTTATCACCTTATTACGGTTACAGCGGAGATGAAGATCAAGGATTGATGGGAAGTTTAGCCGTTTTAATGAAATCGGGTATTTTTTCCACCAATGGAGGCACCTCCGAGAACCCATTTTATGAAATTAGCAGTCCTATATTCAATAAAATAACTTTTCATTTACATTCAGATTATTATAAGGGAAAAAGCTTTATCATAGAGGCTCCAAATAATAGCGCAAAGAATTTTTATATCCAGTCTGCCACCTTAAATGATAAACCATTGGATAAACCATGGATTTTACATGAAACAGTAACAAATGGCGGAAAATTAATTCTTAAGATGGGCAGCACACCTAATAAAACATGGGGAATTAAACCAGAACAAGCCCCCCCTTCCATGACAAGTTTTTAACAAATGCCTTAGTTGGAATCTTTATTTGATAAAAAGAGAGCTATGAGTTCACCTTTACTATTTATCTCTAATTTACGGTAAATTTTTTGAATGTGAAATCTAACACCATCAATAGAGATTCCAACTCTATCAGCAATCAATTTATAGCTTAATCCTGCACTTATCTCCTTAGCTATGTTTAATTCTTTGACTGTTAAAACTTCCTCTACAATACTTAACTTTTGATAGTTTTTTATCAACAATGGTAGTAAAGAAATACTTACACTATTTCCTAATTTGAACATGGCATCAACGTGATGAGCAAACTCCAATGCACTTTCACTTTTCAAGCAAAAGCCATTTGCCCCAGCTTTAAATGTTTCAAAAATCCTGAAAGAATTTTCTGGCTCTGTGATTACTAAAATATTAATCCAGGGGAATTTTCTCTTTATCTCAGACAATGGATTATAGTTATCCCCTAAGGATGGTAGTAAGGTGGTAATAACCAAGGTATTATTTTTACCACTTGGCAAAGAAGCATCATCTAAAGAGAATAATAATTTATATTCAGGAAAACCTGATAATACTTCCTTAATTTTTATCTCCAGGAATTGATCATCCAGCAAAAGAATAATATACTTATCCCCTTCCATTAATAATATAATTTTCTGGAAAACAACTCATTATGGCAAAAAAAGTATTATTAAAAGTTTTAACATTTTTAAATCCAGCATTTTCCGCCAGTTTTACTATGTTATTGTTTTCTAAAAATCCATCTTCTAATAATGTAATAGCATAGGAAATTCTTAGATTAGTTATAAAAGCTTCATAATTTAAATCTTTTATACTAGTTAAATGAAAAAGAATCAGATCAGATTCAATGCCTGTTTCTTTGATTAAATCTTTAATAGTAAAATCAGTTGATAGATAGGCTTTTGATGTATTTTCCCAATGTACAAGTTTCTCCTCTATGACTAATGGGTCTATTGATTTGATTCTATTATCTAAAAGGGACGACTCATTTAAAGTTGCCTTTGCAAGTAAAGGATAACCCGTCATGAGCGAAGGATATAAAGCGAGAAAAACAAAGAAAAGGAAAGAGATAATAATAGAAAATAAAGTGGTCCAGTTTACCAAGATACTTTTATCTAATTCTATGAATCCGATGATTAAATAAAAGAAGTTTATGATTACCCAAGAGCTCAAAAAATAAAAATAAAATTTGTTTATTTTTTTCTTGTTAATATCCTCTTTGTTGATTTGTTGAAAATTCTTGTAAATTTTCAGCAAATATAGCCCCGAAATAAGACCCAAAGAATGACGGATTATTCTCATTAAACTAACCCCAAAATAACCCATAATTACCTCCTTATCCCATCCTTTTGCAATGAAAGCGGTGATATTTGATAATTGCTCTAGTCTGGATAAAAAGATATGAAAATAAAGGAAGTTGAATATTCCCAGCAATATTGGAATAAATAGCGGAAAATGAAATATATCAAAGGTATATTTCCCCTTCATTAAATAAATAAAAAAAACAAACAACACTAATGGAGTGGTATTAAGAAGTATTGCGGGCCAAAGGGTGAAATAGAAGTATAAATTTACATACCCTAAATTTCTAAGAAGCACCTGAACATTGCTAAAGAAAAAGGAAGTGTATAGGAAAATTAGAAAAATTTTAAAGGCTCCTTTAGGGAACTTTAGTAACATCCAAATTAATGAGATAATTAGGATTAATAAATTAAAATATATAAAGATACTTGTCAAAACATTAAGTTTTTTTTACAAAAGTACAAAATAGAATGATATAATGTATCAATTTTATTTTAAAAACGCTATAAAAATTTGAAAATCATATAATTAGATGATTAAGAAAAAAGGCTTAGAGGGAGTTTAGTCCATTCATTTACATTCTAATACTCGTTGGAATCTTTATTTGATAAAAAGAGGGCTATGAGTTCACCCTTACTATTTATCTCCAATTTACGGTAAATTTTTTGAAGGTGGAATCTAACGCCATCAATAGAGATTCCAACTCTATCGGCAATCAATTTATAGCTTAATCCCGCACTTAATTCTTTAGCTATGTTTATTTCTTTAACTGTTAAAACTTCCTGAACGATACTTTTCTTTTGAAAATTTTTGATCATCAAAGGAAGTAAAGACATACTTAAACTATTTCCTAATTTGAACATAGTTTCAACGTGATGAGCAAATTCCTGTGCAGTTTCACTTTTTAGGCAAAAGCCATTTGCCCCAGCTTTAAATGTTTCAAAAATCCTGAAAGAATTTTCTGGCTCTGTGATTACTAAAATATTAATCCAGGGGAATTTTCTTCTTATCTCAGATAATGGATTATAGTTATCCCCTAAGGATGGAAGTAAAGTAGTGATAACCAGGGTATTATTTTTATCACTATGCGAAGATACATCATCTAAAGAAAATAATAATTTATATTCTGAATTGGCAGATAATACAACCTTCATTTTTTTCTCTAAGGATAAATCATCCAATAAAAGTATAATATTCTTGTTTACTTCCATTATTTAATATAATTTTCAGGTAAACAATTCATTATGGCGAAAAAAGTATTATTAAAAGATTTAACATTTTTAAATCCAGCATTGCCTGCCAGTTTAGCCATACTATTATTTTCTAAAAAACCCTCTTCAATAAGTTTAATAGCATAAGAAATTCTTAGATTAGTTATGTAAGCATTATAATTTAATCCTTTTATACTAGTTAAATGAAAAAGAAGAAAATCAGATTCAATGCCTGACTCTTTGATTAAATCTTTAATAGTAAAATCAGTTGATAGATAAGAACTCGATGTATTTTCCCAATGTGTCAGTTTCTTCTCAATGACTAAAGGGTCTATTGATTTGATTATATTATCTAAAAGGAAGGCTTCATTTATAGTTGCCTTTGCCAGCAAAGGATAACCAGTCATGAGAGAAGGAGATAAAGCAATAAAAACAAAGAAAAAAAAGGAAATAATAACAGAGAATAAAGTGGTCCAGACAACTAAAATACTTTTATCTAATTCTATGAATCCTATAATCATATAAAAGAAATGTATAAGAACCCAAGAAATTATAAAATAGAAATAAAATTTGTTAATTTTTTTCTTGTTAATATCCTCTTTGTTGATTTGTTGAAAATTCTTATAAATGTTCAGCAAATAAAATCCTGAAATAAATCCCAGGGAATGACGAATTATTCTCATTAAACCAACGCCAACATATCCAATGTTTACCTCCTTAACATAACCATTTGTAATAAAATCATTGATATTTGATAATTGTTCAGGTTTTGATAAAAAGAAATGAAAATAAAGAAAATTGAATATTGACAATATTAAAGGAATAAATAAAGGAAAATGAAATAAGTGAAATGTATATTTTCCCTTCAATAAATAGATAAAAAAAACAAACACCACTAAAGGGGTGGCATTAAAAAGAATGGAAGGCCAAAGCGTGAAGTAGAAAAACAAATTAACATCCTCTAAATCTCTACATATTAACTGAATGTTACTAAAGAAAAAGGTGACGTATAGAAAGGTTAGAAAAAACTTAAAGACCCCATTAGGAAACTTCAAGATCATCCATATTATAGAAATAATTAGGATAATAAAATTGGAACATAAAATTATAGTTGTCATAACTGAAAGAAAACCCCAAAATTAAAAATATAATATTGAATTTCCTATCATTTGATATTGAAAAATTCGATTTTTAAAAAATTAAGTATTCAGGAGGTTTTCCGTCACCAGAGCAAAGGCACCAAGCATGGGCGCACTATCGCCGAGCGTTGATATTTTTATTTCGCAATCTGAGGCAAGTTGTGGCAGACTATGCAAGTTGATACCTTTATTAATGGCAAATCTCATAGACTCTAAAACGGGCATAAAGCCACCACCAACAATAATCAATTCTGGGTTTAACAGGTCAATGAGCACCGCTAATGATTTTCCTAATTGTTCTCCCATAGCATGAAGATTATCTGCCAACGGATAATCATAATCTGTTGAATGAGTGAAAATCCATTTATAATCAAACGACTCCTCTATTTTCTGAAAAAAAGAAGCCTCAAGGGCTAAACCAGAAACCAGCGTTTCAAGGCAACCTGTTTTACCACAAACACATAATTTGTTGTTGTTTTCTGCGAAAATGTGACCAAATTCGCCAGCAAATCCGGAGTGTCCCGTTTGCAACTGACCATTAGAAATGACACTAACTGCCAAACCTTTTGACAAGTTAACAGAAATTACGTTGGTTAAATCCTTTGCCAGCCCATAATAATTCTCTCCTAAGGCCATTAGATGAGTATCATTTTCAATAAAAACGGGAATCCCCCAAATAGTGGAAAAATAATCAGTCAAAGGAATGTCTAAATGCAAGAAAGAATAGCTAACTCCTTTTTTAGCGTTTACTCTACCTGTAATTCCAATACCGGCACCCAATATTCTATCTATAGGTAATTGTAGTTCTTTAATTATATCCGGAATCAAATGAGTAAGGGATGCTAAAGATTCACCTTTATCCTTAATATCAAAATGTGTTGATTCATAGACATAAATGGATTTTCTATCCAAATTTAAAACATTAATTTTCAATGAATTCAATAGAATTTCAATGGAAAATAAATAGCCCATTTCAGGATTTAGTATATAGGTAGCAGGTCTTCTTCCTCCAGAAGACTCCCTTTTACCAGCATTTACCAATAAGGCTTGTGATTCGAACTCATCGACCAACTTTGTACCTGTAGGAATACTAAGTTCCATAAAATGACAAAGTTCAGGAATACTCAGCTCTTGATATTGCAATAAAAGCTTAATAATCTTTCGCTTATGATTATTTTGCCGCGAGATTTTATTAAAATCAACAGAGCGTTCTAAGAAGTTCCAAATCATTAGATTTTCTTTACTTATTTTTCACGCAGCGCAGATACATTCCGTAATTAATAAAACCATAATTTCTTTCTACTTTGTCGTTATCAGATTGCATTCTAAAATAGAAATGAGTTAATGCGGACTCCTCTGTGGACGTCCAAAAATAAACGGCTCTGTCCATATTCGAAAATCCACCGTCAAAAATTCTGACACCGCCTGGTCTGGCATTAAATCCTAAAGAAGATCCATTATCTTTTCTACCCCAAAATTCAGGATCTTTTAATCTGGATGCGGCTACTTCAGCCCCCCCGGCAGCATTTACTAGATTACTCCATTCCACATCTGTTGCCAGGTGAAAACCATCAGGAAGAATACCTCTTTCATCAGAAACAGCGTAATAATTATAAAGAATACCAAAAGATTTTTCATTCGCAGGATCATTATTCTGGTAACACCATGCGGGAGATTTGCCTTTTCCAGCATTTAACCATTCTGCTTCTGTTTTTGCTTCGGGAATTGGATCGCCATTATTAAATTTCTTTACAGTCAAATTTTCTGTCATCCATTCATCATTTCCGATAACCACCGTACCATTATCAGATTTACAGGAGTAGAATACAGAAAGAAGTAATAATAATAAAAATCTAGTTGTCTTCATTTTAAAAATTTTTACAAAAATACATAACCTGAATTAAAGGCATCCCTAAAATGGATAAAAATCAAATAAATAATGAAAAATCTAAGTTCAAAGCAAAAATAACCTGACATAATTGCCGATTTTACTTACTTTTGACTTATTGAAAATTCAAATATGGCAACTGAAACACTGACCTCCACAGATCAAATCATTTTACGGGACCCTAATGCCTATCAAGGACATGTACATGAATTCCAGGAATTAAGGAATTCAAAAGAATCTGCCAGAAGATTTTATATGGAGAGTTATGGATGTCAGATGAATTTTGCAGATAGCGAAATTGTTGCCTCTGTGCTTTCTGACGCCGGATTTGTTCCGACACGTGACATGGAAGACGCAGATTTAATACTTATTAATACTTGCTCTATAAGAGAGAAAGCAGAAGAAACGGTTAGAAAAAGATTAAGGGAATTTAATAAAGTAAAAAAACAAAAACCGGGCACGCTCATCGGTGTATTAGGATGCATGGCCGAGCGCTTAAAAGAGAAATTTCTGCAGGAAGAAAAAATAGTTGATATAGTAGTTGGTCCTGACGCTTACAGAGATTTACCGATGTTAGTTGACACGGCAGAACTGGGTGAAAAAGGAATTAATGTATTTCTATCGAGAGAAGAAACGTATGCCGATATCAGTCCTTTAAGATTGGGTTCCAATGGCATTTCTGCTTACATATCCATTATGCGCGGCTGTGATAACATGTGCTCGTTTTGTGTTGTTCCTTTCACCCGGGGTCGGGAACGCAGTCGTGATTTGTTTAGCATTTTAGCGGAGGTTAAGGACCTGGAACAAAACAACTACAAAGAAATAACCCTTCTAGGTCAAAACGTTGACTCTTATAAATGGGAAAATCCTGAAACTAATGAGGTTATAAGTTTTGCATTGTTACTTAAATTAGTGGCCGAATCAGCTCCCAAAATACGAATAAGATTTTCAACCTCCCACCCCAAAGATATTACCAACGAAGTTTTAGAAACCATTGCTTCATATAATAATATTTGTAAATATATACATCTACCTGTACAATCAGGTAATAGTCGGATTTTAAAAATGATGAACCGAACGTATGACAGTGTTTGGTACAAAGAAAGGGTGGACGCCATAAGAAGAATAATTCCTGAATGTGCCATTTCATCTGACATCATTGTTGGTTTCTGTTCAGAAACAGAAGAAGAGTTTCAGGATACTCTTGATATGGTAAGGTATTCAAACTATACCTTATGTTATATGTATCATTATTCAGAACGTCCAGGCACCTTAGCGGCAAAAAAGTATTCCGATGATATATCAGATGAGGTGAAACAACGAAGATTATCGGAAACCATCGTTGTTCAGCGTCAAAATTCCTATGAAAATAATCTGCTTGACATTGGAAAAACATTTGAAGTATTAATAGAAGGCGATTCAAAGAAATCAAATCAGCAGTTTGCAGGTAGAAATTCTCAAAATAAAGTCATTGTATTTCGCAAAAGTGGTGACTATAAACCAGGTGATTTTGTCATGGTACAAGTAACGGATGTAACGAGTGGTACTTTACTTGGAAAATTAGTATCATAAATGGAAAATCTTCAATCCATAAAGCAACGTTATGGCATAATTGGTCATTCTCCTCTACTCGACAGGGCATTAAATACAGCGGTAAGAGTAGCATCGACTGATTTAAGCACCCTGATAACTGGTGAAAGTGGCGTTGGAAAGGAAGTATTTTCAAAAATCATCCATGGTCTAAGCGCAAGAAAACACCAAAAATTTATAGCAATAAATTGTGGAGCCATTCCTGAAGGAACTATAAATTCGGAATTATTCGGACATGAAAAAGGTGCTTTTACGGGTGCTGTTGGCGATAGAAAGGGGTATTTTGAAACTTATGATGGTGGTACTATTTTTTTAGATGAAATTGGCGAGTTACCTCTTGATACACAAGCTTATCTATTAAGAGTACTGGAAAGTGGTGAGTTTATAAGAGTGGGCTCCAGTAATGTCCTCAAAACTAACGTTCGCATCATTGCTGCAACGAATGTAAATTTAGCTGAAAACATAAAAAGAAGTAAATTTAGGGAAGACCTATTTTACAGACTAAACTCGGTGACTATTCAGGTGCCCGCCTTAAGGGAAAGGCCGGAAGACATTTACATGTTATTTAGAAGGTTTACCGTTGATTTCAGCGAAAAATATAGAACACCTCCCATACAATTAGATGATAACGCCATCCATCTTCTTCAGCAGTATGCCTGGCCTGGAAATATCAGAGAGCTCAAAAATGTGGCGGAAAAAGTCTCTGTAATGACAGAGGAAAGGATGATTGGTTATGAAAAGTTAATAGATATTGTGCCAACGTTGGGTGAACGGAATCTGCCCGTCGCATCAAAAGATAAGGGAAATTTTGATGGCTCTGGTTTTCAGGAACGTGAAATTCTGTACAAAGTACTTTTTGATATGAAAAAGGATTTGACAGATTTAAAAGGCCTCATTTTCGAAATCATTAGAAACAACGATTTACAGGTTAAAGATATAAATCAACTTAAAACATTAGAGGACATTAATCATTTGAGCAATGTTTCTAATCCTAATGAATCATTTCACGAAAAACCTTTTGTTACTCCCCTACCCTCTAAAATGGGAAATGAATACTCCTTGGACGAAAATTTTCAGGATATGAGCACGACAAAACCATTTATTCTACAGCCCAATATGACCAATAGACCCTCTAATTTTGGTAATGCAGAGGTAATGGATGAAAGCCTTAGAATGGATGATCAGGAGAAAATTCTAATACTTAAAGCCCTTAAAAAATTTAAAGGAAGAAGAAAAGAAGCTGCGTTAGAATTAGGAATATCTGAAAGAACCCTTTATCGTAAGATAAAACAATATGATCTGGAATGAAACTAAAACTTTTGGGTATTCTTACCCTTTGCCTTCTTATCATGGTCTCCATATTACAAAGTTGCACTATTTCCCTGTCGGGTGCTACCTTAGACCCTGAATTAAAAACTTTTTACATTCCAAACTTTACAAACAATGCAGAAAATGCCTTACCCTCTCTTTCCCAGAGACTTACAGAAGATCTGAAAGATAAAGTAAGAGCAGAATCCCGATTAGTACTTAGCGAAGAAGAACCAGATATAGAATTTAGAGGCACCTTAGTAGATTATCGTATCACGGCTGAGGCACCACGAACGGGAGAAAGTACCGCCATAAACAGATTAACTATTACTTTGGCCATTTCCTATTTTAACAACAGGAAGAACACTGAAATATGGCAAAAGAATTTTTCATTCTTTTACGATTTCAGTAGTGCCATCGATTTTTCCTCAGTACAGGAAACAGCAAATAAAGCGATTAGCAAACAAATTATGGAAGATATATTCAATGCTGCATTCTCAAATTGGTAATGAAAAATGAACCTTCTAATTTAGCTCAATTCAAATATTACATTGAAAATCTCGTAGGCGAAGTTTTTACCGATTACGAGTCTTTATGGCATTGGTCCATAAATAATACAGAAATTTTCTGGGGAAGTCTCCTAACTTATTTCGATATAATCATTCACCACCCATGTAAAAAGGTATTAACGGGTGAGGAGCTACACGAAAAAAATTGGTTTCCGGGTTTGACATTAAATTATGCCGAACATGTTTTTAGACAATTCCGTGAAGACCAGCCTGCCCTATATTACCAATCTGAAACTGAACCGTTAAGGGCTATTTCCTGGATGGAAATGAAACAGCAAACAGCAGCAATACAGACTTTTTTTAAAATAAATGGCTGCGAACAAGGAGATAGAATAGCTGCCATTTTACCACACCAACCAGAAGCTTCCTATAGTTTTTTTGCTGCCAATGGCATAGGAGCCATCTGGAGCAGTTGTTCTCCAGAATTCGGAAAATTAGCGATTGAAGAAAGATTCAGCGCTATTGAACCCAGCTTTTTAATCGCGGTGTCACACTATCAATACGGAGGGAAAATATTTGACAAAACGGAGCAAATAAGAGAAATCCGCGCGCAGATACCATCTATTAAATCAATAATATGGATTTCGGAAAATAACTTTCCCCTTGAAACTGGGGAAGTTCGATGGAATACTATACAGGATCTTTATCAAAAGGAGGAACTTACGTTTGAACCTTTATCCTTTAATCATCCCATATATATTTTGTTCTCCTCTGGAACAACCGGCAAACCCAAAGCCATTATCCATAGTCAGGGTGGCATTTTGTTAGAACATTTAAAATATTTAGCCTTACATAATGAAGTAAAAAAAGGAGACAAATACTTTTGGTACACGAGTACCGGCTGGATGATGTGGAATTTTTTACAATCTGCCTTTATTGTCGGTGCCATACCTGTAATGTATAATGGTAATCCTACCTATCCCGATGAACATATTCTCTGGAAGCTGGCTGAAAATACAGCGACTAATCATTTTGGGACCAGCCCTTCCTATTTGACTGCTATTTCTCAAAAAAACCTACAACCTGGTTACTTATTTAATTTATCGGCATTAAGAACCATAAGTTCAACAGGATCTCCTCTTTCCGTTGAACATTTTGATTTTGTAGAAAAATCTTTTCCTCATGAAATACCCTTGATTTCAATGAGTGGTGGAACAGACGTATGTACCGCATTTGTCGGAGGTTGTTCATTAAAACCAATCATAAAAGGACAAATTCAAGCAAGATGTCTAGGCGCGGCTGTTTTTTCATATAGTGAAAACGGAGAAAAACAAATAGATATCGAAGGAGAATTGGTTATTACGAAGGCAATGCCTTCCATGCCCCTTGGATTTTGGGGTGACGATGACCAATCAAAAATTAAGCGGAGTTATTATGAAAAATTTAGTGGACTCTGGTGTCATGGAGATTGGGTAACCATTACGCAGCAAGGAGGAGTCATCATTTCCGGTCGCTCCGATGCCACTTTAAATAAATTTGGCATTAGGATTGGAACAGCTGAAATATATCGATCACTGCAAAGGATTTCTAATATTACCGACGGGTTAATAATCCACATTAAAACAAGTTTAACTGAATCAAAATTAGTTCTTTTTGTTTGTTTGATTGACGGAATCACCTTAGATGAAGTACTTAAGAGACAAATCCATCAGACCTTAAAAGAAGATTATTCTCCGAGACATTGCCCTGACGAAATATATGTATTAAAAGAAATTCCCTACACATTGAGCGGCAAAAAAATAGAACTACCCGTAAAAAAACTATTTGAAGGAGAACTTCCCAAATATTTACTGAGTAGAGAATCATTAAGAAACCCAGCATCCTGGGATGAACTTATTGCATTATATCTGGAATGGAAAAGAAAAAGGGAAACTATTAAATAATTTCCCTTTGGGGTGAAAGACCGGATTCGAACCGGCGGCCTCCAGAGCCACAAACTGGCGCTCTAACCGACTGAGCTACAATCACCATTTATGTTATCTTTCAATAACAGCGCAAATATATTTATTTTTTTTGATTTTTTTTCAAATTTGGCAAAGAGAATATTTTTTTATTTTTCTTTTCCCAGGAGAATTTGTCTCTTTTTTGAATAACATAGCGAATAGACATGGCAGATTGCATTCTAAAGGAAAGCGCAGAAGGAATAAAGACGGGTAAATAATCCCAGGTAAAATTCAATCTGGCGAAGGTAAACTCCAGACCTGCAGCACCAACGATGCCAAAACCGTCTTCTCTCAGGGCATTTTCAGTATTTTGCAGAGGTAAATGTAGTCCACCTCCAAAAAATAAATTTAACCTTCTTGAGAGAATGGCCTTATGATCGACGGCAAGAAGGGTTAGAGCCGTCTCATTTTTCTTCCTATTTGTCTGCAAAATAGCCTCAGCCGTAAAGCTTTCGTACAATCTTTGTTTAACAGAAAGCCCCCACTCAGTCCCTAATCTCATACCTGCGGTAGTATTATAAGATTGAGCAAAAGAAATATTTGCCGACAGGCACAAGACAATAAAAACAACTATTTGATTCTTCATAAAGTAATAACGACAAAATGGTAAACATTTGGTGTGTAAGAATCAATTTTTTCTCGGATCATTTCCACTCATAAAATTAAATGGAGGTAATCTGTCACCTACCAGTGATTTATATTTAAAATCTGCACCGGTTCTTTTCAATTTTTCCTCTTTAGCTTTTTGAAGCATCATAGGATTTGTAAAAAGTTCCATAGCAGAAATGGCCATTGTTTTTGCCGCCACCAACATACCACTCAAACCAATAGACGAACCGCCTGAAGCTACTGCCTGCCAACTATGAGCGACGGTACCGGGCACCCAAGTTGCTGCGGCTATAGAGGCAGTGGGCGTTACCCAACTAACATCCCCAACATCGGAAGAAGCGGGTCCTCCTCTTTCTTCTACTCTAAATTTCTCTATTTTCAAAGCATCTTCAGGTTTATAATCGGCTGGAGGAAAAGAACTAATCAATTCTTCTGCAAAGGCTCTTTCCTGAGGAGAATAAGCAACCCCACCAATTTTAGATAACTTATTAAACATCAGATTTGACAAAGTTTCATTTATCAAAATATTATAATAACCTGAAACTATCTCCTCTGACACCTCAGTTTCGGTACCTATTGCGGCACCTTGAGCACATTTTTTCACCCTTTCAAACAACCGAATCACCTCTTTCACTTCAGGATGGCGCACAATATAATAAACCTCAGCTTTTGCAGGAACCACGTTGGGAGCCATAGAACCATTGGTAATCGCGTAATGAATCCTTGCGTCAGGTTCCACATGTTCCCTCATCATATTTACCATATCGTTCATAGCCTCCACTCCATCAAGTGCACTTCTACCTCTCCATGGAGCCATAGCAGCGTGAGCTGAAACACCTTTAAAAGTGAATTTTGCAGAAACGATCGCCAAAGAAGATTCTGCACTCGCATCATTTCTACTGGCAGGGTGCCAGGTAAGAACGGCATCGACATCGTCTAATAGACCACCTCTTGCCATAAAAACCTTACCGCCTCCGCCTTCTTCGGCAGGCGTTCCATACACTCTGATCGTACCTTTAATCTTCTCTTTAATCATCCAATCTTTCAAAGCGATGGCAGCTGCTGCAGAACCTGTTCCAAAAAGGTGGTGTCCACAAGCATGACCAGGCGCCCTTTCCTCTAAAGGCTCCATATTTGCAGAAACTTTTTGAGATAAACCAGGCAATGCGTCATATTCTGCCAGAAAACCAAGAACAGGTTTTCCTTCACCGAATTCTGCAATAAAAGCGGTGGACATACCCTCTTGACCCGATACTACCTTGAAACCATTATCTTTTAGTAAATTTTGGAGTAACAATGTACTTTTATCTTCTTGAAAGCCCAATTCAGCTAACTCCCAGATAGCTAAGGAAGTCTTTTCATATTGTGCTTTATTTTTATCTATGTGTTGTACAACTACTTTTTCAGTAGCAGATAGTCCCGTATTCTGTGCATTTAAATTTATGCAAGCGAATACAAGTAAAAATAAGGTAGTCTTGATATTCATGTTAATCAAAAAGTTTATCATATTGATTCGTTTGAGACAATATTTCAGGTTTTAATAATTGATCATTTTGTTTTCCAAGGATAAGTGTTCCCGCTTCTTTTTCCCACTCCTCCAATAGCTTGAGACCAGATTCTTCAAAAACACCATTTTGCAAATCTATGGCATTCATAAAATTGTTTGAGGCGTGCATAAAACGCTCTAATTCGCCCATTTTATTTCCTACATCCTCAGCAACAGCCTCCATCGCAGTATCAAATAAAGCTCTTTTGTCCGGATTACCTTTGATAATACTTCTGGCCGACTGCATAGCATTATGTGTTGCGTGAACAGCCTTTTGTTCTTGTTCTTTAATTAAAATCTGATCGTTAATGTCTTCATATAGAATAGTAGAATTGTCAAACATTCTGGTTAAAATCTGATAAAGAACCACCATTTTCTGATAAAGAGCCTCTAATCGTAAATTTGACTCTTGTAAACGACCGGCTTTTCTAGATTTAACAATTAAATCGGTTTGTTGATCATTCAATCGGGCGGTTTGCGCTTCTGCCAAATTTTGCTTAATGAGTAATTCATTATTATGAATCAGCTCTTTCATTTTGTGCATCTGCCCTCTCAACTTTGCAGACTGTTTCTTTAAATTATCCAGATTAGCACTCAACTCAGCCAGATATTTATTCAAAATACTTATGGGATCAATTTTAACAAAAAAACTGGTTATCCAGCGCATGGTATTTTTATAGATGAACCATAGTGACTTTCTGGTAGAAGGGTCTATAAGAGCATAAGCGGTAACCATCGTTAATAAAACCAGCAATGTTAAGGGTATTGGCTGGGTAAGAAAACCAATGAGAGCAGGTAAGAAAACGAAGGTTAAAAAACCTAATCCAGCTAAAACACCGATAAGAAATACTAATCCAGTAACTCCCTCCGGTTTCCGCCAAAAGGACTGTGATGCAGAAAGAGCAGAAATATCTTGATTGTTATCCATATCGGTCGTTAAATAAAGGTAAAGCGTGCAATTTAGTCAAAAAGAAAGAAAACTTCAAGTACTGAATAAAGGTATATTGCGCTTTAAAAGTTAAATTTGTTTTTTGAAAAAAATCTAAAATGATCCAGCAAGTTCAAGTATCGAATGAAATAGGCGAGTTAAAAAAAGTTATTATACATCGTCCCGACGAAGGAATAAGTAGAATTTCACCCAAACGTTCGGCTGAACTACTATTTGATGATATTGTTCATTTGCCATTAATGCAAAAAGAACACGACATTTTCAGGAAGGTTTTACACGCGTTTGTAGGTCAGCAAAATGTTTTAGAGGTTGAAGATCTACTATTAACTTCACTTTCTGTCAATGAAATTGAAAAAAATAAGTTGATCGAATGGGTAGTACAACACGAAGAGCTCCCCACTTCTATGTTGCATCTTTTAAAGAAGATGCCAAACGACACCTTAAAAGAAGTGCTCATAACAGGCTATGTCGAGGAGGAAGATTATATTTTATTTGACCCTGTTCCAAATTTTATTTTTACCCGGGATATTGCGGTGACCATAAATAACCACGTGCTAATAACCAAAGCCGCAAAGGAAGCAAGACATAGAGAAAATTATTTATCTCGATTTATATTTGGTGTACATCCATTATTTGATGAACTTAGAAAGCAGGAAAAAATCATTAATTTGAATATTATTGATCTGTTTCCACCATCAAGACAAGGCGAATCTGCTCACATTGAAGGGGGAGATGTCATGATGATTCATCCAGATTATTTACTTATCGGCTGTAGTGAACGAAGTAATGCTTATGGTATTGAGTCATTGCGAAAAGTGCTATTTGAAAAAAAGGTAGTAAAAAACGTGGTGAAGGTCAGCATTCCAAATGATCGATCGTTCATGCACATTGATACTTTGTTTACCCAAATAAACAGCCATCATGTTATTGCCTACAAACCGCTGGTGGTAGAAGGATCGGGCGTTGCAGTTACCGTTTATTCTGAAGATGGCGCACAGAAAGAATTTTATTCACTAGCAGAATTCTGGCGTTCAGAAATAGATGAGCAAGTTATTTTTATTTATTCAGGGGGCGGCGTCTCTCCTTATCAGGAAAGGGAACAATGGACGGATGGCTGTAATTTAGTAGCCCTAAAACCTGGCGTTGCTTTAGCTTATGATAGAAATCCTAAAACGGAACAAACCCTCATTGCTCATGGGTACAATATTCTACCAGCCAATCAATTCCTTCAACAAATTGAAGAGGGAACACTCAGCATCAAGGATGTTGAAAATACCATAATTACTCTGCCTTCCAGTGAGTTATCCAGAGCCAGAGGTGGGTCTCATTGTATGACTTGTCCTATTCACCGTTCAAACATAAACTAATGTACGTACACACCTTTCAAAAAAGAGTTCGCTACGGTGAAACAGACCAAATGGGTTACCTCTATTATGGAAACTATGCCCAATATTACGAAATTGGCAGAGTTGAAATGCTTAGAAGTTTAGGGATAACCTATAAAAATTTAGAAGAAGATTATGGAACTTTTATGCCGGTTTTACATTTGGAATGTCGTTATGTTCGTCCTGCCCGTTACGATGATTTACTTACTATAGAAACTACCCTTAGAAAACTACCTTCAAAGGATATTGTTTTCAATATGGAAATTAGAAATGAGGCAGGGAAAATAGTGAATGGTGGCAGAGTCAGGCTATGTTTCCTCGATAAACACACGGAAAAAGCGGTGAATGCTCCTGCCGTTTTATTGGATGTATTACAACCTTTTTTTTAAAATTACTTTTATTTTTATGATGAGACAAAGTCTAAAAAGGTATTGGACATCTATGAAACCATGGGCAAAGAAAGTTTCTTTTCCCGGTTTCTTTAAAGTACCTATTTGGGACGTAATTAGTTTTTCCTTAAAAGAGTTTCAACGGTTTGACCTAATGATTCGGGCGAATGCCGTTTCTTTTAGTTTTTTTCTTGCCTTGTTTCCCTCACTCATCGCTTTGTTCACACTAACCCCTTTTTTAAAAGAATCTATCTTAGGATTTCTACCTGCTGATTATTCATTTGATGCCTATTTACAAGAAGAAATTCAAAAAATAATGCCAGGTAATGCAGGGGACAGATTGTTTAATTTTATTGAAGACATCACCACACAACCCAGAATAGGATTATTTTCTTTTGGATTTTTGTCCGCTATTTTCTTTGCTTCCAATGGTATCTTAGCACTCATAAGAGGATTTGAAAAAGACGAAATGCCCTCCTTTTTGCAATGGAACATGTTTAAAAAAAGATTAAATGCTATTTTGCTTACCTTTATCATAGGAGCGCTCGTTATCATCTCCGTCATATTGGTTATCATGGGCAGTTGGTTGACCACCTTACTCGTTCAATACATAAAAGTTGGAAAAATACTTGCCTTTCTTTTGAACCTTAGTCGTTGGGGGGTTATCATAGCCTTATTTTATTCATCTATTTCCCTCATTTATAAATTTGGGGCTGCGACCAAACAAAAATTTCTATTTTTTACTCCCGGTTCCGCACTGGCCACTTTACTTTGTTTAGGTAGCTCCATCGTTTTTTCCTATTATGTAAACCAATTTAATACCTATAACGAACTGTATGGATCTATTGGAACCATTATTGTCCTTATGTTATGGATACAATTGAACACCCTATCTATCCTCATAGGATTCGAATTAAATGCTGGAATAATGATAAACAGAGTGATTAAGCAAAAATTCACCATTGAATACAATGCTGAAATAAAATGTAATGAAAGAAATGATGAAGAAGTTAAATAAATCGATGGTATTCTTTTTTTTGATGGCGAGCCTTTTTTATCAGAATAAGGTATTTGCACAAAAATATAGTAATGCCTTTTTACAAATTGGCGTGGGTGCTGCCGGTCAGGGATTAGCTTACGCCTGTGTTGCTTCCACCGATAATACCAATGCAGCCTACTGGAATCCAGCGGGAATAGTTAGAAACAACCATAATCAATGGGAAATTTCTGCCATGCACAGTGAATGGTTTGGGGGTATTGGCAAATATGATTACCTGGGGGTAACACTACCCGGCAAAAACGAAAAGCAAAGAATAGCCCTATCTCTTATTAGATTTGGGGTAGATGATATTCCCAATACTTTATCCCTTTACAATGAAGACGGGACCGTCAATTTTGATAATTTAAGTTCTTTTTCCGCCTCAGACTATGCTTTTCTTTTTTCTTACAGTAAAAAAATAGGAAAGAACACAGGAATAAATCCCCTTTCAATGGGTTTAAATGCCAAAATCATTCATAGAAATATTGGAAAATTTGCTAATTCCTGGGGCTTTGGATTAGATGCCGGGATGCAGTACCACAAAAACAATGTTAAAGCGGGCATAATGTTCAGGGACATAACATCTACTTTCAATGTCTGGCGATTTTCATTTTCCGAAGAAGAAAAAAATATTTTAGGTGTAACTGGTAACGATCTACCTTCGGAAAGACTAGAGATTACGAATCCACAAATCGTTGTAGGCGCCTCTTTCCTAAAGCGATTTAACAAAATTGGGATAAGCCCTGAATTAGATTTTTATATTCAAACAGACGGAAGACGAAATACCCTTTTTTCAACTGACAAATTAAGTATAGATCCCGCTTTAGGCTGTGAAATCAACTTCATTTCCAAAGTATTTTTACGATTTGGTGCTAATCAGTTTCAATTTTTTCCCGTTGGAAACAATCAAAAAACATGGGCCACCAGACCCGCTTTTGGTGCAGGATTTAAGACCAGAAGCTTACAAATTGATTACGGCTTTAACAACCCCGGCATAGGAAATGGGGCACATTCCCATATCATTTCTACTATCGTGCGATTTGGCGGTAAATGATAAAAAAAATTTGTATTTGAAATAAAAAGGAAATAGATTTGTCGTTCATACAGGCGACCCACGTTTTTGACTCTACATTTTTAATAAATTAAGACCGGACTCGGAGTGACAAGGGCGGGCCTCAGCCAATAACATTGGTTTCCATATAGGAACAAGGGGATTACCGAACCACAAAGGCTGTCTTAATCCTGCTTTTAAGAGGGTCCAAAAACCTTCCTATCGCCTGTATGTTTTTTATTTAGAATGTTGGGGGCTTCAAATATTTTATATGCCCATTTAATCTGGCTTTTTCTTTGATGTTATTCACCTCTAATACATGAGGAATGAAAACATTCAAGTGTTTAATCAGATACTTTAATCTTTCATTTTCTACTGGTATTTGAATCAATTCCAATTCTTGATGTATGCTCAAACCTATGTAATGTGCAAAGTCAAAAGAAAATAATTCTTCAGGATCAACAGGCAGTTTTTTCTTTATTTCTAATAAATCAAATAATTGGTTCAATTTGGATAAAAGTAAAGTCTGAAATTGAAGCTCTGATGTTGGAATACTTGGTAGAAATTCAATTTTACCGGTTAAATAATCATCTTGCTTAGCCGGGTAATTAAAATCAACCACATGAAAGACTCTTTTTCCTAAGAGTTCAACATCGCAGGAACCGTCTAATTCAAGATTATAAATAGATAAAAGTTCCAATTCTGTACCAGCGTCTATAATTTTTCCTTTGATATAAGGTATTATTCCAAAATTCTCCCTGTTCTCTTCACAATGTCTTATTAATTTTTTGTATCGGGGTTCAAAAATATGTAGATTCACTTTTTCGTTAGGAAATACGACTAGTTGAAGCGGAAAAAGAGGTAATACTCGCATTTATATGTTATTTTAGTTTTTAGTTATTTCAATGTAAAAACCTATTTATGAAAACAAATTTAAACTATTTATTCACCGTTTTCGGTATTATTTTTCTCTGTTTTTTCGAAACTTCTTGTAAAAAGGAAGACAAAATTATCATTAATACGTTAACCGTTGACAATCCTTACCTGGTTAGTTATACCTCTGGGATCATTTCGACTCAGTCGGATATACAAATCGTTTTTGCTTCAACAAATATACCTGGAGCTGAAGCTGGCATTGAGGTAGAAGCCTCGTCTTTAACCTTTTCCCCGAAAATAGAAGGAAAAGTTTATTGGAAAAATAAAAATACGCTCGTTTTTGAACCTTCAGAACCTATTCCTCCTGCTCAAAATTATAAAGTTACTTTAGATATTGCAAGTTTAATTAAAGATGCCAAAGCGCCCTACGATACATTTAGTTTTAGTTTTGCAACAAGAGAACAACATTTGGGAGTAACCATTGAAGGACTTAAAATATTTGATAATCAAGACAAAAACAAAATCACCTTTTCTGGATCTATTTTTACTGAAGATATAGTTTCCAAGAAAGAGTTAAGATCTTGTGTGGAGGCCAAAATAGATGGAAAATTGGTAGATATCGTTTGGGAAAATGACTTGAATGATAAAACGCATATATTTTCTATAGCAAACATTCAAAGAATTGAAAAACAACAAGATATAAAAATAAAACTACTCGGTGAAAAAATAGGTGCACCGGAAGATTATGAAATAACCTATACTGTCCCTGCGATTGGTGTTTTTACGATGATCAAAGTTAGTCCTGTAAACAACTTAACTGAAGGTATAAGAGTCGAATTTTCTGAACTTTTGGATCCCAATCAAGACCTGGAGGGATTTATTGACATAGAGGGATATTCAGGTTCCCTACCCTATTTGATTGAACAAAATACTATTCGGATTTTCCCCGAAAATATTTCACCGGGAAACTACGTACTTAAAGTTTTAAAAGGGATAAAATCATCCTCTGGAATTACCTTAAACAAATTAATACAGGAGAATTTTTATATAAATCCTTCCTTTCCCGCAGTCACTTTATCTGGCACTGGAGCCATTGTTCCTCATACTGAAGGTGTTTTATTTCCATTCAATGCGATAGGACTTTCTGCCGTAGATGTAGAAATATTCAAAGTTGGCAGCCATAATATTGTCTCGCTTTTAAAGGATAATGATATAAATGAAGCGAATTACAATATGTATAGGGTTGGAAAAATTATTAAGCAAAAAACAATAACCCTACATCATGTCAATCCTTTAAAAGATGGCATGGAATGGAAAGAATTTTACCTGGATCTAAATGATTTAATTAAAACAGATCCAGGTGCCATTTATCAAGTGAGAATTGGTTTTAGACAAGAATATGCTATTAATCCTTGTTTAGATCAGTCCTCCATAGATATTGAAAAATCCCAGTCCGACCAAATTTATTTCAAGGATGAAAGCGGAAACAGGATGAGTATCATGGATAATTTTTACGGAGGCATTCCATACAACGATAATTATACCTGGGCTAATCGTGATAATCCATGTTTTCCTGAATTTTATAATTCAGATCGTTTTGTGTCTGGAAATCTTTTAGTTTCAAATTATGGCATCACTGCAAAACGAGGTTCCGATGATTTAGTGTGGGTTTCTGTATCAGATTTAATAACTACTGACCCATTAGGAAATATTTCTATTGATGTTTATAATGAGGCTAATGACCTGGTAGCACAACAGAAAACAGACCAGGAGGGCATAGCAAAAATCAATGTGAAGAATGAAAATCCAGCGGTTGTGGTGGCTCACTCTGGTAAAAACAAAGGATATTTAAGATTAAAAGAGGAAGATGCTCTGAATTTAAGTCGTTTTGATATTTCTGGGGAACAAGTCAAAGGGGATGTAAGAGGTTTCATTTATGCTGAAAGAAATATTTGGAAACCAGGAGATAGTTTATATTTTAACTTTATGTTACTCGACAAAAAAGCCACTTTACCCAAAGAATATCCCATAACAATGGAGCTTTTTGATGCTAAAGGTCAGCTTTACGAGAAAAGGGTTACTAATAAACAATTAAATGGCATTTACCCACTGTCTCTTTCTACCCAAGTAAACGATCAGACAGGCACCTGGCGAATAAGTGTCAAAGCTGGAGCTAATACTTTCGAAAAATCGTTCAAAATAGAGTCTATTAAACCCAATAGATTAAAATCGACCTTGGTTTTTGATTATACATTATTGAAAAAAAACCAGGAGCCATTTAACGCGCAAATAAAAGCAAACTGGTTGACAGGTATCCCAGCCTATGAATGTAAAGCCGTTGTGGAACTCAAGTTAAAAGATGAAGCAACTGTCTTTAATACCTTTCCATCCTTTACGTTTGGTAATGAATTTTTTAAAAATAATTCATCGGATGCTAAAACCGTTTTTAACGGACCATTGAGCACTTTAGGAACAGGTGCTTTTTCTCTTAAAATATCAGAAAATCCTGACGTTTCAGGCAAATTAACCGCATTATTTCAAACAAGAGTTTTTGAACCCTCAGGCGATTTCAGTACAACCATTGAAAAGATAACTTATCATCCATTTTCTTCTTATGTGGGTATTGAAATACCCTTAAATAATTGGGGAGAACCCGTTTTAGCTGAAAATAAACCATCCATTCTAAGGTTTGCCATAGCCGATAACGAGGGAAATCCGCTAAAAAATAAACAAATTAGTGTCAGTTTATTTAAAACAGATTGGTACTGGTGGTGGGATAATAATCAGTACAAAAACACTGATTTTAATACAGAAACGGCAAAAGAAACGGTCAAAGAAATCATGTTAACTACCGATTCAAAAGGTATTGCTACATGGAAATTAACTATCAATGAATGGGGAAGATATTTACTTTTGGCGGAAGATGTTTCTTCAGGACACAGATCCGCTCAATACATCCACTCGGGATACCCAGATGGGGCAAGTGATTTAAATGAAAAAAACCTGCTTTCGTTGATGCCTGTTAAGACAGATAAGAGTAAATACAAACCTGGTGAAAAAGCCATTTTGTCATTTCCAGGTTCCAGTGAAGGTACGGCTATCGTAACCATAGAAAATGGAAGCAGCGTGTTACAATCCATAAGAGTAAAAACAAAAAAGGGAACAAACACCGTATCTATTCCTGTAAATAAAGAAATGGCGCCTAATGTATATGCCTACGTGTCATTTATACAATCATATAAAACGGTTAAAAATGATTTGCCGATAAGGATGTTCGGCATTTGTCCCATTAAAGTTGAAGATCCATCGTCCATCTTGAAACCTAAAATTCTTACCAAAGAAAGTTTCAAACCCGGTGAAAAAATAGCTATAGCCATTTCAGAGGAATCAGGAAAGGCAATGACCTATACCTTATCTGTTGTAGATGAAGGTTTATTGGGAATCACCCGATTTAAAACCCCCGACCCTCATGCCTCTTTTTATTCAAAGATAGGGTTAGGCATAAGAACCTGGGACATTTACAATAAAGTTTTAGGAACCTACGTCACTGATTTTGGAAATTTATTAGCCGTTGGTGGTGACGAAAGTTATCAATCTGATGCGTTAAATAATACAGGTACCCAATTTAATTCCGTTGTTTTCAGCCTCGGTCCCTTTACCTTGAAAAAAGGAGAAAAAGTAAATCATACCCTTACATTACCCAATTATATGGGTGCTGTAAGAATTATGGTTGTAGCTAAAAATGAAGCTTCTTTTGGTTCGGCTGAAAAATTAGTACCCGTAAAAAGCCCGCTTATGCTTTTTGCATCCGCACCAAAAACCCTTGCGACAGGGGACGAATTTTCATTACCCGTAAACATATTTAGCACCCAAAATAATATAGGTAAAGTAGTTATTACTGCCGAGGATGAGGCAGGAATACTTAAAAATAATACCCCCGGTGTTTCTATAAATATGCAGGGTCTAAAAGAAAAACTTTCTCAAATATCCTTTAAGGCAGGCAATAAAACAGGCCTGGCTAAAGTAAAGATTAAAATTTCAAGTGCACAAGGTTCTGCATTTCAAATGATTGAAATACCTGTTCGAAATCCTAATCCTATCACCTATCGCATAAAATCACAAGTGCTCAAACCAGGTGAAATGTGGACAGAAGACCTGCAAAGTTTTGGACAAAAAGGTACGAGAGATATTATACTGGAAACCTCAAGTCTTTCAAATATTGGCTTACAAAAAAGGCTTTCCTTTTTACTAACTTATCCTTACGGATGTTTAGAACAAACCGTTTCCGCTGCCTTTTCTCAATTGTACCTTGACCAATGGGTTAAGCTGACACCTTATCAGGTTAAACTAAGACAAAAACATATTCAATCTGCTATACAGCAAATGAATAAATTTCAATTATCCTCAGGTGGTTTCTCCTACTGGCCGGGAAATTATCAATTTGATGAATGGGTTACCAGTTATACCGGGCAATTTTTATTAGAGGCCAAAACAGCTGGCTTTATTGTACCTGCAAATATGCTTAAGAAATGGGAAAAATTTCAAGTGAAGCTCGTAAAAGGGTTAAATATAAATGAGGCCTGGGCGTCTGCTGAAACGTCGCAAATGAATCAGGCATACAGACTTTATACC
Organism: Haliscomenobacteraceae bacterium; assembly: GCA_947501115.1. Classification (GTDB taxonomy): domain Bacteria; phylum Bacteroidota; class Bacteroidia; order Chitinophagales; family Saprospiraceae; genus BJGN01. Next base: position 25,068 of record CANMVX010000021.1, read on the forward strand.
TTAGCCTTGGCAGGAAAGGCCGAGAAAGGTGCAATGAATCAAATGAGAGAAACAAAGTCACTTTATCTATCCGCTGCCAACAGGCTGGCTGGCGCTTATGCCCTGGCAGGCAATAAAGATATAGCCATCAAAATTTTAAACAGTAAACAAAAACTGCAAACCAACATTGGCTATTATAATTCTTATGGCTCTGATCTAAGAGATAAAGCGCAATTATTAGAATCTTATATACTTTCGGGTAATAAGACGGTTTCAGCTAACCTGGCCTTGCAAATGGGAAAAGATCTGTCATCAAATAACTGGTATTCAACCCATTCTACTGCTTATGCATTATTAGCTCTCAGTAAATATCTGGGGAACCAAAAAGCGGGGGAACCAACCAAATTTAGATTTAATTCAAAGGAAACAAATGGAAAATGGGTGGATGTCCAACACAATGAAGCCACAAGTTTCACCCAGTTTCAAGATTTTTCAGGCAGGCAAAAAGTGCAAATTAAAAATACAGGCAAATCTACCTTATTCTTTCAATGGGTACAATCCGGTCAGGAGGAACTTGGAAAAGTGGTAGCCTCAAACAAAGGAATTTTACTCAACGTAGATTTCAAGTCTTTAAATGGTAAAAAATTAGAACCGGCACAGATACCTCAGGGTGAGGATTTTATTGCTGAAATAACGGTAAAACATTCAGGAGAAAATCCCTACCATTATCAAGATCTCGGTTTAACTCAGGTGTTTCCCTCAGGTTGGGAAATTATTAATGAAAGAATCACCGATTTTAATAATCAATCAGGTATAAATTATGATTATTTAGATATCAAAACAGATAGAACCTCTTATTTTTTTAGCTTACAGGAAAGAGAGGTCAAAAAGTTTACGGTAAAACTAAATGCCACTTTTCAGGGCCGTTATTATTTTCCCGCAGCAAATGTGTCAGATATGTATAATTATTCTATTTCTGCCAATACAGACGGAAAATGGATTTATGTGTCAAACGTAAAAAAATAACAAAAAAAGGGTATCTTAGAAATTAAAAAGCTGATGAAAATGTATAAAACTTTATGGAATGTAGGTTTTTTGGTTCTGGGAGTTTGCCTGATTATGGGTATGTCCCATGATTTTAAAAAAAATGATGGATGGATTGATTTGTTCAACGGAAAGAACCTAGATGGATGGATTGTCAAAATTGCCAAACATGAAACAGGGGAAAATTATGGGGAAACCTTTAGAGTACGGGACGGAGAACTGCAAGTTTCTTATGAAAACTATACTGCTTTTGATTTTCAGTATGGACACATTTTCTTTGAAAAACCATTTAACTATTATTTGATTGACATTGATTATAAGTTTTTTGGTGAACAGGCACCCAAAGGAGAAGGTTGGGCATGGAGAAACAGTGGCGTAATGCTTCATGGCCAATCTCCACTCACCATGACCAAAGATCAAGATTTCCCCATTTCTATTGAGGCCCAATTTTTAGGAGGCGATGGGAAAAATAACCGTACTACCTGTAATTTATGTACTCCTGGTACCAATGTAGTTATGAAAGATAAATTGGTAACCCAACACTGTATTAACTCCACCTCCAAAACCTATCATGGAGACCAATGGGTAAATGCTAAGTTTTTAGTGTTGGGAGATTCTATCATTCAGCATTTTGCCAATGATGAAATGGTACTTTCCTATCAAAAACCACAATTTGGTGGTGGTACTGTAAATCGTCATAACCCCGCTGAAAAGAGAGACGGGGAATTAATCAAAGGTGGATATATTTCCTTACAAAGTGAAAGTCACCCTATTGCTTTTAGAAAAGTCAGGCTTTATAATTTGGAATCTTATGTTTCCAATCCCAAAAAACTGGCAAAAAAACTAAAAGAGTTAGGTGTTGCTAATGAATGAAAATTACTTGGGCAAGTAACTGGTAATAAACCCCTTCACCACTTGTAATGCCTGATCGAAATGCTTGTTATTGTTAATAATAATATCAACATCGTCTGCGAAAGGTTTAATATACTTTTCGTAGGCGGGCATTACATGGTTTTCATAACGATATAATACATCATCTATAGGATAATTTCTTTCCGTTTGATCCCTTCGGATACGTCGGATAACTTTTAGATTATCTTTTGCCTGAACAAATAAAGAAAGGTCGAGAATCTTTCTAATCTCCTCAAAATAAAGGATAAAAAGGCCTTCAACAATAATAATGGGCGCAGGATTAAAATCAAGCAATTTAGGTGTAAGATCTTTATTATTAAAGGTATATTCTTCTCTAATAATGGCTTTACCCGCTTTCAATGAACAAATATCTGCGTATAATTCATCCTTAAAAATGGACTGAGGCAAATCAAAATTTGAAATACCTTGCTTATCCAGGTCTTGAAATTCTCTCGGTTTGTAGTAATCATCCTGAGAAATAAAACAAACCTGATCAGGCGTAAAATTCTTCTTTAAATGGAGAATAAAACTGGTTTTTCCAGATCCACTACCTCCTGTAATTCCAATAATATATGGTTGCACGCGATTTGTTTTCCCAAAAATAGTTAATCCGCCACTCTTTGCTTAGTTTTATGCAATAAAAAAGGAATTAATGGATTTACTTCTTACCATTTCACGTGCAACACTAGGCATGGCAGTACTTATAGGTATTGGATATTTAATGAGTTCACACAAGAAATCAATTGCTTGGCGAACCATATTTTTAGGAGTTTTATTGCAATTTATTTTAGCTGTATTAGTGTTGAAGGTACCTTTTATAAACAAAGGATTTGACTATGCGGCTGGTTTTTTCCAGGTAATTCTAAAATTTTCAGAAGAAGGAGCGACTTTCCTTTTTGGAAATTTAGTCTCAGATACCAAATCTTTTGGATATATTTTTGCCTTTCAGGTTTTACCAACCATCGTATTTTTCTCAGCGGTTTCCTCCATATTATATTATTTTGGCATTTTGCAGAAGATCATATATGTATTAGCCATCATTATGAAAAAAACCCTTGGAGTGACAGGCCCTGAAAGTTTAGCGGCGGCAGCTAACATATTTGTTGGACAAACGGAAGCCCCATTGGTGGTAAAACCATACATAAGTAGTTTTACAAGATCGGAACTGATGTGTTTGATGACAGGAGGAATGGCCACCATTGCGGGAGGTGTATTTGCGGCTTACGTAGGCTTTTTAGGAGGTGATGACCCGGTACAACAACTCTTCTTTGCAAAACATTTATTAACGGCATCTATCATTTCTGCTCCAGCTGCCATCGTTGCTGCTAAGCTAATTGTACCCGAAACGGTAGAAAAAAGTGCAGAAGCGAATCTTGAAGTTATTGAAGACAACGGAAATAATCTATTAGATGCCATTTCAAGAGGTACTACCGACGGATTAAAATTAGCTATTAATGTAGGTGCAATGCTGCTGGTTTTTACCGCTTTAGTCTATATGCTAAATGATTTTATTATGCAATTCCCTGGTAAATGGTTAGGGGTTAACGAGTATATTAAAGAAACTACCTCTGGTCGTTTTGAAGGATTAACTTTTACCTATATTCTCGGGCTCATTTTTGCTCCCATCGCCTGGTTACTTGGCACTCCAACGCAAGACATTGTCATTGTGGGCCAGCTACTTGGTCAAAAAACAGTCATAAATGAATTTGTTGCCTATTCTGATCTCGGTTTACTAAGAGAAAAAGGTATTGTCCTCGACCCTAAATCACTCATCATAGTTACTTATGCCTTATGTGGATTCTCAAATTTTGCATCCATTGGCATTCAAATTGGAGGCATTAGCGCCCTCGCTCCTAATAAAAGACAAGAGTTAACTGAGTTAGGTTTTAAAGCCATGGTGGGTGGAACCATCGCTTGTTTTATGACCGCCATTGTTGCTTCTGTTCTTTACTATTTCTAAAAAACAGAGGAAACATAAAACTAAAAAAAATATTTCGTTGTTAAAGGTATTTATTACCCGAACAAAAATCATCATGGCTACTATTGTATTTACCTTTGAAGACAAAACGATTCATCAGCCAATTCAGATTGAAAATGTTAGTGTTGACCAAAGTATTTTAGACATTGCAGAAGATAATGATATTCATCTAAACCATAACTGTGGCGGCGTTTGTGCATGCAGTACCTGTCATATCTACATTCATCAAGGCGATAAATACCTGGAGGAAATATCTGATAAAGAGGAAGATTTCATAGACAGAGCTATTAAACCAAAATTAAACAGTCGCCTCGCTTGCCAGTGTATCGTACTTTCCGATGATGCTATCATTAAGGTAGAAATACCAGATCAGCATCGAATTATTGGTCACGAACATTAATTAATTAAATTTTAAAAGAGCTAACCATGCCATTTCAAGAATTCGAGAATTTACCCATTAAATGGTCAGACCACGAAGATATTGCCATTAAATTATATGAAAAATTTGGTGACGAATTTGGGGAAAGCAAAATATATAGAATCCGCTTTACTGAGCTTTTAGATTGGATTCTGGAGATTCCTCTTTTTGTTGGAACAAGAGAAGAATCGACAGAAGGACATTTAGAACAGATTCAAGCAAAATGGGTCTATGAATGGCGCGATAACCAGTAAATAAACTTATTATTTTATGTCTAGTTTAGCTCATTTTAGTCAGGTCAAGGCTTTTTTGTTCGATGTGGATGGCGTCTTTACTAATAATGAGGTTCAGATCACGGAGGCCGGGGAACTACTAAGAACCATACACTTAAGAGATAGTTTTGCCCTTAAAGTAGCTCTTCGAGAGGGATTTCCTATTGGTATAATCACCGGTGGAACCAGCTTGGGGATAGCTAAAAGGCTCAACGAGCTGGGTATAGAATTTGTAGCCGTCGGGAAACATCATAAAGTTCCCTCTTTACATGAATTCGCCCAAAAATATGCCCTAGATTACAATAATATTTTATATATGGGTGATGATTTTCCTGATATCCCTGTATTAAATAAAGTGGGCTTACCTTGTTGCCCATCTGACGCTATACCCGAAATATTTCCTTTGGCAACTTACATTTCCCCCATTCCCGGAGGCCGTGGCTGTATCAGAGATGTCATTCAAAAAACCTTGCAAATTCAAGGAAAATGGAATGTAAATATGTCTTAATATAATTCAAACATGCTATTAACGTGTTATTCCGACTAATACGCCTTCCGAATTTGATTATTGTTGCAGTAACTCAAGGACTGATTTATTACCAACTTTTACACAAAACCTTCAGAAATTACTCCCTGTCGGGTACATTTAATTCTTTTGAATTTGTATTATTCGCTGTTGCAACGATACTTATAACAGCATCAGGATATATTATAAATGATATTTATGACATTGAAACCGACAGGATTAATAAACCAGATAAAAGGATAATTCAGGTTCATTTAAGTGTTTCTAACGCATGGAAAATCTATTTTTCCATGATAATCACTGGCGCGCTTACCTCCCTATATTTGGCTGTAGTAAGAAATAATTTATTTTATTGGTTTATCTATCCGGCCGCCGTTTTTTTGCTTTATGGTTATAGCCGTTGGTTCAAAGGCACACCCTACGTTGGAAATATATTAGTCTCCCTGTTTTGCGCCGCCGTACCAGGTATATTTTTCCTTTCTGAGGCCTCTATTTTAAAAGAACTTAAAATAAAAGACCTCTCTTCATTTTTATCATTACATGGATTGTTACTTTCCTACGTCATATTTGCCTTTTTAACAAATTTGTATAGAGAGATAGTTAAAGATCTTCAGGACGAAGCGGGCGATAAACTGGCAAATATTAATACCGCTGCTGTCTATTTTGGTAAAAAAAATACAAAGTTTGTTGCCCTATTCATCGCATTGGTCATTTCAATGGTCATAACCTTTACTTTTAGTCAGGCTATTTTTTCAAATATTCCCTATTTATTCGCCGTACAGTGTTTACTTATCCAAAGTCCATTGTCTGTTAGCATTATAAAATTAATTCAGGCTAAAGATGATAAAGCTTACAGAAACGTTGGATTATGGATAAAGTTAATCATGATAAACGGTTTAATTTTAATAACCTACCTAACTATTAATCCTTATGGATAATCTAAATCCACCTTTTCCACCCTTCAGTAAAGTCATTGTGTTAGCCTCAAAATCGCCCAGGAGAGCGCAATTATTGAGAGACGCTGGATTCAACTTCCGAATTCATCAAATGGATGTTAACGAAGATTTTTCCAGCGATATGCCGGTTGCAGAGGTCGCGGCTTATCTGGCCGATAAAAAGGCTACCGCCGCGGATTTAGGTATAATAAATGAAAATGAAATTTTACTTACCGCTGATAGTGTGGTTGTTATAAATAACCAAATATTAAATAAGCCTGGCAGCAAAGAAGAGGCATTCGAAATGTTACAGCTGCTAAGTGACAAAACACATATCGTTTACACCGGGGTTTGCTTGCGAAATATGGATAAAAAGGTCGTATTTTCTAATCAAACCAACGTAACATTTGGAACCTTGAGCGACCACGAAATCAATTATTATATCGACCAGTTTAATCCTATGGATAAAGCTGGGTCTTATGGAATTCAGGAATGGATAGGATTTTGTAAAATAAGAAAAATAGAGGGAGAATACGCCAATGTCATGGGATTGCCTGTTTACGCTATTTATGAAGAACTATTAAAATTTTAGTCTGGTTTTTGATCATTCAATAATTGAAAAAAAGCATTAGCATTTTGATGAATCAGTTCTTTTATTTTATTACCAATCATTGATTTGACTAAAAGAGGTAATTTTAATTGAACATTATAATTAGCCAGGGTATCATTTGGTGAAGATTCTGTTAGTATAAAATCAATGCTGGCAGAGATTACCCCCCATTTTCCCTCTTGTGAAATATCTACGGTAAAATTTTTAGGCTCATTTTTTTTATGAATTTGTAAGGTACCCGAAAGCATACTGGAAAAACCACTAATATTTAGGTTTCCCGACACTAAATATACATCTTCCCTCAATTTTTCAATAGAACTTATATTCGGAATAAGTTTTCCAATCAGATGAGGATCTACTAAAAAATTCCAGGTCCTGTCTATTGGAAAATGTATTTCATGTGTACCTTCTACTTTCATTTTCTTGCAAAAAAACGATAAAATTTTGTAATTTGAACAGTCAAACAAAATATTTTTTATGAAAAGAAGAAGTTTACTATCAAACAGTTTATGGTTATTTCTGCCATTTAGCAGCAAACCAATCCTTTGGAAAAATCAAAAAACAGAAAGAGGCACTTTTTCAAAAGATGGTCATAGACTTCGATTCTATCAAAAAGAGGTTACCGAATCATTCTCCTGTCTTTTTATAGCTGACACACATTTATTTAAAGACGATGAAAGAGGGAATGAATATACAATGTACAGTGGCAGAATGGCCAAAGCCTATAATAAGACAAAACATTTTCAGACAGGAGAAGAAACTCATCCAGAAAAAGCATTCGTAGAGACGCTACAAATAGCCAAAAAACAAAATGTTTCCTTATTAATATTAGCTGGAGATATCTTTAGTTTTCCATCGGAAGCTGCCATAACTTTTGTCATGGATGAATTACAAAAAGTAGGCATACCCTATCTTTTTACAGCGGGCAATCATGACTGGCACTTTGAAGGAATGCCGGGAAGTTCTGATTATTTAAGAGAAACATGGATTAAAAAACGACTTACTCCCTTATATCAAGGTGAGAATACACTGTATGCTGTTAGGAAAATAAATGGCATAAGGATACTAACTATTGATAACTCCACGTATGAAATTAAAGAAGAACAACTTACCTTTTTGAAAGAGCAAATAGCCCAAAATGAACCCATCCTTTTGTGTGTGCACATACCATTTTACATTCAAGGCCGAGGTTTAGGATTTGGCTGTGCGCATCCTGATTGGAATGGTAAAAACGATAAAAATTTTGCATTGGAGCGACGTGAAAAATGGTCAGAAAGCGGTCATTCCATTCACACTTTATCCTTTTATTCTCTGGTTAAGTCATCAAATAATATTATAGGCATCATTTCAGGTCATATTCATCAGGAATCCATAGACATAATGAAGAACGGACTTCCACAAATAGTAGCTCCAGCCAATGCTTACGGAGGGTATCTTTCGATTGAATTTGAAAAAGAAACATAAAACGGCAGGTAAATACTTAAGAAACTGACACCTCTTTTTTCCAAAGAATGAAGCCTCTCCACGCCATAATAAAGAAAATAATATACATTAGAGAAAACAGAGATAAATCTTTATAATAATTTAGTGGAATAGCTATGGCATTTGACACAAGGTAAGCCAGCCAGTTTTCAATTTTTCGTTTTGCCATCCACCACATGCCAAGAATAGAAAAAGAGGTAACTAAGGCATCAGCCATGGGCGTATTACTATCCGTATTAAATTTTAGCCAACTAAAAAGAATTATCCAGGAAGCAAAAGCCAGTATTAATCCAACGAACCGTTCTTTAGTAGAACTCCAGGTGATAGGAAAAGCCAGTGTTTGATCTGACTTTTTCTGCAACCAGGCGTACCATCCGAATATACTCATCCCAAAATAGTATATATGCAATAAACCTTCCGCATATAACGGAGGTGATATTTTAAAGAAATAAATGTAAGCTGCCAATGAAACGCCGATAATACCTGTAGGGAAAACCAGCACATTATTTTTAAGGGCATACCATACACTAAGTATTTGAGCTACCGTACTTATCCACTCAAGCGTTGAAATAGCTGCAAAATTTTCTCCTATTTGTTGAATGATATTCAATAACATGTCGTGGTTATAAGTGAGTCATAATTCAAGGTTAATTATTTAAAGAAACAAATAATTTAATGGAATACAGATAAAAAAGTAAAATTATATTACTAAAATGACCTAAAAACTTTAATTTCGTATGTTATTAAAAACGTAAACATGAAATTCAACTTATCTTCTTTTTTCTATTTATTCCTAACCCTAGCTATGCTGTTTCTTTTAAACACAAAAATAGGTCCTTTACCCCCTTTGGCAAAATTTCTTGACCCATTTAATGGATTTTGGCAACAAGCTGAACCCAGGCAAATGGAAACAGAAAGTACCCTAAATATAAAAGGATTGACGGGAAAAGTTAATATCTATTTTGATGAAAACAGGATTCCACATATTGAAGCTGAAAATGAAGAAGATTTATATTTTGCCCAAGGATTTATTGTTGCCAGAGATAGGTTATGGCAATTAGATTTTCAAACCAGATTTGCTGCGGGAAGACTTTCTGAAGTTATTGGTGAAAAGGCTATCGATTTAGACAAATATAACCGACGAATGGGTATGGGCTTCGGTGCCAGAAACATGGAAGCATTTGTCAAAAAAGATAAACAAATGCACATGGTTCTTGACGCTTATACTGCGGGAATCAATGCCTATATCAGTACGCTTAAACCAAAAGATTATCCGATAGAATTTAAACTGTTAGATTACAAGCCTGAAAATTGGAAACCCATTAATTCAGCGTATCTGTTAAAATTAATGTCAGCTACCCTGGCAGCGGCTTCCAATGATTTTTATCTGTCCAATGCTTTATCAAAATTTGGACCTGAGATTATAAAAGATTTGTTTCCAAATTATCCATTCAGAGAAGATCCCATTATACCGACGGGAACAACATGGGATTTTGATCCTGTACTTGTGCCCAAAGTACCTGAGGACGTATCCCTTTCCACGACAGGTATTAAACTTAATCCAAAGGAAGAAGGCTTGGGGAGTAATAATTGGGCTATGTCGGGAAGTAAAACATCTACTGGCTATCCATTATTGGCAAACGACCCTCACCTTGAAATGACTTTACCCGCCATTTGGTATCAAAATCAATTGACAGCACCCGGCATAAATGTGTATGGAGTTACTATACCAGGTTCTCCTGGAGTGATTATAGGATTTAACAAAGATGTTGCCTGGGGCGTAACTAATGTTGGATCTGACGTCCTTGACTGGTATAAAATCACTTTTAAGGATGAATCTAAAAATGAATATTTAGTAGGAAAAGAATGGAAGAAGGTAAAGAAAGTAGTTGAGGTCATCAAAGTCAGAGGTCAGGCAACTATTTCAGAAACGGTTCTTTACACTCACCACGGTCCCATCGTATATTTAGAAGGCGATAAACCTACCGCCTTACCAAAATCAAATAATATTCCCGTTGGCTATGCTTTAAAATGGATTGCGCATCAGCCATCGAATGATATTAAAACATTTTACGAATTAAACAGAGCTAAGAATCATTCAGATTACAAAGCTGCTTTATTACACTATGTAGCTCCTGCGCAGAATTTCATTTTTGCCAGTAAAGAAAATGACATAGCTATTACGCCCAATGGTTATTTTCCATTGAAATGGAAAGGTCAAGGTAAATTTCTACTCGACGGAAGTAATCCCGCCCATGAATGGCAAGGAAGAGTACCTGCAGACCAAAATCCAACCGTCAAAAATCCACAAAGAGGCTTTGTCTCCTCTGCCAATCAATTTTCAGCAGATACAACCTATCCTTACTATTTGCATTGGGAATTTACCGGATATGAAAGAGGAGCAAGAATCAACAGACAACTTGCCAATATGAATAAGGCCACTGTTGATGACTTTAGACAGTTACAAAATGATAATTATAGCATTCACGCAGAAAATGTAAAGGATGTATTAATTAAAAATGTAAATGTTTCTGCCCTGGATGCCCGGGAGAAAAAGGCACTGGCAATCATTAAAGATTGGGCATACAGGTATGACGCAAAGGAAATATCCCCTTCAATTTTTGAATGGTGGCATAAAAGGTTAGCTAGTGGTATTTGGGAAGATGAATTTTCAGATACAAAAAATCCAACGGTTATTCCTTCCAGGGATAGAACGGTACAGCTCCTTTTAACAGATGATACAGCGAAATGGTATGATAATATCAAAACACCTGCCATTGAAACTAAAGGAGACATAGTTACCACTACTTTTAAAGAAACGATTGATAGTCTGTTTAAGACTCATGGAGAAATAAGTTCAACGTGGGAATGGGGCAATGTAAAAGGAACGAATGTTGCCCATTTAGCAAAAATTTCAGGATTTGGAACAAAGTCCTTATATACAGGAGGTTCAAAAACGGCGGTAAATGCTATTTCTCAAACAACAGGACCATCCTGGAAAATGATCGTTTCATTGGGTGATAAAGTTGAAGCTTATGGACTTTTCCCAGGTGGTGAATCAGGCAATCCTGGCAGTTTTTATTACGATAATATGGTTGAAAATTGGGCTGGTGGTAAATTAAATTCCCTCTATTTTTATGAAAAGGGAAAGCCAGACGCAAAAAGAATCAAACAAACCATTTCTCTCATTTCAAAAAAATAATCTCATGTTAATATTAATCATCATAGTTAGTTGTTTTATAGCACAAAGTTTTTTACCCTGGTGGATCATTGCACCTGTCTGTCTAATAGCCAGTTTTTTCTTCTCATCATCAAAAAAACAGGCTTTTTGGAGTGGCTTTGCTGGGGTATTCATTTTGTGGCTAGTTAAAATACTCAGTTTAAGTTTACCAAATGAACATTTATTAGCCAACAAAGTAGGGCAGGTTTTCATGTTACCCGCCGCTGATACCAATTGGATGGTAATGATTTTCGTTAGTTCTTTGATTGGTGGAATCGTTGGAGGCCTTAGTAGTTTAACGGGATATTCTTTCCAAAAAAATAGCTAAAAATAGAGATAAACAGACCTTAGTCTATTATTACCATACATTTTGCTAAATTATTTATTCAAAAGTTTTTATTGGTGATAAATCTATTTATATTTATTTAAGTTTTGTAAACTAAAATATGAACAACTAAAATGGATAAAGTAAAGTCTTTCTTTAAATAAAAATAATTCACTCAATTTTTTAATTAACAATAGTCAACTTATGGTACAATTTTTCGAAAAAGTGACGAGAACGATGAAAAAGCAGGCAATGCTTTTTTGTCTCTTGTTTATTTCTTCTGCCATGTTTGGTCAAATCACTGGAACGGTGGTTGACGCTGACAATGGAGAACCGCTTATTGGTGCATCGGTAGTTATTGCTGGAACATCTACAGGAACCGTAACCGATTTGGATGGATCCTTTTCCATTAATGCGAAGGCAGGAGACGTGTTGGAAATATCCTACACAGGCTACACTGCTAAAACGTTAACACTGGGTGCTGAAACGAAACTAAGCATTTCGTTAAGTCAAGGAGTTACCATCGATGAAATCATCGTAACAGGTTACGCCGTTGAAAGCAAGCGTCAAACAACAGGTGCGGTGTCAACGGTACCCGCGAAACAAATGGCTGCTATACCTTCGGGTAACGTGGAACAACAATTACAGGGACGTGTAGCGGGTGTAACCGTACTTACCAATGGCCAACCAGGAACAACAAGTCAAATTCGTGTTCGTGGTTTTGGTGCTTTTGGTGGAAACGCTCCTTTATACATTGTTGACGGGGTGCCTACTGAAAATACCGATTTCATCAATCCAGATGATATTGAGACGGTAACCGTTCTTAAAGATGCCGCTTCTGCCTCTATCTATGGTGCAAGAGCAGCCAATGGTGTGGTCGTTTATACCACAAAATCAGGTACAAGAAAGGCTAGAAAAATGGAAGTAACTTACAACGGCTTGACAGGATTTACTGATCCAAACGTTAATGGTTCTCCGAAAATGCTTGATCCTCAGCAAATGGCCGATTGGACGCACGTTGCATACCGCAATAACGCAGCTGCCAATGGAACAGCTGTTAGCTACACCCACCCACAATACGGAAACCAGGCGACACCTCGTATGCCAACTTATTTGCATGCAAATGGTGCCAATGGTGTCGTTGGAAATGTAGATTTAGCTGCTATCGAAGCGGCATACAAAGCCAATCCAATTAATGTGTTTTTAATTAAACCAAATCTGGAAGGAACTAACTGGTATGACGCTATTACTCGAGTTGCTCCTTTGCAGCGTCATAGTTTAGGATTTAGTGGGGGAACGGAGAATGGACGTTACTATATTGGATTAGGTGCTCAGAATCAATCAGGTATCTTATATGAAAACGAATTCAAACGTTATTCATTCCGTGCTAACTCTGAATGGGATTTATTGCCTTGGTTAAGTGTGGGTGAAAACCTTCAGGTTACCTACAGAGCTGTTTTAGGTCAACAGGGTGATGCCGGTGGTATTGGTGTGGCCGACGACGAATCAGAGGTTTTGTCTGCTTATAGAATGCCTACCATTCTTCCAGTATTTGATGAATTTGGAAGTTATGCCAGTACAAAAGCAGCTGGTTTTAATAATCCAAGAAATCCTTTAAGAAGATTAAGACTTAACAGTGGTGACGATGGTGGTTTCAATACCAGTGCCTTTGGTAACTTGTATTTATTAATTAAACCAGTTAAAGGTTTAACCATTAAATCTTCATTAGGAGGAAACTATAATAACAACTACTACAAGAATTATAACTACATCTATTTGGGCGATTCTGAACCAGAAGCATCCAATACCTTCAGTGAAGGAGGTGGTTATGGAATGAGCTGGGTGTTATCAAATACAGCCTCTTATAAAGCTCAATTAGGCGCTCATGGTTTTACTGCCTTAGCGGGTGTAGAAGCGTTGAATACAGGAAAAGGTCGTTTCTTTAACGGAAGCGGTATTAACCCATTTTCTACAGATTTGAATTTTGTTAACCTATCAACAGTACAAAGTCCACAGGTTAACAGTGGTTTGTACAATGGCGTTAATTTCTATTCTATTTTTGGAAAATTAGACTATAATTTCAAAGAAAAGTATTACCTGACAGGGGTACTTCGTCGTGATGGTGCATCTCGTTTTGGTGCTAACTCACGTTATGGCATATTTCCAGCCTTTTCAGCAGCTTGGCGTGTAACCTCAGAAGACTTCCTGAAAGATGTTACCTGGATTAGAGACTTGAAAGTTCGTGGTGGATGGGGAGAAATGGGTAACTCTAATAACGTTGACCCAAGTAACCAGTTTTTCTTATACCGTTCTGACCGTGGTTCAACTTTTTATCCAATTAGCGGACAAAGTAGTGGTGTGGATGAAGGATTTGCTTCCAGTAGAATTGGTAATCCTGATGCCAGATGGGAAACAAGTGAAACCATTAACATTGGATTTGATATCTCTATGTTCGACAATAAGTTGGAAGTTATTTTTGACTGGTGGAAAAAAACTACCAGAGACCTTCTATTTACTGTTCCTCTTCCAGGTGTTGCAGGAAATTATGCTGCATCTCCTGCCGTTAACGTAGGAAGTATGTTAAACAGAGGTATTGACTTCCAAATTATCAACAGAGGTAATTTAGGATCAAAATTAACCTACGAACTGACGTTGAATAATGCTTTCCTACATAATGAAATCACTAAGTTAGCTGATGGTATTCCATTCTTCGACGGTGGATCATATAGAGGTATTGCACCGATTAGAAATCAACCTGGTTATGGACTTTCTGAGTTTTTCGGATATAAAATGATTGGATATTTCAATACCAAAGCGGAGGTTGATGCTTCCAAACAACCTGGTGCAGGTGTAGGTCGTTTCAAATACGAAGATGTTAATGGAGACGGACAAATCACACCTGCTGACCGTACATTCATCGGCAGTCCAATCCCTAAATTTACAGGAGGTGCCAACTTTAATGTTGGATATAAAAACCTACATGCAGAAATTTACTTATATACTTCTATTGGTAATAAAATTTTCAACCAGTCAAAATGGTTCACTGATTTCTTTGGTTCATTCGAAGGATCGGCAAAAGGCATTCGTGCTTTAGACTCGTGGACAACTGCTTTAGGAAATGACGCAAAAGCACCAATTTGGGAAAGTGCCTCTAACATTAGTACGAATGGCGCAGCCAATTCATGGTACGTAGAAGATGGTTCTTTCCTACGTATTCAAAGATTAGCTATGTATTACGATTTTGATTCTTCTCTTTTAAAGAGATTGAAATTATCAAAACTTAGCGTTGGTGTTTCTGCAAATAATATTTGGACACTTACAAAATATACTGGTTTAGACCCAATGGTAGGTGGTGGAGCTGATACAAACTTCGGTATAGATGTTGGTAACTACCCAGTTACACCATCATACATGTTGAATTTCTCCATTGGCTTCTAATCTTTCATAACTTTAATTTGTTTCTTAAATATAAAAAACAAGAAAATGAATAATACTTTTAAAAGGATGTCAATGGTCATGGCTATGGTTATGGTCCTGGTTGTATCCTGTAGAGATTCCTTTTTAGAGGTAGCCCCAACAGGCTCCCTCGCAGACGCTCAGTTAGCTACAAAAGCTGGCGTAGAGGGCGTATTAATTGGTGCTTATGCCGCACTAAATGGTGTTTTTGGAAATCGTCTTGAAGGTCCAAACCACTGGGTAACAGGTAGTATCTGTGGTGGTGAGGCAAATAAGGGAACTGACCCGGGTGACTATTCTTCCATTAACCCAATGCAACGTTATGAAACGGATCCAACCCAAGGCGATCTTTCCTCTTTATGGAGAGGCCGTTACGAAGGAGTTAGCCGTTGTAACACCGTACTAAGACTTTTGAGCCAAGCTAAAGATGTCAGCCCAGCTGATGCTGCCAGAATTGCAGGGGAAGCCAGATTATTGAGAGGTCATTTCTATTTTGACCTTAAAAAACACTTCAACAGTATCCCATACTTTGACGAAAAAACACCTGCTGCTGAAATTCCGAAAGTAGCAAATTCGCCAGCAGTTTGGGACAAAATCGAAGCTGATTTCCAGTTTGCTTTCACCAACCTACCTGAAACTCAAGGTCAGGCTGGTCGTGTAAACAAGTGGGCTGCCGCTGCTTATATGGGTAAAGCTAAACTTTACCAAAAGAAGTATGCCGAAGCTAAAACCTGGTTTGACAATACCATTACTAATGGTAAGACAACTAACGGTAGAAAATATCAATTACTTGACGATTATACTCAAATATTTAACGCTGAGTTTGATAATCATGCTGAAGCAGTTATGGACGTAGAATCGTCTATGAATACAGGTAACGTAGCGAATGCAAACTACTATGATGACCTTAACTATCCTTATAATACAGGTTTAGATGGTCCTGGTAACTGCTGTGGATTCTTCCAACCATCTTTTGATATGGCAAATACTTTCCGCACAAAAGACGGTCTTCCTCTTTTAGATGGAACGTATAATAGTGACGCCAATGCCTTAAAGCATGACTACGGTGTTGAATCTAGTGCTCCATTTACACCTGATGCAGGTCCGGTGGATCCACGTTTAGATCATTCCATTGGTCGTCGTGGCATTCCATATCTTGACTGGATTGCTCACCCTGGTAAAGCATGGATTCGCGCTCAACCTTATGCTGGTCCTTATTCTCCAAAGAAATATGTTTACTATAAGTCTCAGGAAAATAAATTGACTGACGGTAGCTCATGGACACGTGGTTATGCCACTATGAATTACACTATCATTCGTTTTGCTGATGTTCTTTTAATGGCAGCAGAAGCAGAAATTGAAGCTGGTTCTTTGACTAAAGCAAGAGAATTAACAAACCTGGTTCGTGCCCGTGCCGCTAATAAAGCTCACTGGGTTAAAAAAGCTGACGGAACACCCGCAGCTAATTATGTGATTGCCCTTTATCCTGAATCAGCTTTTGCTTCTAAAGCTTCCGCAAATGAAGTAGTTAGAATGGAAAGAAAACTTGAACTTTCTGGTGAAGGTCATAGATTCTTCGACCTAGTTCGTTGGGGTATCGCTGAACCAGTGCTAAATGCTTACCTTAGAAATGAAGCTAAAATTTTAGTAACTAAATTTGGTGGTGCTAAATTTACCGCTGGAAACGATGAGTATTATCCAATTCCTCAACGTGAAATAGATTTACAAGGTACCGTTCTAAAACAAAATCCTGGTTATTAATTAACTCCTTTTGTTTTATAAAAAAGGGTGCCTCAATGCGTAAAATTGAGGCGCCCTTTTTAATTTTACATGCACTCAAAATAAAAGTTTATGCGTATTTTAATTAACCTATTTTGTCTCTCCCTTATCCTTTCCTGTGATAAAAAAGAGTTCCTGTTTACAAAAATAGATGCCTCTGCTTCAGGTGTCACTTTTGAAAATAAAATAACTGTTAATGATACCCTAAATGCTTTGGTGAGTGAATTCGTTTATAATGGTGGTGGTGTTGCTATCGCCGATTTGAATGGCGACCAATTGAATGATTTGTTTTTTACTGCAAGCCAATCTGATAATTCTCTTTACATAAATAATGGGAATTTTAAGTTTACTGAAACATCTAAAATATCAGGTACCCAGAAACCCTCTAACCAATTCTGGTCATCTGGCGTAACTATCCTAGATATTAATTTAGATGGCAAACAAGACATCTATGTGTGTAATACGCTAAATGGAAAGGCCGATTACCGAAAAAATTTCTTATATATTAACAATGGTAATAAGTCCAATGGTACGCCCACATTTACTGAAATGGCCGCTGAATATGGTTTAGCAGATACTTCCCATGCTTCTCATGCACAATTTTTTGACTACGACCTGGACGGAGATCTCGATGTTTTTATCGGCGTTAATTGGGTTGAGGAAAAATATCCTCACGAATTTATTGAAAAACGTATCGGAAAAGAGGCCTTAAACCGGGATAGACTTTTCAGAAATGACTGGAACGATAAGTTAGGACACCCCGTATTTACCGATGTTGCGGAAGAAGCGGGTATTCAACTGGATGGTTACAGTCATAGTACCCTCATCGTCGATTTTAATGAAGATCATTATCCTGATATTTATGTGGCCAACGATTTTGAAAGCGATGACCTTATTTTCATAAACAATAAGAATGGTACTTTTACCAATCACGCAGCGTCAATTTTTAAGCATATCAGTCTGACGGCTATGGGAAGTGATGTTGGTGATGTCAATAGTGACGGCCTGCAGGACCTTTTAACCACTGAAATGCAGCCATTTTATAATAAAAGGAAAAAATTATTTCAGGGGGAAAGTAGTTATCAAAGAGAAATTTTCACCAAAAGGTTTGGTTACAATCATCAATTCATGAGAAACACCTTACAGGTAAACCAGGGAGTTAATCCTAAAACCGGGTTGCCTGTATTTTCAGAGCAAGGTATGTTTTCAGGAATTCATGAAACAGACTGGTCATGGACCGCACTATTTGCAGATTTTGATAACGATGGACATCAAGATGTTTTTATTTCTAATGGTTATCCTAAAGATGTTACAGATCATGATTTCTCTATTTTCCGATCCTACGCCAGTCGTTTAGTAAGCACAGAGGAATTATTAGCCGCCGTTCCCGAGGTGAAATCTCCTAATTTCCTCTTCAAAAATAAGGGTGATCTCTCCTTTGAAAATATAACTGCTGCCGCTGGAATGCAAATTCCCAGCTTCTCAAATGGTGCAGCTTATGGCGATTTAGATAATGATGGTGATTTAGATCTAGTTGTGAATAATATTAATGATAAAGCATTTATTTTTAAAAACAATGTACTCCCAGAAAAACAAAATTATATTCGCTTAAAATTAATCGGGTCCGATAAAAATCCTGAGGCTATCGGTGCCTCGGCCATCATTTATAGCAAAAACCATAAACAAAAGCAATCTTTGCTTTCAGGAAGAGGATATTTATCACAATCGGAATTAATATTTCAGTTTGGCCTCAACCAGGAAAAAAAGGCGGACTCTATTCAAATTATTTGGCCGGGTGGTTATTTACAAACTATCTATAATGTCAGTGCAAATCAAACGAAAATAGTAAGCTTTGACAAAAATAAAATGTCAACAGAACAGATATTTCCAAAAAGTAATTCAACGATTTTCACTGAAAATGCAGCCGAATTAAATCTTAATTATCTTCATACAGACAAAGATTTTATTGATTTTAATATTCAGAGAACCCTCCCACATAAACTTTCCCAATATGGGCCGGCCATAGCTGTTGGAGACCTAAATGGCGATGCACTGGAAGATTTTATTGTCAGTGGAAGTAAAAACCAGGACCAGACTATTTTTTACCAACTGGAAAATGGCCAATTTGAATCAAAAAGTTACCATTTCAAAAATACCGAAGCGGGTGATGAAGAAGATGCTGGAATTTTAATCTTTGATGCAGATGGAGATGGCTTAAATGACCTTTATTTTGCACGGGGCTGTGCTCAATTTGAACCAAATAATCCATTGTATAAAGACCAGTTATTTCTAAATAAAGGAAATAAGTTATTTGAATATCAGATCAATGCCTTACCAACTATCACCTCAAATGGTTCGTGTGTAAAAGCAGCTGATGTTGATAATGACGGAGATTTAGATCTATTTATTGGCAGTCGTTCTCTTCCTTTTAGTTATCCCCTACCCGACAGATCTTTTATACTTATAAATGAAAGTAAAAAAGGTAAACCTTCCTTTCGAGACGCCACTGCCGAAATTAATAAAGATTTACTTTATCCTGGCCTGATCACAGATGCAATATGGACAGATTTTAATAATGATAACACTATCGATTTAATACTCACAGGAGAATGGATGCCCATTCGATTTTTTGCAAATCAACAGGGAAAATTAAATGAAATATCCACGGGTTTAGAAAAACAAACGGGTTGGTGGAACAGTATTACCGGTTTTGATAAAGATAACGATGGGGATACTGACTACGTTGTAGGGAATTTTGGTACTAATCTTAATATGGTGGCCTCGGAAAAGGAACCCTTATCAATGTATGCAAAAGACCTGGATAAAAATGGAAGCATAGATCCTCTTTTATCGAGGTATTGGCCTGATAGCCTTGGCGTTAGAAAAGAATATTTATACCACCCACTTCAGGACGTTATCGGTCAATTTTCTGGTATTAGAAAACAATATAACTCATTTGGAGAATACGGAGCAGCGACTGCTTCCGACATATTCAGCAGATTAAACATGGAAAATGTGATTAAAAAGCAGGTTGTTCTTATGAAATCAAGTTGGATAGAAAATTTGGGATCCGGCCAATTCAAGATTCATTCTCTACCTTTTGAAGCACAAATGGCTCCTATTTATGCCGCTGTAACCACAGATTTAAATAACGATGGACTTTTAGATATAAATCTGGTTGGCAATGATTTCGGAATAGAAGTACAACAAGGTAAAGCGGATGCTTTAAATGGTTTAACCCTGATAAATCAAAAAGGACCTTCATTTACATCTATTCCATTTACAAAATCAGGATTTTATGTACCTGGCGACGGTAAAAGCTTAACCTCGATACCGGTTAAAAATGCACTGTACTATCTGGCAGGTCAAAATAATGATAAGTTACTGGCTTTTCGCTTAAACAGCGAAGGAAATAAAATGATTCCATTTCTTAAAAATGAAAGACATGCTATAATTTATTTAAAAAATGGAACTAAACGCAAAACGGAATCCTACTTTGGACATTCTTTTAATTCTCAGTCGGGTAATTTCATACACGTTAATAACACTATGGCAAAAATTGAATATTATGGCAAGGGTGGAATTAAACTGCGAACGTGGTTGAATCAATAATCACTGATTATGAACATTTTATTAAGGAAATGCTTAATTATATTCATTTTACTATTCAGTACAGTGAATGGATATTCGCAGGACTTTTTAAATGTTTACCTTGATTCCATTCATTATGCTGAAACAAAAATAAAGAGGCTCCCCAACGGTGATATTATCCTGGCCACCTCAAGTTTAGAATCTTTGCGCAACGGAGGTAAAGAAGCAAGGCTTTTTTGCCAAAGAATAAATTATTGTGGACAGGTTATGTGGTCTTATGCTTATAAAGTACCTGACGACCATATTATTATGAATGACTTGGCTATTTTAAATACCAATGAAATAGTACTTTATGGTAGTATTTATAAAGGCCTCAAGGAATCTATCTTTTTGATGAAAATCAATATTGAAAATGGATTAAATGAAGAAATGAAAGTATTTAACCCGGGTACAGTAGATCATTTCACCTATTCCATTGATATAAAAGATAATACAATTATTATTTACGGATTACTATTAGATTTCAACACCAAAAAAAATGGATTTATTGCCCAATTTAACACAAAACTCAACTTTATGTGGGCTAAAAAATTCTTTCCTTTTGAATCTTCCGGAAAGATAGCCATTCAATTAGATCATTCATTTATTGCCTTTTCCGGCAACTACCTTTTTAACCTTAGCAAAGAAGGTTCTCCGTTTTGGGCTTATGAAATGAAGGGAGATAAAACAGTCAAAATAATTGGAGGGCCGCTCATAACTGCCGATGGTACCGTTTTTGAAGGCGTTGCAGACAATTCTCATTTTCTATTTAAAATAAATAATAAAGGGGAAAAAATATGGGAAACGCAGCGATACAAAGGACTTGGAAAAGCTTCTGCCCTAAGTAATTTAAAAAATGGATCTATTTATGTGAGCTTATTAACCCAAACCAACGATAAAAAAAACCTATCTCATATAGTATTTTTAAACGATGGATTAGTTTCCTCCATTTCAAATATATTATTACCCCAAAATTTAAGTTCCACCTTACTTAATCAACAAGTTGATAACCAAAATATAAATACCCTCATAGGATCCATTGACCCATTTATAAGTAAAAAAGGCGATATAAATTCTTTCCTTTTTCAATACGAGGTGATGGGTGAAAGCATGGAATGCCTGGAAACAGAACCATTAGACATGTTGTCTTCAAATTATACCCCCATCAAATTTGAATCTGTTAATCCTGTTTTTACCTCTTTTTCATTTACCCAGGAAAATATTTTCAGACCAGATACTGTCTCATGGAAAAGAATATATAACCCATTTTGTTTAAGAGAAATAGAGGAATTACCCCTTGTTACAGACACAACCCTGGCTTGCGATGCAACATGGAAAATCAACTTACCTGGAGAAGAATACATTTGGTGGGATAATGTCCAGTCTAAGGAAAGGAATATTACCGTTCCCGGGACCTATAAAGCCTATAAACTATCTTGTTCTGACCCAAGTATTCATCATTTTACCTTAAAAAAAGAAAATTGTGATTGCCCGTTTTTTATTCCCAATGCATTTAGTCCTAATAATGACGGAACAAACGACTTTTTAGAGGTGTATTCTGCTTGTGCAATCACTGATTACCAATGGAAAGTATATTCAAGATGGGGAAATTTGATCGATAGCGGAATGAACTCGGCATGGACAGGAAACATTTCCGGGGAATTAATTTCACAAGGTTCATATATTTTCATTATTAACTATACCCTTAAAGATGTGGATGGAAAAATGATTAAAGGTCAGAAGGAACAAATTATAAATCTGGTCCGATAGATGGATGTGTGACCAATATTACAAATCAATATTTTTTTAACACATATATTCGCGGTAAATAAAAAATGGTTCTATGAAAAGGTCGATTTCCCTATTATCTTTTGTGTTAAGTTCGTTATTACTTACCTCCTCTTGTAATTCCTCCAACACAACAGGAGGAATAAATTTCCAATTGAATGCACCGGAATTTTCCGAAAAAATAGCAAGTACACCTGGTGGTGTTGTCTTAGATGTTAGGACACCTGGAGAGTTTGAACAAGGACACATAGCCAATGCAACAAATATTAGTTGGAATGATCCGACTTTCGATGGTAAAATTAATAACATTCCAAAAACAACCCCAATATTCATTTACTGCCTAAGTGGCAGCAGAAGTATGTCTGCGGCTAATTTTATGCGAAATAATGGTTATTCAAATGTTTATGAATTAATGGGTGGTATCATGAAATGGTCTGCCGCTAATCTGCCAATTACCACCGATAGTTCGGTGAAAAAAGTAGCTGGTATGGACTTAGCTTCTTTCAAAGAGCTAACCAAAGGAGATAAAATAGTTTTAGTCGATTTTTATGCAGACTGGTGCCTTCCATGTAAAAAAATGGAGCCTTTCTTAAATGAAATAGCTAATGAAAAAAAGGAAAAGGTAACCTTGATCCGTATAAATGCTGACGAGCAAAGTGAATTATGTAAAAGTTTAAAAATTGACGCTCTACCCTATTTACAATTATACAAAAACGAGGAATTAATGTGGGAAAAAGTAGGATTTATTGATAAAATGGGCATTGAAAAAGAAATTGACCTAATAAAATTTTGATATTTATTACCTTAAAGATATTTTAAAATGAGTATATTGTTCTGCCTTTTAACAAAAGGGCATCAAAAACAATATACTCATTTTAATTTATTCTTATGCAATCAAGTGTATTATCCGTCGTCCTGTTACCATTAGGATTAGCTATCATAATGATGGGCTTAGGTTTATCTCTCACCATTGCCGATTTCAAAAGAATAATAACCTATCCGAAAGCCATTATCATTGGCTTGTTTTGTCAGATGATAATCCTTCCCTTCATTTGCTATTTCATAGCGGTAGGATTTAAATTATCTCCTGAATTAGCGGTCGGACTCATGTTACTTGCGGCGGCACCCGGTGGCCCAACCTCTAACCTTTTTTCCCATGTAGCAAAAGGAGACGTAGCATTAAATGTCTCATTAACCGCAATAAATAGTCTATTATCTGTCTTTTCCATTAGTCTTATCGTAAATATTTCCATAGCTACCTTCATGGCAACGGGGGATGTAATTCCTCTACAGTTTAAAAAAATCATGGAAGTGTGCCTCATTGTTTTAGGTCCTGTCTCCATTGGTATGTTAATAAGGTCAAAAGCACCAAAGATTGCAGAAAAACTAAATAAACCAGTTAAAATAGCTTCTGCCGTTTTTCTGGCTATCATTATCATTCTTACTCTTTATAGCGAAAAAGAAAAATTACCGCTTTATTTCTCCCTGGTAGGCATCCCCGCTTTACTTTTCAATATTTTGTGCATGGCTATCGGTTATTATATACCCAGATTGTTTTCTCTTGAAAAATCTCAAGCCATAGCCATCGGTATGGAAATTGGTATTCACAATGGGACTTTAGCCATATTCATTGCCTTAAGCGTCATTGGAAATAATATAATGGCCACTCCGGCGGCTATTTATAGCTTATTCATGTTTTTCACTGCCGCCATTTTTGGCGTATTAGTTAATAAATTTTAGACTTTTCATTAATTTTTTTAATTTATACATTAAATTAATTATTAAATCTACTAATTCTATAGGATTTATATATTTTTGCAATAAAAAAAGATATGAGTTTACAATTAGGTGATATAGCTCCAAACTTCAATGCTTCAACAACTGTTGGTGACATTGACTTCCATGAATATTTAGGTGATAGCTGGGGGGTATTATTCTCACATCCTGCAGATTTCACACCAGTATGTACTACTGAACTTGGACGAACAGCCAAACTTAAAGGCGAATTTTCTAAGAGAAATGTAAAAGTTTTGGCTGTGAGTGTAGATTCATTAGTTAAACATCATCATTGGGTTGAAGATATCAATCAAACACAACAATGTGAAGTTGATTTTCCAATTATTGCAGATGAAAACAGGGTTGTTGCCAATTTGTATGGGATGATTCATCCCAATGCTTCTGAAACTTTTACTGTGCGGTCTTTATTTGTTATAGGACCAGATAAAAAGGTTAAACTTACAATTACCTACCCAGCTTCTACCGGTAGGAATTTTAATGAAGTATTAAGAGTAATAGATTCATTGCAACTGACAGCTAATTATAGTGTGGCAACACCTGCAGATTGGAATGAAGGCGAAAAAGTAATAGTAGTGCCCTCTATAACTACAGAAGATGCCCTTTTGAAATTTCCAAAAGGTGTAGATGTAATTAAGCCCTATCTAAGATATACACCACAACCAAATCTTTAATCACTAGATTTTATTCCACCTTATTATAAACTTCCATTTTAAAGGCAGGCGTGCAAAAACACAGGAACACAAGATCTTCTGTTCC
This sequence comes from Haliscomenobacteraceae bacterium, assembly GCA_947501115.1. GTDB lineage: Bacteria > Bacteroidota > Bacteroidia > Chitinophagales > Saprospiraceae > BJGN01. The sequence goes on from CANMVX010000021.1 coordinate 49,975, forward strand.
TGTGTTTTTAATGTGTTGGGGCGTATTCTTGGGAATATTGACAGTTTCTCCCCGTTGAACCTCCCCTATACTTTGGCTATTCAGATACATTTCCCCCATTCCCGCTAAAATATAATACCATTCATCTGTGTCTGACAACAAATGATTTTCAGTTACCATACCGGGTTTAACTGTAGCCTTGGCAATGGAACCATCTGAATGATTCACTTCATTAAAGAGCTCATTAATAAAACATCCTTCTCCTGAAAAATATGTTTTTGCAGGATCTTCTTTAAAAACAGCTTTATTCATTTTTTCTTGTTTTTGAAAATTAATATTTGTTAATTTTGAATAAAACGGCAATGAAAAATCTTTCCACCTTATCCTTGTTTATTATTGGTCTTTTATCTTTCCACTGCCTGGCTGCACAAGATAATCACAGATTAACCTCATTAAATAAAGTAGTAGATACCCTTTTACAAAGAAATGAATTTAATGGTACCCTGTTATATGCAGTAAATGGAAAAATACAGTATGAAAAATCATTTGGGAACCTTAGTTTATCCGATAAAACGCCTATAGACAAGTCTTCCAGTTTTAATCTGGCTTCATTAACCAAACAATTCATTGGTCTGTTAGCATTAAAAGTAAAAGAAAAATATCCCTTTAGCCTGGATGATCAGATACAGAAACACCTCCTTTCATTTCCTTATGCAAACATAAAAATAAAACATCTGCTATATCATACGTCTGGACTTCAAGAATATTTTTATTGGGCAGAAAATCAAACTGGACCTTTGGATACCATTGAAAACAATGATGTCCTGGCATTTTTAGTCAATCAAAAGCCCGCCTTATTATTCACACCAGGATCAAAATTTCAATATTGTAACACCGGCTTTATCATTATGACGCTGGTTTTGGAAAAAATAACTGCAAAGCCAGTCAATGAATTAATGGATCAATTTTTAATCCAACCCTTGAACCTGACAAATACAAAAATTCATACCATTAATACTTATCATTCCTTTCCAAATAGGGTGAAAGGATTTAAAGAGGAAAATGGAAAATTAGTGCAAAATGATTTGTATCGGATAGACGGTGTGTTTGGTGACGGAAATTTATATTCTTCCGCAAATGATTTATTAAAATGGACAGAGGCCTGGAAAAGGGAATTCTTAAAAGCTAAAAACAACCTGGTGGATGCCTTCCAACCTACTGTTTTAAATAATGGAAAATTATCAAATTATGGATTTGGTTTTCAGATAGATACCCTAAATATACAATACTCCCACACTGGATCATGGGTTGGATTTTATAATTATATGGCGACCAATTTGAAATCAAAGGAAACCATCATTCTATTAACGAATAATTCAAATCCTACCGCGTCCAGAGCTATTCAACAATGGTTTAATCATAAAACAGTTGAATTTCAAAAAAGCACATTGATAACCAATGTTCGAATTATTGATGGTACAGGTCTACCCGAAAGAAAAGGTTCTCTCAGGATTAAAGGGAATAAAATAGTGGAAATGGGTCTGTTGAATCCATACATTGGTGAAGAAGTGATAGACGGGCAAGACAATATATTAGCACCTGGATTCATTGATACTCACAGTCATCATGAAGGTGGATTAGAAGAAAATCTGGAAGCCCTACCTGTTTTAAGTCAGGGAATTACCACCATTTGTATTGGACAAGATGGCTTTAGCCAACCCATGGATTCTCTGAAAAGCAGATATGCACAGCATAAGCCTGCCATTAATTTACTTAGTTACACTGGACATGCCAGTTTGAGAATCAAACAAATGGGATTAAGGGGATTATTTAGAACTGCCTCCGATAAAGAGGTAGAAGGTATGAAACTGGATCTGGAAAATGAACTAAAAAAAGGCTCCTTTGGCATTTCCACCGGTCTGGAATACGAGGAAGGCTTTTTCTCAAATAAAAATGAGGTCCTTTCTTTAGCTCAAATAGCAGCAAAATATAAGGCCAGATATATGAGCCATATAAGAAGCGAGGATATTCAAATTGAGAATGCGATAGAGGAAATTATACAAATTGGAGCCCAGGTTAATCTGCCAGTTCAAATTTCACATATAAAAATTGCACAGAAAAGTAAGTGGGGAAATGCCCCTCAGATCATCCAGCAACTGCAAGCAGCAAGGCAAAAGGGAGTCAAAATCAGTGCAGATATTTATCCTTATACCTATTGGCAATCGACCTTAAGAGTATTATTTCCAAACAGAGATTATGATAATCCTGCCGCGGCTGAATTTGCGGTTAATCAATTATTTGATCCCAGCGAAAGTATCTTATTACGCTTTGCTCCTAACAAGGATTATGTCGGAAAAACAATTTCCCAAATTGCTGAAATAAAAAAGTCAACAGATGCTGAAACCTTACAACGATTGGTAGCGGATGCCTCCCTTTTTGAGGAAAATAACCCCGATTATTCCGGCTCCATTGAAGGAATAATGGGTAAGGCGATGTCAGAAGAGGATCTGAAAACCTTTTTATCCTGGCCATTTACCAATGTCTGTTCTGATGGAGGATTTACAGGTCACCCACGTGGAAGAGGTGCATTTCCCAGAATAATTTCAAATTATGTAAGAAATCAGCCTTTACTCACTTTACCAACAGCCATTTACAAAATGACAGGCCTTTGTGCTGAAAACCTGGGATTAACTGATCGAGGCGTTCTAACATCGGGAAATTTTGCGGATATGGTTCTTTTTAACCCTGCCATTATTCAAGATAAAGCAACCATTACTCAACCTCAAGCACTGAGTGAAGGTATATTACAAGTTTGGGTAAATGGTATTTCCGTTTATAAAGACGGTAAATCTACTCATCAATATCCAGGCATAATTATAACCAGAAATTAATGGAACCTTTACTAACGGAACGATTAATATTAAGATCTTTTTCATTAGACAATGCGAAGGATATATATGAATTAAACGGTGATCCTGATGTCCTGAAATATACCGGGGATAAACCCTTTGGCAGCATCGAAGAAGCGAGGGAATTTATTTCAAATTATAATCATTTTGAAAAATGGAAAAGAGGCCGTTGGGGCGTATTTCTTCGTGAAAAAAATACATTTATTGGTTGGTGTGGACTTAAATACCATGAAGATACCGGGGAAACGGATTTAGGTTATCGTTTTAAAAAAGTATACTGGGGAAAAGGATATGGTACTGAAGCGGCCAGCATTTGTATAAAAGATGGCTTTACCAGACTTCATTTACAGCGAATATATGCAGAAGCTTATGCTGAAAATATTGGGTCAATAAGGATAATGGAAAAGGTAGGCATGAAGTTCCTAAAAGATATCATATTAGAGGACGCACCAGGCAAGGTCTATGAAATGCTAAAAACAAATTACAAATAAAGGAGGTCATACCTTTGGGAACTTAAAAAAAAGTTATTACTTTAGATAAGCTATTTACAGATAGCCAAATATAATTCTGTAAACATCAAAAACCTTAGTTAAAATGCGAAAAAGCAAAAAGGCAGAAGAGTCCCGCCGGTCCTTTTTAAAAAAAGGAGTGGTAGCTTCCTCTTTTTTTATTGTTCCCAGATATGTTTTGGGTGGAACGGGTTACACAGCACCCAGTGACCGATTAAACATTGCCGCCATTGGCGCAGGAGGAAAAGGCTCCAGTGATATTTTCAATGCCTCGGTAAAAGGTAGAGAAAGAATTGCCGCCTTATGTGACGTAGATTTTTCGGGTAGTGCAAAAAAATCTGTCGCTAACTTTCCAGATGCCAAATTATACAAAGATTATCGGGTTATGCTCGATGAGATGAAAGATATTGATGCTGTAACCATTTCAACACCAGATCATTCCCATGGGCCAGCGGCCATGTATGCCATGCAAAGAGGTAAACATGTTTATGTGCAAAAACCTATGGCTCATAATATTAGAGAAACAAGAATTATGACTGAGTTTGCGCGTAACAATAAAATTGTTACCCAGATGGGAAATCAGGGTGGATCAAATCCACTCCTTGATTTAGTCAAAAAATGGGTTGATTCCGGCGTCATTGGAAAAGTAGCCAAAGTACAGGTTTGGACGAACAGACCTGTATGGCCGCAGGGAGTACCTTTACAGGCTCCAGATGAAAGTAAAAAACCGGCTGATCTGGACTGGAATTTATGGCTGGGACCAGGAAAAGAGACCGCTTATGTTCCTAATATGCACCCTTTCAATTGGAGAGGTTGGTGGGAATACGGAACAGGAGCCTTAGGTGATGTTGGTTGCCATTTAATTGATATTCCATTTAGAACCCTTGGACTTAAATATCCAACGGATGCTGAGTGCAGTGTTGCTTCCGTTTTCAGTAAAATGTGGAATGCAGATTATAATCCTGAAGGATGTCCTCCCTCCTCGTTTATTACCCTTCATTTTGCACCAACAACTAAAAATGATACGAAATTAGAATTAACATGGAGTGATGGAGGCATTAGACCTGCGCATCCAGAAATAATTCCTGAAAATATGGATATTGGCGGAACAGATAGTGCAAATGGGGTTCTTATGATTGGTGAAAAAGGTATCATTTCTACCAATATCAATGATAGCTCACCAATGATGCCGAAATTGTTCCTTTATGACGGTACCCAAGAATTTGGTCCAAATGCTGCCGATGTGGTAGAATCTGAATATGGCCATCAGCGTAAATGGGTGGAGGCTTGTAAAGCTGGCTTCAATAGCGCTGAGCACAAGGCACTTACCTCATCATTTGATTATGCCGGTCCAATGACAGAAACCGTTCTCATGGGTAATCTGGCTATAAGAAGCTATAATCTTAGAAAAGAGGTAAATGGTAAAATGCAGTTTTATGGCAGAAGAAAGTTACTTTGGGATGGTGCAAATATGAAAATCACCAATTTCGAAGATGCCAACCAATTTGTTGGCAGAGAATATAGAAAAGGCTGGGAAATGTAATCCCCTTTTTGAAATGTAAATTTTAAAAGCCGCAGTATTTATAACATATTGCGGCTTTTTTTTAAAATTCAATAGCTTTATTATTATTCCCTTAGTTAGGTTGTATCTATTTTCTGAGAAAAGCTTCTATATCCATGTTATGATGTAATATTCTGTCTATGTAAATAATTTCTGATGCTATCTTATAAAAAATAATATGTGATTTTACATTTATTCTTCTATGTCCCTTTTTAACAAAATCAATGGATTCACCCATTTCTGAATTATTGCAAATTTCATTTATTACTTTAAATATTTCTTCATAATATTTCATCTAAGTCCCTCAAAGCGAGTCGGCTTAATTCAAAGTTGGAAATCATTCTTGATATCTTTGATTAAGATCCTTTAAGTGTTTCATTGGATCAAAGTTGTCAACGTAACCACTCCTCTCTCCAGCTTCAATGGCTTCCCGAAGGATTTTAATTTTTTGTTCTCTTTCATCAACGAGTCTCAAACCCTCTCTAATTACTTCACTAGCTGAAGAATATCTGCCTGTTTCTATGCTTTTTTCAATGATACGTTCGAAATAATCCCCTAAGGTAACAGATGTATTTTTTAACATATTTCTTTTTCACAAAAATACCAAAGTTTGGTATTAAAAGCAAGAATTTTTATTTATTGTCTTAGCATGAATGACCTGAAAACAGTTGAAAAATATAACTAAGAAATTAGAACGGATGATGCCTGATATAAATAAAAAATCATAAGACTCTTAACCAACGATATACTCTCTAATTATCAAATCGTCTTATTTATATGATGGAAATGGAAACTAATGATTTAAATTCCAATAAAAAAATAAAAATAATCCAGGAATCAAATGAATCACAGTTCAGACTATAATGATATACTCTATGTAAAAAAATATCGAAATATATGAGTAAAAAAGAAATTACCCTTCAAAAAATCCAGCTACCTAATTGAATTGGAGCCATTATTTTGAAATTCTCAAAGAAGACAACGACTAAAATTGTCTGAACAATGATTTTTCTGATTAAATGATTAATTATTATAGCTGTATTCAAGTCACAAATGCAACTTTACGTTTTGCAGATTTTTAAATGGTCAACAATAAATATTAACTGGACACAACCAAAAAGGGATTAAAAACGTTCTCGAACACATAATAGACATACTTTACTTTATATATAGATATTAAAAACCCAGAGAGGGTCTAATAAATAATAAAAGGAAAAAATCAAAAAATGGATAAGAAACTACTAAAAGAGATTTTGTCAATTCCCTCTTACACTGGTAATGAGAGTAAATTGGTCCATTTTATATGTGAGTTCTTGGAAGAGAACAAAATACCATATAAAGTGGATGAGCTGTTCAATATTTATTGCACCAAAGGTGATGCTGATATATATCCTTGTGTTGTGGCGCACACAGATACTGTTCATAACAACCATTATATTGATGTTCGAACGGAATTAAAGAAAAATAGTAGGGACGTATTAAAAGAGGCTTACAAAGGTTATGATGCCAAAGGGAAACCAACGGGCATTGGTGGTGACGACAAGGCTGGCGTTTTCGCTTGTTTAACCTTATTATTAGAGTTACCCGTGTTAAAAGCTGCTTTCTTTGTGTCAGAGGAGATTGGTTGTATTGGTTCAAATGAAGCGGATGAAGCTTTTTTTGAAAATGTTGGTTATGCTATACAATTTGACGCGCCCTTTGATTATATGCTGACAGAAGTATCCTCTGGCGTTCCCTTGTTTGACAGGAGGAGTGAATTTTTCAAAAAAGCGAATAATGTGTTAGTTGAATACATTATCCCGCAGTATGGTTCGCACCCTTTTACAGATGTTTATGCGATGAAAAAACTATTTAATTTTAGCTGTATTAATTTGTCTATTGGTTATTATGACCATCACACAGCAGACTAATATGTCATTTTAGAAGATGTGGCAAATGGTATAAAAATAGGGAGAGAGATGATTCCAAGTCTGGGTTATGAAAAATACAGAAAGAGATATGTGCCAGTTATTTAAAGCAAAGGCGACCGGCTTATCCATCAAAATGGATGAATAACCCTATAACACCGGAATATGAAAGTATGTAAAGCAATAAAAAGCATGTTCATTTGTTTTTAATTGCTATATTTGCAATATAATTTCAAAAAAAGGACTAAAATGATAATAGAAATTCATTTAAGCAATTTTTACTCTATAAAAGAAGAGGTTGTTTTAGATCTGAAAGCGGGAAATAGTAAAACTCAAAAATCACAAGATTTGAGTCATAATGTCTTTGATTTTGAAGACACTCAACTATTAAAATCAGTGGCATTGTATGGTGCCAACGCCTCGGGCAAAAGTAATATCATCAAAGGCATACAGTTTTGCGTGAGAATGATTTTAAATTCGCACAACCATAACGAGAATGTAATTTTTAATTTCAAACCTTTTAAATTTCAGGGCTTTGAAAAAAAACCAAGTACTTTTAAAATACTTTTTGCAATCAAAAAAATAGAATATGAATACAGTTTTTCACTGAATCAAACAGAAATCATTACAGAGGAATTGTATTATTACCCAAACGGACGAAGAGCTAAAGTATTTACAAGGAATGAAACCTTGAGTAATGAAAAAAGTAAAATCTATTCCTTTTCTTCAGCAATAAAAAAGCCCTTGGATGTAGCCGAAAACACCTCTAAGAAAACACTTTATATTTCGCGAGCCAGCCAAATGGACAGAGAATTAGCAAAAGACATTTTCCGTTTTTTCAGCGAATCATTTTTTTTAGGATATATTGGCTTTGATAACATTGCCGTAGAAAAATTGTTTAATGAAAACAAAAATCAAGTTTTAAAAGCACTGCAAATTGCAGATAGCGACATTATTGATATTAAAATCAAAAATGAACTAAAACCGGCAAAAAATCTCAATGCCGATTTTGCAAACAATACTGCATCCATAAAAGATGAAATCCAGCCCCATTTAATAATTACCTCTTTTCACAAATCAAACCCCAAAGTAGCATTTGATTTTACTGCCGAAGAATCAGCTGGTACGAAGGCGCTATTTGTGTTTATGCTCACAATTTTAGATGTAATCAAAAACAATAAAATGCTGTTAGTTGATGAAATTGAAATGAGCTTGCACACAAAAATTGTCGAATACATTATCGAGTTGTTCAATGCCAGCCAATCCGCACAACTGATTTACTCTACACACAACACCAATCTTTTGAATTTGGATAAATTACGAAAGGATCAAATCTATTTCGTAAACAAAAAAGAAGATGGTGCTACTGACCTTTATTCTTTATTTGATTACAAAGACTTTAGAGATACTATGGATGTTGAAAAAGCCTATTTGCAGGGCCGTTTCGATGCCATCCCGTATATAAACGACTCCTTTGAGAATTTAAAAAGTTTATTGAATGAGTCGAAATAAAAGAATACCAAAAGGGAAGGAAATAAATCCTACTTTTTATGTTTTTTGGGAGGGCGAAACAGAAGAATCTTACATTAATTATTTGCGTTCAAAATACAGGCTTCCTATTTTGATTGATGCAAAAATCGCAGGCAACCGAATTACCGGAAAATACATTCAAAACTACAAAAAAGACAAAGCTAATCACCCAAAAGACATAACTTATTTAGTTTATGATATAGATGTGACGGAAATGTTAAGGAAATTACAAGCTATCAAAAATACTATACTATTAAGCTCCAATCCTTGTTTTGAACTTTGGTATTTGTTGCATGTTCAAGAACAAACAGCAGAAATCACAAGTAAGGAATGCATTCAAAAATTAAAACAGCAATTTCCAAATTATGGTAAAGGTCTGTTTAATAATGATTTGAAAAATAAAATTGAAAAAGGTCAAAGTAAAGCTGTGAATATAGCTTCAAAATTACAAGAGTTTAAAAATCCTTCTTCGCAAATGTTTGTATTTATTAATGAAATAGAAAAAGTTAAAAAACAAAACAACAAACTATGAGTTACGAATACTCAGAAGATAATTAGATAGAACAAACAGAATATTCCGGTCAAACTGGGTTCTTCGTCACTTTTGGTTATTGCAGTTATTTTTAGCTCACATTCTTGTCAATCACACCCTTTTCAATGAAATTTCCGGTAACATCAGTGCAGGTTCTTGGTCATTGCTATTTTTCTTGTTAATGAATAAATATGAAATTTCACCAAAAGTGACGAAGAACCCACTTTACCCCGGAATACTCAGATTCAAACAAAAAAAATCAAAATAATCCAGGAATCAAATGAATCACAGTTCAGACCATAATGACATACTTGATGTACAAAACAGCCAAAAAAATGAGTGAAATCTGATTCAGACCAGGAGCTATATAATCATCTGAAAAACCGAGGATGGCAGCACCAAAATACAGGTGCAACTCAATGATAATATCGTTGTCAAGGAATACTTGTATTAATGAATACTTATGAATTAAATGGTTTATCTTTATTCAGATATAAAAGGAAACGAACCTTCCCTAATACAGACCAAAATAAGCCCCTGTGGAAAAGAATGCGGTAGGTATAAGCCTTTGGCAGAGAGTTTAAAATGACAGTATTTCGACATACGGAACGAGTAAGCCAATACTCAGTGCCCAAAGAGCTCAGGGAAGCACAGGATATTCTATTATCTAAAATGATAAATGGAGGTCAAATTGAGGCGTAGATGCTTGATGGCAAAGAAAAGAAAACGGTAGTTTTGAAATGATTAACTTAAAAGTGAATCAAAAACTTGCATAATTCAATTATAAGTGAATACATTTGCACTTGAAATATTTGACGACCAAGGGCAGGTTTGCACTTTTTACACCGTGAGGTGGGAAGATGCAACCCTTTCGGAAACCGATAAGTTTTTTCAAAAATTCAGATACGATGAACAACTCAAAAATTCATTACGAGAACTGGCAAGCTTTCTTGAAGTGGTCATTGGAGATGAACATGGAGCGTTGGAATATTTCTTCAGATTTGAAAATGCTGCACAAGCACTTCCCCCTTCGGGTACTTACAAAGTGCAAGATATATCTATCAAATATGGTAATTTCCCCCTCCGATTGTATTGCTTGCGAATTTCAGAAAACTTGGTGGTATTGTTCAATGGTGGGGAAAAAACAGCTGGTACAGCACAAGGCGGAAGAACAAGTATGGTATTTCAGGAAGCCAATATTTTCGCCAAACGTATTTTGGACGCATTACAACAAAAAGAAATTTACATTACTACTGACCAAAGAGCTTTTCGCTATTACGATGACAGTGATGAAATAATAATTTAAAAGATAAACAAAATGAGGAGTAAGATATTTCAAGAAATATTAGACGAAACCCCGGAAGATGTTGAAATCTTTGTGAGGCTTTATGCCGACCTGGTGGTTCGCATCAATCAGCTATTACTAGAAAACAACATCAGCAAAAAACAACTCGCAGATAAGTTGGATAAAAAACCATCGGAAATTTCCAAATGGCTTAGCGGTGAACATAATTTCACTCTTCGTTCACTGGCAAAATTGTCAGCTGAACTGGGAGAACCATTATTAGAAGTGCCCAAGAAAAAAGCAAAGACAGAATTTGTAGAAGATGGATTTATTTGCAGGGTGCACACCTTTGTTAGTTACACAATGCTCGACACAAAAACGAGTGGAAAAGTTTGGCAATTTGCCGAAGAAACAGAACCCTATAATGAATTGAGCAATGCAGGATAAAAATGTTTTTGACCCTGAAAAGATTGCTTTGATTGATTTCAAAATGATAAAAGGACAGACGGATACTCCTGAAATGTTTGACATTAACAAAGTTATCGGCTACAAATTGGACAACACCTTACAATTGGGCTTCAACCTTGAGGAAAAACTGGCTAAAGCAGCTTTCAAAGTAAGTGTTATGACTGACAGTAAAGGTGAAAACGAATGCGAAGCAACTGGAAATTTTCATTTGATTTTTATTTACCGAATAGAAAATTTAGAAGAGCTTGCCTCTCCGGAAAAAAACAAACGATTGCATTTAAATCCTGCATTAACCAATGCAATTTCATCGGTTACCTATTCCACCTCAAGAGGAATACTTTTAACCCGTTTACAAGGAACTGCATTACAGAATTTTGTATTACCCATTATCAATCCTAATAACCTGTTGATTAACAAATAATTCCTACGGCTTATTTTTGAATCAATTAGGCTGGTATATGATATTGGCATACGACAAAGAGGGCTTTGGCGAAGGAAGCACTTTGGGCAGACTGAATATAAAAGAGTCCAATCCGACCTTCCCGACTTTGCTTACAATGAAGCTTATGAAATACTGATGGAAGAAAACATTACCAAGTCAATTGGTGGATAATCCGGTGGTCAATTTGAACCGGATTATCCAGCCAGTTTGGTGGTTCTCCCTCCATTTTGGTGATTACATTTATTTTAAGCTCACATTCTTGTCAATCACAACCTTTTCAATATAGTTTCCGTTTAATATTTGATCTGAATATGCAAGGAATGACCAAAAGACTACATTGAATAACAAATAAAAATATAAAAGATGAAAAAATACATTTCAATAATGGCTTGCCTTACAGTTTTCATGTTGACATCTTGTGAGAAAGACGACAATTTAGAACTTTCAACATCGGACTACATTATTTTCGGACATTTCTACGGAAAATGTGTTGGAGAACAATGCATTGAAATTTTTAGGTTGGAAAATGAAAAACTATTTGAAGACACCAAAGACCAATATCCGAATTCAGGTGAATTTTATGGAGGAATCTGGGTTCAACTATCGCAACAAAAATTCAATGACACAAAAGACTTGACAAAATACTTTCCGACAGATTTACTTAACGAAACAGAAAAAATAATTGGGCAACCAGACGCGGGAGATTGGGGTGGACTTTATGTAGAATATAATTTAAATGGGATAAGAAAATTTTGGTTATTAGACCAAAAGAAAAGTAATGTTCCGACAAAATATCATAACTTCCATGACAAGATAAATGAAAAAATTGGACAACTACAATAAATAACTCAGCCAACATCATCCGTACGCCCGAACCATAATAGAAAAATGAAAAGAAAATGACACTAAAAGAAGCTGGAATAAAAAGTTTAGAAGACACAGGCAAGAAAGCACAAGAAATATTATTTGAATTTATTAGCATTTGAATGGATTAAAATTGAACAAATTCAAGATAGAAAATCTATTGCATACTTTCTAAATTTAGATAAATGATAGGCCGAGGCCATTGTTCTTGCAACCGAAAGTGAAGCGGATCTAATCTTGTTGGACGAATCACCAGGCAGATTTCACGCAAAGCACGCAGGATTAGGAGTAACAGGAACCATCGGAATTTTAGTAAAAGCAAAAAGCAGGGACTTATTTCTGAACTCAAACCATTGATTCTCGACCTGAAAGCCAAACTCAAAAAAGAAGGAAATGAAACCGTGACAAATTGTCACACTTTGAAAACGCTTGCTGCCGAGGGCAAAATGCGGATGAACGATGTTGCTGATTCCGGGCAAATATTCAGGCTTATTCAATCTATTCTTTCCCCCAAAGAAGAGCCATTAAACTTTGGCTGGCAAAAGTAGCTGCCGAACGATTGGACGAAATGCAAGACCCTGAGCTAAGTATTGCCAGAGCATTGGAACAATAGGTAAAACTCGGATACACAGAAAGCTGGATTAACCAACTGCTGAAAGGTATTGAAATACGTAAGGAACTTACAGACGAATGGAAAAACCGGGGATTAAAAGAAGGGAAGCAATTTGACACTTTAACAGATATTATAACAGAGGCCTGGGCCGGTAAAACCACCAAAGAATATAAAGTTTTTAAAGGCTTAAAAAAAGAAAATCTGCTGGATAAAATGACCAATATGGAATTGATATTGAACATGCTCGCAGAAGCACCTACCAAGGATATTTCGGCAGCAGTAGAACCTCAAAATTTTGAAGAAAGTAAAAACGTGCCGCTACAAGGCGGTAATGTAGCCAGGGTAGCACTCAAAGAGCTGGAATCTAAAACCGGAACAAAGGTGGTGAGTACCTTACACGCAAAAGAGGGATTACATTGATACATCCCAAAAATATAGGTGAAATCTGATTCAGACCAGGAGCTATATAATCATCTGAAAAACCGAGAATGGCAGTACCAAAATACATGTGCAACCTAATGATAATATCGTTGTCAAGGAATACTTGTATAAATGGATACTTCTGAATTAAATGGTTTATCTTTATATTGTTTCGTGTATAAGCGAGTTAGGCAAAAGCCGTAAATAGGCAATACCCTAACATTGTATATTCTCAGAAAAGTCGTAATTTAGCAGCAATGATAAAGCGCGTTTATATTGATACATCAGTATTTGGTGGAAATTTCGATGAGGAATTTTCAACAGATACCATTACATTCTTTGATAGAGTTAGAAATGGAGAAATAACGATAATAGTTTCTGATATACTTGAGGCTGAATTATTAGGTGCGCCTGACTTTGTAAGACAACTTTTGGATAGTTTTTCAAATGAGTTCATAGAAAGAGTTAGATTATCAAAAGATGCTTCGGAATTAGCCGATAAGTATATTGAAGGGAAAGTTGTAGGGAAAACAAGTAAGGCAGATTGTCAACATATTGCCATTGCAACAGTTTGTCATGCGGATGTTTTAGTTAGTTGGAATTTTAAACATATTGTTAATTTAGATCGAATCAGAGGCTATAATGGAATTAATTTTCAAAATGGTCATCAAATGATTGAAATAAGAACGCCAAAAGAAATTTTTAATTATGGAAACGAAGAATAAAAAAGACACAAAAACATTTGATTCTATTAAGGTTATGCGTCAAATTCGAGATAAATTAAGTCTCGAAATTATGAATATGAGTTTTGAAGAAGAGCGAGCCTATTTAGATAAGTTGCTATCAAAAGGAAATAAAAAGTAAAACAGCCAGTGCCTAACAGCGTTATAAGCCATTTTAAAGCCAAAGAAAACAAACGTTTGACCTAAATAATTTGTAAATTTGAAAAGGATTTAAGACTGAAAAATATGTTTAACACGATAGAAATAGACAGAAGCAACCTGACGATTATGGGAGTTAAGTTTTCGGACTTGAAAACCTTAGAAAGCACAGCAAACGCCCCGGGGAGTAACATGTTTGAAGGATTTAAACCCACACCAAAAGGTATTGAAATTATTAGGGACTATGTGACTGGAAAAATATCACTAACAGAACTAGTGGCATTTACCAAACAAAAAGCATAAGTCTAATTCCTACAAATACATAGACCCTGACTTCACCTACACTGACCCAAAAACAGGACTTTTACGAAATTTACTAGACATAACCGACCCCGATGTATTGCTCTTTGTTGAGAGCGGTGCAGTAACAAAAAGGGTGTCTCGTTATATTGGTCTGCTTCATTGGTTCCCAAAGTATTATGGCCTATTTTGTTGGGAAAATGCTGATGGGTTAATACCCTATTCATTAATGTAAAACGGACAGACAATGGAGTTTATAAATGCAGAACCAATGATCTGATATGTAAGAAGGTGTATTTTTTGCCATTGCTATTCCAAAATGTTTTTAAATCCTTACAACCTAAAATCTTCTTAGCAATAAATGTCATTAAGTTTACCCCACTGCCTTTGATGAACCTGTGAAGGATTTTCCGCTGATTCATTGCTTAGAACTGTCTGAACAATGATTTTTATGATTAAA